>NZ_JAGFXZ010000001.1 GCF_019038395.1 Acinetobacter sp. BY419
AAAGCACGTAGTCTTCATGGATTTCTCAGCGGAATTTATGCTTCGCTATGTGCATATCAATTAACCCATCGAAATAAGCCAAAAATTCAAATTATGAAATCATCGGCTTAAGCAGGATTCAGGTTAAGTAAGGTAATGTTGCAACAACAGCCCTTAGATGAACGAAGTATCCAGCAGAAACGGAATGAAATCCAGCGTTTAAGTACCCAGGAAAATCTGTCTGCACATCTGCTTTTGGTGTTGAAACAGATCAGTTTATTGCTGGAAACCTTACCGGAATTATTAAAATTACGACATGAATTATTAGGTGCCGAGATTAAATAACCAACTGCTTTACTTGGTTATAAGCCATTAAAAGTATTGAATATATTTAAATTTTAAAGATTCAATATTTAAATAATATTAGGTACACTCAGGATTAATTTAGCTAAATCAGTATGCATCATGAACATCAAAACTTTACGTCTGGTCGGTTTGTTTGAAGGGATTTCATTTCTGCTACTTTTATTTATCGCGATGCCAGTGAAATATATGATGGATAATCCGATTTTAGTGAAATATGTCGGTATGGGGCATGGCGTACTCTTTATATTGTTTTTAGTGGTGTTATTCGCAGTGTGTGAAAAACAGAAATGGTCACTGAGCATGTTTATCATGGGCTTGATCGCTTCAATCCTGCCATTTGGTCCGTTTATATTTGACCTGAAATTGAAAAAACTAGAGCAGCCAGTAGCTGAAGAGGCTTGATTAATCCCTCTCTCTAACTCTCTCCCCATAGGGAGAGAGGACTTTCAATATCTATCTATTCTTCATTATTAATTCTAAAACTATTAAATTTAATGAAAATTCCCTCTCCTTTTAGGAGAGGGTCAGGGAGAGCTAAAGTTTTTTTGTTAGAAAACATTCTTTAAGTAAAAAATTAAAACTCCCCTCTCGCTTTCCGCTCTGAAATAATCTGCTTTAAGCTTAGGTGCGGCAAAGTAAACCACGAAGCAATCAAGATGAAGGATGCGAGGCAATAGGCCCAAATATCATAGGCTTCATAAGCTATTCGTACTGCTTCAATTACCACAAAAAAGCTCAGCATCAGGATAATCGAAACCGTCGCAGCCACCGTGCCTTTAGACACTTCGGAAGACATCAGTGCAAAACGATACAGTACCGAGAAACTAAGCCCTTCCCCCAGACTGATACAGGTGGTGCCGATAATCAGGCAATGCACAAAATAATCCGGAATAAATAAGCCGAACATTAATAAGCCGGTACCAAATAGCATCATCGGTACGCCCAAGAGTACCGTTTTCCCTAAGGGCATTTTATCGATAATTTTAAGCAGAATCAGATTACCTGCAATCAAGCCACCCAGTACTGGAAATTGTGCCAGACCATATTGCACACTGCTAAAGCCAAACTGCTCCACCAGAATCACAGGTGACAAAGCAATCCACAGCATCAGAGGTAAACTGACCAAAGGCAATGCAATGGTCATAATCACAAAGCGTTTATTCTTTAAGACCTGTTTAAAGTCATCCAGAATATAGCTAACGGGTCTTTTTGGAATACTGATCTTGGTATTCGGCATTTTGGCGTTGAGACCAAACCAGCTTAGAAATGACAGAAATGCAATCCCGATAAAGCCCCATTGCCAAGAGATATGATCAATCATAAAAGCGCCCAATACCGGCCCGAGCAAGGGTGCCAGTAAGGAGACATTGGCCATGAGTGCCATGACTTTGATGGCATCTCGTTCTTCAAAGCTTTCCTGAATAGCCGCATAACCAACGGCGGTAATAAAGGACAAGCCAAAACCCTGCAAGAAGCGTACAAACAAGAAGCTTTCGATATTGGGTGTCAATAAAATAGCCAGACAGCAAATTGTAAAAAATGCCACGCCCCCGAGCAGAACTTTTCGACGCCCTAGACGATCAGACAATGGCCCTAAGATCGCAGCGACAAATGCTCCTCCCAACAGAAAAAAGGACATGGAAGAGGGTGCCCATGAACTGCTTACGCCAAAGTCGCGGGTAATCGCCAGCATGGCCGGCTGAATCAGGTCATTACAGATATAGACGGAAAATTCAAACAGGACCAATGCCAGCGGAAACATTAGTGTGGCACGGGTCAGTTTTTGGGTTTGGGTGTTTTGCATGGGAGTTTTTATTGTCATTCTGCCCGTTTTAACAGACTGAACTTTGTCTAAAATAGAAAGAAGGAATTTTAGCAGATTTAATTCTGAATAGTTTTAGGATACGTCCTCTAACTCTGCTCTTTCTTCAGTCTGAAACTTTATTTCAGGATTTTGTTTAAATTGAAGCCATTTGTTTTTCATCCAATGTTCTACTTTTTCTTTGCCCAAAATTGCTAAAAGATTATTAAGTAAAGAAAATTTGGCCAATCTATCAAAATAGTAGACTGTTACTCTTACATTTCGATCTATCTCATCATTTAGGCTAAATAAATCAATGATGTAATCTTTGTCTGAAACATCTAATGAATGACCCCAAATATTAAAATTTAAATCTAACTTCATTATCTTTAAAAAATGCTCTTCTCGTTCTTGTTCAATTTGATTGTTTGGATAATTATGACTTTTATGTTTTTTGTATTTTTCTAAAGTCTCTTTCAACTTTCTTTTATATCCATCTAAAAATAAATAATGAGTATCTTTAAATAATTTTTGATGATATTTGGTGAAACCGTACGCTTTTAGCTTTTTAAGCGATTCATCTTCTAACTGTGAGATCCCTAAAACTATATTTTGAAACTCTCCATGACTCCCATGTAAGTAATCAACGTCAACCGAATCATAGATACGTTGATATGTATTAGTATAGTTAAATGAATAAATTTTATCTGGATTAGTCCAGTCATTTGAGGAAATTTGAATATTGTTATTCGAATTAATTTTATTAACTATCAAGTCTAAATATAAATTAAATATTTTTATAAATTCTTCTAATTTTTTTACTAAATTACTTATTAAGATATCACTGTTGAATTTCTTATAACCCAATAAAAATTGGATATTTTCACCTTTTATATAGAATCGAAAATCTCCAATATCTGAATCATTAACCTTATGTATATTTGTATAGGTACGTCCATATTCATCATTATCTGTTTCATCAATAAAGTAGCCAGACTCTAAGATTCCTAATTTTTCTAGAATATTACAGTTTTCTCTGGTCAAAAAAATTTGCCATTCATTACTGTCTCCAGAGAAATAAACTTCAGTAGAAAAACCTGCAGCTTTTTCTATTTTTTCTTCTATATTCTCAATAAATCTTGCAACTACTCTCAATGCCTCATCAATTTTATTTTCAAAATCAATCCAAGTTCTTACTTCTTTTACATGATCTTTAAAAAACTCATACCAACAATTTAATGCCAATCTATATTGCAGCTGAATAACATCTTTTTTACTTAAATTAATATTTTCTGTTAAATAAAATTCCTTTGTTTTAGCGATAAAATCTGGATCTCTATTGCCAGCAAAAAGCTGTTCAAAGCTCATAAATTTTTTATCTGTCTCAGCTTCGACTTTTTTATCAAAAGTTTGCTCAAGTAACCGTATCCATTCTTGAATTTTCTTTTCATGTAAGTTCTTTGGTAGACCGCCCGTATCCTTGGTCTCGATTGCATTCATCACATCCATAAAATGATCATACTTTGTCGGTAAATAATGCGATAAATCAAATCCATTTCCCACAATCAAAATATTCATTATTCTTATCCCCCAAAAGCAAAAAAAGCGCATCCTCTAGATACGCTTTTAACCAAAATCTGTCTAAAGATCAAATACTATTATGGGCAGACAGCTTTCTGGAAAGTCTTGGTATTTGCTCCACGCATACAGCGATATGACTTTTCAGTCTCTTGTATTTTCCATTTCTTATCTTCTTTTTTGAAATGATAAATGGTCTGAACTGATCTAACCGAATCATCCATCAAACCTGTTTCAGTCACTTTTACCTGCCCAACGGTCGGCGACTCTACATTATTAAAAAACTGACGAATCTCAACTGTTGCCAGCTCATTACGCAAATCAGGCCTCATCTTAAGAACCTGATCCAAAGGTGTATCTGAAGAAGACTGCACTTTTGCAATCACCTGCTGGGTGGTCGTACAACCCGACATCATCATACCCAGACCTAAAACTGTAACTGCCAATATCCGTAACATATTGCTTAACCCAGATTATCTTTATTATACCGATTCATCATGCCGGGCTTTGCAGCTGAATGCTATTTAGACTCTGTAACCTCATTTACACAGCAATAAAAAAGCGCACCTTTCGATGCGCTTTTATAAATTCAACCAGATTAAAGATCGAATAATTTACCCGGGTTCATGATGCCGTTTGGATCGAACACTTTTTTCAGGGCTTTCATATACTCGATTTCTTCAGCTGAACGCGTATATTCAAGGTATGGCTTTTTGGTCATACCCACACCATGTTCTGCAGAAATTGAACCATCATATTTTTTCACGGTGTCAAATACGTACTTGTTCACCACCTGACATTTTGCGAAGAATTCATCTTTGCTTAAGTCCGCTGGTTTCAGGACGTTCAAGTGCAGGTTACCGTCACCGATATGACCAAACCAGCAGATTTCGAAGTCAGGGTAATTATCTGACACAATTGCATCAATTTCTTTAATAAATGCAGGTACATGAGTGATCAGTACCGAGATGTCATTTTTGTATGGAATAAATGGCGCGATTGACTCAGAAATATCTTCACGTAAACGCCATAAGCTTTCGACCTGATCCAGGCTCTGGCTCATTACGCCGTCCAGGACCCAACCCTGCTCCATGCAGTGCTCAAAAATTCCCATCGCCTTGTCCATAATCGGCTCAAACGGCGCTTCAAATTCAAGCAAGACATAGAATGGACATTCCGTTTCAAATGGACGCTGTACATGACCATTGGCCAATACTTTTTGCATTGCCAGTTCACCAAAGAACTCGAATGCAGTTAAATCAATTTTCGCCTGGAATGCATGCAGCACTGGCATGACTGCATCAAAATCAGTTACACCCAGTACCATCACTTGCAGGTCTTGCGGTTGACGTTCCAGCTTGATTTCAGCTTCAGTGACCAGACCCAGTGTACCCTCACCACCAATGAACAGGTGTTGAAGCGCATAACCGGTTGCATTCTTGATCATGCCCTTGTTCAGGCGCAGAACATCACCTTTACCTGTCACTACAGTCAGGCCAAGTACCCAGTTACGGGTCATGCCGTATTTGATTACTTTAATACCGCCGGCATTGGTACCGATGTTTCCGCCAATCTGACTTGAGCCTGCAGAAGCAAAGTCAACCGGATAATACATACCCTGCTGTTCTGCGTAGTTCTGAAGCTGTTCAGTCACCACACCCGCTTGAACACGCACCATACGGTCTGCCGGGAAGAATTCCAGAATCTGGTTCATCTTGTCCATGCTGACTACGATTTCGCCATTGGCTGCAACCGCACCTGCAGAAAGACCAGTACGACCGCCGGATGGCGTTACTGCAACATTGAACTGATTGGCAAGCTTCACAATCGCTTGAACCTGTTCAGTGGTGGATGGGAAAACGATGACCGATGGGCTTGGATCAAAGTGCTTAGTATGATCGCGACCCCAATTCTGGAGGCTGTCCGTATCAGTTTTAATACGGTTTTCACCCACAATTGCAGTCAATTGGGTCAATAACTCAGGGGTTAAAGCGACTGGAGCATTCATCGTTTGCAGACCTAGCATGATTTAAACAAGAGAGACTTCGCTGGTTTATTTGCATATTTTTTAGGCATAAAAACCTGTACACAAATCAGGCGAAACATGATGATTAAAGCACCAAAATTGGGAGCTTAAACAGCATGGCGCAATATTATAAGCTATTTTTAGGGGATTCCTTTAAAAAATGACAATTTTGATAATACACCTTTTAAAATGAATATTTAAATCAACCATATCTATCATTTTCACCACTATCACTTGCAAAAATAGCTGATATTGCCGTCATCAAGGAAATGTATAAGTGCGCTTTTCCTGTGCTATTATACCGCGACTAAATTTGGCCTTTGTAGCGGAGCCGTAATGAGCCAACATCTATCTCTACCTAAAGATAAAATCCGTTTTCTATTGTTAGAAGGCGTTCACCAGAACGCAATAGACACATTGAATGCAGCTGGATATACCAACATCGACTATCGTAAAACAGCGCTCGAAGGCGAAGCACTGAAAGAAGCGATTAAAGATGCGCACTTCGTCGGTATTCGTTCCCGTACTCAATTGACTGAAGAAGTATTTGAAGCTGCGAACAAACTGATTGCAGTAGGTTGTTTCTGTATCGGTACCAATCAGGTCAATCTTGATGCTGCAATGCGTCGCGGTATTCCTGTATTTAATGCACCGTATTCAAATACACGTTCGGTCGCTGAGCTGGTATTGGCAGAAACTATTCTTCTTCTGCGCCGTGTACCTGAAAAATCAACAGATACACATGCAGGTGGCTGGAACAAATCGGCTGTCGGTTCATTCGAAACACGTGGTAAAACTTTAGGTATCGTAGGTTACGGTTCAATCGGTTCACAACTTTCTGTACTGGCTGAAAGCCTAGGCATGAAAGTAACCTACTATGATGCAGTGACAAAACTACCTTTAGGTAATGCACGTCAAGTCGGCTCTATGGGCGAATTACTTGCCAATGCAGATGTGGTTACTCTACACGTTCCGGATCTGCCATCTACCCGTAATTTCTTTGGCAAAGAACAGTTTGCGCAAATGAAAGAAGGTTCAATCTTCCTGAATGCGGCACGTGGTACATGTGTCGTGATTGAAGACCTAGCAGATGCGATCAAGTCTGGTCACATTGCTGGTGCTGCGGTAGACGTATTCCCGAAAGAGCCTAAAGCCAATGGTGAAGAATTCGTTTCTCCACTGCGTAACCTTCCAAACGTGATCCTGACTCCGCACGTGGGTGGTTCGACCATGGAAGCACAAGCCAACATCGGTCTGGAAGTGGCTGAGAAATTCGTGGCTTATTCAGATAAAGGTATGACCTTATCTGCAGTGAACTTCCCGGAAATTGCATTGCCATTGACTGAAGGTAAACACCGTTTACTGCACATTCATAAAAACATGCCGGGTGTTCTTTCCAAGATCAACAACCTGTTTGCTGAACAAGGCATCAACATCTCTGGTCAATCCCTGATGACTAAAGGTGATGTTGGTTACCTGGTCATGGATGTAGACGCTGCTGCATCTCATGAAGCACTTGATATGCTGTCTAAGGTTGAAGGTACAATCCGCGCACGTGTATTGTTCTAATTCAAGATTTTAAAAAAAAACCACAGCTTTGGGCTGTGGTTTTTTGTTTTTAAGGTTTTTACTTTTAAACCTTTTCCAGCTTATGCTGCTCTTTCGCTATTCGAGACCTCGAAACCTATTTAGTCATGCTGAATTTTAAAATTGCACCCAGCGTGCAAGCACCACTGCTTCTGTTGATCGCGATGATCAGTATTCAAAGCAGTGGCTCCTTTGCCAAATATCTGTTCGGTCAGTTTCCAATTCTGACCGTTTCAGCCATGCGTCTGCTTTTAGGTGCCATCATTTTGGCGCTGATTTTTAAAATTTGGCAAATCCATTTTAGAGAGGTGAAATGGTCGGCAATTATCAGTTATGGTCTTGCCCTGGCAGGTATGAACCTGCTGTTTTATCTGTCGATTAATCGCCTGCCACTCGGCATCGCGGTCTCTTTTGAATTCATTGGTCCTTTAAGTGTGGCGCTGTTTTATGCCCGGCAAAAGTTCGACTTTGTCTGGGTCGGACTGGCCATTTTAGGACTAACCTTGCTGTTTCCCTTTGATCAGGCCGCACAGCCGCTGGATCCGGTCGGAATTCTATTTGCCTTGGGTGCGGGTGCCTGCTGGGCGCTATACATTGTCGCTGGACAAAAGCCTTCCGGGGTTTCCGGCAATTATACCGTGTGTCTGGGCATGTTTGTCGGCATGCTGGTTCTGATGCCGATTGCGCTCTTTGCAGGAATGCCAGCACATACTTTTGAGCCGATGAGTTTGCTATATTTTGTGGCTTTGGCTGTGCTGGCCAGCGCCCTGCCTTTTACCTTGGAAATGATTGCCCTGCGAAATTTAACCGCCTTGAGTTTCGGTACTTTGATGAGTCTGGAACCCGCAGTCGCAGCACTCTCGGGTTTCGTATTTCTGGGTGAAACTTTATTGTGGACACAATGGCTGGCGCTGGCCACCATTATCAGTGCCTCAATTGGCTGTACTGTGACGACACAAAGACAAAAAACTTGAATTTAAATAAAGGCGCTATAGCGCCTTTATTTAACATAGCTTTATTAACATCATTTTAACGTGGTGTTGCGTCTTTAATTGCCGTATTTAATACAGTCGCAGCTGTTACATTATAGCCATCGCATGTATAAGCAAGCTGGTCATACGCGTATTCTGTCCATTTGATCATTAAAAGACTGGCATCTTCTGCCTTTAATTTGTCCAAGGCAACTTTTCTTGATTGGGCAACATAATCGTCATGATCAATATGTTCACCATGTTCCGAGAATGCACTGTCATAAATTCCACCCTGATATTCGATCGCGCCGAAATACTTGTAATATTGCATAGCAGCATCTTTATATTCGGCCTTTTTATATTTTAAGCCAGCCATGGTGCCCTCTATAATAGCTTCTGCCATTTCCTGGACAGAGCTTTGTGCCTGCCATTCAGCCAGTGTGGTATAGCGAGTTTTTTCTCTCGGATTAAATTCAATATATTCTTCTTCAGGATGTTCCGCCAGAAGACGGAAACATTTAGATCCATTCGGGAATTTGCGCGCCTTCTGCAAATCAATAAAATTGGTTGCAAATTCATTATAATATTTGCGGTCAGCAGCTGTGGTGTTGTCACTATTAAAGAGCACGCGGGTCGCAGTATCTTCATACATTTTTACCCCGGCAATATTGGTACGTTCAGTTAATGCTTTGCCTGACAGGTCGTACCACGCTATATGCCGATGATTGCTGATGTTGTTCTCAGGTATGGTCACAGGACGGCTCTTATATTGAGTTGTCGTATTTTCCAGTACTTTTTCCATCTTATAGCCGAATGATGTACGGGTCCGATCTGCAGGAAATACCCCTTTGGTTGTAACATAATTTGGGAAAACCATGTCCGTTTCAATATCATATTCGGTATCAACGGCACTGTTATCATCTGCATATAATATGCCGTCAGTAATTTTATTTTTATGACTGGCTAATAGAAGTTTTTTCGACTCCATTTCTGATGCATCAGTATTCGGCAAGTTGAACTGATAGTTGTAGAATTCCGAAACTGTGTCTGATGCTCCATCACCCGGGGTTCCAGGATTGCTCGGATTGGTCGGAGCCGGTTGACTAGGGACTGGTGTATTATTATCAGAATTATCAGAGCCACCACATGCTGCAAGCATACAGCCCAAAATGGCGCAAGAAAGTATTCTTAATTTCATTATTATCTACCTTATTATTTTCATTGTTATTTTAATGCTGCCCCGAATTGGGATCTAAGATATTTTAATAAATATGGAAATAAGATCAAATTAAAAATTGATTAATTTGTAACCGCACCCATGTAATTTTAATTTTGAATTTAAAATTTTCAGGTGTTTTAACGAGCCAAATACTTGACTTCATTGACTCAGGCTTGAAGTTCACCTTGCTAAAATATTCCCCTGCCTTACTCAGCAAAAATGAATCAATTTGCTATAATTTCATTGCCCCTATTTCTTATTTTCACCCGCGCTGGGTAGAAGCTTTCCATGCCAAACGCCCAACTCCTTGCCGTATTCTTCATGGTCTTGTCCATGAGTTCCTACCAGATCAGTGCATCTTTTGCCAAACAGCTGTTTAGTGTACTGGATCCCATCAGCGTGACCATTTTAAGGCTCTGTTTTGCTGCAACCATTGTCTGTGTCATGTTCCGCTCCTGGAAAATTATTTCACGTTTGCCTTTTTTAAAATGGCGGGATTTACTCTGCTACAGCGCCGCTTTAGGTGTCATGAATATTTTATTCTATCTGTCCCTTGGCCGTTTACCGCAGGGAATTGCAGTCGGTCTGGAATTTATTGGTCCTTTGGGGCTAGCCCTGCTGTCGATTAAACATCGCAGTGATTATATCTGGGTATTAATGGCCATTTTGGGTATCGTGCTGATGGTGCCATGGGGACAGGCCAATAGCAGTAATTTCGACCTGTTGGGCGCAGCCTGTGCCTTAGGTGCAGGTTTATGCTGGGCATTGTATATTTTCTTTGGTCAACGTGTGGTTCAGCAGAATATCGGAATGCATGCGCTGACCATTGCCATCAGTATCTCGGCTTTGTGTCTGCTGCCGATTGGTCTCTACAACAACGCGCCCGCATTGATTGAGACGCAACATTGGGGTAAAGCCGTTGTCATTGCGGTTCTGGCCACAGCGATTCCCTACGCACTGGACTTAAAAGCCTTGCAGCACTTAAACAAGACCAGCTATGGCACCTTGTCCAGCTTGTCGCCCGCCTTGGCTGCACTGACCGGTTTTCTGTTATTGGGCGAGAAAATTAGCTTACTGCAAGCTGTTGCTCTGGTTTGTATCATGCTGGCATCTGTCGGTGTAACAGTACGTGCCGCACGTCAAGGATCGGCAGAGCGGAATGCATAAAGCCTGAATTAAAATCTGAGCAACTGCCTAAATGTTTTCGCTTTCTCCCTTAAGGAGAAATATATTGAAGAATGAAGCAGGATAAAAAAAGATGGCATTATAGCCATCTTTTTCATTTATTCGATTTGAATTTAAAGTTTAGCTTTGTACCAGCATATCTTTTTTCATCTCTTTATAACGCTGATATTCATCCTTGTACTGCACTGCTAAAGCGGTCTTTTGCTCTTCTCCCAGAATTTTACCTGCCTGCTGGAAGAAACCATGTTCCTCTTCTTTTAAGTGGTGATGCACTTTTTCGGAAAGCTTTTTGGCAATCGCAATCCAGCCCGGATTACTCAATTCGGTTGCAGTCAGCTCTTCAATCATCTCGTCCATTTCATGATGTTCGGCCAAGGCATGACGGGTAATATTCAAGCCCGAATCCGTCATCATCAAGGGAATATAGAAGTAGCGGTCTTCCGCAGCTTCATGGGCAAATAATTCATTCTTGAGTTGTTTGAACAGCTCACGGCGTTCTGCTGTGTCCCCGGAAGTCTGTAATAGTTTTTCTGCAAGGTCACGCTGAATTTCATGACTCTCTCTTAAGGCTTCAAAAATGGTGGTCATTCCGATATTTCTCCAATTGTTTTATTTCTCATATCATTGATTCTAGGAGATTTTCAGAGCCAGTTCAGACGCAGTTTATACAGTGATTTGTATAAGAAAGTTTAATATCGAGAATGGTTTACATTGGGTTTAGGCCAATATAAACATCTGGTATGCCATCCGACAAATCAGCAGACTGACCAGAATCAGGAATAAAAGCCGGATAAAACCACTACCATATTTAAATGCCAAACGGACTCCGACCAAGGAACCACAGATATTGGCCACCGCCATCATCGCCCCCACCATAAACAGCACATTGCCGCTGGGAATAAAAAAGCTTAACGCTGCCAGATTGGTCGTGAAATTGGCAATTTTCGATAAAGCCGATGCATGCAGAAAGTCGACGCTTAAATAGCGAATAAAAAAGAAAATAAAGAAACTACCGGTACCCGGCCCAAAGATACCATCATAAAAGCCTATCGCCAGACTACCCAAAGCAGCCAGAATCAGCATTTTCCGACTCAGTTTTTGTTCGGTATGTACCTGGCCGAACTGTTTTTTCATCAAGGTATAGATTGCAATCACGATCAGCATGAGCAGCACAAAAGGCTTGAGAATCTCGACCGGAATCAGGCTAACGCTGGCCGCTCCAATAAAAGAGCTCATAAAACTGCAAGCTGCAATTACACCTAGAAGCAGCCAGGGCAGTTTCACCTGACGCAGATAGGAAAATGCCGCAGATCCGGTACCGAAAATGGAAGCAAGTTTATTGGTGCCAAAGACCGTTGCAGGCTGTAAATGCGGCAGGCTGCCCATAATCGCCGGAATCTGGATCAGACCACCACCGCCTACGGCAGCATCAATTGCACCTGCAAAAAATGCAAAGACAATGAGACTGATGATGATCTCGATCTCCATATCTTATCTGTCCTAGAGATTCAACACGCGTTTTGGTACCAGACGTTTGCGATCGGTAATTTCAGCCAGCCCCAGACATTTCTCACCATCAAAGACCAGCACCTGTTCAGCTGCTTCATGTTCGATATTACTTTCCATGCCGCGACTGAAATATTCCGCACGTCCTTCAGGCACCTGCACCTGCGGGAAATGCTGTACCGGAGCATAAGCTGGCAACAACAAGGCATCACGCTCTGCTTCGCTCAGGCTTTCCAGATATTCAATGGTATAACTCGGAATCAAATCAAAATGACCGGTTTTGATACGGTGCAAATAAGTCAGATGGCCATAGGTTCCCAGTGCTTTGGCGATATCTTCACCCAAAACCCGGATATAGGTGCCTTTAGAACAGGTAATATCCAGGGTAATACTGTTTTCAGTAAAGGATAAAAGCTCAATTGCTAAAATAGTAATCGGGCGCGCTTCACGCTCAATTTCGATGCCTTTACGTGCCAGCTCGTATAAAGGACGGCCTTCTTTTTTCAGTGCCGAATACATCGGTGGTACTTGCTGGATATCACCAACAAATTGGGTTAGTGTTTCTTGAATCAAGGCTTCCGAGAGTTCTGGAACCGCTTTTCCCAGTAATACCTCGCCTTCTACATCGCCAGTGGTGGTGCTATGCCCGAGGAATACAATGGTCTGATAACGCTTGACCGAATCCAATAAATAATGCGAAAACTTGGTTGCCTCTCCCAGGCACACCGGCAATAAACCGGAGGCCAGAGGATCCAGCGCACCGGTATGGCCGGCTTTTTGTGCACGATACAACCAGCGGACTCTTTGCAATGCAGCATTGGAACTGATGCCCAGAGGTTTGTTCAAAAGGAAGACACCGCTGAGATGACGACGCTGAATTTTAGGAGATGATGCTTTCATGGCAAAAAATCAGACATTTTATAAATTGGCGCCATGGTAAAACCCTGCGAGATGATTTACAACTTTTCTATAGTATCTGATGATTTTTATGGCATATTGAGCCGGCTTGAACCTCTAAAAGCTCGATCATCTAAAAGCTTTAATATCTAAAAATAATGAAATAACGATAAAATAGGTGCATAGGATATGCAGAAATACAAAATATGGATCATTCTGGCTGTGCTGGTGCTGTGTATCATCACACTGATCTTATGGCTGTCTCCAAAAGAAAATACCCAAGCGGATACTGGCACAAAAGCCTCTTTCACTGAAAGTAATGCAGAGCAAACCGCCTTTAGGGTCAATGGTCCTGCCAATGCATCCTTCCCCAGTGCCAGCCAGCAAGATACCGAAATCAATTGTCAGATGCAGCTAGATGCCAGCAACCGTCTGATCGTGAATGAACAGACCCGCAACTGTTTTGAATATTTTATTACCCAGTTCGGTGAAAAAAATCTGCAGCAAATCCAGCAGGATTTCAAAGCCTATATTCGCCAGACTCATAAAGAACCGGCACTCACCCAAATTCTGGATTTATGGGATCGTTATATCCAGTATCGTCAAGGTCTGGGCCAGCTCACAACACCAACCGGGCTTGATCAGGAAGATCCTGCCTATTACCGGAGCATCTACACCAGTACCCAAAACTTACGCAAGCAATTCTTTTCCAGTTATGAAATTGAAGGCTTGTTTGGTACAGAAGATGCCTATCATGAATATACTCTGGACCGGATGAGCGTGCTGGCAGACAAAAGCCTGACTGAGACTGAAAAAGCCCAAAAACTCAAAGCGCTATTTCAGCAACTGCCGCAAGACTGGCAGGAAAATCTGGAGCAGCTGAATAAACTGGAAGATCTGCGCAAACTCACCGCAGATATTAAGGCCCGTGGCGGTTCTAGCGATGAAATCCGCCAGATGCGGATAAATCTGGTTGGCCCTGAAGCAACACAACGACTGGAAAAACTGGACGTACAACGTAGCGACTGGAAAAACCGGGTGACTGGCTATCTGGCCGAACGGGATCAGGTGGCACAATCCGGCATGTCTGTCACCGCCAAGCAGCAAGCCATTGCCCAGCTTCGAAGCAAGCATTTCAATACTCCGCAAGAACAGCTGCGGGTAGAAACCTTTGAACAGGTCCATGATCAGGGGGCCAAGCTCCCCTTCGCGGATTAAGCCCAAAAGCCATCACCTGTTGATGGCTTTTTTATGACTCCAAGATTCACGACTTAATAGTTGTTCTTAAAACGACTCCTTAGAGTTGTTTCCAAATATTTCTTATTTACACAAAATAACCTGCATGAGTCTTTTGTATTTCAGATAGTTGTGATTTAAATACATATGTAGATAAAACATATACTTACAATGTAAAAACCTCCTGTCCTGCATGTCCTGAAATGACATGGTCTAAATGCCTTGAAATGAAAAAAATACCCTTCTTAAAAAGAAAAATTGCTCAGCCACTGAAGGCCGAAACTGTATTTTCATCGTCTGATTTTGTGGCTTACAGCACTTTACACAAAGCAATGATTGCTTGAATAACGATAAAATTAAAAAGGGACAGTTATGCGTACTTTTAGCAAGACAGCACAGTTTATGACTGTAGCGTTAGCAACAACTCTAGGATTAAGCTTTTCTACACAGACTCAGGCAGCAGCAAGTGCAACACAAGTCATCGAAAAAACCAGGTCCGACTATGCCAAGACTCAATACCCGATCTTGATGGTGCATGGCTGGCTAGGCTGGTCACGCATTGGGACCGATAGCATCGGGCTGGATTACTGGTATCAGATTCTGCCGGATATGGCACGTAACGGCTCAACTGTCTTTGCTGCGCAATTGTCTCCGGCCAATACCACGGCGCATCGCGGTGAGCAACTGATCCAGCAGGTTGAAGATGTTCTGGCAATTACCGGCAAGTCCAAACTGAATTTGATTGGTCATTCTCATGGTGGGCCGACGGTACTGTATGTCGCAGCGACCCAACCGCAGTATATCGCCTCTATTACCGGCGTTGCAGGAACTTACCACGGTTCTAAAGTCGCAGATGATATCCAAAATAATAGTCTGACCCGTACCGCTTTCAATATTTTAGGTGATTATATTATTGGGCCATTGATTGCACTGGGTCAGTTTAAGCCTGAACTGGAAATTGATTTTGATGCTTCCATGAAATCCCTGAGCCAGACCGGTTCAAAAACTTTTAATGCCACAGTAGCACAGCAGGTGGTGAAAGATGGTGTATTGGCTTCCACAGAAAACTGCAATAAAAACTTAAAACAGAAAGATAGCAAAGGCATTCATTATTATTCCTGGACGGGTGTAGCCCAAGCCACCAACGCACTGGATATTGATACGATTCTGATGCAGCTCGGTCCTTTGTCTTATGGCAATAAAGACAATGATGGCATGGTGTCACGTTGTAGTGCTTTCATGGGCAAGGTCATTAATGACCAGTACAAACTCAATCATACGGATATGGCCAATATGATGTTTGGTCTGAAGGGTATGTTTGCCCCAGATCCGGTCGCCCTCTACCGCCAGCATGCCAACCGACTCAAATTACAGGGCTTATAACGCAAGACGCCTGTATTTCAGCTGAAATATAGGCTTTTTTTGATTCTTTTTTATTTGACCTGTCAGTGAGCTGGAAGCTGCAATAAAAACAACAATTTATCCCTTGAGCTTTTTGCTGCGAGTTGCTCTATTGGCTGGCCCTTATCTTTTTAATCATGAACCATCGTTTTTGACTACAAAAGCTTAGAAAACCGAGTTCCTGCTGCATAAGGGGACTTTGCGGAACCGGATGAGGATCTATCCGGTTAAAACAACAAAAAGTGAGGAAAATATAATGAAATTCGGAGCATTAATCACCGGTCTGCTGCTGGCAGGTACATGCCTTAGCACTCAGGCATCCACCCAAGCCAGTCAGGTTACAGCGAAAGCCAGTTCACAATATGCCAAGACCCAATATCCAATTGTATTTGCACATGGTATGGCAGGTTTTATCCGGATCGGTACCGACCAGTTTGGACTGGATTACTGGTATCAGATTTTACCGGATCTGGCGCGTAATGGCGGCAATGTCTGGGCAACACGCGTTTCGCCTTTCAACTCGTCCGAAATCCGTGGTGAACAGCTTTTACAGCAAGTGAAAGAAATTCAGGCGATTACAGGTGCAGCTAAAGTTAATCTGATTGGTCATTCACATGGCGGTCCTACCATTCGTTATGTCGCAGGAGTAGCGCCTACACTGGTCGCCTCTCTGACTTCAGTGGGCGCACCCCATAAAGGTTCTCCGGTTGCAGACCTGATTCTTCAGGCAGAAGGCACACCGATACAGGGCCCTTTAGTGGGGGGCATCAATCTGGTATCTAAAGCCATCACCTGGGCACAAGGTCTGAATCCGAACAGTTTCCCGCATGATTCTCTGGCAGGTGGTAGCAGCCTGACACTGGCGGGATCTGCTAAATTTAACCAGAAATATCCGCTGGGTATGCCGACCACCGCCTGTGGTGAAGGTAAGGCTAAAGACGGCGGTGTTCATCATTATTCATTTACCGGTGTGGGCATAGTCACCAATATTCTCGATCCTGATTCTGCCCTCAAAGTTACCAGTCTGCTGATTAATGGCGGCAAGGACAATGATGGTCTGGTCTCTCGCTGTAGTGCCAAATTCGGTAAAACCATTCGTGATAACTACAACTGGAACCATCTGGATGAAGTCAATATGGTCCTAGGCCTGAAAAATATCTTTGCGCCTGATCCGGTCGATGTTTATCGTCAGCATGCCAATCGATTGAAGCTGCAAGGCTTATAAAGCTATACAAGCCTCTATTCATCCAGAGGCTTTTTCTATCTTATTTTTCTTAAAATTTACTTGTTAATCATGCCCAAACTGTATATAAAATATACATAAAATCTAAAAAAAGAACTGTGAAATAAAATAAATGCAGATACGTTCTATAGAAATCAAAAACAAATTTAAAAGAACCTGCCCCTGCTGCAAACGAAAAGTCATTAATCCTTTTCAATTTAAAAAATATGAGCCTTATTATTGCCCCTCCTGTGATCGACATATTATCGCAAATGTATGGATCAGTATTTTACTGGCTATCACACAATGTTTTATTTGCATTCAACTTTTTAATACAGGATTCCAGTCTTGGGGATATTTTGTATTATTCCTGATGTTTATTCATAAAATTTTCTTGGATATTTTGGATGCTATGATCTTGCCTTTGCAGGAACATTTCGAATAAAGCTAAATAAAAGCAGGCACAAAAAATGCGCCCAAAGGCGCATTTTTTCACTCGTATAAAACTTAAAATTAAGCTTTAGTTTTACGAGCTGGTAATTTTTCACGAATACGTGCAGCTTTACCAGACAATTCACGTAGGTAGTAAAGTTTAGCACGACGAACGTCACCACGACGTTTCACTTCGATACCAGCAACGATTGGAGAATGAGTTTGGAATACACGCTCAACGCCAATGCCGCTAGAAATTTTACGTACTGTGAACGCAGAGTTCAGACCACGGTTTTTCTTAGCAATTACAACGCCTTCAAACGCCTGTAAACGTTCACGGTCGCCTTCTTTTACTTTAACTTGAACAATAACTGTATCACCTGGTGCAAAAGCAGGGATGTCTTGTTTCAATTGTGCGTTTTCAATTACTTGAACTAAAGGATGCTTACCGCTCATGGGGTATCTCCAATATGTGCGAGTCAGAAGAGGTCTGATCATCGCTGGGTATAGAGGCTAAAGCGCATACACCCGATTATCTTTCCCTTTAGGGTTGACCATCTCAACCATAAAGAGCCTATTAAAGAATACTTAAATAATTTTAAGTACTGGCTTGAAGACAGAAATAATTACTCATCCATGCCTTACAAATCTTTTAGCCATTTTTTCTGCTGCTTGGTCAGTTCGACTTTTTCCACCAACTCTGGGCGGCGTTCAAGTGTACGCTGATATCGCTGCAAAAACCGCCATTTTTCAATATTGGCATGATGCCCGGATTTTAAAATCTCAGGTACGTCCAATCCTTCAAAATGATCTGGCTTGGTATATTGTGGGCAATCTAGAAGACCATCCACAAATGAGTCTTGCACGTGTGACTGTTCATCAGACATGGCACCCGGAAGTCTCCGGATAATACTGTCTAATAAAACCATCGCAGGCAGTTCACCACCCGATAACACGTAATCCCCAATTGACCATTCCTGATCAACATATTGCTGGATCAAACGTTCATCGACACCTTCATAACGTCCGCACAGTACAATGATTCCATCATATTTGACAAAGTCCTGTACTGCAGTTTCATTTAAGGTCTTTCCTTGTGGTGACATATACACCACAGGAACCTGAACAGCACCTGCTTGCGTTGCAAGCTCTTTGGCATGCTGGATTGCTTTTGCCAGAGGCTCAGCCATCATCACCATACCCGGACCACCACCGAATGGACGTTCATCCACGCGTTTATAGTTGCCCGTCGCATAATCGCGAGGGTTGATGCAATGAATCTGCATCAATTCACGTTTTGCTGCGCGCCCGCTAATCCCATAGGCTGTAATCGCTTCAAACATTTCAGGAAAAAGCGTAATGACTGCAAAAAACATCGCAGACTCCCTTATTTCCGAAAAATTCTTAGTAGTCTACGCCCCAATTGACATAGATACGACCAGCTTCAAGATCAACGCGTTGCACCACATCTTTATGCCATGGAATCATGCGCTCTTCAGCATCAACGCTGTCTGGTGTTGCGTGAACCACCATCACATCGTTAGCACCTGTCTCAAACATTTCATGGATTTTACCGAGATTAACTTCTTGTTCAGCATCATCCAAACCTAACACTGTTAGACCTTTTAAATCCGACCAATAAAACTCGTCCATTCCTGCTTTCGGAATTTGCGTTTTAGAAATCCAAACATTGGTGCCAACCAAGCTATCCGCTCCAGTGCGATCAACCACACCTTTCAGCGAAACAACCAAGCCTTTACCATGTGGCTTCCAGCGTTTTACATCGACAATTTGCCATCCGTCCTTGGTCTCAATGTACCAAGGCAGATAGTCAAATATGTTGCTCATGGGTTCTGTATTGGAATAGACCCAGAGCCACCCATTTAATCCATATGCTGAACGCAACTGTCCAATCTGAATACGATCTTCGGGAACATTCTGTGTTGGTGTCATGGGCTAACTACTACCTAATTCTTAAAATTATGCAGCAGCTGCAGCTTTCTTAGCTTGAGCAGCTAAAGAAGCAACACGTTCAGAAGGTTGAGCACCTTGTGCTACCCAGTGAGCAAAACGGTCAGCATCTAAACGAAGTTTTTCTGCTTTACCTTGAGCTGTAGGGTTGAAGAAACCAATACGTTCGATGAAACGACCGTCACGCGCATTGCGGCTATCAGTTACAACAACTTGATAGAACGGACGTTTTTTAGCACCACCGCGTGCAAGACGAATTACAACCATGATAGAACCTTATAGTTTTTACGGATTATCCCTGCACCGACCACCGGCACATTTCAAACCCCTTTCATAGAGGGCAACATTTTACGCGAAGTTTACCCTGAATGAAAGATTAAAAAGTGGGTTGGCTATAATTTTGAATTTAGCGACCGTCCCAGTTGGAGGTGGCTGATGGTATACATGCTGTACCAGAATCATCTGTACCTTTAGTCCAGCAGCGTTCGCCTTTAAAATTCAAACTAATATGCCCATCACGATATTGCATTGAAGTCGAAATTGGCGTTGCGATCAAGACCCATCTTTCAGAACCTAAAGGTGTCGTATCTTTTACAATACCATCTGTGTCAATCCATTTTACAGCCACTGTATAAAGAGGAGTTTCTTGCTCAGGATAGGCTGCTTTAATCCCAAAATCATTTGCAACCGCACCTTTTACCTTAAAGTTTGCAATCTTATAACGCTGTATGTGGGAAGCGATCTGCTGCATACTTGCTTGCATCTCAGTTCTTTTTGTTTTACGCACATGTTCTTGATAGGAAGGATAGGCAATTCCAGCCAGAATACCAATAATAGCAACAACAATCATTAGCTCAATCAACGTAAAACCTGTCTGTCGATTTTTAATCACCATTCTTCACCTCCTGTGCCACAACTGCTGTATGTAATATTTGCCTTTGTTTTATTCTTACATTTCAGACCGGTGCTTGTTTGCAAAAAGGATACATTTGTTCCATCTGAATGAAGTGCTTTGATTACCCATTGCTGCCCAGCAGCCTTATACTCACTACCATTCATATCGTCTAGTTTAAGAGTAGTATCAGTTCCATCTTTGATTTCAATAGTATAATTTCTTATAGTTTGTGGCGTTAAATTAAACCCCTGATAACTGAAATTCCTAGATTTCCACTTGGACAATTCACTAGCTAATCTTTGCAACTCTTGCTGAACTTGAGATGCCTGTGCACGCCGAACATAATTCTGATAACTAGGAATAGCAATTGCAGCAAAAATTGCCACAATTACCACTACTACCATAAGTTCTATTAGGGTAAAACCTCGTTCAGCGAATTTATTCGTTTTATTCATAAACTCACCTTAATGAAATTTCTGGTACCAGCGCTGAGGAATTAAGCACATTTGCGTTTCTTCGCTTGCACCACCTGCTCCTGTAACTGTAATGGTCATACGCCCACCAGTTGAAATACAGTAATTTGAAGCACTTGTTGGGTGTTCATCACCTGAGCCCCCACCAGCTCCCCCGCCAGAACCACCACCGGTCCCACTGCCTTTTTTATTGTCATTGCCGACAGTAATGGTGTGAATACCTGCACCAATAAATGAACGTCCTAATCCTGTAGGATCAGTACTCTTACATTGACCATAAGGCAAGCAGAAAGTTGTCATCAAACTTGCACCTTTTACGCCTGCACCACAGTCACCAGATAGACCATCTTTACTTGCATCAAATGTTGAAACAAATAATTTATTATTTAAAGCAACTGGGGTTCCAAAAACTTTTTCCGTCTGCTTGGTATAATCATCGCAATCACCATGTCCTGTTAGACAGTTAGTGAATTCATAGTACCAACCCTCAGAACTAGCAGGTGCTTTAATCCTGTTATCATTCTTACGATCATCATCGGTAAGCTTAGCTAATTCTGGAACTTCAATATCTTTAGTTTTCCAGGATGTCGCACCGAATAAATTTTTGCGGGATACATCTTTATCATAAATATTATAAATTGCATCATATTCATAACTACTATTTGCAAATAATGGTTTACTACGGTTACCACTGCCTTGAGAAATTAGTCCAAAAATATTGCCATTATCACTATAGAGTGAAAAAGCTGGCATATCATAAAAACGAGGGCTTTTGCCTCCACTCGCATGACCATCAAATAGACGAACTGGGGCTTTTACAACCTTACCAATTGTAGATTGTGTATTATCAAAATCCACACGGAAAATTTGCCCACCGAGATCACCAAAATAGATATGATCTATAAGATCATCGCCATTACGATCTACACTGCGAATTTCACTCACTACACTATATTGCATTTCTGCATGGTGAGTACCAACTACACCACTGGTTGTCGTATTTGCACTCGACGTTGCATTAACACTGCCCCACCACAATAAATCTCCTGCTTTGGTCGTGCCTATATCTTCAGCTGCAAACATATATACACCCGCACCAATTTTGTTAGTTTGGTTATATGCTGGATTTTCATATTCCATATCATAACCACCACCAACAAACATTACGCGTGTACGCTTTCCAGCCCAAGTCACGAAGCCAATAGTTGGTTTGGACCAGCTTTGTCCCATACAACCCAAGGGGTTCGAATTACTACAACTTCCAGATGGATCTATATGAAACTTAAGTTTAGGATTATTGATATTCTGAAGGTTCAACGCATAGTAACTTTTGCCCCCCATACGCAAACCACCATACACATCCTGTACTCCCTTTTGACTACCTTTACCGGTTCCAACAGTTAGATTTCCTGAATCATCAATAACATACTCAGTATATGCAGTCCAAGGTCCATCTATACCATAAAACAGATTATTCATCCCACCATTAGTTGCTTCAGGTACATCAAGAGCCTTTCTTTGTTTTTCTAGCATCTCATTTGGTATAAATGTAAATACTTCTTCACCTCCACCAGCTTTACCAGACTCTCCAGCTTTCACCACATGCAACATACCTTGTGTTGTACCAAACAAGATGTAGTCTTCGCGATCTGTTGAATCCATTCTCTTGTCTGTTGTATTGAAAGCAAGTTTGCCTTTATTTGTTAACATAAGTGGATATGAATGCATCACCGCACCAGTTTGACGAAATTCTGGCTCTAAAATCAAAGCATTCAGATTGGTTGGCGGATTTGCTGCATCAATGTTATATCCTAATGATCGTATTAAATATCCTCTATACTGGTCATACTTGTACACATTATCAGTCAAATCAGTAGGCTTAACTTGTCTTAAATCACCACTAGAAATTCCAGAAAATATAGAATCTCCATCAGAGCCAGAAGAATATTTACGATCAGTAAAAACTTTACGCTTTATCGTTCCAGTACCTGGATTATTTAATGGATCTGTTCTTAGAGCCAATTTAGACCAGAATCCACCACGTAAAGCAAATTTAGTACTTCCTAGAGTGTTCTCATCCATGTCAGCATTATCTGATGTTATCGACTCAGCCCAATAATCAAAATTATCAATAATTTTTCCATCATCATCGACAATCTTACTTCCATTCTTGCCTTTTAATACCCCATTTTCATCTACTAAATATTTCTTTAAGTTACCTGCCCATAATTGGAATGTTTTATCTGGCGTTGGCTGAAATTGTTGATAATAAGCATCATCCTGTAGCACAGCCGGATTTAATGCATCCTTAGGAATGGTTGGCGAACCCGTGGTAACTGAAGGAATTTCTGTGGTTAAATCATTAATAAAGTGATTGACACTATCTACAACATCTTTCGAACTTGAACCTGAATACCAGCCACCACCTCCACGAATTCCCCATTCCGCAGCTCTTTTAGTTGCTGTATTGATAGAACCCAATGCAGCTAAATTTTGTTCACGTGTTTTATTGCGATCAAATGATTGGATATCATTAAAGGAATTACCAAAACCTACAACTGCGGTTTTAATTTGAACTGTACTTGGATTATCTGTTAATAAACGATTACTAAACTTTAAAACGCAGTCAGTTCCAGTTGCACTCTCAGTACAACTGAAATTTGAATCGTTTAGTGCATTTCGCATCGCTTTTCGTTCACTGGACTGACCACTTGGTTCACCATCCGTCAGCACATAAATCCCTTGTCCACTACACTGTTTTTCTTCGGGAGTTTGACTCAGAGATGAGGGCATCTCGTATTTAGTAGCATTACTAACTTTAGCTGAACTTATTGAGTAGTTAAAACCATTTTCAAGTGAGCTATCACGAACAATTGGTCCTGTATAGACATAACAAGTACCTGTTTTATTAGAGGTACTGCCTGTAGAACTACCTTTAACTCCTACTGTACATGAGGATGCTGTATATTTAGTTAAATCAATAGGTAAGAAGTCAAAATCTCGTGCTGCTGTATTAGTGTGACTTGTTGAAGGCCAGTAATTACATACACCATTTGTATCCCAGCTCATACATTGAGTATATTTCAGACCTCCATCATTATAAGTAAAGAAGACCTGCTTGCCAGTAGCTCCACTATACAACTCGGCATCATTAAATGTTTTAGTACCCATCATGTATGCAGCAGCTTCAGCATAAGCATTTGCTGTTGGAGTACCACCACGAGCATATAATTTGGTCGCTACAGCCTCTAGTAACCAGGCACGCTGTTTTTTTGTTATTCCATTAATTTTGACATCTTCATCTAAACGCCGTGCTGGCACCAATATATATCCATTACTACCTGTACCATTAAAAGAGTAGGCTGACAAGCCAATAATTTTATCATCTGAGATTGCCTGAATCTGATTTCCCTCATTGCCTGTTAGCAAATCAAACATAGCATCTTTGACTCGAGTAATTCGGTCTGGATATTCACGAATATACCCTTCAAAATAATAGGTATAACTACCAGATGATTCCATAAGTAGACTACTAGTCAACTCTGAAGGCTTGGAATTTAAAGTACTACCCCAAGAACAATTAGATCTGTTTTCAGCATTATTATTACATTTTTGCCATCGGTTATGAGCGCCCGATCCAGAGTTTCTCCAAGAACGATATTTATAGGTTTTTGTTTCCGCAACTGTACAGAAATATCTTGTGTAACTTGGTGTTGTATTAGAAGCTCTAGTATCAGAGCTATACACACTTGCACCTGTGGGAATATCACAAGCGCTAGCATCACCAATTAATTGCGGCGCCCCCATACTTCCGGAAATATCAAATAACATCATCAAGGTAACAGTACCTGAACGTGCCTGCTGATAAATTTCGATATCACTAGCCTGTGTCGTCGTACTTGCCACCATCATAGTAGATAGTGCAGCAATACTGGCAGTAAGTAATTTACGACGACAAGAAATCTGAGTTTTATTTTGTATCGCTTTCATCTTTTCCTACTCCCGTATTACACAAAGTCTTGAGCAATCACATATTCAGTGACTGTCGATTCAAAAGGCACATTGAGTTCAGACAAACACTGAGTCACACTTTTATCAGCACCCGTCGCTGGAGTTACACTACTTGGAATCACCACTTCATTCATATGAGATTCAAAACATTCATCAATTTTCGATTTTTCTGCTGTGGCCAAAGCAGGCATGATTGAAACTGAAAAAACTTTAACTGGCTTACTACGTTGTAATTTGACAGTACTGTCATCTGTTCCTAAAATTTGCCCATAAAATGGATCTTTTTCTGCTTCTGTTGAATATTTAACCGCAACTTGAGTCATGACAGCCTTCCGACCACTCGTGAAAAAATTTGTTCCGCTTTCATTTGTTTTGCAATAACCATCTTTACCCAAGCTCTCATTTTTAGGCTTTGTATCAGGTGCATTCCATTCAATAATGCTTGCACGAGTAATCTCAAAAAAATCTGCTTTGTCAGCACCACGAAAACAGAACACCAACTCTTTATCTTTATTCAAAGCACCATCAATATATCCAAACATTCCACTACTACTTAATGCTTGAATAATATTATTTTCTTTTTCCACATTAAAAAATGCAGCATCTCCATTCTGGAGCATTAATTGAGCGGTCTGGCTATTGGTGGCAATATTTAAAGTCACCATACTTTGACGAATTGCCAAGGTTCCGATGACCGTAATAGCAACAAGTAGAATAAGAACAACGATTAATGTTGCCCCTCGCTGACTTCTCTTCATTGTCCTCTCTCCCCAAAAGTATTACGCAGTGCAACTGTTTGAGAGACCACCTGACGGACATATTTATTGGTTGTATTGGTTGGCACTTTCACTCTTACTTTTTTATCAAGTACTTGGAATTCCTGATCATCTTTGATCATTGATTCATTTCCCACACCTTGCGCAGAACGAACCACGGCCCCTAATTGAACAGACAATATACGTGGTCGGGGAGCAGCGAGTGTCATATAGTCATCAATAGAAATATATCTAAGCTTTTCACCATTCTGAATTCCAAGCATGACGTGAAAATAATCGACCCGCTTCATAATAATTTCACCATTATTACCAAAAGATTCGATCTTATCTGGCAACGGAGTACCCGATTCACTGTACCACCCGGCATCACACGCCAAGGCCAAAGCAGTATTAGGTTCCTTGCTATCTTTATTTGAATCTTCTCTTAGAAAATAACGCTGCACAATTATGCGCAATGGAGTTTCAACTGCTCCTGTCATTACTGGAAACTTGATTTCTTCTCCTTCACAGTCAAAACCTCCAACCCAATTACTACCCACTCTTGTATATCGAGGCTTATACTGAATGACCAGCTGATCACTACTTTCACCTTGCACATTCGATAAACCTGTAGTTCCACTCGATAATAAGTTTGTTGCTACTGTTGTTCCTATTAAACTTTCAGGCAAATTACTATGGATAATGTTCGGTGTAACCGTTGTATCCTTAAAACCATTAGCACTAGAAGTGAGTACAATCCCACCATGGATTGTTCGATCATTGATTTCAGAATTTCGGCTATTCAGGTTTGCATGTCTGATATCCTGTGTGATGTATCCCAATCCAAAGTTCGCATCATCTTGAATATTTGCAAATCCTTGTTGTAATGCACTGCTTTTCTGTCCTGTCATAAACAACATAATCGCTGCAGCCATGATAATCAGTCCCAGTGCCAGTGATATCATTAACTCAATCAGGGTAAAACCCGTCTGTTTATATGGATTTGATGGCATGATTAATACACCTCCATAATCAAACAGGTTGATGACGGATCATAAACTGTCCCAGTCGTACAATTTCCTGCATCTTTTTGACCATCTGTTGCTGCTGTATTACCCCAAGCAACATAGATACATTTACGATCATCACTATTACCTTGGCACTCTAACAAGTTGACGGTCATTCCTACCGAGTTAGCATGCTGCACGACCTGTGCCACGTCATAACCTGCCATCTCTTCTGTCGAACACTCTTCTTCTGAACAATTTTTACTATATTCAGCCTGAGCCTCCGCATCTGCTATTTCATCCACATAATCATCCAAAGCACCACGATTCACCCTGATTCTTTCAGCAAAATCTCGTGATAGATTAACTGCCTGAAGTCGATAGCTCCCTTCAGAAGTCGCTTCAACTGCCCTATACTGCAAAGCAATAAATCCCAACACACCCAATGCAAGAATAAAAAGAGCTACTAAAATTTCTATCATTCCAACCCCTAATTGGTGCTTTGTATGTTGCATTAGCAATCCCCCTCGCTAATTAGTTGGAGTGTACCCATTTTTGTTATTGTTATTATTTTTGATTTATCACCACCTGCTTTATCGCAGATTACAATCGTTGTATCTGAACTTGCTCCTTTTACCTTGCCCGTCATTTCAAATGTAATTGAGGTTTCAGTTCCCGACAGTATCGACTTTCCAGCCGGCCCCCAAAGATGTAATAAACTACTATCCCTTTGCTTCTTTAATGTGCTGTCAGCTGCAATTTCCTTAGCGCGCTCAATAAATTTTTCTTTATCTTCCACAATTTCAAGTTTTACATCTTGACGCACTAAAACTGCTTGTGATCGTGCTTCTTTAATTAAGCCTGCTAAATCATGTGTACTCTTGGACAAGTTTTGCCGGCTCACAAGATCCCCAAAAGAAGGAGCAGCCATTCCAGCAATAATCGCTAGCACCGCAATCGTTACCATCAGCTCAATTAAGGTAAACCCCTGAATTTTACGCATACTCCCCTCCCCTAAGTCTAAGATTGACCCACATAAACTATTACTTATTAAAATTACAAAAACTACACACAATAGATAAAAGGTATAAAAAAACAGATAATTGCCAAAAACCAATTATCTGTCAATTCTTAAAAAATTCAGAATGTTAAGTATTTAACACTTTAGGCTTGTGTTACTGAAATACGTAACTCTTTAGGCAGACTAAATGTAATATTCTCTTCACGCCCATCCAACTCTTTAGGTGCCTGAGCACCCCAGTCTTGTAAACGCTGGATCACCTGTTTAATTAAAATTTCCGGTGCAGATGCTCCTGCTGTTACTCCAATCTGGGCATTTTCTGCAAACCATTCCTGCTTAAGCTCATCGGCATTATCAACCAGGTAAGCCGCCTTACCCATACGTTCCGCCAGCTCACGCAAACGATTTGAATTAGAGGAATTTGGTGAACCGACAACAAGCACGACATCACAACGCTCGGCTAAGTCACGTACTGCATCCTGGCGGTTCTGAGTGGCATAGCAAATATCATCTTTACGCGGTCCCTGAATCAACGGGAATTTTTGACGTAAAGCATCAATCACTTTGGCTGTGTCATCAATCGATAGGGTCGTTTGCGTGACAAAAGCCACTTTTTCAGGATGATGCACAGTTAAGGCAGCAACATCTTCTTCATCTTCAACCAGATAAATTTTACCGCCATTTTTCTTATCATATTGCCCCATGGTGCCTTCGACTTCAGGGTGACCTTCATGGCCAATCAGAATGGCTTCTACTCCTTCGCGTGCATATTTCGTCACTTCAATATGTACTTTAGTGACCAACGGGCAAGTCGCGTCAAAGACTTTTAAACCACGGCGTTCAGCTTCAATTTGCACTGCTTTAGAAACCCCATGTGCGCTAAATATCACAATATTGTCATCTGGCACTTCATCGAGTTCATCCACAAAAATTGCACCGCGCTGGCGTAGGTCATCCACCACAAATTTGTTATGCACCACTTCATGCCGTACATAAATCGGTGGGTTAAAGCATTCTAGGGCACGATTCACGATTGCAATGGCACGATCTACACCAGCACAAAAACCACGCGGGTTGGCTAAAACAATTTCCATAGAATCCTCAATACTCGCACCATTTTTAGCGGTTCAATTGAAATAAATGTAAACAATCGACTAACAACTATTTAGTTTAAAGCCGGTCTACTCTAAAATAGAGAAGATATTTTATCATATCAGGAAAAATATCATGTCGGGTCTCTTGTTTGTCGTTTCTGCAGCGTCTGGAACAGGCAAAACATCCCTTGTTAAAGCCCTACTTGAGCGTGTCAACAATCTTCACGTTTCTGTGTCACATACCACACGCGGTCAACGACCTGGCGAACTCGATGGCGTGCACTATCATTTCTCCAATAAAGACGATTTTCTAAATCTGGTCAATGAAGGTGGTTTTATTGAATATGCAGAAGTATTTGGTAATTACTACGGTACTGCACAAGCCACAGTGAAAGAACAATTGGCCAAAGGTCATGATGTACTGCTGGAGATTGACTGGCAGGGCGCGCAGCAGGTCCGTCGACTTTTTCCTGAATCCAAACAAATTTTTATCTTGCCACCAAGCCAGTTTGATCTACGTGAGCGCCTGTCAAACCGTGGTACGGATGCAGTCGATGTGATTGAACATCGTCTGAGCTGTGCAGTAGAAGATATGCAGCAATATAGCAATTTTGACTATATCATTATCAATGATGACTTTAATAAGGCGCTGCATGACCTGGAAGCAGTGATTATCGCCAATCGTCTGGTTTTGACCCAACAGGCTAACCGACATGAAAAGCTCATTCAGCAACTGATCACCCCGACTGAGCAGTGATTAAAACTTGAGTCTATAGGCAAAGCCTTTTATACTGTGCAGTCTGTTAAAATTTATTATTCAAACGAGAATTCTTATGGCACGCGTCACCGTTGAAGATTGTTTAGACCATGTGGACAACCGCTTTGAGCTTGTACTAGTGGCAAGCAAACGCGCGCGTCAATTGGCACGTCAAGGCATTGAACCAACTGTAGAATGGGACAATGACAAGCCGACTGTTGTTGCTTTACGTGAAATCGCTGCGGGTCATGTATCAAAAGATATTTTGAAACAACGTGATCAAGACTATCAAACATCGAGTCTGGACCTTGCACTTTCTGCGAACAATCTAAACTTAGACGGTTTTTCTTTCCAATAAGAGATCGTCACTCAAAAAAGCCTAGTTATAAACTAGGCTTTTTTTGTTATGTGACTTTTATATTTATGCCAGAACGGTTATAACATAAGGGTTAGCTATGCAAACTACTAGAGATTTTCTACTTTTTATAGTAAAAAATTAACCAGCTGGGTAATTTGCATTTCATTAGAGCTTTCACGGTTTTATTCGTAAGAAATTCAGTTTTTAAAGGTGTTTTATGCCAGGCCCACAGGTCAGTCAAGCCAAGCAACAGTTAAAAATCATTATCGATGCGTATTTAAGTAAAGACGATGTCGAACGTGTGCTTGCGGCCTGTGATTATGCAGATATCGCGCATGACGGTATTATTCGTAAAAGTGGCGAACCCTACATTCTGCATCCGATTGCGGTGAGTTGTATTCTGGCGCATATGCGTCTGGATACTGAAACATTAATGGCTGCCCTGCTGCATGACGTGATTGAAGACACCGAGTTCACTAAGGATGATATTAGCGAGACTTTTGGCTTTACTGTGGCGGAGCTGGTCGATGGTGTCACCAAACTGAGTCATTCCAGCGATAAAGAATATAATAAAGCGGCCTCTTTCCGAAAAATTCTGCAAGCCACCTTACAGGATCCACGTGTCATTATTGTGAAACTGGCCGACCGCTATCACAACATGACTACTTTGGAAGCGCTGCGTCCGGACAAACGTGCCCGTATCGCCCGTGAAACCTTTGAAATTTTTGTTCCGATGGCACGTATTGTCGGCATGAATGAAATGGCCGACAACCTGGAGCATTTGTGCTATCAGAATCTTGATCTGGATATGTACAACAACGTTCAGACTGCGCTACAGGAAACCAAACCGAAACGCTGTGAGTATCAGGCCAAATGGGAAAAGAACCTGACCGAACTGCTGCAGAAAAATGCCATTCAAGGCCGCATTAAAAAGAAAAATAACAATATTGAGTTACTCCGTCACTTTGTTAAAAATGACATTGATCTGCAAGAACTGACCCATAGCCATGCTTTTGAAATTATTTTACAAAGTATTGCCGATTGTGACCGTCTGGCAGAGATTCTGACCCAAAGCTTTAAGATTCAAAGCTATGAAGATCATATCCGTCGCCCATTACCCGGCGGTAACCAGTCCTTGATGATGCGCCTGAAAGGCGAAAAGACCACATTGTCTTTAACCATTCAAACCGAATTAATGCGTAAAGCAGCGCGTTTTGGCGTAGTGCTCGGTGAAAATGCCCCGCAAGCTTGCCGTTCTGCCATTCAGGCGTCGATGCAGAATCTGAACGTATTGGTCGATGGTGAATGTGCCAAAACTACATTTAGTGAATTACTGGACTATCTGCATCAGGAAAAAATCTGGGTTTATACCCCACATGGGCATCTGCATGAATTACCGCAAGGTGCGACGGCGGTTGATTTTGCTTATGCTGCGAGCCTGTTCTTAGGTAACCATGCAATTGGGGCAAAAATTAACGGTGAAAGCAAACCACTTTCAACGCCGTTATCGAGTGGTCAGGTGGTCGAAATCATTACCGATGTACTGGCAACACCGAACCCCGACTGGCTCAGTTTTATCAATACCCAGAAAGCCCGCCGTGCGATTCAGAATATCTTGCGCGACCAGGATCTGGATGAACAGCGTCTGGTAGGCCAACAGGCACTCAACCGCGCCTTAAAACTGTTTCATCGCTCGATTCGGGATCTGACCGAAGCGGACTGGAAAAATCTGCTGGAATGGCGTCACATCCCCAGTAAAGAGCAACTCTTTGAACAGATTGCAGTCGGTGATTTATTGCCGCAACTGGTGGCCAATCATTTATTTGCCCAGGACCAGCATCAGAATGTTGCCAGTTCGGGCCGTCTGATTCAGGGCACTGAAGGTGTGGATGTTAAATATGCACATTGCTGCAATCCGGTACTTGGCGATCCGATTCAAGGGCATTTGACCCGCCGCGGCCTGATTGTGCACCGTTCACGCTGTCATAACCTGCTAAATGAACAGCACCAGCATCCTGAAAATATCATGCCATTGCAATGGACTGCCGATGATCTGGAGGATATCAGCTTTACCGCCTATCTCTGCATTGACCTAGCAATGGATGATGAGCAGATCTCTGACCTGATTTATCAATGTCGTAAAGCACATTCTGGCGTAGAAATGGTTCGCTCTCAAGATAACCAGACCTATGTCAATATCGTAGTCCATAACCGCAAACAGATTGCGCAGATTATCCGTGACCTGCGCATGTATTTTGGCTTTCCCCGAATTACCCGTCTGGCACAACCCGTCATTTTGAGCGAAGCGTCTAAAGCGAGTTAATCATTTAAAACGATAATGCTTTTGTCAGCCTAAATGATCGAATATGATGTATGTTGATGATAAAGGAGAAATTAATGTCCCGCCAAGTAATCCATACTGAAAATGCCCCTGCTGCGATTGGCACCTATTCGCAAGCCATTTTAGTCGGTGATACCCTCTATCTATCTGGTCAAATTGGCTTGGATCCTTATAGTATGGAACTGGTTGAAGGCATTGAGGCACAGATTCGACGTGTATTCGACAACTTGAAAGCAGTTTGCGAAGCGGCGGGTGGTTCTTTGGCAGACATTGCCAAACTGAATATCTTCCTGACAGATTTATCGCACTTCCAGCTGGTGAATCAAATTATGGGCGAATATTTTGCCCAGCCTTATCCGGCACGTGCAGCCTTAGGTGTTGCGAGCCTGCCGAAAGGTGCTCTGGTTGAGATGGATGGCATTGTCATTATTAATCAATGATTTATATCATTAACTAAGCACCCAGATTTAAAAAAAACAGTTCTAACTTACTCACTCATCTTGCGCGGAAACCCGAGCATCACTTGGGTTTCCGCTTAATTGTTATTCTTTTATCTAAATCACCAATCATCATAAAAAATATTTCAAATGATTTTTATTGACAAATGATAACAATTATCAATAATATTACTTATCTTATTTAATCACTGTGGTTGTGTCCTATGTACGTTTGTTTATGCCGTGGCATTACAGATCAAGACATTAAAGATGCTATTGCAAATGGCGCTGAAAGTTATCGTGATGTGCGCGATATGCTGGACTTGGGTACATGCTGTGGCCGCTGTGCACCAGAAGCCCGTATGATCATCAGTGATGAAGTATCACAAATTGCAGCACGCTTGGGAGTCGCCGCCTAAACTATAAAGATAATCATAAATCAATGATCTTCGATCATTCCTCCTCCCCCGCCTCTGACTCTGGCGGGTTTTTATTGCCGTTGATCCAAGTCTGGATCGATTCGATTGCGATTTTCATTTGCTGTTCCATAAATTACTCGCCATTGTCCCCTGACTTGTTTACTATCAGGGTTAAAGTGCTTTCTTAGAAAGATAAACAGGTTTAAATGGAGTGATGTGATGAAAGGCAATCGTGATGTGATTAATCAGCTCAATCAGGTGTTGTATCACCACCTAACCGCGATTAACCAGTATTTCTTGCATTCGCGCATGTTTAATGACTGGGGCATCGAGAAACTGGGCTCGGCAGAATATAAAGAATCGATCGTTCAGATGAAGCATGCCGATAAAATTATTGAACGTATTTTATTCTTGGAAGGTCTGCCAAATTTGCAGAATCTGGGCAAACTCTATATTGGTCAGCACACCCAGGAAGTACTGCATTGTGATGTGCGTAAAGTCAAAGAAAATATCGAAGCTATCCAGAAAGCAGTGGCACTGGCTGAAACTGAAATGGATTATGTGACCCGCGGTCTGGTTCAGGAAATCCTGGAAAAAGAAGAAAATTATCTGGACTGGACCACAACGCAAATTGATCTGATTGAAAGTGTGGGTATTGAAAACTATATTCAGAGTCAGCTCTAATATTCGATTCAAAATAAAAAAGCCAGCATCTGCTGTAATTCTGATTAGTTAAAGAATTTAGAAATAGACTCTTTAACTTTTTAGTAGTTCACGACGGAGTCTTAACGGTTTAAATCAAATATTTGCAAATCATTTGTTACTTTGGTTTCGCCCAAAGTAACCAAAGGCATTTGTCATCCGCAAAACTCGTCAGCCACCATCCACTAGTAAATTTGTCGCAGAAACAATCATTTTTTAATGCAGTCCTGCCTCAAACAGTTGCGGATGACTTTTCCACCTATCAAATATAATCCTGAATTTAAAAAAGAAAATGCCAGTCAAATGCTTAACTGAATAGCATTACAGCATTTGCTGGCTTTTTCTTTATGCTTAATGTGGCATATCCTGAATCACCTCTTCATAGCTCAATTCAGTTTTCTGAATCGTATTGAGACGCTCAAGTTGATAATGTGCTTCATCTATATAGCCATTGTAAGCTAATAAGCGAATATATTTTAAAAAGTTGTATGTGGTTGGGTAACTCACCACCAATTTCTCATATTGACGGATTTCCTCTTCAGTCATCTTGCTATAAGGATTGACCCGAATCCAGGTAATACGATGATTAAATTCAGTCAGTAAAAATATGGGTTCTTCATTGGTAATTTTTTCAGGCTGCATTTCATAGCGAATACTCTGTCCGAGTTTTGGTACAACAACATCATAGTCCCGATAAATCACAACCAATAAAAGCAACCCGACAGCGAAAATGAATTTCATACCGATTGATGGCATAAGTATTATTTTAATTTTTGGATTTTGTGCCAGAACCGTACCCAGAATAAAACCGACTGGCAGCAGGAAATAGGCATAATGCTGTGGAAACTCAAACATGGCATGCGTAACAAATGCCCCGATCATCAAGATTCCGATGACAGATTCTGGCGTATTGACCCAGCGTTGTAACTGATAACCCAAATAACCAAAATACGCCAGAAATGGCAGTCCAATAATTAAGCCGTTCCAGAGCAAAAAGTCCAGAATAAAATTATGTGCACTACGAATCCAGACCGGACCTTGAACGGTATCACTAATCGAAACAAAAGCGACACTGGTCTGATACCAACCATAGCCCCACCATGGCTGCGCCTGAATCGCGGCAATCATTTGCTGCCAGATTGCGAGGCGTGACATATCGCCGGTGGCACGCGCTACTACATCCCGGCTTTGAACTACGTCCGTATCCATTGCCTGCGCAGCCAACTGACTGAGTAAAGGAAAGGCCACAACACAGGCAATAAAGAAGATGAGCCAAGCGATGCTGTAATACCATTTCAGGCGAATAATACCTTTATATTGATAGAAAGCTAAATACAACATGATCACAATTGCAGCTACCCAGGCAGTACGTGACTGGCTTAAAGCCACTCCCATAATAATCACAGCAGCGCAGGCAAATAGCCACTTGGTCTGGATTTTTTTCTTTTCATAGAGGTACAGGCAGCTCATCAATGCCATGACTAAAAAAGTTGCCATATTATTTGGCTGGGCGAAGTTGGCATAGGGCCGTTGAGTACCACTGATATTCACCATGCCTGGCAATATTGAATCCAGATTTGTCCATTGGCAAAGTGCGATCATGCCTGTGACTGTACCCGACGCCAAAAACACATAACTCAAGTTGGTAAAGATTTCTTCCCGGTTATAGTTTCCTGTTGAAAGGTGATAACCCAACACACTTGCCAGCCAAAAGCTAAAGACAAAAATGAAGCCCATCATGGCGGTGCTAAAGAAAAACACTTGTCCTGTTAGAAAATGGATCAACGGTACACCAGCAAGTAGCAATAAAGGTAAGCTAATAGCTGGGATTTTTATTTTTTCTTTTAAGCCAATTGCAGCTAATGCAAATAGCGCAAAAAAGGCATATAGCTCACCTGTATACGTCACCCAAGGGCGGTAATGGATGGGAAGGAGCCAGCCAAGGGAGATAAAAACAGCAGCCAAAAGCAATAAGAAAAATTTCATGAATAAATCAGTGAAAATAGAATGGGCATATAATAGTTAAAAATGTCTCATTAAGGTATTATTCAAATTCACACTACATGACATAAATTATCAACATTTCACAAAAAACCAATACTTTATATTATTTTTTCAATATATATCAATAATATATAGTTTTTTTATTTTTATGGAACACTTATCGCTTACATAGATAAAAATATTTTAGAATTTAATTTATGCAGAAAGGCTTTACACTCGTTGAGCTTATGATTACCGTTGCAATTATTGGTATTCTAGCTACCATTGCAATTCCTGCTTATCAGGATTATATCGCTCGTGCACAAGTTTCGGAGGCCATCACACTAGCTGGCCAATATAAAATATCTATTAGTAATACGTATAGCCAAACAGGAACATGTCCAACCCTAGCAGAAATAGGACTGACGTTGACTACGGATGGCGGCAGGAAATATGTAAATTCAATAAATACTATTACGCAAGCTGGAACAATTTGTGCTGTTGAGTTCACTTTTAAAAGTACTGAAGTTTCTTCCAGTTTACAAGGGTAAGCATTTAGTTTTCGCATTAATTAGTCAAACAGCAGATTTAGGTACTTCAAATTGGTCATGTACCTCACCTGATATTCAACAAAAATATCTACCTCAAATCTGTATAAAAATATAAATACTATTAAGCCCTTTTGAGTTAGGTTACATCCCATAACACATATCATAAAGCTGGATAATTTCTGCTAAAATATTACTATCAAAATTAATAATTTTTTTTAATATTAGTTTCTACAATGTAAGATTTAAAGAATTCAGAAATCATATTATATTTTAATGAAAAATTAATTTTTTTAACCTCTTCTGCTTAAAAAAAAATTCCCACTAATTTTGATTATTGGTTTCTTAATTTAGTGAAAAAATTCTTAGGCCCACAATATGGCACCCCCCAATAAATAGCAAAAAATAATACGAAATTTACAGATAACTCAATTGTAATTTCCTTTATTAAGCTAAATAAGGTTTCTATAACAGCGTAAGTAGGTTAAAGCTAAAAATAATTGATTCTCTGAACACAACGAATGGGGCCTTTCAGATTTTTTCTTGGCAAGTTCAGCTTGTTTTTGTTTTAACACGGATACCATTTTTAAGAACAATGGGCGAGGAATTTCAACGAGTCGTTTAAATTCCTCATCGTTAAATCGAGTTAAGCTTTCATATTTTATGAGGCTATTATAAACAATTTTTTACTTTTGCAAGATATCTAGTGTGCAGCCACCTTTTTTAGGTCATTTTTTATTTACGATTTGAGTTAAATTAAAATTTTATAGGGATTACCTACTATTATGATAAGTTTAAAAGAACCATGAAAACTCTTTTAATTTAACTTATATTCTTACTTAACCTACTACTATTATGAGAAAGCAGAACGCCTTGATCACAAAAGGAAAGGTATAATTCTATATCTAACTTTTTCTTTATAATTTTGGTAAGCCTCATTCTTAGATAAAATTTTTTCTTCATAAATTATTCTACCGAACTGTATTACATATAAAAAAAAGTATAAGAATAAATTAAATATTGAAAAGGAACTTAAAAGAAATCCTACGTGCATAATAAAATAACCTAAATAAATAGGATGTCTAACAACCCTATATGGACCATTAACTACTATTCCTCGGTAAGCAGGTAGTAAACCGAAATTTCTTCCTAAATATAATTTAGATAAAATTTGCCAAGAAATACCAATAATCATTATTATTTCTGCAGAAGTTTCACTAATAAATTTTTCGTTACCATTTAAGTTAACTAAAAAAAAATAGAAGCTAGCACTTAAAGTTAAAACAATAGATATAAGAGATAAGTCGCGTGTATTAGTAGCTTTAGAAAAAACCACTAAACCTATAGTTAATAGCTCACCCAATAAGAGTAATAATAATGTTTTTTTATTAGTAATCTCATATCCTAAGAAAATATTATAAGCAAAGTAACTTAGAGCAATTATCGTTAAAAATTTAAAACTAATTTCTAAATATATTTTATTTTTCATTTTCTTAATCCATAAAAATGGCTCAAATATGAACCATTTTTATTACTTTAATTTATTATGGTGCAGCAGCAGCAGGAGCACAAGATTTAGGTAAATATTTTTGCTCAGCTGAAGAAGTACAAGTCCAAACATTTGAACCTTTATCAGCATTCGATAAAGTTAATACCAAATTCTTACCTTGAATACCTTTTGAAACATCGGCAGATTTCATTAATGCCGTGATCGTACAACCACCTGCCGCTGTAGCCGTACCCGCCGTAGTAACAGATGCAACATATTTACCATTAATATCAGTTGCAGTAGCGATACCAGCAACACCATTAGTTGGGCACGTACCGTCTTGAGCAAATGTTTCAGCTACGGCACCTTTTACACCAGAAGCTAAAGTCATCGCTTCAGACATCTGTGCACGCGCAATATAATCTTGGTAAGCAGGAATGGCAATTGCAGCCAAAATACCAATAATTGCTACAACAATCATTAATTCAATAAGGGTAAAACCCTTTTGTACTGTATTCATAACATTCTCCACAAATGTTTTTGTTTATTTATAAGCCTAAAGAAAAAGCTCATTTAGCTTAATTTTATATTTAGCACTAAGTATGCCAAGTTTTATTATAATAAAATTGAGAGAAAAAACAGCACTTTAAAAAAATATTTTTATTTTTGTAATTTTTGTGTTTTATTTTGTGTAACTAACTGACAAATTTTGTCAGTTAGTTGACTAAAATCACCCCAATATAATTGGTTTATTCCCTAATTCATTCTCTAAATCATCTATTTTACGATCATAGTACTGATCTAAAACCTGTCCAATCTGTTTCACGCCTTCAATTACACCTTCTTTAAACTTCTGCTGGACTAAATGCTGAATAATGTTTTGACAGATTTCATCCCAGACTTGCTGGGTGGTTGCATTTTTAATTCCACGATCAATCACAATTTCAACCTTGTGCTCGCAGAGGTTCAAATACAGCAGTACCCCACTGTTATATTCGGTATCCCAAACACCAATTTCAGCAAATAACTGTCGGGCCCGACATAAGGTATCTTGGTAATAGGCAGATCGTGAAGGCAGACAGCCTTCGATCACCACCTGAATCTCCCCCACATGTCCATGCTCAGCTTCTTCCACCGCCACTGCAATCGCATGCTGATCCTGTTTGGAAAAAAAGCGCTTGGTTGCTGGCATATAAAAGAAATGCTTGAGCCAGCGTTTAAAGCTTGGCTGTGCATGTTCTTCCAGTTTGGGCTGCGTGACTATATCTGTTGTATCTGTAGTTGTTACCATGAGCCTGATGCTCCTCCCCCGCCAAAACCTCCACCGCCACCGCCGAAGCCGCCGCCGCCAAAACCACCTCGACCGCTACCGCCGCCTCGGCCGCCACCGGCTAAAAAGGCATGTAATATCAGCTGGGCTATAGAGGTGATCAATAAAAAGAAAATACCTGCACCAATCATTAAACTTGCAAGCAGCCCCATGCCATTTACCAGACCAGCAGCTGTACCTGCAACTGCGGCAGTCGCGGCGCTCAGTTTTCTGCCAAAAATCATGGATCCTACAACACCTGCGACAATAATAAACAGCACACTACTGAATGTCGCCTTACTGGCTTTTTGTGCCTGATAAGCCTGTTCCTGACGCTCTTTCAGTTCATCCGCTGCCTGTGCTGCAATTTCAGGATCCAGATTTAAAATCCGTTCAATTTCAGTCAGACCTGCAGCAATCCCTTGCGCATATTGGCCCTGCTTAAAATACGGCGTGATGGTGTCATGAATAATACGACCTGCCACGATATCCGGCAGCACACCTTCCAGACCATAACCAGTCAAGATCTGAATACGGCGATCATTGATGGCAATGGTCATCAATAAACCATTATCGCGTTTGGCCGAGCCGAGCTGCCAGGCCTCAGCCACCCGCATGGAATAATCAAAAATATCTTCCTGGCCCGTCGTTGGCACAATCACTACACCAATCTGGCCTTTTCCTTTCTCATAAAGTTTCAGAATACGCTGACTGAGTTGCTGCTTTTCAGTGGCACTGAATATATTGGCTTGGTCAATGATGGGTTGGTTCAGGCTTGGCAAGTCGCGCTGCAGCTGCCCTTCAGCCATATCATTGGCAATTTGTGGCTGTGATGCTGCTGCGGTTTCTGTTTCAGTTCCACTTTTTTGAGCTGGAACATTTTGACCCGCTTTAGGCTGCAAAATTTCACGGGCCACGATCACGTCTTCAGTATCCGTAGCCGTGGCTGTTTCTGCTGAAACAGGCGTTATTACTTCCATGCCCAGCATGAGGAGCAACCCAGCACAGTATTTCAGCAGCATCGCAGGCATCTGATTTCTCGCTTATTTACAAGTCATTAATTATTCAAAGGAAACTGTAGGTGCTTTCTGGGCACTTTGCTCTGCGCTAAAGTTCGGTTTAGGCTCCATTCCGATCACTTTGGCAGTCATGACTTGCGGGAACTGACGTGCATAAGAGTTAAAGTCCTGAACCGTGGTAATGTAACGGTTACGTGCCACAGCAATCCGGTTTTCAGTTCCTTCCAGTTGTATCTGTAAATCACGGAACTGCTGGTTGGCTTTCAGGTCCGGATAATTCTCAGTGACAGCCAAAAGACGTGACAGGGCACTGGTCATCTGCGCCTGTGCTTCCTGATAGCGCTGAAACAGTTCAGGATCTTCCAGTACTTCACGATCTACTTTCAGACCGGCAACATTGGCACGTGCTTGGGTCACTTCTGTTAAAACCTGCTCTTCATGCGAGGCATAGCCTTTCACCACATTGACCAGATTAGGTACCAGATCGGCACGGCGCTGATACTGGTTCTGGACTTCCGACCAGGCGGCAGTGACCGCTTCATCTTTGACTTGTAAGGTGTTATAGCCACAGCCACTCAGGGTCAAGGTACTGGCCAGCATCAAAGCTATGAGAGCTTGTTTTAATACACGCATGATGTTTCGTCCTCGATTCTTTATTGGTATTTATATAATTAATTTGATTTTAAACAGTATTTTCTAAAGTTTTGTTAATTTTTATAATCTTTTTAATGCTTCCTATTTTAAGCCGGGAACTCATCAAAGATTAAAAAACCCGCTGTAGCGGGTTGTTTTGAAGGATGTCCACTGATCTTTATCTGTTAGACATCGAGGTAATCCAAGATACCTTCAGCTGCCTGACGGCCTTCCCAGATGGCAGTCACCACCAGATCAGAACCACGAACCATGTCACCACCGGCAAAGATTTTTGGATTTGAAGTCTGGAATTTATATTGCTGCTGTTCAGCGGCAAGTACACGACCAGAACCATCCAGATTGATTTCCACATCGGTGAACCAGTCTGCTGGACTGGTACGGAAACCAAAAGCCAGCAGGACTGCATCTGCTGGCAAAATTTCTTCTGAACCTGGAATCGGCTCTGGACTACGGCGACCGCGGCTGTCCGGCTCACCCAATTGGGTGCTAATCACTTTGACGCCAGTAACTTTACCGTTTTCACCCACGATTTCGATCGGCTGACGGTTAAACTGGAAATTCACCCCTTCTTCACGCGCATTTTGCACTTCGCGACGTGAACCCGGCATGTTTTCTTCATCACGACGATAAGCACAGACCACTGATTCAGCACCTTGACGAATCGAAGTCCGGTTACAGTCCATGGCAGTATCACCACCGCCTAAAACGATGACTTTTTTGCCTTGTACGCTGATGTATTCAGCTGGGTCTTTTTCCCAGCCTTGGGTACGGTTTACGTTGGCAATCAGGAAGTCCAGCGCATCATAAACACCATCCAGGTCTTCACCGGCGAAACCACCTTTCATGTAGGTATAGGTTCCCATGCCCATGAATACGGCATCATAATCCGCAAGCAACTGGTCAATAGTGACATCAGTGCCAATTTCAGTATTGAGACGGAATTCAACACCCATCCCCGTAAAAATTTCACGGCGGCGTTTCATTACATCTTTTTCCATTTTGAATTCTGGAATACCAAACGTTAAAAGGCCACCAATTTCCGGACGCTTGTCAAACACGACTGGCTTTACGCCTGCACGTACCAAAATATCGGCACATCCAAGACCCGCAGGACCTGCACCAATGATTGCTACTTTTTTATTGGTCCATTTCACATTGGACATGTCTGGACGCCAGCCCAAAGCAAAGGCAGTGTCATTGATATATTTTTCAGCATTCCCAATGGTCACTGCGCCAAAGCCGTCGTTTAGGGTACACGCCCCTTCACATAAACGATCTTGTGGGCAGACGCGACCACACACTTCTGGCAAGGTATTGGTCTGGTGACACAGTTCAGCTGCCTGGAACAGACGGCCTTCAGACACCAGTTTCAACCAGTTTGGAATATAGTTATGTACCGGACATTTCCATTCACAGTAGGGGTTACCACAACCCAGGCAGCGATGCGTCTGGTTGGCAGCAATTTCTGCGGTAAATGGCTTATAAATTTCCACAAATTCTGCTTTGCGGACATCAATCTCTTTTTTCTCTGGATCTTGGCGTGCGACATCCAGAAATTGAAAGTCATTATGCAGGCGTTCAGCCATGTCTCTCTCTCCGTGGCTAGATGTAAGGGCTTCACAGTGGCCTTACATCTGCCTATATATCTGTTCGTCGTGGAATTATTGTGGATCAGCTTGAGTTGTTTTTAACAGCGTTTGCAAGTTGGCTGCTTTTGGTTTTACCAACCAGAACTTACGGCTGTAGAAGTCAAACTCATGGCGGATCTTGTACGCCCAAGCACTACCCGTTTCTTTAATATGTTCATCGAGAATACGACCCAGGAACGCTTTATGCTCTTCCATCGCTTCAGTTGAAATACGATTCAGCTCAATCAGTTCGTGGTTATAATGATCAACGAAGTCATTATCCAGATCAAGTACATAAGCAAAACCACCGGTCATACCCGCACCGAAGTTATGCCCGACTTTACCCAGTACCGTCACAATACCGCCCGTCATATATTCACAGCAGTGATCGCCAGCACCTTCAATCACGGCAAATGCACCCGAGTTACGTACTGCAAAACGTTCGCCTGCCGTACCCGCTGCATACAACTTACCGCCAGTGGCACCGTACAAGCAGGTGTTACCAATGATCGCGGTATTTTGGGTCTGGAAAGGTGAACCTTTTGGCGGGAAGATCGAGATACGACCACCGGCCATGCCTTTACCGACATAGTCATTGGCATCGCCTTCAAGGCTGATATGCAGACCACCGGCATTCCAGACACCCAGCGACTGACCTGCAGTACCGTTCAGGTTCACTTTGACAGGATGTGCTTCCATGCTCAAGTTGCCATAACGTTTCGCAATCTCACCGGATAGCCGTGCGCCAATCGAACGGTCACAGTTACCAATCGAGAAACTATATTCACCACCTGTTCCGGCTTCAATCGCAGGCAGGATTTCCGCTACCATTTTCTCTGCCAGAATACCTTTATCAAATGGCGCATTGCCCTGTACTTCGCAGTACTGTGCTTTACCTTCCGCGGCAGGGTGTGATTCCAGTAATTTACTCAAATCCAAATGCGCATGCTTGGCAGTTTCACCTGGCAAGACTTCCAACAGATCCGTACGGCCAATCAGGTCTTTTAGACTCGAAACACCAAGTGCCGCCAGCCATTCACGGGTTTCTTCAGCAATAAAGGTGAAGAAGTTGATCAGCATTTGTGGCTCGCCGATATAATGCTCTTGACGCAAATGGTCTTGCTGGGTTGCGACACCGGTTGCACAGTTATTCAGGTGGCAAATACGCAGGTATTTACAACCGAGTGCAATCATTGGGGTAGAACCAAAACCGAAGCTTTCAGCCCCCAGAATCGCAGCTTTTACGACATCTAGACCGGTTTTTAAACCGCCATCCGTTTGTACGCGAACTTTACCACGCAGATCATTCACACGAAGGGCTTGATGTGCCTCAGCAAGACCCAGTTCCCACGGTGAACCTGCATGATGAATTGAAGAAAGTGGAGAAGCCGCTGTACCACCGTCATAACCTGAAATGGTAATGAAATCGGCATATGCTTTCGCTACACCTGCCGCAATCGTACCGACACCCGGTTCAGAAACCAGCTTAACTGACACCATCGCCTGTGGGTTAACCTGTTTTAAATCAAAGATCAACTGTGATAAATCTTCAATTGAATAGATGTCGTGATGCGGAGGTGGCGAAATAAGCGTTACACCCGGTACAGAGTAACGTAAACGGGCAATCAGACCATTCACTTTACCACCCGGCAACTGACCACCTTCACCTGGTTTTGCACCTTGCGCGACTTTAATTTGAAGGACTTCTGCTGATGTTAAATAAGCAGGTGTCACACCAAAACGGCCCGATGCAATTTGTTTGATTTTCGAGTTACGGATGGTGCCGTAACGCGCTGGATCTTCACCGCCCTCGCCTGAGTTCGAGCGACCGCCAATCGTGTTCATAGCAATTGCAATCGCTTCATGTGCTTCAGGTGATAATGCCCCCAAAGACATGCCGGCAGAGTCAAAACGCGGCAGGATCTCTTCCACCGATTCCACTTCATCAAGCGCAATCGAGTTATCTGTTTTCAGTTTGAACAGGTCACGAATGGTCGTAATCGGACGGTTGTTGACCAGTTCTGCATATTCTTTGAAATCAGCATAGTTACCTGAACGCACTGCTTTATGCAGCGAGTTGATCACGTCCGGATTAAAGGCATGATATTCCTTGCCGAATACGAATTTCAGCAGACCGCCCTGATCAATGGGCTTACGGTTTTTCCAGGCAATATCTGCCAGCTGTTTTTGATCATTTTCAAGGTCAACAAAGGTTGCACCCTGAATACGGCTTGGCACACCGATGAAACACTTATCTACAACTTCATCCGATAGACCGACTGCTTCGAACAACTGACCACCACGATATGAAGCAACCGTTGAAATGCCCATTTTCGACAGAACTTTGAGCAGACCTTTCTCAATCCCCTTACGGAAATTGTTTTGTGCATAAATTGGATCACCCAATAACTCGCCTTTCGCAACCAAATCATTGATCACGTCATAAGCCAGATACGGATAAATCGCTGTTGCGCCAAAGCCTAAAAGCACTGCGAACTGATGCGGATCACGTGCAAAACCGGTTTCAATAATCAGGTTCGCATCCGTACGCAAACCACTATTGATCAGGTAATGATGCACCGCACCAGTCACCATGAATGCATTGGCTGGCAAGTAGCCTTCACGGATTTTCTTGTCCGAGAGTACCAGCAAGGTTTTACCATCACAAATTGCTTGTGCTGATTCTTCGCAAATACGTACGATTGCTGCTTGCAGACCTTCAGATTCGGCATAGTTCAGATCAATATCTGCAATTTCATAGCCCGCACGACCCAAGGTACGGATTTGATGCATTTTAGAGTTTGAAAGTACCGGACTTGATACGATCAGACGATCGGCATGTTCAGGGCCCTGTTCAAATACATTTTGTTCACGGCCAAAACAGGTTTCCAGTGACATCACAATCGATTCACGCAGTGGATCGATTGGCGGGTTGGTCACCTGTGCAAACTGTTGGCGGAAATAATCCGATACATGACGAACCTGACGTGACAATACCGCCATCGGGGTATCATCACCCATTGAACCGACAGCTTCCTGACCACTTTCGGCAATCGGACGCAATAACTGGTCACGCTCCTCAAAGGTCACCATGAACATTTTTTGTGCCGCTTTCAGGCCATCGCCTTTTAAGCCTTGATCACATAAATATTCTTCCAGCTCTGGGCTACCTTGCAAACGTACAGAATTTTCTCGTAACCATTCACGGTATGGACGCATACGTTTTAGATGATTATTGACATCTTGCGTATCCAGCACCTTGCCGGTTTGTGTATCAATGACCAGCATTTGGCCCGGGCCCACACGTCCTTTAGAAATCACATCTTCAGGTTGATAACCCCAGACACCAATTTCAGAAGCCAGCGTGATATAACCATTTTTGGTAATCACCCAACGTGCAGGACGCAGACCGTTACGATCCAGCATACAGATCGCATGACGACCATCCTGAATCACCAGACCCGCAGGGCCATCCCAGGCTTCCATGTGTTTTGAGTTAAATTCATAGAATGCACGCAAGTCCGCATCTAGAGTTTCCACGTTCTGCCAAGCAGGCGGAACCAGCATACGCAAGGCACGGAACAGATCCATACCGCCACCCACCAGAATCTCCAGCATATTGTCCAGGCTTGAAGAATCCGAACCGGTACGGTTCACAATTGGATTTAGTTCAGTTAAACCTGGCAATAACGGATTTTCAAATTTTGGCACACGTGCCATGGCCCAGTTACGGTTCGCAGTAATGGTATTGATTTCACCATTGTGCGCCAGGTAACGGAACGGCTGTGCCAAAGGCCAGCGCGGTAAAGTATTGGTCGAGAAGCGCTGATGGAACACCACGATATGGGATTCCAGACGTGGATCAGCCAGATCGGTATAAAAATCTGCGATCGCTTCCGGCATCATCAGGCCTTTATAACTGATGACTGTTGAACATAAGGTCGTGACATAGAAGGAAGTGTCATTCACCAACAATTGTTCTGCACGACGACGCGCCAGGAACAGCTTGCGGTTAAATTCAATTTCAGTTACACCCATTGGGCAGTTTACAATCACCTGTTCAAATGCTGGCATAGATTGCAGGGCTATTTCACCCAGAGCATCTACATTGGTTGGAATCACACGCCAAGCCAGAACGATTAAACCTTCAGCTTCAATCTCTTTGTTTAAAACCTGTTTGGCATGTGCAGCAATGGCAGGATCAAGATTCAGGAACACCGAACCCACAGCAAAGACTTCACTTAAGGTGGTATCACTTAAGCGTTTTGCTTCTTCACGGAAGAATTTTTTTGGCATTGCCAAAAGTAGACCACAACCATCCCCAGTCTTGCCATCCGCGGCAATACCACCACGATGGGTCATACAACTCAAACTATGAATCGCGGTCTTGACGAGATCATGGCTTGCATCACCCTGCATATGGGCAATTAAACCGAAACCACAGTTATCTTTAAACTCATCCGGTTGGTATAAACCTTGAGCGGGAGCTACATTATTAGGCGATGGCATGTGCATAGCGTACCCTTCTTTCACGAAGCCTCAATAGGCTGTTAAACAATCTAAATTCTTCTCTGCGCTGCGTCTAATGGGCTTTCGAAGACCGTCTTGGTAAAGCAAAAGCATTTATCTATATTTCTTCAGCGTAGTCCTTTTTCAGACCGAACGCATAAAAAATAAAGTTTATTTTGCTGATGAATAACATAAAAATCAGGAATAAATATGACATTCACACATTGTCATCGAATCATTTTTCGCGCTAAAACAGGGAGATTAATTCAATTCATGCACCAATAAAGCAAATTCCATGCCAATAAACAGCGCATAAATTAAAACCATACAGATGACAAAGATTTAGTGCAGATTCGCGCCAGACTGGTTATTTTTAATGTGCTTTTTTTGCACCAAAAGCGCCCATTTTTAATTCTGTAATTTTTTCAATGCGCTATTTTAGAACGGACTAGTTAAATGGATCACTAATCTCGTTATTTTGAGGGCGAGGATTACTGCCCTGCGCAGGTCGATTATTGTTCTGCGGTTGAGGTGTGCTTTCTACAGCGCTTTCAGATGTCTGTACATCAACCACATTTCCAGATGAATCACGACGCACAATCGTCGTACTGGTCGTGGCAGCATCAGAGCTACGCGGCTTGGCCTCAGTCTGGGTTTGAGGTTTGACGCGCACAGATTCATCTACTTTTGGCAAAGGCACATTTTTCAAACGAACTTCATAGAGCTTTTGATTACTGGCCAATTCCTCTGAACCCAGACTATTTACCAGACTGACATACTGCTGCATGCGTACCACTTCCGGTTTGACCGAAGCAGGCAAGCTTAAATCTAGTGTAGCGAGTGCCTGATTAGCTTGTGCCGCAGTCTTATATTGTCCATACAACAGCACATACTGTTCAGGCTGATTTTCACCCGATATTCTTAAATAAATAAAAGGCTTACGATCTGACTGTTTCTTAAGGAAACTTTTTAATATCGCTTCGTTGGTCACGCGAAACAATTCAATTGCATGCTGGTTTTTCGCTTCATTAACAAACTTGGTCCCGCGAAATTCCGGTTCATGATTGGCATTCACTATGGTACGTGTACTCAGATCCAGTGGTTTCACTTCCTCCAAAAGCGCACCAAGTTGGGTCATTGTGGCCACTTTTTCTGGTTGAATTTGCAACTGGACTTCAGTTTCAGGTTTTTTTTCAATTTCAATGATGTCATCTGAATCGGTAACTGCCCAGAAGATCAAGGCAGCATACAGGCAGCATACACCACAGACCAGCCAGAAATAATGCTGAATCTTTTGCCAAGGAGTATGTAGTGCTGCCATAAAACTAACCTATGCCTGGTTGGCTAAAATTGCCTGTTTCATTAACTCAAGATCAAAGTCCCGGGTAATCACTGCTTGGCCTAATTGCTTTAATAACACCAGACGCAATTGTCCATTTAAGACTTTTTTGTCATGGGCCATATAGGCCAGAAAATCATCCAGAGGGATTTTAGGGCAAACGACAGGAAGTTTGGCACGGAAAATGATTTTTTTTGTACGCTCGAGATCATCTGGAGAAATCCAGCCCATACGCTGCGACAGATCTGCAGCCATCACCATGCCGGTTGCCACAGCCTCACCATGTAGCCAGACCCCATAACCCAAGTAGGATTCAATCGCGTGCCCAAAGGTATGACCCAGATTCAGCAAGGCACGTTCACCCTGCTCTTTCTCGTCATTGGCCACGATCCGGGCCTTATGTGCACAGGAACGATAAACAGCTTCAGCCAGTAATTTCTCATCACGACCAACCAGAGCATCCATGTTCTCTTCAAGCCAGAGTAAAAATGACTCATCACCGAGCAGCGCATATTTAATGACTTCAGCCAGACCCGCGGAAAGTTCGCGATCCGGCAAAGTAGAAAGCTGCGACATATCGGCCAGCACAACTTGGGGTTGCTGGAAAGCACCAATCATGTTTTTACCCAGTGGATGATTAATTCCGGTTTTTCCACCGACACTTGAATCTACTTGCGATAGTAAAGTGGTTGGCACCTGGATGAAGTACACTCCGCGCTGGAAACAGGCTGAAGCAAAGCCGGCCATATCCCCAATCACACCACCACCCAGCGCAAGCACGGTACAATCCCGGTTAAACCCGGCTTCAAGCAATGCATCAAAAATCAGATTCAGGTGCTGGCTATCCTTATATTTTTCACCGTCAGGCAAAATGCAGGTCGCAACACGCTTATTCAAAGCCTCAATCGCAGTTTGATAATGCTGCAAATAAAGTGGCGCAACCGTGGTATTGCTCACAATCATCACTTGCTTGCCATGAATATAGGGTGCCAATAAGGCCTGTGGATCCAGATCGCTTCCAATAAAAATAGGGTAACGACGTTCTCCGAGTTCTACATATAAGGTTTGCATGCTTGATTAACCACTTTATTCAATGAACTTAGTTTTTGGAAGTAATGAGATTGAGAATCCGCTGCGCCAGATCTCGTGCAGCACCCTGATTGGTCTCAATAATATGATGCGCCACTTCCCGATACAAGGGATCACGAACTGCCAATAAATCACGTAACTTCTGTTCCGGATTTTCGACTTGGAGAAGTGGACGGTTTTTATCGCGATAGGTACGCTGCAATTGAATTTCAACCGGCGTATAGAGATAAACGACGATGCCGCGCTGTTTCAGATATTCCCGGTTTAGAACCTGAGTAATGGCACCACCACCGGTGGCTAAAACCAGATGGGGACGTGAGGTAAGCTCATTAATTACAGCAGTTTCACGGTCACGAAAACCCTGCTCCCCTTCTTTCTCAAAAATCCAGGGAATGGTCGCGCCTGTTTTACGTTCAATTTCATGATCACTGTCTAGAAATTCGCGTCCTAACAATTCTGCGAGATGTCGTCCTACTGTTGTTTTACCGGCCCCCATCGGCCCTACCAAATAAATATTTGGTAGGGTTTCAAACTCTTTGCTTGGCAAGGAGTCACCTATTCGTTTTGTTAAATTCAAAATATATTAATGATTTCTTGAAACACTGTCATTAACAATTCGAGGTGTAACGAAAATCAGTAGCTCACGTTTATTATCCGACTTTAAATCTTTACGGAATAAACGCCCTACATAAGGAATATCACCCAGGAAAGGTACCTTGGTTTGTGCATTACGGGTTTCTTGCTCAAAAATACCACCCAGAACCACTGTTTCCCCATTATCAACCAAGACATTGGTATTGATCTGGTTTTTATTAATAGTGAGTTGTCCAGTCGGAGTCGGGTTGCCTGGAGAGTCGCTAGTAATATTGAGTTCCATCTGTACTTTGCCATCTGGAGTAATACTTGGCGTAACATCCAGACTTAAGGTGGCATCAATAAATTCAGTAGTGGATACAGCATTAGCACCTCCACCTTCAGCAGATTGATACGGAATTTGTGAGCCAGATGCAACTGTGGCTTTCTGTTTGTCTGCTGTGAGTACTTTTGGTGTTGAAATGACTTCACCATAGCCATCCGCTTGTAATGCGGAAAGCTCAAGATCCAGCATAAAATCAGAAAGACTGATTAAACCAAAAGCAATACGACTTGCGCCCGGACTGGTTACGCCTAAGTCCACATTCAGGTTTTGGGGACGTTGAATCTCATAGGTATATCCACCCAAATCACTTTCTTTAGGATCTCTGAGATCCCACAATGTCGTTTCACTACCACCGACCAGAAGGTTATTATTGTTGGTAATCCCTTGTGACAGAATTCCCCATTTCACCCCCATCTCTTTGGTAAAGTCAGTGGTTGCTCGGACAATACGTGCTTCGACCATCACCTGTTTAACCTGTACATCGAGCAGATCCACCATATTACGAATTTTATCAATAAAGAGCTGAGTATCATTCACAATAATGGTATTGGTTCGTGCATCAACAGACACAGAACCACGTGAACTCAATAAGCTTTCTCTATCATCATTATTTGTAGTGTTACTCGAACTACCCGAACTAGATGCCCCTTTATTCTGCGTAATCAGTTTCTCAATATCTGCCGCTTTGGCATAACTGAGCTGCATATATTCAGTCTGAATCGGTGCAAGTGCAACACTCTGCTTAATAGCCTTAGCTTCTTCCTCTTCAGCTTTAATCAGTTCTGTCACAGGTGCAATCCAGATCACATTACCATTACGGCGTTTATCCAGATTTTTGGTTTTCAGTACAATATCCAGCGCCTGATCCCACGGCACTTCTTTTAAGCGCAAAGTAATATTGCCTTGCACACTGTCCGCAGCCACCATATTGATATCGGTAAAATCTGCCAATAACTGCAGCACGCGACGCACTTCAATATCCTGGAAATCTAGCGAAATTTTCTTACCGCTATAAGCGGCGGTTTTAGGACGTAATGGACTCTTGGCTTCCGGACGTTTCAAGCTGATGGTCAGCTTATTATCTGTTTGGTAAGCCATATATTCATAGCTTTCTCCAGACTGAATCGTAATGACCCCTGAGCCATTTTGATTGACTGCATCCACACTAGATACAGGAGTCGCGAAATCATTCACATTCAGACGACGGGTCAAATGAGTCGGGATCTGAGTGCCTAAGGTTCGAACAATGATTTTGGTACCCTGCTGCTGTACATCGACCGGGGTATTGTTGCCTACCAGATCAATCACCACCTGACCTTCGCCTTGTGCACCACGCTGAAAACCAATATTGCTAACACCCTGAACCGACTGCTGCTGCACAGGTTGAACTATTGCACTTGGAGTTGCCGAGTTGATTTTAAGAATAAAGGTATTACCTTCCACGCGAGTAGTAAAGGCTCCAGCTTCGGTCAAGTTTACAGTCAGACGGGCACGTTGTGCATCTGAAGTCACATCAACTGAACTGGCTTCACGTGTTGCGACTGGAATGTTGCTTTGTTTTAAGTTTTGTTGTGCCTTGTCAAAGTCCAGAATCAAACGTGACGGTGACTCTAATTGATAGGCTTGTGGCTGAGGTGGCAAACCATTAAACATCACCCGAATTTCAGTTCCTTGACCAGGAAGCTGCATAGGTACCACATTCGTTACGGCCACTTGTGCGCTAGCTGCTTGCATCACCGCAATCGCAACAGCACCCATTGAAAACTGACGAAACACACGATTCATTGTATTAGCATCCCCAAAAATAAATTCTTTAATACTCTTATTCATTGTTATTCCTTTAAAACCTTATGGCGCCGGCCCGATGAGAACCAGACTTCGCGGACGTTCCACATATCCCTCACGGCCATCTGGAATAATTTCAATCAGATTGATCTGTGTTGGTGTAATTCCAATTACACGACCATGATTAAGTCCCATATAGCTGCCACGCTGAATCCGCTCCACCTCACCATCAGGTGTTTGGATTAAAGCCAGAATCTGTCCTGCCTGATTACGCATACTGCCTTTCATGGTCAAGGTTTCTAGCGGATAACTTTCTAGTGGTTGCAACTGACGTGACAAATTTGGATAAACCCGTTTCCCTGCCATAATTTTCAGTTCAGCAGCCAGAGAACTTGGTAGGAAAGGGCTTTTGATCTGGTGCGCCGCATAATTAAACATTTCAACTGGCATAAAATCAGGTGCAGGTTCAATCGGTAAAGGGGGTTGATTACGAATATTGGCCATTTCCTGGTTGACCGCATCAATACGTGAATCACATCCCACTAATAAAAACCCGAGCGTTAAAGCCGAAGTAATTTTAATTTTCTTCATTACTGCGCCCCCTGAGTTGTGCTGTTAGCTGTAGCTTGCGTTGCAGCACCATCCGCATTACCGACATAACGATAAGTTTTGGCTTTCACTACATAATCAATAACCGGAATTTCAGACTTTTTCTCTTTGTTTTCAGTACCGGTAATAGTGAAATCATGTAGCGTGACGATACGCGACAAGCCGGCAATACTGCTCACAAAGGAACCAAAAGCGTGATAATCGCCGGTCGCTTCAATTGAAATCGGCTGTTCAATAAAGAACTCTTGTTTAATTTCAGGTTCCAGACGGATATTTTTAAACTTCAGGCCCGAATTCACGCCGCTCAGGTTAATATCTTCAACCAGGCCCGGAATTTCAGTTTCTTTCGGCAATTGCTCTAACTGCTGGTTAAAACGGGCTTCCATTTCCTGAAGCTGGATTTGATATTGTTGCAAATTGCGTAATTTAGATTCTTTTTCACGGAATTCATTCAGCAGGTTTTGTTCCTGAGCACTGGCCTGTGAAATCGATTCAATGGTGCTTCTGATCATGACAAAGTAAATCACTGCAAATGCAAAAGCGACAATAAAAATCCAGCAGGTAATTTTGACCGACAAAGGCCAGCTGCCATAATTATTTGGATCTAGGGTATTGAATTGTTGAAAAAACTTTTCAAGATTCATTTTGTTTTTTGGTACAGCGACGACATCCTGACCGAACTCATCGTATTCGTCATTACTCATGATGATGCCCCCGTAGTTGTAGTGACTGCTTGTTGTTCTTCGTTAAGTACTGGCTGAGCGATCTGATCCAGATCTACGGTCACAGTAAAACTGCCATACGACTCTTCTACACGTGGAATGATCGAGCTTGGCGTCTTTTCTTTCGCTTCTTCAGCCACCAGGAAAGCGTTCATAAAGGCATTCCGATACCAAGATGAAGCTTCCAGATTACGTAGCAGTTCAGCTACGGTATTAGGACTCTCAGCTTTACCTTCAATGGTAAATTTGTCGCCGGTACGCTGAAATTTGGTGATGTACATATTGCTCGGGGTTACCCGCACAATTTCATCAATCAGATGTACCGCAATCGGACGCTGGGTTTGCAAGCCCTGAATTAGCTTCATCCGCTCGACAATCGCATTACGCTGTTCTTGTAAACCTTCTAGCGCTTTTAACTGCACATCCAGATTCTGGTTGGTGCTTTGAATCAGCTGATTGGCCTGTTCCTGATCCTGCAGTTTATGATCATAATAAAACCAGGTTGAACCTCCCGCCGCCAATCCTAAGAATAGCGCCCCCACGCAGATTGCCACGAATTCATTATTTCTTTTAATTCTCAGCTCATCACGCCAAGGAAGTAAGTTAATTCTTGCCATTAATCAAAACTCCTTAAGGCCAATCCGCATGCAACCATGAGTGATGACGCGTCATTTTCAATTTTTTTAATATCAATTTGAGGAGAAAAGCCCATTTGCAAAAATGGATTCGCGATCGTGACCCGGTAACCGAGTTTTTGTTGTAATAATTTTGCCAGACCTGGAATATTGGCATTCCCGCCGGCCAGTAAGATATGGTCAATTTCGTTAAACTGAGAAGATGAAAAGAAGAATTGCAATGAACGGGCTGCCTGTTGTACCACTGCATCCAGAAATGGCTCTAGTACTTCAATATCATAGTCATCCGGCAAAGCACGGTTTTTTTTAGCGCGCCCGGCTTCTTCAAAAGACAATCCATAGCGATTCTGGATTTCCTGAGTCAACTGCTTGCCACCAAACACCTGCTCACGGGTATAAATAATCTTGTTGTTCTGCATGACCGACAAGGTTGTCATACTATGACCAATGTCTAAAATACCGACCGTATTGACCCCCATCGGCAAAGTATCCGAAAATACTTTAAAGGCATTTTCCAGCGCAAAACTTTCTACATCGGCAATCTTGGGCGTGAGTCCGGCAATTTCCAAAACCTCAGAACGTGCTTCGACATTTTCGATGCGTGTCGCCACCAGAAGTACATTTACCCGGTTCGGATTGGCAAGACGGTCTGGCAGAACTTCAAAGTCCAGGCTAGCTTCATCGAGTGGGAAAGGAATGTATTGTTCTGCATCTTCACGAATCTGAACTTCACGTTCATCATCCGACATGTCTGCATCCATCTCAATGATTTTGGTGATGACCATTGAAGTTGGAATGGCAAAAGCAGCCTGAGTCGACTGGGTATTGCCCAAATTAATTGCGCGCCCAAGGGCATCTGCGACTGCTTCTGGGTTTAAGATGTTTTTTTCAACAACACTGTTTTCCGATAATGGGACCAAAGCATAGCTCTCTACCCAATAACGGCCACTTTTTACAGAAAGTTCCAAAACTTTAACAGAAGTCGAACTAATATCGACTCCTATTAACCCCTTATTTGGTTTACGATATAACCTACGCACAATAATACACTTCCTATTATTTTTTTGTCCCCAATTCAATCTAACTTACCAATTGGTCCAGTCTATAATTTTATATAGATACAATAACTGATCTAACAATATGGATATCGACAGGATATACTGACCGGTAATTAGTTCGCCATTAGCTCTTATTAAAACTTACTTGTTATGAAAAAGCTATCTTGTTCAGGCCTTGTTCGTCCATTTTTTTTGATCATTATCATTATATTGATCTCAATTCCGATGGGTTTCTATGGCATGTATCTCTATATTGCCCCATCTTTGCCTGAAATGTCCACGCTTCAAAAGGCACCTTTATTGAAGCCTTTACAAGTATTTAGTTCAGACAATGAATTAATTGCCGAATATGGAGGCAAACTTTCAGTTCCCGTGAAATATGAACAAATTCCGCCCGAGTTTATTCACGCTTTCCTGGCGGCTGAAGATTCCAGCTTTTTTGAGCATAGCGGAATCAGCTTTAAAAGCTTGGGACGCGCGCTCAGTGAGACAGTCACCGGTTCCGATGTCCAGACCGGCGGTTCGACCATTACCATGCAAGTGGCAAAAAACTATTACCTCAGTCCTGAACGGACGTTGAAGCGTAAACTGACTGAAATTTTTCTGGCCCGTAAAATTGAGCAAAACTTAAGTAAAGAAGAAATTCTGACCTTGTATGTCAATAAAATCTTTCTCGGGAAAAATGCCTATGGCATCGCGGCAGCAGCTAAAATTTATTACAACAAGAGTCTAGAAGAACTTTCGACTGCACAAATGGCCATGATCGCTGGCCTGCCTAAAGCCCCTTCCCGATACAATCCGGTCGCCAATCCCAAACGTGCTTTGGAACGTCGTAACTGGATTTTAGGTCGTATGCTACAACTGGGCTATTTAAACCAGAGCCAGTATCAGCAAGCCATTGCTGAGCCGGTTAATCTGGACATGCCCGATCGTAGCACCCGTAATAAATTCCCGTATGTCGGTGAAATGGTACGTTCTGAACTGGTGCAAAACTTTGGTGAACAAGCAGTAGATTCGGGTTATAAAGTCTATACCACTATCAGTAGTGAACGTCAGACCTATGCGGAGCAAGCGGTACAGGAAGGCTTAGAGGCTTATGATCGTCGACATGGCTGGCGTGGTGCTGAAGCACATGATCAACCACTGGACAAGTTCCGTGCCTATGCCAATACCTATCCTGCTCAAGTGACGAAAGTAGGCAGTTCCAGCTTTGAAGCACTCATGCAGGATGGAAGTAGCGTGACTGTCCCCTGGTCAGGTATGTCTTGGGCGCGTCGCTTTCGTAGTGTCAACAGTGTAGGCGGTGCACCGAGCAAAGCCTCCGAGATTGTCAAAGTCAAAGACATTGTTCGTTTAAGACCCAATGAAAATAAAACGTCTTGGTCACTGGTACAGATTCCAAATGTGCAAGGACAGTTGATTGCCATCAACCCTAATAATGGTGCGATTGAGGCCATTGTTGGAGGATATAATTTTTATCAATCGAAATTTAACCGTGCGACCCAAGGCTGGCGCCAACCTGGCTCTACAATTAAACCGTTTGTTTATGCACTGGCTTTAGAGCGTGGTATGACTCCACATAGCATGGTCAATGATGCTCCCATTACCATTGGCAAATGGACGCCGCGTAACTCGGATGGACGCTATCTTGGCATGATCCCCTTACGTCGCGCACTTTATCTATCGCGTAATACGGTTTCAGTACGCTTATTACAGACCGTTGGAATTGAACGTACCCGTCAGTTATTTATGGATTTTGGTTTGCAGGACAGTCAGATTCCACGTAACTATACGATTGCCTTAGGCACTCCGCAGGTACTCCCGATTCAGATGGCCACCGGCTATGCCACTTTTGCCAATGGCGGTTACCGAATCCAGCCGCATTTTATCACCCGTATTGAAGATGCTTATGGCAATACTATCTTTGAAGCTAAGCCTGAATATGCCTGTATTTCATGTATCAATGAAAAAGAAGAATCAACGCCAGTCACCGAGCCCATTACTGCAGATGACGAAGCAATCGCAATTAACAATACAAGCCTAGAGCAGAAACAGGCTGCACCCAAAGTCTCTGCCGAAGACAGTAATTATCGTCAGGCACAGCGGATTTTAAAATCCAGCTCTGCCTATGATATGGCTAATATCCTGCGTGATGTGATTCAGCATGGTACCGGTCGTGCTGCCTTAAGAATTGGTCGAAGTGATATCGGCGGGAAAACCGGTACCACCAATGATGCCAAGGATGCCTGGTTTGCTGGCTTCAATGGCAAGTTAGTCACCGTGACCTGGGTCGGCTTTGACCAGCCGAAAACTTTAGGTCGCCGTGAATATGGCGGTGTCGCAGCTTTACCGATCTGGACCGATTTTATGGGCAAGGCATTAAAAGACCAGCCCGAAGCATGGGTACGGTTTGACCGTAATGCCAAGGCACCGGTGAATCGCACCAAAGTGGTTCAGGCTGACGAAGCACAGAATGATCCATCTTCTCCGCCTCTGGCAACAGCACTATACCGCCCTGCACCTGTGGTCGTTCCGAAACGGACAGAAACTGACTTTGAAGACTTGCCAGATCAGCCCATTCGCCTACCACAAGAGGAAGGATCTACATCGCAAGAACAGCCTCTTCAGCCGAACCGGGTAGATTCTCTGGAAAATCTGATCGAAGAAGTCCAGTAATCTGCAGCTATAAAAAAGCCCTCGATTGAGGGCTTTTTTATGCTCAATTTTTTATTTTTTCTGGAAGAGGTAAATCTGATATTGCGCCAGCAATTCAAACTGATCCTGCTGTTCAAGTGCTAAACGGCGTTCAGGTTTGGCCTTATAGGCATATGGTGTCATGGCAATCAGGTTTTTCAAATCTGTCTGCGGCAAAATCATCGGTGCATCAATTACCTGCTCACTGATCAGATCAAATTCATCTTGCAGTTGCTCAACAAACTTCTGTGGCTCGTGTGGTTTCACTTCTTCAAATAAAGCCTCACGCATGGCATATAAATGTTGGGGTGCCGGTGTCACCACCAGCAAATAAGACTTCGGCTTTAAGACGCGCAGGATTTCCTGTTTGGGAATCGGACTGAATAAACTGGTACAGAGATCAATCGACTCATCCAGCACGGGTAGAGTCGCGCCGGTTCCCACAACCCAAGTCATCTCTTTATTCAGTTTGGCCGCGACCTGAACTGCGTTCTTGGCAATATCAACTCCGACGCATTGTAGTACTTCAGCCTGCATAGCATCCGTATAGTAGCCTTCGCCACAGCCAATATCCAAAAGGTTTTCAATTCGCAACTCACGAATCTTTTCCACGACGGCCTGCTGCAACGGCGCATAATAACCCGCACTGAGAAATGCGCGACGTGCCTGCACAGATTCAGGGGTATCTCCCGGATTTTTGCTGTGCTTGTGCTGAACCACATGCAGGTTCACATAGCCTTGTTTGGCCACGTCGTAGCTATGATGATTCTCACATCGCCATGTTCTTTCATTTAAGCTCAACTGCTGGCGACAGACTGGGCACATGAGTAAATTCATCATTTTCTCCAAAAACAAAAAAGCCGGCATGCGCCGACTTTTTCCAATGCATTTCTTAGCGCAATTTTAAGGTCATTAGACCCAAAACTACCAGCATAATCGTAATAATCCAGAAACGGATTACCACCTGGGTTTCACGCCAGCCTTTCTTCTCATAGTGATGATGTAGCGGCGCCATCAGGAAGACACGTTTATTGCGCATTCTCAATGAACCAATCTGCAAGAACACCGAAACCGCTTCTACTACAAACACACCCGCCATAATCGCAAATACGATTTCCTGACGCACCATGACTGCGATGGTTCCCAACATTGCGCCCAGTGACAAAGCACCGACATCCCCCATAAACACCTGGGCTGGATGGGCATTGAACCAAAGGAAAGCCAGACCCGCGCCAATCATGGCCGCACAAACCACCACCAGTTCAGAAGAATATTTCACATAGGGAATATGCAGATAATTGGCAAAACGCACATCTCCTGCCAGATAGGCAAATACGCCCAGACCTGTAGCAACCAATACGATTGGCATGATCGCCAGACCATCCAGACCATCGGTCAGGTTCACGGCATTGGAGGCACCGTTGATGACGAAATAGGTAAAGATAATAAAACCAATGCCCAATGGAATAACCGACAGTGGAATGCTTAAATCCTTAAAGAACGGAATCAGCAGATCCAGCATATTCGCGGTATGCACCGGATTGGTCTGTTGCTGCGCAATCACATACAGGGCAATACCGGCACCCAAAGAACCGACTGAAGTCCAGAAGAATTTTTTCTTCGCAGGCAGACCGGCATTGTCTTTATAGCGGATTTTAATCCAGTCATCGGCCCAACCCACTGCTCCGAAAATCACCATTACACCCAGCACGATCCATACATAAGGATTGGAAAGATCCGCCCAGAGTAAAGTTGAGATACCAATCGAAAGCAGGATCAGCACCCCGCCCATGGTTGGCGTTCCCATTTTCTTGGCATGGTTTTCAGGAGCATACGAGCTGACGGCCTGACCGTATTTGAGTGCCTGAAGCTTGCGAATCATCACAGGACCCAGCACCAGACCAATGGTGAGCGCCGTCAGGACGCTAAGTAAAGCACGTAAAGTTAAATAACGAACCACCTGAAACGTGCTGTCAAAGCCCGCCAAATGTTCAAAGAGCCATAACAGCATTTAGAGTTTCTCCATCAATGCAGCCATCAATGTTTCCATATGGGTATAACGCGACCCTTTAAACAGAAATGACATCGGCTGAGGTTGATGTGTTTCAATCAAATGAATTAAAAATGGCAATGCCTGCTCCTGATTCAGGAAAGCCTGCATTTTTTTACCATATTGCGTACTACGTGCACCTTCTTGTGCAGCCGGGGCAAATTCGCCCACAGCCACTATAAAGTTGATGCCTTTCACCGAGACCAGATCCCGACCGAGTTTATAATGTTCCATCGCAGCAGATGAGCCGAGTTCACCAATATCGCCGGTCACCATGACCCGGATACCCTGCTGCTGCGCCAACACTTCAGCCGCTGCACGCATCGAACCCGGATTGGCATTGTAGGTGTCGTCAATAAATAAATATTCTTTGTGCGGAATAAAGTTCAGACGACCTTTCGCGCCCACAGCCTGTTCCAGACCTGCCACGATATCATCCAGACCAACACCAATCGCCAAGGCAAAAGCTGCTGCTGCAGTCGCATTTTCAACATTATGTTCACCGGCAAAAGGCAGCTGTACAAATTTGGAGCCTTGCGCCGTATTTAGCCTAAAGGTTGAAGACTGAGCGTCGAGTACCACATCGCTAGCATAAACCTCACCGCCGGCACCAAAGCTCAAGCTTTTTTCAGTTTTTACTGCGGCACGAATCGTATCAGCAAAATCATCTGCGGCAGGAATAATTGAAGTCTCAGCGACATGTGCATAAATTTCGGATTTCGCCCGGCAAATGCCATCACGACCGCCAAACTCGCCCAAATGTGCGGTACCGATATTGATGATCCCGGCCACATGCGGCTGCACCATTTTCGAGGTGTAATCAATTTCACCCTGATGACTCGCACCGAGCTCCATCACTGCATATTGATGTTCAGGTCGCAACTCAAGCAACATCACCGGCACGCCGAGGTCATTATTCAAATTACCACGCGTCACCAAGGTCGGGGCCAGACGTGACAGAATGCTTCCCAGCATTTCCTTGGTGGTGGTCTTGCCACTGCTGCCGGTCAAGGCAATGACTTTGAGCTGCGGATTTTGCTGCCGGCGATAAGCGCCTAAATGACCTAGTGCCAAACGGGTATCTTCGACCACCAGCTGGCAAATATCTGCATCTACCGGATGGCTCACAATGGCGATTTCACAGCCTTTAGTAGCCACTTGCGCAATAAAGTCATGCGCGTCAAAACGCTCACCTTTCAACGCCAGGAAAGCATCACCTGCTTCTGCATCACGTGAATCAGTCAGAATCCGCTTGATTTGGCCCGCAGGCTTTTTATCGTTCAGCCAATAGCCTTGAGTGGCCTGCTGCAGTTGTTCTATGCTCCACGGCTCCAGCGCCGCAGTACTTGTTGTTGAGGTATGCATATTAAATCCTAATGCGCTGAATAGGCTGAATCTGTACTGCAATGCTGTGCATCAAGCGCAGCCTGCACTTCGATCACGTCATCAAACCAGTGACGTATACCATCAATTTCCTGATAATTTTCGTGCCCCTTCCCTGCAATCACGACAATATCACCAGCCTGTGCGTATTTAACGGCGAACTTGATCGCTTCACGACGGTCATGAATTTCATGATAGGTTTTGCCTGAAAAATCGATGCCATTTTTCATATCAGCAAAAATTTGTGCCGGATCTTCGGTCCGCGGGTTATCAGAAGTCAATACCGCAATATCCGAGCCTTCTAATGCGGCTTGAGTCATCAGTGGACGTTTACCGCGATCACGATCGCCACCACAGCCGAAGACTGCCCATAACTGATTTGACACATGGCGCTTCAAGGTGACTAAAACCTGAGTCAATGCATCAGGCGTATGTGCATAATCTACGACGAATAGGCGCTCGCCATCACGCAGCACCTGCATCCGGCCTGGTGCACCTTTGAGCTGGGGTACAATCGCAATCAAACGGCTCAGGTCAAAGCCGGCCTGTTCCGCCATGATCAGACTGGCAACCAGATTTTCAATATTGAAATGTCCCAGCAGCGGGCTGCGGACGGCATAGCGGCCCTGTGATGTTATGAGCTGAAATTGGGCACCTGAAATGCTGTATTGAATATCCTGAACCTGATAATCCGCTTTTTGTGTGGTGGAATAAGTCAAAATTCTGGGTTGTGCCGGATTATTTTTCGCAGCTTCCAGCATGATCTGTGCATGTTTATCATCAATATTGATAACAGCCACTTTTAAAGATTCAAACTGAAATAAGCGTGATTTTGCTTCCGCATAGGCTTGCAGCGTCCCGTGATAATCCAGATGGTCACGGCTCAAATTACTATAGCCCGCAATCTCGATATCACAACCATTCAAGCGGCCCTGCTCCAGACCATGCGAGCTGGCTTCAATCGAGGTAAATTCCGCACCGGCCTTTGCATAGCCATGCAAGGCATTTTGCAGTTGCAAGGCATCCAGGGTGGTATGCGAAGAAGCTTCCAGATTTGGCAAAATCCCGTTACCTGTGGTACCCATCACCGCACAGGCTTTACCTTGCAGCATGATTAACTCAGCCACCAAGCGAGAAATCGTGGTTTTACCATTGGTGCCGGTAACTGCCAAAATTCGAGCAGCTTGAATAGGTTGAGTAGCTTGCAAATACTGCTTTTGCCACTGTCCCATCAGATGACGTACATCTGTCACCACCAAACTTGGAGATACATCCAGCTCAGTTTCTGAAATCACAGCCAATGCACCCTGCTCTAGAGCTTTCTGGGCAAATTGAGCAGTTTTTTCCGGTTGAGACAGGCTGGTCAGGGCAATAAAAATTTGTCCCGGTTTGACTTTACGACTATCCAGCTCGAAGCCCTGAAAGGATTGTGTCATCCAGTTAGCGACATCGTGAGGGGTGTAGAGATCTTGAAATGTAATAGACATTGATCACCTATTTACTGGACTTTGGGAGGTTCTAAAGGTTTGTCCAGAGGGACATTCAGCAGACGCAGAGATTCCTGCATCACGCGGGCAAAGACCGGTGCGGATACCGTACCGCCATAGTAGGTGCCTTGTGGATTTTCCACCACCACCACCATGGCAATCCGTGGATCACTGACCGGTGCCACACCGGCAAATAAAGCCCGGTATTCATTGGTCGAATAACCTTTACGGTCGGCACGCAATTTATGTGCAGTACCGGTTTTACCTGCCACGCGATAGCCTGGAATAGTGGCGCGTGTCGCTGTACCGCCCGGCAAGGTTGCGGTTTCCATCATCAGCAAGACTTGATCTGCGATATTGGCGTCGACCACCTGTTCACCCTTAGGCTGCTCTTCCAGCTTGTACAGGCTCAGCGGCATTTTCACGCCTTTATTGGCTAGCATGGCATAGGCATCAGCCAGCTGAAGTACTGTTGCGTTCAGACCATAACCATAGGACATGGTCGCCACTTCTGACACATTCCATTTACTTGGCGGCAGAATCAGACCGGCACTTTCCCCGGGGAACTTCACCGCTGAACGCTGACCAAAACCGAGGCGTTTGTAGAACGTTGGCAAGGTTTCATAAGGCAGCGACAAGGCCAGTTTCGCCACACCGACGTTAGAAGATTTCTGTAGAATGCCGCCGAGTGTTAACTGGCCATAGTTATGCGTATCACGAATGGTATGATTGCCGACCCGCATACTGCCCGGCGTGGTATTCACGACTGAATTCGCCGTATATTTGCCACTTTCCAAAGCCATCGCTACAGTGAGCGGCTTCATGGTAGAACCTGGCTCGAAAGAATCGACTGCACCGCGGTTACGCATCGCATCCTTGTTCAGCAAGCTATTTTTATCATTGGGGTTATACGATGGCCATGAAGACAGCGCCAGAATTTCGCCTGTTTTGACATCTACGGCAATTGCAGTAGCTGAACGGGCATTATTGGCAACACCGGCCGCAGTCAGCTCACGGTACATAATATATTGCAGACGAGAATCGATACTCAGGGTAATATTTTCGCCTGGTTCAACCTCTTTAATTACTTCCGGCTCTTTGACCCGGTTACCTTTTTTATCGCGAATGATCTGCTGCTCGCCATCCTCTCCGGAAAGACGGCTATTCAGCTGCATTTCCAGACCTTCAATCCCGATACCTTCACTATTGGTCAGGCCAATAATCTGAGAATTCGGCTGTGGCTGCGGATAATACCGTTTATAGTTTTTCTCGGCATACACCCCCTGAAAATTACGCTTCATGATCAGTTCAGCCTGTTGTGGCGGAACTTCTTTTTTCAGGATCAGATAACGCGAACGCGGGCGTTCTTGCATTTTTTTACGCAGTTCTGCCCGATCCATACCGACTGCATCGGCCAGCTCATCCAGATCCAGGTTTTTATCCGGCAGTTGACGTTTGAGTTTACGGCTATCCGGTTCTTTTTCCAGCGCCAGCATGGTCTCGTCATAGAGTTTTTTATTGTCAAAATAATCGCGTGGATCAATCACGATTTTCATGATCGGGGTACTGATCGCCAGTGGCACACCATTACGATCATAAATCACACCACGCATCGCCCTGATGGTATTGGTTCTTAAAATATTGGCATTGGCTTTATTTTGTAAAAAGTCTTTATTGATAATCTGCACATAAAAGGCACGGCCAATCAGTGTAATAAAACACAAGAGCACCACCGCCCACATGATATAAAAACGATTGATATAAACATTCGATGCATTTTTGTCGGTGACTGCTTGTTTTTTACGTACCGGTTGCTTCTTTCTTTTGTCTATCATGTCCGAGCGCTGGCCTTATTTTTTCTCATCTGAAGTTTGTGGTAAGGAAATCACGACACTCTGTGAAACCGGTGGTGAATACATCCGCAGCTGGGTCACAGCACGCGTGCCAATCTGTGCAGTTGCGCCAAAGGTTTGCTGTTCAATCAGCAAACGACCCCACTCTGCATTCAGATCATCACGCTCACGCAAATAGCTACTCAGCTGTCTGGTGTCCTGACGATATTCAAAGACCTGAAATACCACAAATACTGCACTGATAAAGACCATCAGTATCAATACGAGATAGATGGTGGCTTTTTTAAGCCACAACTTTTCTAATTTTTTATCAACCACTTCAGTTTTCATGATGTGCCTATCAAGCTAAACGTTCTGCTACCCGGAGCCATGCACTACGTGAACGAGGATTGGCTTTGATTTCTTCGTCACTGGCTTTTACGCGGGATACCTTCTTTAAACGTCGTGTATCTTTTTGCTGCCCCGGCATTCCCCAGCCAAAATCTTCATCTAATGTGGATTCTTTTTGAATAAACTGTTTAATCAAACGGTCTTCCAGAGAGTGGAAACTAATGACCGCCAAACGTGCCCCAGGTTTCAAGATTTCAACGGCCTGAGGCAAGAAGATTTCAATATCTTCTAATTCTTTATTAATAGCAATACGAATAGCTTGAAAAGTACGAGTGGCGGCATGCTTATTTTTTTCCCATTTTGGATGCGCGACTTTAACAATTTCCGCAAGTTGAGCTGTAGTATCAATCTGTCCGGCCGCCTTGATGGCTTTGGCAATCCGGCGACTATAACGTTCTTCGCCGTATTTAAAAATGATATTTGCCAGTGCTTCTTCTTCAATTTTAAGCAGCCATTCTGCTGCAGTTGGACCTTGTGAATTGTCCATGCGCATATCCAGCGGGCCATCTTTCATAAAACTGAAACCACGTTCAGCCTGGTCCAGCTGCGGTGAAGATACACCCAGATCTGCCATCACTCCATCGACCTGTTCAATGCCCAGCTCAGCCAAGGCATCTTTCAGGTCAGCAAAGCTGGCATGAATAATTTTAAACCGTGAATCTTCTTGTTCTAGTTCGGCCGCCACTGCCAGTGCCTGTGGATCTTTATCAAAGGCATAGACACGTGCATGTTCATTTAATTTAGACAGCAATAAACGCGTATGTCCACCACGACCAAAGGTACCATCAACATAAGTTCCCGTATTGCGACCCGCCAACAAGGCATCAATCGTTTCGTGAAGTAATACAGAAATATGTGACATAAAAACTCAATCAATAGGGCGAAAAATTTAACTGCACATTATCACCCTGTTTAGGCAAAGCTCCAAACGACTTTTTGTAGATAAATATTACTTTCTATAGAGAAAACCGTTTCAGCATTTTTGACCACAAAAAAGCCTCCCGTTTTGGAGGCTTTTTTCAATCCAGATGACTTCGCAGATCAATTAACGTTTGCTGTTATAAATCTGGTCGAAAATTGCACCATTTGCAAAATGGGTTTTCTGTGCATTGGCCCAGCCACCAAAGACTTCATCAATGGTAAAGGTTTTGATTTTCGGAAACTGTGCCGAATACTTGGCCAATACTTTTTCATTACGTGGACGATAGAAGTGTTTAGCCGCCATCTCCTGACCCAATGGTGAATACAGGTAATTGATATAACCCGTTGCTAACCACTTATTACCATTTTTTTCTACGGTACGATCCACAATCGCCACTGACGGTTCAGTCAAAATCGTGATCGATGGATAAACGATATCAAACTTGTTTTTACCCAAGGTCTTTTGCGTAACTAAGGCTTCATTTTCCCAGGTCAATAATACATCGCCAATCCCACGTTCGGCAAAGGTGGTCATTGAAGCACGTGCAGCAGAATCCATCACCTTCACGTTCTTATAGAGTTTGCCGACAAATTCCTGCGCTTTGGCTTTATTACCGCCTGGCTGTTTCTCGGCATAACCCCATGCAGACAGATACACCCAACGCGGCAAACCACCGGTTTTCGGGTTAGGGGTAATAATCTGCACACCAGGTTTGGTTAAATCACTCCAGTCCTTGATGCCTTTCGGGTTGCCCTTGCGGACCATGAATACGATAGTTGAGGTATAAGGTGCCGAGTTATGCGGAAATTCTTTTTGCCAACCTGGCTGAATCTGGCCAGATTTCACAATTTCTTCGATGTCATTGGCCAGCGCCAAAGTCACCACATCGCCTTTCAGGCCATCAACCACTGAACGTGCCTGCTTGCCCGACCCCCCATGTGACTGCTTAAAATTCACATCCAGACCTGTGCGGTTTTTCCAGTAAGTTCCAAATGATTTGTTAAATTCATCATAGAACTCGCGCGTGGCATCATAGGATACATTCAGAAATTGACGGTCTGCTGCTTGTGAAGCAGTAGCTGTCATACCTAAACCAGTCGCCAATAAGGCAGCACTAAAGAACAATTTTAATTGAGTTTTCATGGCAACACAGAGTTTATCTTCATTAAATATAACTATATGAAATAAAATCATTTATCGCAATTCAGCATTGCGCATCAAAACACGATAAAATAAAAGGTTTTCTTTATTAATATGATGTTTTTAAAAGAAAAATGTTATTTATTATTCTACTTATCTCTAATATATAGAATTTTATGCATTAGATATAAAGAAAATGGATAATCACTTCGCCATTTTCTTTATCTCCTTATAAACCACTGCTTACTTATCTTTTTTCATTATAAATTTGATCATAGATCGCCCCATTTACAAAATGCGCTTTTTGCGCTTTGGCCCAGCCTCCAAAGACTTTATCAATAGTGAAGGTCTGGATTTTCGGGAATTGGGCTGAATATTTGGCAGCCACTTTGGCATCGCGTGGACGGAAGAAATATTTTGCAGCAAGCTCCTGCCCTTTCGGTGAATATAAATAGTTCAAATACCCTTTGGCCAGATGGATCGTGTCATTTTTATTGACGTTTTTATCGACAATCGCCACCGATGGCTCAGCCAGAATTGAAATCGATGGATAGACGATATCGTACTTGTCTTTGCCCAGACCCTGCGTTGCCAGCAAGGCTTCATTTTCCCAGGATAAAAGCACATCACCAATACCGCGCTCGGCAAAAGTCGTCAGTGAACCCCGGGCACCGGAGTCGAGTACTTTGACATTTTGATAAAGTTTTTTCACCAGCTCTCTGGCTTTGACCTCATTGCCACCGGGTTGCTTCAGCGCATAGCCCCACGCAGACAGATAGATCCAACGCGGTGCGCCACCAGTTTTCGGGTTCGGGGTAATAATTTCCACACCCGGTTTGGTCAGATCATTCCAGTCTTTGACTTGCTTTGGATTCCCTTTGCGTACCAAAAATACGATCGTAGAAGTATAAGGCGCCGAATTGCTCGGAAAATCTTTTTGCCAGCCTTTCTCGATTAAACCTGCATTGACGATTTCTTCGATATCATTGGCCAAGGCCAAGGTCACCACATCGGCCTGCAAACCATCGACAACTGAACGCGCCTGCTTGCCTGAACCGCCATGCGACTGCTTAAAATTAACCGTCTGTCCGGTTTTCTGCTTCCAGAACTTGCCAAATTCTTCGTTATATTCCTGATAAAATTCACGGGTCGGGTCATAAGACACATTCAGGAAATCTTTGGCGATGGAATTTTGTACTGCTGTTCCAGCTAAAATTGTCAAGATTGTTGATGCTATTATTCTTTTCATCTTATGTAACTCAATTGTTTATATAGCAGCACTATACAAATCAAAAATTAACATAACAATCATATGCTTATAACAAAATACACAATCTATTTCTGATTTTCAGATATCTGGTAACAATTAAATCCAGATACATATTCTGCTAGAAAAGTAATATTCTGCTACAATATAAGACAGTTCTTCACGTTGTCTTCACAGTTTTCTGTTAAAAATAGGCCACTAAAACAGGAAATTACGTTTTTTTAGTAATTTTCCACAGAGTTATATAATTTCTTTTGTAAAAAATGTGACTTGGTTCTACTTCTTTATGACCAACTGTGATTAAATTGTAGACAGAGTATTAAAAAAAACATTTTTAACAAAATAAAACCAACCAGAAGTAAGGAGGAAGTTTGGATATGAAATTTAAATTATTCACAGCCAGCATCCTAAGCCTGATTATGTTGTTTTCGATTCAGCTCGGTCATGCCGTGGTTGTGAAGACAGATTTGCCGAAGACTGTAGTAAGCACCGCTGAAAGCAAGGCATCGCCGATTGAAAAAGCGATTCAGCAACAAAAAAGTGAAAAAACACTCCATACAGAAGATAATTTAAAAGTCTTAACTGCCCTTAAAGTTGCACCTTCGCAAAATTTCTTGGCAGCACAGAATTATCGTTTTACCCGTTTTGTACAAAGTATTTTTTTGAGCGATCCTTCTTAATCAGCGCCAAAAGAGCTGAATACGTCCAGATTTAAAAGCCACATTACTCAATGTTGAATAAAGCATTAAGTGAAGTGGCTTTTTCGCTATAATAGTTACAATTTTATATTCAAGATTAGATCCGGCTATGACTATTCGTACTCGTATTGCACCTTCTCCTACTGGTTTTCCGCATGTAGGTACTGCCTATATCGCCCTGTTTAACTTATGTTTTGCCAAACAGCACGGTGGTGAATTCATTCTTCGGATCGAAGATACCGACCAACTGCGCTCAACGCCTGAATCTGAAAAAATGATTCTGGATTCATTGCGCTGGCTTGGTCTGAACTGGTCTGAAGGTCCTGATGTGGGTGGCCCGCATGCACCGTACCGTCAGTCAGAACGCATGGATATCTATAAAAATTATGCATTGGAACTGGTCGAGAAAGGCCATGCTTTCTACTGTTTCGCTACCCTAGAAGAACTGGATCAAATGCGTGCAGAACAGCAGGCACGCGGTGAGTCTCCACGTTATGACGGTCGCGGTCTGAATCTTACTCAGGAAGAAGTTGAACGTCGCTTGGCTGCTGGCGAAGCACATGTGATTCGCATGAAAGTACCGACTGAAGGTGTATGTAAGTTTAATGACATGCTGCGGGGTGAAGTCGAGATTCCATGGGCACAAGTGGACATGCAGATCCTGCTGAAAACCGATGGGCTGCCAACCTACCACCTGGCTAACGTCGTGGATGACCACTTAATGCAAATCACCCACGTGATTCGTGGTGAAGAATGGATTCCATCTGCACCGAAACATCAGCTACTTTACCAGTATTTCGGTTGGGAAATGCCGGTACTGTGCCACATGCCACTGCTACGCAACCCGGATAAATCCAAGCTGTCTAAACGTAAGAATCCAACCTCAATCAACTACTACAAAGACATCGGCGTACTGCCTGAAGCCTTGTTGAACTACTTGGGTCGTATGGGCTGGTCAATGCCAGATGAAAGTGAAAAATTCACTTTGGCAGAAATGATCGAAGATTTTGATATCAAACGTGTATCACTGGGTGGTCCGATCTTTGATGTCGAAAAACTCAACTGGCTGAACGGTCAATGGATCAAGGCCTTGAGTCCGGCTGAACTGCTCGACACCTTGCTGGCATGGAAAGCGGATCGTGCCAAATTAGAAGAAATTGCAGCTGCGATTCAACCCCGTATTAACCTGTTGTCTGAAGCGGTGAACTGGTCTGCACATTACTTTAACCACTTCCCGACCCTGACCAAAGAACAGTTTGTAAGCAAAAAACTGTCAGATGAACAGGTACGCCAAAGTCTGCAATTTGCAATCTGGCGTTTAGAAAGCTTGTTTAGCTGGAACAACGACACGGTCAGCCAAACTTTGATGGACTTGGCGACACAGATGGAAATCAAGTTACGCGACTTTATGCCAGCGTTCTTTATTGCGATTGCCGGTTCGACTGCATCTACGCCAGTCATGCAAACGATGGTGACCATTGGTCCGGATTTAACCTTTGCACGCCTGCGTCATGCCCTGGAAATTGTTGGTGGTCCAAGTAAAAAAGAGCTAAAAGTCTGGGAAAAACTCAATGAAAGCTTAAAATTGCCGAAAAATGAAGCAGTTGATCAAGCTTAATTAATTTTTGTGTTGACGTGTGAGCGCGATATCCCTAATATAGCGCTCACACAGACTGGGGTCATAGCTCAGTTGGTAGAGCGCTACAATGGCATTGTAGAGGTCAGGAGTTCGATCCTCCTTGACTCCACCAAATCAAGTCTTGCTTTAGCTGTGTAATTTGCCTCAATTGTCCCTATCGTCTAGAGGCCTAGGACATCGCCCTTTCACGGCGGTAACCGGGGTTCGAATCCCCGTAGGGACGCCATATTCAAGATGACCATACCATATTATGGTGATCTTATAAAAAACCCAAGCATCGCGACTTGGGTTTTTTATTGCCTGTATATTTTATGTTGGGCAATATTTCGGTTTCTCCGCATCTTCCGATAAAATAATCAGTAATTCAAAATTTTGGAGTTGTAATGCAATATCGTTGCCCTAAGTGTCAAAGCCCGAAAATCATGCCAGTGGCCCAGCCAGGTCAAGCAGCTCCACGTCCAGTGGTTCCTAAAAGCTTAATGTTTCTGGTGCCCGCCCTGTTCCTTTTACTATTGCTGGTCATCATTAGTATCGCGATGTGGGCTTTTGGCGATGGTGCAGGTACTACTTTACAGACTGCGACTGTGATCGTCTTTATTCTTTCTTTGATTGCAGGCTTTATGTTCTATAAGGACTTACCTGATTTTAAAATTTCAATGCAGGCATTCATGCAAACACAAAAGAAATGGAAATGCCGTGAATGCAGTCATGAGTGGGACATCTAATTTCCCATTCAGTATGCAATACGCATAAAAAAAACCAGCCCGCAGGCTGGTTTTTTTACATTAAAATCAGGGATTAACCACCGATTTTCTTGTATTTGGTACGTTTTTGTGCCGCATCTTCACCTAAACGCGACTGGCGATATGCTTCATATTCTGCATAGTTACCTTCGTAGAATTCAGGAGTTTCATTTTCAAATGACAGGATGTGGGTTGCAATACGGTCCAGGAACCAACGGTCATGCGATACCACCATTACAGTACCCGGGAATACCAGAATGGCATCCTCAAGTGCACGCAAGGTTTCGATATCCAAGTCGTTTGACGGTTCATCCAGCAGGATCACGTTTGCGCCCATTTGCAGGATTTTGGCAAGTTGCAAACGGTTACGCTCACCACCTGACAATTCACCAACACGTTTTTGCTGATCTTGGCCCTTGAAGTTAAAACGACCGATATAAGCACGTGAAGCAATTTCATAATCGCCAATACGCAAGATATCCAGACCGCCAGACACTTCTTCCCAGACGGTTTTGTTGTTGTCTAGCGTGTCACGGATCTGACCTACATAAGCCACTTTAACCGATTCACCCAGTGTTACCGTACCGGTATCTGGTTGTTGCTCGCCGGTCATCATACGGAACAGTGTAGTTTTACCCGCACCGTTCGGACCCACGATACCGACAATCGCAGTTGGTGGAACTGTAAAAGTTAAGTCTTTATATAGTAAACGACCATCAAACGATTTGCTGATACCTTCAACTTCTACAACCTTGTTACCCAGACGTGGACCAGGTGGAATGTAGATTTCAGAAGTTTCGTTACGTTGCTGGAATTCTTTAGAGTTAAGCTCTTCAAAACGCTCCATACGCGCTTTGTTTTTCTTTTGCTGACCTTTAGCATTTGAACGAACCCATTCAAGTTCTTTTTTCAATGCCTTAGCAAAAGATTCTTCCTGCTTGTTCTCTTGCTCTAAGCGGGCATTTTTCTGCTCCAGCCAAGAAGAGTAGTTACCTTGATATGGAATACCCATACCACGGTCAAGCTCCAGAATCCATTCCGCCACGTTATCCAGGAAATAACGGTCATGCGTAATCGCCACGATGGTGCCCTGGAAGTCTTTCAAGAAACGTTCCAGCCAAGATACAGACTCTGCATCCAAATGGTTGGTCGGTTCATCCAGAAGCAACATGTCAGGTTTAGACAGAAGCAGACGACACAGTGCAACACGACGGCGTTCACCACCTGAAAGCAACTTCACATCTGCATCCCATGCAGGAAGATTCAGGGCTGCAGCCGCCTGATCCATCTGGTTGCTAAGGTTATGCGCATCCCAAGTCTGGATAATCGCTTCCAGCTTTTCCTGCTCTTTTGCCAGTGCATCAAAGTCAGCATCTTCAGCTGCATATTCAGCAAATACTTCGTCAAGACGAGCCAAAGCATCTAACGGTTCACGTAAACCATCTTCAACGTTACCACGAACATCTTTGTTTGGATCTAGCGGTGGCTCTTGCTCAAGATAACCGATTTTGATACCTGGTTGTGCACGTGCTTCACCAGAGAAATCTTTATCTACGCCCGCCATAATACGAAGCAAGGTAGACTTACCTGCACCGTTTAGACCAAGCACACCAATTTTTGCGCCTGGGAAAAATGATAAGGAGATATCTTTCAGGATTTCGCGCTTAGGCGGAACCATCTTAGATACTCGGTTCATCGTATAAATATATTGGGCCACGTAGGACTCCTCAACTGAAAAACCAAATGGGGTTATAACAACGACCCCAGCTCAAAAAAGAGCGAAAAAATAATCGGCTATTATACGCAGAATGTGCTGAAAACATAAGCCATAGATACGAACTTAAGCCTATTGTAACAAGTTTTATTTTGATTACTTTTTAAACAACACTTTAGCCGGATTAACGCGTATGCTTTTTAAGGCAATATATGAATAAAGCAGATATGCATTTGAATAAATATACGCTTTTACTCATATGCTTTTATGCTAATCTTTTCAAAAATCAAAAACACCAGAAGACTAAATCTCATGAGTTATAAAGCTGAAACTTTAGCGATTCACGCGGGCTATACCCCAGAAGCAACCACCAAGGCAGTGGCTGTGCCGATTTATCAAACCACATCTTATGCCTTTGACAATACTCAACATGGGGCCGATTTGTTTGATTTAAAGGTGCAGGGGAATATCTATACCCGGATTATGAACCCGACCACTGCAGTACTTGAACAACGTGTAGCAGCACTGGAAGGCGGGATTGGGGCACTCGCTTTAGCCTCTGGTATGGCTGCCATTACCTATGCGGTTCAAACCATTGCTGAAGCAGGAGATAATATTGCTTCAGTATCAACGCTTTATGGTGGCACCTACAACCTGTTTGCGCACACCCTGCCCAAACAAGGCATTGAAGTCCGTTTCTTTGATTATGAAAAACCGGAAAGTCTGCGTGACCTGATTGATGAAAAAACCAAACTGGTCTTTGTCGAATCCATTGGTAACCCGCTCGGCAATATTATTGATTTAGAAGAAATTGCAAAAATTGCGCACGAATATGGTGTACCTGTGGTTGTGGACAATACCGTTGCCACCCCGATATTACAGAAATCTTTCGATTTTGGTGCTGATATTGTAGTGCATTCCCTGACCAAGTATATCGGCGGTCATGGCAATTCAATTGGTGGCATCATTGTCGACAGCGGCAAATTCCCGTGGGGGAAATATCCTGAACGCTTCCCTGCCCTCAATACACCAGATCCAAGCTATCACGGCGTAAACTATGTCGAAGTGCTGGGCGAGGCGGCTTATATTGCCCGTGCCCGTGTAGTGCCTTTACGCAATACCGGTGCTGCGATTAGTCCGCAGAATGTGTTTCTAATTCTGCAAGGTTTGGAAACCTTAAGCCTGCGGATGGAACGTCATACCGAAAACGCACTAAAAGTGGCAGAATATCTGCAAAAACATCCTAAAGTGAAATGGGTCAATTACGCCGGTTTAAAAGATCATCCGCAACATGCCCTGGCGCAAAAATATGTGAAAGGTAAACCGTCTGCCATTCTGACTTTTGGGGTCCAGCATGGTCTTGAAGGTGGCACCCGTTTTATTGATGCCCTGCAACTGTTTACACGTCTGGTCAATATCGGTGATGCCAAAAGTCTGGCCTGTCACCCCGCTACCACCACACATCGTCAGCTCAATACTGAAGAACTGAAATCTGCCGGTGTCAGTGAAGATATGGTACGACTCTCCATTGGAATTGAGCATATTGACGACCTGATTGCCGATCTGGAACAGGCATTGGCAACCGTTTAAAGCAGTACTCAAACTGACTCGAAACCTCATCATTTCTGATGAGGTTTTTTATTTATTTTCTAAAACAGCCACTTGCTTTGCTTTTTATTTTCATGGTAAAAGTTAAATGAAATAACGAACATAAATAGAGCAATTACTCTAATTTTTATTTTAATTTCAATAGTTTATTGTATAGATTTTCCTGAAGAATTGTTTATCATATCTGTACTCACCTTCGCTCTCATTTTCTGTTAGAGCGCCATAGACCTTTAATAAAAATAATTTGAACGCTGACTTCAAATTAGGGATAACAAACGTGAAAACTAGACTACACAAACAACTGGAAAAATGTGTTGCAGGTAAAACTGTCCTGATTACTGGTGCATCCAGCGGTATTGGCTTAACGACAGCACATCAACTGGCCGATGCAGGTGCCCATGTTTTACTGGTAGCCCGTACTCAAGAAACCCTAGAACAAGTAAAATCAGAAATTGAAGCAAAAGGCGGTAAAGCCTCGATATTTCCGTGTGATTTAAACAATATGGAAGCGATTGACGAAGTATCTAAGCAGATCATTGCTTCAGTCGACCATATTGATATTCTGATTAATAATGCGGGTCGTTCGATTCGCCGTGCCGTGCATGAATCGGTAGATCGTTTCCATGATTTTGAACGTACCATGCAGCTAAATTATTTTGGTGCGGTGCGTCTGGTGATGAATATCCTGCCACAAATGATGATGCGCCGCGCGGGTCATATCATCAATATCAGTTCGATTGGCGTGCTGGCCAATGCAACCCGTTTTTCGGCCTATGTGGCTTCAAAAGCTGCGCTGGATGCCTTTAGCCGCTGCCTGTCTGCTGAAGTGCATGCGCATAAAATCGCAATCACGTCGGTCTATATGCCTTTAGTGCGCACCCCGATGATTGCACCAACCAAAATCTATAAATATGTCCCGACGCTTTCTCCAGAACAGGCGGCCGACCTGATTGCCTATGCAATTATGAAGCGGCCGAAGAAAGTCGCGACCGGTTTGGGCCGTCTGGCATCCATTACCTATTCAATTGCTCCAGATATCAACAATGTCTTGATGTCCATTGGTTTTAACCTGTTTCCAAGTTCAAGTGCATCTGTGGGCCAATCACAAAAATTAAACTTGGTGCAAAAAGCATATGCGCGTCTGTTCCCGGGCGAACACTGGTAATTTTTGATACGGATAGTTGAATGGAAATGCGAGCCGCCGACCGGGCGGCTTTTCTCTGTCTCAGTTTTGCAAGATCTGGAATAAAGTGGACTGATTTAAAAAACCACGACACAGCCTGTCCTGATCAACACAGATTTTTGCCGCAAATGCTGCGAGATCACGTACACTATCAGCGGATATTTCCTATCCGTATTTTTATATTTTGATTGAAATGATGGAAACCCTTATGAACAACGCGCAATGGCTCGATGAAGTAAAATTTAACGAACAAGGATTAGTCCCTGCCATTGCCCAGCATCATCAAACTGGACGTGTGTTGATGGTGGCCTGGATGAACCGTGAAGCATTGGCTTTAACTGCCGAAAAAAATCAGGCAGTGTATTTCTCCCGTTCACGCAACAAGTTGTGGCATAAGGGCGAAGAATCAGGACATTTTCAGACCGTACATGAAATCCGTCTGGACTGCGATGCCGACGTGATTGTACTGCAAATTGAACAGCATGGCGGCATTGCCTGTCATACCGGCCGTGAATCATGCTTCTATCGCAAGCTTACGCCAAATGGCTGGGAAATTGTCGATGCACAGCTGAAAGATCCGTCTGCGATTTATGGCGAAAAATCCACGAATCCGCATACGCTTGCCATGAATGCGTCAACAGCCCAGTCTGAACAGGTTGAAGTGTTGTCTTATCTGGGCCAAATGATGGCAGAACGCAAACAGGCCGATCCGGATTCCTCTTATGTGGCCAAGCTCTACCATAAAGGTTTGAACAAGATTCTGGAAAAAGTGGGTGAAGAAAGCTTTGAAACTGTGCTGGCAGCGAAAGATTTTGATCAGGATGCTTCTGCAGACCATAAAAATGATTTGATCTATGAAGTCGCAGATCTTTGGTTCCATACCATTGTAATGCTCGGCTATTTCGATCTGGATGTACAATTGGTGTTAAATGAACTGGCACGTCGCCAAGGCTTATCCGGTCTGGTTGAAAAAGCCAATCGTCAGCATTAAGCCTTGAATTCATCTGTGTCTGATCTTCAAAAACCGACCGCGACCTATGAGCAGGCCACTGCCATTGATAACGCACGTCTGGGTAAATCCTTTAAGGTGATTGCCTATGCGGGCACAGGTAAAACCACCACCTTGCAAATGATCAGTGATGCCATGCCTGAACGGCGTGGTATGTATCTGGCTTTCAACAAAGCCATTGCCAGTGAAGCGCAATCCAAGTTTCATCGGGGGGTGGATTGCCGGACCTTTCACTCCCTGGCCTTTCGCAGTGTTCCACGTGGAATCACCGACAAGCTGCGCCTGCCACGCTTGAGTCCAAGTTTTATTGCCAAAGAATACCGCCTAGAACCGATGACCATGCGCCGTATGATGGGCGGGCGTTACGAGAAATATGTGCTGATGCCTTCGCGTCTGGCCAGTCTGGTGGCGAATGCGGTTGGCTATTTCTGTTCGACCAGTTCGCAGTACCCTGCTCCGCGGCATATTCAGGCACCGAGCTGGTTGCATCCGGATGATATCGAGACTTTGCAGAAGAAACTTTATCCAGCCGTAGAACGACGCTGGCTAGAGTCAATTGATCCGAATCATCAGGCCGGTATCGGACACGATATTTACCTGAAACTCTGGGCGCTGTCCGAACCCAATATTCCAGCCGATTATGTGCTGTTCGATGAAGCACAGGATGCCGATCCCCTAATGCTGGGGATTCTGCTGAAACAGCGCAGCACCCAGGTGATTTATGTCGGGGATGCACATCAGCAGATCTATGCCTGGCGTGGTGCGGTGAATGCCATGCAGCGACTGCCTTTACCTGAATCGCGCCTGACCACATCCTTCCGTTTTGGCCCTGAAATTGCCCTGAATGCCAATGCTATTTTAGGTGCACTCAATGAAACGGTGCCTTTACTCGGCAATCCTCTTTTAGATTCCAAAGTGGTCAATAAACCACATACTAAAATGCGCGATGCGATTCTGTGCCGGACCAATGCCCGTGCCATGGAACTGTTACTGGCCGGACTGGTACGCGGTGATAAAGTCAGCCTGCAAGCCGATCATGTCAAGCTGAATCGTTTTGTCGATGCGGCTGCGATGCTGAAACAGGGCAAACGGGTCGTTGATGTCCCGGAACTGGCCTGGTTTAACTCCTGGCATGATGTACATGAATACTGTGAAACCAATGAAGGCAGTGATATCAAGCCTCTGGTCAAACTGGTGGATGAGCATGGTACCGATCCACTAAAAAAAGCCCTGGCCAAAATCACGCCGATTGCTCAGGCCGACTATATTATTTCCACTGCACACAAGGCCAAAGGCCTGGAGTGGGATCGGGTCCATATTGAAGATGACTATCAATTCAAGCTGAATGAAAAAGATCATAAAATTAGTGATGAGGAATTAAGATTACTTTACGTGGCCTGTACACGTGCTAAAGTGAGTTTAAATATTCATCACATTTATGACCTGATTCAACAACTGAAGATCAAGATGCCACAGTCGCTTCGGCAGGCAGTCGGTTAAGGTGCATGGCATGGATGTAAACATCATGGCACAGGTGATCTATGCACATCGAAGCACTTCAACTGAAACACACCCTGCATTTTTCCAATATTCAACTACAGTTTAATTATCCGCAATGCCCGGTCACCTTGATTCTGGGCAATCAGGCTTCTGGGAAAACTACGCTTTTACGTTTTAGCTATCAGGCCCTGACCTGGTTTGCAGCCCGTTATCGCGATAGCCGTGCCGCAGGTCTGGTGATGGCAGATCAAGACATCATGCAAAACCGGCTGCAATCCAAAATTGATATCCGGATCGGTTTTCCTGAGGAAATGGGCAGCTTGCCAGAATCGAATCAGGCCGAACCTGCCCACCTACAAAGCTGTTCCTGGCAGATCTACAAGACCTTAAACAGTCACGGCTTGGGCTTTGGCAAAGCAGAAACTTCACAGCTTGAAAGTATGCTCAGCCTTTATCAGAAAGCCCGGCTACAGGATTCCCTGCTCGGCTTGCCATTGATAGCCTATTATCCTGCTGAACGTTTTAGCAATGAAGTCAATTTGCTCAGCAAAAATAATCCAGCCATTTTCCAGCCCGCATATGCTTACGAAATTGCTGCGATTCCTTTCACCACTTTTGCCCGTTTTTTTGAATGGTTTCGTGAAATCAGTGATATTGAAAATGCGCAAAGTGCCAAGATCATGGACCAGATTTTAGCGCGTGCCTTGCAGCAACCAGAAGATATTCGCGGAGAGGAACTGGCCCGGCAGATCGAGAAAGCGCAGGCCCATCTGCATGCGCCGAACCTCACAGCTTTAAAAGAGGCCCTGTCGCTGATCCTCTGCCCGAAGTCAGCCAGATTTATTTAAAATACCAGCCCAAGCTGCAACTGATGGTGACCTATCAGCAGCAGACTTTTAGCTTCCAGCAGCTGCCCAACAGTATCCGCAACTGGATTGCACTGGTGGGTGATATTGTACGGCGTCTTTGCCTGTTGAATCCCCACAGTCTATTTCCCTGTCAGGAAGGCACGGGCGTTTTATTGATTGATGCCATTGATCATCAGCTGGATCAGGAGACAGCAGCAGTGATTCTGTCCCGCCTGCATCAGGCATTTCCTCACTTGCAAATTATTGCCACCGGCAACCGGCCTGAATTGCTGGAGCAGGCGCAAGCCTTTCAATGTCTAAAACTGGAAAATAAACAGCTGCAACCGATTCATCTTGAAAGCATGAAAACCCAGTTTGATCAGATCTATGCAGAACTGGAACTGCAGTGCAATAAAGACCTATTACCCGAAGATAGCTTATTGGAAGCTGCTGCCGAACCAGTCACACCGCTTGCAATATTGCAAATGATCCGGGAACAGCTCAATCCCGAACAGCAACAGGAACTGCTGGCTTTACTTGCCCAGGATTCTCAACCGACACTACCTCAGTCGCTCTAGGCAAATTTATAAAATAAAAGCCACTGTTTTGATTTACATTTACAATCAATGCCTGAGATTTAATCTTAATTTTCGGTCACTTCTGGATGATCTGTTTAAGCAGGCATCAGCGCTTAAAAGCGGGCTCACGTATAATTTAGAAGTTGGACATAAAAACGTTGATGTTGTTGTTATCCTGTAATATGATCGGTTTTATTTGCGAATTTCATTGTAAAATCGGAATTTGCTATCGTTTATAAGTTGCGCAATACAACTGCTTTATATTCTTTTTGAATATTCTTTTTGGCTTTCAAGATTGAGAAGTTTGGGTCGCTCCTTGTGGTCCTGTAGTCCTTGGAAGATAAAGATTCACCCTAGGTTGGTCATAACCTAAATCACGACAATGGATACGAGTGTGCTGCCGATTATTATATTGTTACCGTTAGTATTAGGCACAACCCTTGTCTCGTGGCTGAAGCAATTTTCGCGCGGGGTAACGGCTTTAGGGGCAATTGGTGTCAGCCTCAGCAGTTTCTTATTATTATTGAGTCAGGCGCCTGCCATATTTGACGGCGCAGTGATTACCCAGACCTGGTCCTGGCTGCCCCAGCTGGGCATCGATTTCAGTTTCCGTCTGGACTCTCTGGGACTGCTGTTTGCCTTGCTGATCAGCGGGATTGGTACGCTGATTTATATTTATGCCTATTATTATCTGAATCCAAAAAACTCACTGAGCAAGCTGTATCTTCTGCTAATGCTGTTTATGGCGGCCATGCTCGGGATTTCATTGTCGAATAACCTGATTATTTTATTGGTTTTCTGGGAGCTGACCAGTATTTCATCCTTCTTGCTGGTGGGTTACTGGAGCAATTACGAAGCTGCACAACGCGGCGCACGTATGGCGCTCACCATTACCGGATTGGGTGGTTTGGCCATGCTGGGTGGTTTTATCCTGCTCGGTCAAATCACGGGTACCTATCAGATTGATCAAATCCTGAAGATGACCGATCAAATTCAGTCTCATACTTTATTTGTACCAACGCTCTTGCTGATTTTAATCGGTGCTTTTACCAAAAGTGCGCAGTTCCCGTTCCATTTCTGGTTACCGAATGCCATGGCCGCGCCGACACCCGTCTCTGCCTATTTGCATTCGGCCACCATGGTCAAAGCCGGTTTATTCCTGGTTGCACGTTTGCTCCCGATCTTCGCCGGCGCTGCACTGTTTCATAATATTGTGACCTTTGTCGGTCTGTTTACCCTGTGCATGGCTGCCTTCTTTGCCATTTTCAAGGAAGATCTGAAAGGCCTGCTGGCCTATTCCACCATCAGCCATCTGGGTCTGATCATGTGTCTGCTCGGGATTGGTTCACCACTGGCCGTTGCAGCAGCGATTTTCCATATTATTAACCATGCCACCTTTAAAGCGGCCCTGTTCATGATTGCCGGAATTATCGACCATGAATCGGGCACGCGTGACTTGCGCAAGCTGTCAGGCTTATGGCAACTGCTGCCATATACCGCCACCCTGACCATGATCACGGCGGCGGCTATGGCGGGTGTTCCCCTAACCAACGGTTTTCTCTCCAAGGAAATGTTTTTTACCGAACTGGTCGCGAACTTGAGTGGTCCAGTCATGGTCGGTTCAGCCATCGTCGCAACATTGGCCGGGATTTTTGCAGTCGCCTATTCTACTCGGCTGGTACATGGGGTATTTTTCGATGGCCCGCTGGGCAAAGAGGTTCCGAATAAAAATGCGCATGAACCTCCGTTTGGCATGCGTGCACCAGCAACCTTATTGGCAATTTTATGTATCTTGGTGGGGATATTACCCGCGCTTCTGGTTGAAAAAATTGTCAACAGCTCAACCCGGGCATCGACCCAGAATTTTGCCTTTGAAGGTACCCATCTGGCACTCTGGCATGGTTTTAATCTGCCGCTGTTGATGAGTGCAATTGCCCTGATCGGCGGAGTCATCTTCTACTTTTCTCTCGCCAAAGGCGGTACCTTACGTGAAATCGACTTAGATCCAAAACTGGGCCGCTTGCAGGGCCGGGTACTGTTCGATCTGTTTTTGAAAAATCTGCTGCTGAATTCCCGCCGTTTCCGTCGTGCCACTGAAAATGGAAAATTACAAAGCTATTTATTGTGGATTGTAATCCTTACAGTGGGACTGGTGGGTTTCCCATTAGTGACGAATGCTGTCGGTGGCGGTACACGTGAACTCACCCATGCCCCTGCCCTGGCCATTGTTTTGTGGATGTTACTGTTCTCTGCCTGCTGGATGCTGTTATGGTTCCATCATGAGCGGATTAAAGCGGTACTGATCAGTGGTGCAGTCGGCCTGGTGGTGACCATGGTCTTTATTGGCTTCTCGGCACCAGATTTGGCACTCACCCAGATTACGGTCGATGTAGTCACCACAGTATTGTTATTGATGAGCTTATCTCTGCTACCGCAGTTAACGCCTTATGAGTCCAGTCCTACCCGTCGCTGGCGTGATGCGATCATTGCTCTAGGGGGCGGTCTCGGTATTGCGGCAATCGCCTGGCTGATCATGACCCGTGACCATAATTCCATTTCATGGTTCTTCCTGCAACAGTCGATTCCGCTGGGCGGTGGCACCAATGTGGTGAATGTAATTCTGGTCGACTTCCGTGGTTTCGATACCTTCGGTGAGATTACCGTACTCGGGATTGCCGCCATTGGTGTCCTGAGCCTGATGGATGGGATGCGTGCCCATGGTACCATCATGACCCAGGGTCTGACCTATCGTTTTAACCCTTCCCCATTGATGTTACGTATTACTGCATCATGGATCTTGCCTGTGGCACTGGTGGTCAGCCTGTATATCTTTATGCGTGGCCACAACCTGCCAGGCGGTGGATTTATTGCCGGATTGGTAACATCACTGGCGCTCATTATTCAATATATCGCAGTGGGGCAGGACAAAACCGAACAGTTGCTTGGTGCAAAATCTGGTCGTCTGTATGAAATCTGGATTGGCGTCGGTTTAATTATTGCCGGTTCGACCGGAGTCGCGGCCTGGTTCTGGTCACGCCCATTCCTGACCAGCGCCCATATTTATGTTTCTCCGCCTATCCTTGGAGACATGCATCTGGCTTCGGCTGCTCTGTTTGATGTGGGTGTATATGTCACTGTGGTCGGTGCGACCATGCTGATGATTTCTGTCCTGGGCGACTCACGTCACTCCAGTATGACTGGTCCAGTACCAAGAGGATAATAGAATGATGAGTTTAGAATTTTTATTAGCCTCTGCCATCGGTCTGCTGACTGCCACCGGAATTTATCTGATCCTGCGTGCCCGTACTTTCCCGGTGGTGCTGGGCTTGGCCATGATTGGTTATGCGGTCAACCTGTTTTTATTTGCCATGGGCCGAATTCAGATGAATTCACCTGCGGTATTAACCGAAGCCTCCAGAGTAACCGATCCACTTCCTCAGGCGCTGGTACTGACCGCCATCGTGATTGGCTTTGCCACCACTGCCTTTATTGTCCAGCTAGCATTACGTAGCCGCTATGAATCAGGAACAGACCACGTTGATTCAAAAGAAGAAACACCTCAGATTGACCCACGTGAGGATGAGCCTTAATGACTGATCTTCTCAACTTCTGGACCCAGCATACTCCTATTTTCAGTATTCTTTTACCTGCCTTTACCGCTTTTGTCCTGGTACTTTTAGGCAATCCGGGTGCAGGCTCTCTGGTCACGGACTGGCGTCAGCCTTGGCGTCGGGGTATCAGTCATCTTTCGAGCATCTTGGGCCTCATTATTGCCGTCAGTTATTTGATAGACAGCAGTCAGGGCCAGATCAGCGTTTATACGCTGGGCGAATGGGCCGCACCTTTTGGAATTGTACTGGTTCTAGATCAACTCTCTGCGATGATGCTAGTTTTAACCTATGCCCTGGCAGTACCTGTGGTCTGGTATGCCAGTAAAGAATGGGATACGCGTGGCCGTTATTTCCATGCCATGGTACATTTCCTGCTGATGGGCCTGACCGGTGCCTTCTTGACCGGTGACTTGTTCAACCTGTTCGTGTTCTTTGAAATTCTGTTAATGGCATCTTATGTGCTGCTCTTACATGGACAGGGCAAGGCGCGTTTCCAGCTGGGAATCCATTACGTCACCATTAACCTGTTAGCTTCTGCCATGTTCCTGATTGGACTCGGGATGATTTATGGCAGTGTCGGCAGTCTGAATATGGCCGATGTTGCCCGCTTAATGCCAACCCTCGCAGATGATCAGCACAAACTGGCCGTTGCCGGCGGATTGATGCTGTTTGTCGTTTTCGGAATTAAAGCGGCGATGCTGCCGGTTGGCTTCTGGTTACCCAAAACCTATGCCGTGGCCACCACACCTGTTGCAGCCCTCTTCACTATCATGACCAAAGTCGGGGTCTATGCGATTTTGCGGATTAACGGGACTGTTTTTGATGATGAATACAGCCACCAAATTCTGATGAACTGCCTACTGGTGATTGGTCTGATTACCTCAGTTTATGGCGTTATTTGTGCAATTGGCACAGAACGTCTGCGCCGTTTTATCGGCTTTATGGTGCTGTCTTCAGTCGGAACCATTCTGGTCGCGATTGGCATGAATACAACTGGGGCCTGGGCCGGTGCACTGTATTATATGGTGCACAGCACCCTGGTTGCTGCAGCATTTTATATTCTGTCAGGCTGGATTACTTCACAGCGCGGTGAGTTTAAAGATCATTTTAAAATCGCCCCGATGATGAAACAGAATAAGCTGGTTTCTATTGTCTATTTCATTATTGCCTTGATGATGGCCGGCCTGCCACCCTTTAGTGGTTTCTTTGGCAAAGTCTTTATTTTGCAGGCTTCTGCCAATTCAGACTATCAGATGGTTATTATCCTGACCATTCTGTTGGTGAGCTTCCTCAGCATTCTGGCCTTTACCCGGGTCGGTTTTATGCTGTTCTGGCGCTCGACCAGGCCTGAGGATGATCTTAATTCTGAAGATTTCCACAAATATGAAGCCTTACCCAGCAAGGCTCCTGCACGTAATGATCGCGCGATTTATCTATTGCTTGCCGGTTTAACCGCCTATGTTGTATTTGCCGGACCGATCTATCAATATAATTATCAGACTGCAGAACAGATCAAAAATAATCCGGTCTATGAAGCGGCTCTATTGAAACGTGATTCAGAAGGTCAGTTTATTAGTGTGCAACCTTTTGATCCGAGCTATTTACCAGAAACCAAATATGGTGGTGAGATAGTCGATCCGAATGCGCATCTGATTCCTTATGTGATTTCGGAAGCTACCCTGGAAGGTGAAAATATTTCCGAATTCAAGCAACGCCAGATTGACCAGCAGTATGTTGAACAGATCAAATATGATGATAATCAACTTAAACCAGTGGAGGGACCTTAATGGCTGAATCATTCCTGCAACGTTGGTTCCCGCATCCACTGGTTTCTGTGATCGTGGGACTAAGCTGGACTTTACTGGAACACAATCTGGAGGTCGGAACATTATTTGTAGCTCTGGTTCTGGCGATTGTGATTCCAAAAATGGTCGCACCTTTTATTGACTATACCCCGAACATCCAGTGGGCTCCTGCACTGCGCCTGTTCTTTGTCGTGGTTTGGGACATTGTAGTGGCCAATCTTAAAGTCGCAAAACTGGTCTTGGGGCCAACCAAAAATCTGCATCCGAAATGGTTCCGTGTGCCTTTGGAAACCGCACATGAGGAAGTCAATACCTTGCTGGCGATGATTATTACCACAACGCCGGGGACAGTATCTGCAGGTATTGACCAGGATCGTGGCGATATTCTGGTTCATGCCTTAAGCACGGATGACGAAGCAGCCGAAATCGAGACCATCAAACAGCGCTATGAACAGCCTCTGATTGAAATTTTCAGCGCACAGACAGGAGAAAAAGCATGACGATTCTTCCTTATGCATTAATGATTTGTCTGGGTGCTATCACTGTCTCGATGTTACTCTGCCTGATCCGGCTGATCATTGGTCCTTCTATCGTGGACCGGCTGTTGGCACTGGATACTCTGTTCCTGAATGCAACCTGTCTGATTGTCATTTTGGGAATTTACTGGAGCAGCACCTTCCTGTTCGAAGAGGCCTTACTGGTTGCAATGCTGGGCTTTGTTTCGACTGCAGCCTTGGCACGTTATTTTACCACTGGCCATGTGATCGACTAGGAGTTTTTAAATGTCTTTAATTTTAGAAATACTGGTGTCGATTTTTTTATTGATTGGTGCTTTCTTTATGTTGGTCGGTGGGATCGGTATGGTTCGCCTGCCCGACCTGTTCATGCGTCTGCATGCTCCGACCAAATCCAGCACTTTGGGCTTGGGCAGCTTTTTGATGGCCTCAATTCTGTTCTCTGCCATATATGGCCGTTTCGGTTTTGCTGAAGTGCTCATCACCCTGTTTGCATTCATTACCGCACCGGTGTCCGCCAATCTGATGGCACAGGCCGCACTGCATTTGCGTTTACGCTCTTTGAGTGGTGAAGTTCCGGAAACTCTGGAACGACCGCTGCCTTGGCAACGCTCACGTCGCCGTGCTTTTTATGAGAAAAAAATGAATCATAAAGATGATGATCTAACTTAATTTAGACTATTTTTATATTGATCTTTTAGTATCTAAATTTTTGATAGAACAAGATATAAAAAAAAGCCACCCCAAGGTGGCTTTTTTTTATTGTCCTAAGACTTATTCATCGTCTTTTTTTGCTTCAGCTTCAGGTAAGTCCTTCACAGCTTCAGCGATCAGACCAAACATATAGTTACCATATGCATTGGTCTTATCGTAATGGAAACGTAGACGAGGCGTAATACGGGTTTTAATACGACGACTCAGCTCGTGGCGCAGGAAACCAGATGCTTTGTTTAACACATCCAAAGTTTCTTTATTTGCCGCTTCGCTCTGCTCATCGCCAAGTTCACGTCCCATCACAGTGACATAAACTTCCGCATATCCCAGGTCTGGGCTCACCTTCACCGCAGAGATGGTCACCAGACCACCTAAGCGTGGATCTTTCAGCTCCTGACGGATCAGTTCTGACAACTCGCGTTGTACTGTATCCGCCATACGCTTCAGACGTTGACTACCCGCCATTAAAGACTCCGTTTAATTAATTTAACATCATACACTTCGATCTTGTCGAGAGGTTTGATGTCTTTATAGCCTTTCACCGCAAGACCACATTCCATACCGGCACGAACTTCTTCAACCACTTCTTTGTAGCGACGAAGAGATTCAAGCTCGCCCTGGAACACAACCACGTCATCACGTAATACGCGAATCGGTTTGTTACGATGCAATACGCCTTCAAGTACCATACAGCCTGCAGCCGCACCGAATTTACTTGAGTGGAATACTTCACGTACTTGAGCAACACCCAGAATTGTTTCACGATGTTCAGGCTCAAGCTTACCGCTCATTGCCGCTTTAACATCATCAATCAATTGGTAAATTACTGAGTAGTAACGAATGTCGATACTGTCTGCATCGGCTTTTTGGCGCGCTGCGGTATCCGCACGTACGTTAAAGCCAAGAAGAACTGCTTCTGAAGATTCAGCCAGTGTTACGTCAGACTCGGTAATTGCACCAACACCTGAACCGATAATACGTACTTTCACTTCATCTGTTGCAAGTTCAGCAAGTGCTACATGCAAGGCTTCCAGTGTACCGCGTACGTCAGTTTTCAGTACCACGTTGACGATAGGCACATCTTTCTTGCCCATAGACGCCATGATATTTTCAAGACGCATTGCAGATTGACGCTCAAGACGTTTTTGACGTTCCCGATCCATACGCGCATCGGCAACTTCACGTGCTTTTTTCTCGTCGCTCACAACCAGAACTTCGTCACCCGCCATTGGCGCTTCTGGAAGACCTAAGATTTCAACTGGAATCGAAGGACCTGCAGATTGAATGCGTTTACCATTTTCATCTGTCATCGCACGTACGCGACCATAAGACGAGCCAGCAAGTACCAGGTCACCCACTTTCAGAGTACCGTTTTGAACCAGAATAGACGTTACCGCACCGCGGTTGCTGTCTACACGTGCTTCAATGACTACACCTTGCGCAGCACCTTCTTCAGATGCTTTCAACTCTAGCATTTCTGATTGAATTAGAATCAGGTCCAGAAGCTCATCAATACCTTGACCCGTGTGAGCTGAAACCATGGCAACCGGTACATCACCGCCCCATTGTTCAGGCACGATCTGTTTAGCAGTCAATTCATTCAGAACGCGGTCTGGATCAGCAGACTCTTTATCCATCTTGTTGATCGCAACAATGATTGGTGTACCTGCAGCACGCGCATGATCAATTGCTTCTGCAGTTTGTGGCATCACACCATCATCTGCAGCAACAACCAAGACCACGATATCTGTTGCTTTCGCACCACGTGCACGCATAGCGGTAAACGCGGCATGTCCCGGAGTATCGAGGAAGGTAATGATGCCTTTGTCGGTCTTCACATGGTAAGCACCGATATGCTGGGTAATACCACCGGCTTCACCTTGAGCCACTTTGGCACGGCGAATATGGTCAAGAAGCGATGTTTTACCATGGTCAACGTGACCCATGATGGTAACAACAGGTGCACGAGTCGTTTGCGCACCACGTGCTTCTTCAGCTTGTTCAAGTAAGTTATCTTCTACATCAGTTTCAGATACCAGTACCGGGTGATGACCCATTTCTTCAACAATCAGCGCAGCGATTTCTTGATCAATCGGTTGGTTCTGAGTCACTAGCTCACCCATTTTCATGAGTGATTTAATGACTTCACGAACCTTAACGGCCATTTTCGCAGCCAAGTCAGCAACAACAATCGTTTCACCGATTTCAACATCGTAAACCTGTTTTTTCACAGGTTTTTCGAAGCCGTGTTTGTTTGAAGAACTCGTTTTCAAACCGCGTTTAGGCTGTTTGCTGAAACTTTGCTCTTCCTGACCACGACGGCCACCTTTTTTCGGTGCACGTGCAGTTGGCGTATTGGTACCACGTTTAATTTCGCGGTCTTCTTTCGCAAACGAGTCTTCATAGGCTTGACCTACAAGGCCCGCAGCAAGTGGAGAATCATCCACAACGCGGATGGTTGCAGTGGTATCTTCAGCTGAGTACTTGGTCGCCATTTGACGCATTTGTTCAAGCGTACGTTGCTGCGCTTCTTCAGCTGATTTACGACGTGCTGCTTCTTCCACTGCTTTTAATTTTGCAGTTTCTGCTTCACGTAGTTTTTTCTGTTCAGCCGTTTCAACCTGCTTCACCGTTTGTTTTACAACCGGTTTGTTGTTTGACTTACGCGTCACCACAACAGCAGCTTTAGACACTTCTTGCTTATCGCTGGTTTGCTTCGCAGCAGCGCGCATCGCTTCTAGAGCTTTATTGGCATTATTTACGCCAGCTTTTGGAGCTTCAGCAGCAGCGGCTTGCGCTGTATTCTGCTCAGGCGCAGCTTTGGCCTGTTGCTCAGCCTTGGCTTTCGCCAATGCTTCTGCTTTGATCTGTTCTGGATCCGGCTTAACAAATGTATGCTTCTTGCGAACTTCTACATTAATTGTTTTTGCCTTACCTGAAGTACTGGCTACTTTAGCCGTACTGGTCGTTTTACGTTTCAACGTGATTTGCCCTGCTTGGCTCTCTGAACCTTGTGATTTTTTCACATGGCTCATCAAGCTGTCTTGTTGTTCGGTGGTAATAATATCGTCAGCTTTACGCTGTGGTAAACCTGCCTCACGAACCTGCTCTAGGAGCTTCTCAACTGGACGACCCACGCTGAGGGCTAACTCTTTAATTGACTTGTCCGTCATATACTACCTCCTAGTTAAACCATGATTCGCGCGCTTTCATAATGAGTTGACCCGCTTTTTCAGCACCCAAACCTTCAATATCTTCGATATCGTCAGTTGCCTGATCTGCTAAATCGTCCACGGTTACCACACCACGAGCTGCTAGAGCTTGCGCGATCTCTGCTGTCATGCCTTCCATTGCAACAAGTTCTTCACTTGGCGCTTGTATATTCTCTTGCTGTTGTAATGCATCAGCAAGTGCAATTTCTTTCGCACGGCTTTGCAATAATTCAACCAGTTCAGCATCAAGTTCGATTTCATCAAACGTTTCTGCCGGGACATAAGCAATTTCTTCAAGCGAGGTGAAGCCCATTTCTACCAACGCCATCGCCAAATCTTCCGCGATATCCAGACGTTGTACAAACATGTCCAGATATTGTTGCGCTTCGTTTTGTTGACGGGCGTAGTATTCTTCTTCCAGCATCATGTCCAGCTTGTAGCCAGTCAATTCTGATGCCAGACGAACGTTCTGACCTTGTGAACCAATCGCACGTGCCAACTGATCGCTGGCAGCGAAGATAATATCCGCAGTACGTGCATCTTCATCGATGACAATACTCGATACATCTGCTGGTTCCAATGCACTTGCGATATATTGCGCAGGATCATCCGACCAAACCACAACATCAATACGCTCACCATTGAGCTCTTGCTGTACAGCCTGGATTCGGGTACCACGCATACCAATACAAGCACCCACCGGGTCAATACGGTGGTCATTGGTTTTCACTGCAATTTTAGCACGCACGCCAGGTTGACGAGCCGCAGCCTTAATTTCAATGGTTTCTTCAGAAATCTCAGGGATTTCTTTCTTCATCAATGCGATCAGCATTTCAGGCTTTGCACGCGACAATAACAATTGCGCGCCGCGACCTTCACGGTTCACATTATAAAGAATTGCACTCACGCGTTGCTTTGGACGAAGAATCTCTTTCGGAATCATTTCTTCCCGAGCAAGATAAGCTTCGGCATTGTCACCTAAGTCGATAATAAAGCCATCTTTGGTTTGTTTTTTCACTTCACCATAGATCAGCTCGCCGACTTTAGATTCATAAGCATCTGCCACAAGTGCGCGTTCTGCTTCACGGATTTTCTGTACGATCACTTGCTTGGCAATTTGTGCCGCAATACGACCGAAATCAATCGATTCAACTTCTAGTTCACGAATATCACCAATTGACCATTTTTCAGGGTCAACATCAGAAATCGCATCCTGACAAGCTGGCATTTCATGATCTTCATCTGCAACCACTTCCCACTGACGGAAAGTACGATAGTCACCTGTCTTACGATCGATTTCCACACGCAAACGTGCTTCTTCCGAATTTGTACCCTCGTAGAATTTTTTCTTTGTCGCTGCAACTAAAGCTTGCTCAAGCGCTTCAAAGATCGCTTCACGAGGTACACCTTTTTCGTTACTAACCGTTTCAACGACGGTCAGAATTTCACGTGCCATACGTCACCTATGCGTTCAAATTCTTATTTATTAAATTAATCTTGGAAGACCAAATTTGCTTTATCAATATTGTGACTGTCGATCTCCAATACCTGCTGCTTTTCCACTTCAACTTGAATGATTTCATTGTCTAGGTCGACAGCAACCAGTTTTGCCTGGAATTTACGGCGGTTATCTACCGCGCTAATCAAACGCAATGCTACGGAATGACCGATATAACCTGACATCTGTTCAAGTTGGAAGAATGGACGATCCCAGCCTGGCGAAGATACCTCAAGTGAATATTCACCCGAAATTGGATCATGAACATCAAGCATTGCGCCTACTTGCTGCGTTACACGCACACAATCCTGAACGCCAATACCACGCCCCTGTTCGTCTTCGTCTTCACCATCTTCGTTTACTGCTGGTGCAGCGCTCTCATCGACCGGTTTGTCGATATAGATACGTAATAACGAACGTTTACCTTGTGGCAGGAACTCAATCCCCCAAAGGTTTACATTACAGGCTTCAACTGCCGGCGCAATCAAGTCCTGAAGTGCTTGAATTTTATTTGATAGCTTCATTTACTCTCGTCATCTGGTGCGATTTTATGATCTATTTGACCACTACAAACCAATACAAACTATAGTAGTAGTGAAACATGAAAATTTGATCAAATAATGTCGACACTACACGATAGCCAATAAAAAAGGGCGTAAATCGCCCCAATTACTGCACAATTTAGGACTTTTTTCAAATCCCACTGTGCAAAAAGGCCCACCATGTTGTGAGCCTCTTTTTAGAAACTTGGTAGCGGGAGCTGGATTTGAACCAACGACCTTCGGGTTATGAGCCCGACGAGCTACCAGACTGCTCCATCCCGCATCAACGTGCAAAAATTATATACAAAAAATGAGAGCTTTTCAATCAAAACCGCATCATTCTGCATATTTGTGATCTGTCGCTGAAAAAATGGTAGCGGGAGCTGGATTTGAACCAACGACCTTCGGGTTATGAGCCCGACGAGCTACCAGACTGCTCCATCCCGCATCAGCGTACAAAAAACTTTCAGCTTAAAATTCCAAGCTGCTTTTAAAGTTTGCATCTTTAAAAGATTGGTAGCGGGAGCTGGATTTGAACCAACGACCTTCGGGTTATGAGCCCGACGAGCTACCAGACTGCTCCATCCCGCATCAACATGCAATTATATTTCTCAACCTAATCTTCGATTAAGCTGCCTCTTGAAAGTTTGCGTCTTTTAAAAGGATTGATTGGTAGCGGGAGCTGGATTTGAACCAACGACCTTCGGGTTATGAGCCCGACGAGCTACCAGACTGCTCCATCCCGCATCAACAGAAGTTTTTTCAGCTGCATACACCAACTTAAATTTCTGGATTATAAGTTGGTGCGGAAGGGGGGACTTGAACCCCCACGCCCGAAAGCACTACCACCTCAAGGTAGCGTGTCTACCAATTCCACCACCACCGCAGCTGTGACGCATTCTAGTCGCATCACTGAGAAAAAGAAAGGACTAATTAAAACTATTCGGCCGTCTCTGGTGCAGTTGGTGAAGTTTCATTCGATTGTACCGGCGCAGTCGGTGCAGACTGAATCGAGTTCAAACTGTAAGCATCGGTCGTTTGCTTCTTGGCCAAAACCGCCAGAGTCAGACTGGTCACGAAAAACAGCGCAGTGAAAATCGCAGTCAAACGGGTCATGAAATTACCCGAACCTGATGCTCCAAATACTGTTGCTGCACCACCGCCACCGAAAGAGGCACCAGCATCTGCACCTTTACCATGCTGAACCAAAATCAAGACAATCATCAAAACAGCTAAGATAATATGCACTACCAGCACAAAAGTTTGCATGCTGAACTCCTAATTATTGTGTATTTGCAAATGCGTGAGCAATTTTATGGAACGACTCAGCATTGAGTGATGCACCACCGACCAATGCCCCATTGATATCTGGGCAGGCTGCTAACTCTACTGCATTTTCCGGCTTGACACTACCACCATATAAAATTGCCATCGTCGCGCCATAACCAGTAATCTGGCTTAAACCTTGACGGATTTGTGCATGCATGGCTTGAGCATCTTCAGGAGAAGCCGTTTTACCGGTTCCAATCGCCCAGATCGGCTCATAGGCAATCACAATATTTTTCCATTGGTCGGCTTCAACCACAGCAGCAATATCACAAATTTGTTGCAACACTACAGCTTCTGCCTGCCCAGCTTCACGCTGTTCCAGACTTTCACCCACACAGTAAATCACGGTCAAACCGGCACTCAAGGCATTCTTGATTTTAGCATTTAAAATATCAGTATTTTCTGCAAATATTTCACGGCGCTCGGAATGACCCACCAGTACATACTGGATTTGGCTATCTGCTAGTAACTCAGCACTGACTTCACCGGTATAGGCACCCGTTCCTGAAATACGTGAAACATCTTGTGCTACGGTATAAATAGAACGAGAAGCGGATGATAGCTCTGCCTGAATCTGGCTTAAGGCAATGGCAATCGGAGCCACACCCAAATGACATTGATCTTCGGTGATCGGTGCAGTTTCCAGCAAATTCTTAATACCATGCACCAAGCTCAATGCTTCTGCACGCACCGGATTCATTTTCCAGTTACCTATCACCCAAGGGGTAATCGTCGAAACCGACATAATTAACCTATTTCATTTACATATTTTGAATTGGGCACATTCTACACGGAATTGCAAAATTAAAAGAATAGTTTTCTTATCACTCATTCTGGGTTTAGACTATCCTAAATGGTTATTTTTTGTTATCACTTAAAAAAATAGGGACTTTTTCTAACCAGTTCATGCTTTTACTGGATATGAGGAAGGTCGCAGCACTCTTAGCTATGGTATTTTTACGTAACAAACGTATAATTTTAATATAGTAATTAAAAGAATTTAATGAGTAGGCATTTATAGCATGACAGCATTACAGGGGTCGCCGAGATTTACCGGATTTATTCGTCGTTTGGTCGAGGAAGGCGTCATCTCGGCTGAAGATATGCGCAGTGCTTTGGCACATGCCAAGCAAGAAAAAATAGATATTGTGGCGGAGCTGATTAATCAGCAAAAGCTTTCTCCAACCGTCATCGCTGAAACGATTTCAGTCGAATTCGGGGAACCGCTGTTTGATATCAGTGTGTATGACCCTGCTCAAATCCTGCGGGATATCATTGACGAGAAGCTGATTACCAAGCATCGCATCCTGCCAATTTTTAAAAATTCCAGTATTTTATATATTGCCATCAGTAACCCGACCAATATTGAAGCGATTGATGCGGTCCGTTTTTCCACCAAACTCAACATTGAAACTATTATTGTTGAACATAATAAACTTGAAAAACTGATCGAGCAGAATTTTACCGAAGAAAGCACCTTTGAATTCGATGAAGACTTTGATCTGGATGTTGATGTCGAATCTGCTGATCCGAATAAAGAAGATGATGAAGGCAATAAAAGTGAAGAAGCACCTATTGTCAAATACATCAATAAGCTACTCATCGATGCGATTCGTATGGGTGCTTCGGATCTACACTTTGAACCTTATGAAAAAATCTATCGGGTACGTTATCGAGTCGATGGGGTGCTACGCCAGATTGCAACACCACCACTACAGTTGGCAAATCGTTTGTCTTCACGTTTGAAAGTCATGTCGCAAATGGACATTTCTGAAAAACGGGTACCTCAAGATGGTCGTATTAAGTTAAAACTTTCTAAAAATAAAGCCATTGATTTCCGTGTCAACTCATTGCCAACTTTATTTGGTGAGAAACTAGTATTGCGTATTCTAGACCCATCCAGCGCGATGCTGGGGATTGATGCACTGGGTTATGAACTGGAACAAAAAGAACTGTTTATGCAGGCGCTGGATAAACCGCAAGGCATGCTCCTGATCACCGGTCCGACGGGTTCGGGTAAAACCGTATCGCTTTATACTGGCTTGAATATTCTCAACCGTGAAGACATCAATATTTCCACAGCGGAAGATCCGGTCGAAATTAACTTGCAAGGGATCAATCAGGTCAATGTCAACAATAAGGTCGGCCTGACCTTCTCTGCCGCCCTAAAGTCATTCCTGCGTCAAGATCCGGATATTGTGATGGTCGGTGAGATTCGGGATCTGGAAACTGCCGAGATTGCCATTAAAGCGGCACAAACCGGTCATATGGTGATGTCGACCCTGCATACCAACAGTGCACCTGAGACCCTGACCCGTCTACGCAACATGGGTGTACCTTCGTTCAACATCGCTACTTCGGTAAACCTGGTCATTGCACAACGGCTGGCACGTCGCCTGTGTTCGCAATGTAAAAAACCTGCCGATATTCCGCAGCAGAGTTTATTGGAAATGGGCTTTACTGAAGCAGATTTACAGCAATCAGAGCTCCAAATCTACGAGCCGGTGGGTTGCAATGAATGCCGCGAAGGCTATAAGGGTCGTGTAGGTATTTACGAAGTCATGAAAGTGACACCTGAAATTTCCAGAATTATTATGGAGGACGGCAATGCACTTAAAATTGCCGATGCTTCCGCACGTGCAGGGTTTAACAATTTACGCCGATCGGGTTTAATCAAGGTGATGCAGGGGGTGACTTCTTTACAGGAAGTCAATCGTGTCACCAGCGAATGATCGTGCACTGATCTAAAAATAAGGATAAAAGTATGGCAGCAGTAAAGAAAGGCCAGATGATGCCGATCTTCAGCTATGAAGGAATTGATCGTAAAGGGGCAAAGATCAAGGGGGAATTGCCAGCAAAAAACATGGCGTTAGCCAAGGTGAACCTCAGAAAACAGGGCATCAGCATCAAGACCATTCGGGAAAAGAAAAAAAATATTCTCGAAGGCTTAATGAAAAAACGTGTTAGCACCTTGGACATCACCATTTTTACCCGACAGTTGGCGACCATGATGAAAGCCGGTGTGCCACTGGTACAGGGCTTTGAAATTGTTGCAGAAGGATTGGAAAATCCCTCTATGCGTGAAGTCGTACTGGGGATTAAAGGTGAAGTGGAAGGCGGCAACACCTTTGCCGGTGCCCTGCGTAAATATCCACAGTATTTCGACAAACTGTTCTGTTCGCTGGTCGAATCTGGTGAACAATCCGGTGCGCTAGAAACCATGCTGGATCGAGTTGCGATCTATAAAGAAAAAAGCGAACTGCTCAAGCAAAAAATCAAGAAAGCCATGAAGTACCCGGCTGCGGTGGTCGTGGTTGCGTTGATCGTTACCATTATTCTAATGGTGAAAGTGGTCCCTGTTTTCCAGGATTTATTCTCTTCATTTGGCGCAGACCTGCCAGCTTTTACCAAAATGGTGGTGAATATGTCGGAATGGATGCAAAAATATTGGTTCCTGCTGATTATTGCCATTGGGGCCATCATTACCGCTTTTCTTGAGGCCAAAAAACGTAGTAAAAAATTCCGCGATTTTCTGGACAAAGCAGCACTCAAAGCCCCGATTTTCGGTGATCTGGTGTATAAAGCAATTATTGCCCGTTATAGCCGCACTTTGGCCACCACTTTTGCAGCCGGTGTACCCTTGATTGATGCACTAGAATCCACTGCCGGTGCGACCAACAACGTAGTCTATGAAGACGCCGTGATGAAAATCCGTGAAGATGTCGCGACCGGTCAGCAATTACAATTTGCCATGCGCGTGACCAACAAGTTTCCTTCCATGGCCATACAAATGGTGGCGATTGGTGAAGAATCAGGTGCGCTAGATGCCATGCTGGATAAAGTTGCCACGCATTATGAAAACGAAGTCGACAATGCGGTAGACGGCTTAACCTCGATGATGGAACCCTTGATCATGGCTGTTTTAGGCGTGCTCGTCGGTGGTCTGGTAATTGCCATGTACCTTCCAATTTTCCAAATGGGTTCTGTGGTTTAATGCAAGATCTTATTCAATATTTCATTCAAAACCCAACGGCGCTGTATATCGCGGTTGGGCTTTTTAGTTTATGTATCGGTAGCTTTCTCAATGTAGTGATTTACCGCACTCCAAAGATGATGGAACAGGAATGGCGTACCGATTGCCAAATGTTCTTGCATCCGGAACAGCCAATTATTGATGAAACTAAATTAAGTTTAAGTAAACCCGCTTCGACTTGTCCCAAATGTCATCAACCGATCCGCTGGTACCAGAATATTCCCGTCATCAGCTGGCTGGTCCTGCGCGGCAAGTGCGGCAACTGCCAGAATCCCATCAGTATACGCTACCCATTCGTTGAAATTCTGACAGCTGTCTGTGCATTAATGGTTGTCGCAGTATTTGGCCCGACACTGCAAATGCTGTTTGGCCTGATCCTGACCTATGTGCTCATTGCGCTAACCTTTATAGATTTTGACACCCAGTTATTGCCTGACCGTTACACCCTGCCCCTAGCCGCGCTGGGTCTGGGCGTAAATAGTTATGCACTTTATACCTCACCGAGTTCTGCCATCTGGGGCTATATCATTGGCTTCCTGTGTCTGTGGGTAGTGTATTATGTATTTAAAATCGTCACCGGTAAGGAAGGCATGGGCTATGGAGATTTTAAACTGCTTGCCGCCTTGGGTGCCTGGATGGGACCTTTGCTATTACCCTTAATTGTGCTCCTTTCTTCTTTAGTGGGTGCGATTATCGGGATTATCCTGCTGAAAGTCCGTAAAGAAAATCAGCCTTTTGCCTTTGGTCCCTATATTGCGATTGCAGGCTGGATTGCTTTTCTGTGGGGTGAACAAATTATGAAAGTGTATTTAGGTCAGTAAATTGAAATTTGTACTCGGGTTAACCGGTGGCATTGGCAGTGGCAAGTCTGCTGCCAGTCAATGGTTCGAGGCACAAGGCATCACGGTAGTCGATGCCGATGTCGTGGCACGTGAAGTGGTCGAGATTGGACAACCTGTACTCGCCCAGATTCAGCAGGCTTTTGGTGATTGGGTACTGCTTGAAGATGGTTCACTGAATCGGCGTGGCTTGCGTGAATATATTTTTCAGTCTCCTGAAGCACGCAAGACCCTGGAAAGTATTACTCATCCAGCGATTCGCACTTCGATTATTCAGCAATTACATGCTGCGCAAAGTCCCTATGCCATTCTGGTTTCACCACTGCTATTTGAAACCAATCAACATGAACTCACTCAGCATACCTTGCTGATTGATGCCACGATCGAACTGCAAATTGAGCGTGCCTCGCAACGTGATGGCCAGAATATTGAGCAGATCCGGAACATCATTGCCGCACAAATGTCACGTGAACAGAAGCAGGCCATGGCTGATGATATTGTCCTGAATGATGGCCATCTGGATCATCTTTATGCCCATCTGCGCCCATTGCATGAAAAATATTTAAACATGGCAGCTGCCTGAAGCATAAAAAAGCAGTCTTAGTGAGACTGCTTTTTTTGTTCTGCCAGTTTCTGGGTCAGACTGTCCTGATGCTGTATCCAGCGCCACGGCTGTAAGGCCCCAATCGCCATTCCCATCAGGCCACAGACCATGGCCAGACTTAAAGTTTCATTTAACAAAGGCACAGCCAGAATTGCTGCAATAAATGGCGCCAGATTGGTAATACTGCCCGCCTTAAATGCACCGAGACGCTTGATGGCTTCTACATAGCTTAAAGTGGCAATAATCACCACAAATATGCCATGGAAAATGGTCTGAAAGAGTAAATGCTGTGGTTCAGGCACACTTAAATTTTTGGGTAAAAACAGCAGATAAACCGGCACATAAACCACTGCTGACCAGATCGCGACACCGCTCATGGCCTGCCATGCAGACAACTGATATTTACGCAATAAGACCGTGAAAATTGCCCAGAGTATCGCACTGATAAAAAACAGCACATCCCCTGCCCCGAATGCCACTCCAGTTTCCTGATACATCAGCATACTCATGATACAGAGCACCGCACTCATAATGATCAGGCTGGCCCAAGTATGCTTATCAAAAGCCTGTCCCATCAGGAAAAAAGCCATGATTGCGGTACAAATCGGAATACAGCCATTCAAGAAAATCGCGGCATGCGCTGTGGGTGCATAGTGAAAGGCACTATAGGCAAACAGACAGTAAATCACCCCGCCAATCATCGCCAAAATAAAAGGCTCTTTTTTCAGTAAAAAAGCCGCCTCTTTTCGATAAAGCAAGATCGGCATCAGAATCAGAAATGCCAGAGAAAAACGCAGAGCCACGATATCCCAGGCACTGATCTGCCAGAGCGCATTCAGACGGGCAGTTAAAGTAAAACCGCCCCAGATACACATGGTGATCAGTAAAAAAACATAACCTTGCGTTCGATCAGACCATGCCATCATCAATTAAAGGTTACGCTGACGGCAAGCTTCATACAGCGCCATCCCGGTCGCAACACTGACATTCAGACTTTGCAGATTACCCGCCATCGGGATATAAACCGTCTGATCACATTGGTTTTGCGTAATCGGGCGTAAACCGGTATCTTCCGCACCCATCACGATACAGACGCCAGTACCGGTGAAATCAAAATCCTGAATCGGCATGGCTTTTTCGTCCAGCATGGTTCCCACCACCTGAACATTAAATTCATCTTTGATTTGACCCAAGGTACGGGCCAAATTGGTCACTTGAATGAACTTGACTTTTTCTGCACCGCCGGCAGCCACTTTACGTGCTGTTGGCGTCAAACTGGCAGAACGGTCACGTGGCACAATCACGGCTTCCACGCCCATCGCAGCCGCTGTACGGATACAGGCACCGAGATTATGCGGATCGGTCACTTGATCCAGCGCCAATAACAGCGCTTTAGGATTTGCATTGAGCAAGTCTTCCAGATCTTGTTCGTTCAAGACTGGATGCGCACGTACCGCCGCCACCACACCTTGATGAAAAGGCTGTCCAGCAAGCTTTTCCAGTTTATCGCGGCTGGCTTGCTGCACACTGATGCCAAACGGTTCAGCCAGTTCCAGTACACGTTTTAAACGCTGATCATCGCGTCCTTTGAGAGTGAATAATGTCAAGACACGTTCAGGCTCAAGCTCTAACAATGACTCCACTGAATGTACGCCATAAAAATATTCAGGTTTTGCCATGAACGACCTCTAAATTAAATTTATATATAAAAGAAAAATCCCGTAAAGCTGACTTCACAGGATTTCTATAGAATGATTAGTTTAACCGATTCGCACTGAAATTTCTTGCCCGGTTTGCACTGATCTTGAATCTGGACTTAACCTTCAAAATGGCAGACATAGTCCAGCACATCATCGGTTTCAATTTTGAAACGACTATTACCAGGCACATAGAAGGACTGGCCTGCACGGAACAGCTCACTTTCTTCACTCTCCCCGATCTGAACACGACATTCACCTGACACAATTTCCATGCGTTCAGGAACATGCGTTTCAAAGGTCAAGGCATTTTCTGATGGCAAGATCACACCCAAGGTTTTTTTGGTGCCATCCTCAAATTGTACAATGTGGCTAATACACAACCCGCCGAAATATACATTAGATTTTTTAAGTACAGATACATGATCAAACTGAGCTGACATGCGATTTCTCCAGATAAAGCATATTGTAATATTTTGATTGCTGTAGTTTAAATGTGCACCCTCAACTAATCAATCGAAGTTTGTCGGCGTCGATAAAATATTCTGTATCGCCTGAATCCCTGCGATACAAAGCCTGTTCTGGCCTGTATTTTGCTGGTATATAGGCTTAAAGTTTCTATTTGCACATACTGTTGTGAATCAGGCTTAATCGGGTCATTAATTTAGAGATTGCGGATGTCAAAAATATGAAAATCGGCAGTGAATGAATCTACTCCCAGGTCAGCTTCTTGCGAAAATACAGTGAAATAAGCATATATGAATCGCTAAAATTTAAGATAGAATGAAATTGATTCGTCCTGATTTATAATAATCACAGCCATGTTGTGACCCCAATCCAACATCCGGCTATTTCAATCAAACTTTTCGCAGCCCGGATGCGTTTATGCTGACACATTTAACTCTGATCAATTTTGCTTTAGCTGAGCATCTTGCTATTGATATTGATAAAGGTTTTAACGTTTTAACCGGCGAAACCGGTGCAGGTAAATCCCTCTTACTGGATGCCTTGTCTGCCTGTCTGGGTGAGCGAACCGATACCAATTATGTGCGTTATGGCACAGAAAAAGCTGATGTCACCGCCAGTTTCAGCTATCAGGAACATAGTCCTGAAGCAGCCTGGTTAAAAGAACATGAGCTGGATGATGAATCCGGAGAAATCCATTTACGCCGGGTGATTTTTGCCACCGGTCGCAGCAAGGCCTGGATCAATGGACGTCCGAGCAGCCTGTCTGAACTCAAAGAAATTGGCCGTTTACTGGTACAACTCTATAGCCAACATAGTCAGCAACAATTATTAGAACCGCCTTATCCGAAGCACTGGCTGGACCGTTATTATCATTTTTATGCTCCGGCGCAAGCAGTACGTGATGCCTATAGCTCCTGGCAAAAAAATATCCGCCAGCATCAGGCAGCACTGGATGCTCAAGCAACGCGCAAGCAGCGCCTGGAAACGCTTGAGCTGCAACTGGAAGAACTGGAAGAGATTGTTCAGACCGATTATCCTGAAATTGAACAGGAATTTGACCGGCTTTCGCATCATGAAGCCATTATGCAGGACTGTGTTTATAGCCTGAATGTACTAGACGAAGCTGAACAGAATATTACTCAGGAACTGGCATCAATTATGCGTCGGGTCGAATCACATGCCGGACGTAGTGAGCAGCTCTCCGGGATTTATACTTCCCTGCTGAATGCACAAAGCGAACTTGAAGATGCTGCATCGAATTTACGTCAGTTTATGGATCGTCAGAGTTTTGACCCGGAACGCATAGAAGTGCTGAATTCAACGCTGGAAATCTTCCATCGTCTGGCACGAAAATATCGTACCCAACCGGAATTACTCAAAGAAGAGTATGAGGCTTGGCAAACCGAATTAGAACAGCTTCATCAACTGGAAGATCCGGAAACGCTAGCCGAACAGGTGGCTGTCTCCTATCAGGAATTTCTGGATAAAGCCCAACATCTGGATCAGATTCGCCGTGAAGCTGCAGTACCTTTGGCCAAGCAGCTGACCGAACAGGTCAAACAACTGGCCCTGCCTGAAGCCCATTTTGAGTTTAAGTTTGAACCTTTGGAACAGCCATCGAGTGAAGGCCTGAGTTTTATTCAGTTATTGTTTACTGCCAATAAAGGTATTCCGGCACAACCACTGGCTCGGGTGGCATCAGGTGGGGAACTGTCCCGTATTGCACTGGTCATGCAGGTGATGAATGCGGAAAAAACCGAAGCCGAAGTGCTGGTCTTTGACGAAATTGATGTCGGAATCAGTGGCGGTACCGCAGAAATTGTCGGGCGTTTACTGGCCGATCTGGCCCAACATGTACAGATTCTGTGTATTACCCATCAGGCACAGGTAGCAGCACAGTCCGATCAGCATCTGCTGGTGAAAAAACAGCAGACTGATCCTGCCAGCAGCACGATTATCAACCTCAAAGAAAACGAAATTATTCAAGAACTAGCCAGAATGACAGGTGGTGTGGAGATTAGTGAAACGACTTTGCAGCATGCCCGCCAGTTACGCCAGCTTAAATTTCAGCAGACTTGAATATTTACAATCTGGACAAATAAAATTTGGTGAATCCGAGAAGCTCTAGTAACGTAGCAATCAGGATCATAGGATTTCTCTGCGAAGAAATTAATTTTAAGGAGAACTGCTCAGGTGACCAAACAGTTTCTGACACATCGTTGTCTGATTGCACCACCGCATGCGCATGATGATTTTTTTGCCCAGACGGTCATTTATCTCGCGCGGCATGATGAAGATGGGGCGCAAGGCATCATTATCAATCGACCTACCGGCATTCAAATTAAAGAATTGCTGAATGATCTTGATATTGAAGCAGACAATGTCAATCCGCATGAAGTATTGCAAGGTGGTCCATTACGCCCTGAGGCCGGCTTTGTCCTGCATACCGGTCAGCCGACCTGGCATTCGTCTATTGCCGTAGGCGAGAATGTCTGTATTACCACATCGAAAGATATTCTGGATGCCATTGCGCATAATGAAGGCGTTGGTCGCTATCAGATTGCACTGGGCTATGCCAGCTGGGGCAAACACCAGCTGGAAGAGGAAATTGCCCGCGGTGACTGGCTGATTTGTGATTCTGATATGGATCTGATTTTTAATTTACCTTATGACGACCGTTGGGATGCTGCCTATAAAAAGATGGGTGTAGACCGCAACTGGTTATCTTCCGAGATTGGACATGCCTGATGTAAACACGCCACAAACCATTATGGCGTTTGATTTTGGTACACAAAAAATGGGAATATCGGTCGGACAATCCCTGATTGCAAGTGCCAGTCCCCTGCCTTTATTTCCAATGAAAGATGGCATTCCCAACTGGAATGAACTGCTTAAAATAGTGAAAAACCATCAACCGAATTTATTTCTGGTCGGTTTGCCGCTAAATATGGATGACAGTGAATCGGAGCTTTCGACACGCGCACGTAAATTTGCACGCCGTTTACGTCACCAGACCAATATTGAAACCTTGATGGTGGATGAGCGTCTGACTACCCGTGAAGCACGAGATGAACTGGATCGTTACCAGGCTCAAGGTCGTGGTAAAAAGTTGTCTGCGGATAGTATTGCGGCTGCCCTATTGATCGAAAGCTGGTATCGTCATCCTGCCGGAATTACGCCTTAATCTGCTTGTAAAATTTTAGAATCAGCATCCTTTTGGGTGCTTTTTTTTATGGGGGGATAAATGTTTTTTAAGGATAAAAATAACGAAAGGTCAGGTTGATTCTTGGTGTCAATACTTTGCTGGTTTTACCGATATTGTGCTTCCAGTGCTGCTGGGTCTGGCCGCGCATCACAATCAGTTGCCCACTCTGTAACAGTAAATCGACTTTATCATTGTGAATTTTATGCTTAAAACTCATTTTACGGGTCGCGCCCAGACTGAGAGAAGCAATGACATTTTCCCGAGAGGTTCCTGTATATAAAGCAGGCTCATCATCACTATGCCAGCCCAGACCTTGCGAACCATCTTCATATAAATTGGCCAGACAGGAATTAAATGGGTGCCCCACCAGAATTTCAATATGTTGCTTTAAACGAAATAATCCGGGGGTCCACACCTGAGCTTGCTTGAGCGTCCCAGAATAACGATACTGATAATGCTCATCGCCATACCAGACCACCTTGCGTGCGGTGACATAGTGCTTGCCAAACAACCGCACTTCATCATGTTGCCAAGCCAACTGGCTAAGAAAATATTGCAGATACTGTTGGCTTTGCGCCTGATCCAGAATCAGGCCATAGTCCTCCACCACCCCATCGAAAGGTAATACATTCGCATCAGGTTGTGGCTTAAATAAATCTAAAGTCATCTCAATTAGACCCGGTATCTTACTAAAAATACTGACATTCACTCCGGATAATTACAACCGGATTTCACAAATGACTACAACGTTTGCTCTTGTAGCTTGCACTATTCCTACCTAAACTGAATTTAACTTTCACAATAAAAATAATACTTTATGAACTTATGGCAGCTGTTTCAGAAACTTCGCCCTTTTGTTCAGCCTTATCGGGTGCTGGTCATTGCCACGCTGATTTTGACCCTGATCGGCTCCTTTACCGCACAGGTCAATGCCCTTACCTTGCAATACGCTGTCGATAGCATCAATTCCCTGCTAGAAAAAGGTCAGGGACTGGAGCAAGGCTGGCATATTCTGATGACGATTTCAGTGATCTTGCTGGGTAAGGAAATTATTAACGCCTTTGTTCAGTTCGGGCAAAAGTTCTACGGAGAAAAGCTACGGATTTTTGTCTCTCAGGATTTGGCTCAAGGGATTATTGAAAAGTTCTTAAAGTATCGTCTGGAATTTTTTAATCAGGAAAACAATCAGGCCGGAAAATTACAGACCCGTATAGATCGTGGCATCGGTTCGCTCACCCGTCTGGTACAAATCTTCTTTATTGATATTTTACCGTTATTTACCAGCGCGATTGTAGCCCTTGGACTGATGTACTATGCCAATATTTATGTCGGTCTGGTGGCCACTGCCATTGTTCCAATCTATTTCTGGCTGACCTACAAACAGGCACAAAAACTGGGAGGCTGGCGCCGTAGTCTAAGAGATGGCCGCGAGAAAAAGAGTCAGGGCATTCTCAGCATTATTAATTCGATTACCGTGATCAAGTCCTTTAACCGGGAATCGATTGAATCGGAAAAGCAATTAGGATTGCAACGCGAACTGACTGATAACCAGATGAAAACCCGTCAGACCAGTTTCCTGTTTGATGGTCTGAAAACTTTCGTGGAACAGATCGGGGTGGTGCTGATCATTATTTTGACTTCCTACTTTGTGCTGGATGGCCAGATGAGTATCGGCATGATCATGTTTCATGTACTGCTATTTAATAATGTCTCCGCTCCGATTCGCTCCCTGCACCGGATTTATGATGAAGTAAATGATGCCATGATCTACTCGGAAAGCTTCTTTCAAATTCTGGAAGCCGATGATGAAATTGAACAAAGCGGGCAGCAAAAACCGCCGGTTCAAGGTAAATTTGAACTTAAGGGCGTGAATTTTTATTATCCGAATGGCCATCATGCCTTGAAAGATATTGATATGGAAATTCGCCCCAACAAGATTACAGCGCTGGTGGGCTTATCGGGTGCAGGAAAATCCACCCTGATCAGCCTGCTGGATAAATTTTATGAACCACAGCAAGGCCAGATCAAACTGGATGGCATTGATCTGAAAGACTATGATACCCAGTATCTGCGTGATCATATTGGGCTGGTCTTGCAGAAAAATCATATTTTTCAGGGTACGATCTTTGACAATATCCGCTATGGTAAAACCACAGCTTCGATGGAAGATGTAATTGAAGCGGCACAAAAAGCCTCGATTCATGAGCAGATTTTACAGTTACCGGATGGCTATGATAGCGATGCATTAATGCTGTCTGGTGGCCAGCAGCAACGTATCGCCTTGGCACGAATGTTCCTGAAAAACCCGCCAATTATTTTTCTGGATGAACCGACGGCGAGCCTGGATGCGATTGCTACCGAGCAGATCAAACAGAGTCTGGACCAGATCAAGCAAGGCCGTACCGTAATCATCATTTCACATAGCCTGTCACAGATTATTGATGCGGATTATACCTATGTGATGAAAGAAGGAATGATTGCCGAACATGGTGAGCACGATCAGCTTTATCATCAGCAAGGTGTGTATAAAGAAATCTTTGATGCAATGGCCAAAAGTCTGAATATTGAAAAAATTGCCAAAACTTTTGAAGATGATGCTGAAGAAGAAACCCATAGTTAGGTTTCTTCTGTCAAATAAAAAACCTCCGAGCCGGAGGTTTTTTATTTGAATTCAGCTCACTTAACGCTGAACTCTTTGTTCAATTTCTTCGACGCTGGTATGACGCACATCAAAACCCTTGACGATATAGATCACCTGTTCTGAAATATTCCGGGCATGATCGCCAATTCGTTCTAGCGAACGCAATACCCACAAGACATTGATGACACGGCTAATATGCCGCGGATCTTCAATCATATAGGTCATGAGGGTACGTGTTGCTGACTGGTATTCACGGTCGATATCCGCATCGGCCAGCATCACCTTCAAGGCCTGATCTACATCCAGACGCGCAAAAGCATCCAGCGCATCATGAATCATCACTCGAACCTGATTGCCGATATGCCGTGTTTCCATATAACCGCGCGGCGAGCTACCTTCTTCACACAGGCTTTGTGCAATCCGGCCTATTTTAGAAGCTTCATCACCAATACGTTCAAGATCCGTATTGGCCTTGGACATGGCGATCACCATCCGTAAATCAATCGCAGCAGGATGACGGCGCGCCAGAATCAGGGTCAGCGCTTCATCAATTTCTCGCTCCATCTGATTGACGACATTGTCCTGAAACTGTACATCTATCGCCATTGAGACATCTGTGTCCAATAAGGCATGAATGGCCTTGGCCACCTGCTGCTCCACCAGTCCGCCCATCGTCATGAATTTGGTATTGACGTCCTGCAATTCTTCATTAAATTGTGAAGAAATGTGATGACTTAATACATGATTATTTGGACACAAGGAAAGCTACTCCTGAACAATATGGGCAATGATCATTAATAAATCATATTAAAGCATATCTATGATGAAAGTTTGATGACAATAGCCGCATCATAGAGGCTGAGACGAATCATATTCAATCAGCCAGGCATTCAGTTCTGCCAGTTCCTTTTCAGTCAACTGTCCGACCGAGGCCTGCAATTGCAGTACATGCAGCAGATAGTCATATTTGGCATTCAGATAATCGGTCTTGGCAGAAAAGGCATTACGCTGGGCCAGCAACACATCGACCATGGTCTTTAAGCCTTCCTGATATTGTGCTCTGGACGCTTGCGAGACAACTTCCGAAGACTCCATCGCAGCTTTACGCGCATTCAGTTTAGCCTGATCGGTTTCTACCTGCATAAAGGACTGCTTTACATCAGTACTGGCTTTACGGATCGCGGCATCCAGCTGAGCTTCACTTCTTTTTACATTCACGCCAGCCTGACGAATACTTTTTTGGGTGCGGCCACCTGTATATAAATTCCAGTTCACTTCAACGCCGATCTGGTCAAAATCGCCATTGCTGGACATAATCGTTTCCGGTGTCTGTTTGAGATAGCCATAGGTGCCCACGGCTTCGACCTGAGGATAGAGCGCGGCCTGCTCAACCCGTTTGGCATCTTCAGAATATCGCTTTTGCAGACGTGCCTGCAGAATTTCCAGATTCTGGTTTTGTGCCAGATCTAGCCAGGACTGCATATCGTTCGGAATCGGCTTCTGGAACTTAAAGTCATCGCGGAGTACTGCCAGATTTTCCCGATAAGGCCCAATCAGCTGAGCCAGCTGTTCCTGGGCTAGAACCAGCTGAACCTGGGTTGAAATCCGGTTGGCCTGAGCACTTTGATACTGGGCATTGGCCTCACTCACATCACTGCGTGCGACCAGACCTTCTTTCAGTTTGGCATTCATCATTCGTAGCTGCTCGGATAAAGCCTGTTCTTCCTGCAAATAGGCTGTAGTCAAAGACTGCTGACGCAAGACATTAAAGTAGGCTTCAGCCACCTGCAAAATATGCTGCTGTTTTTGCAGCTGTAAATTTAATTCACTCAGTTCGACCGAGGTTTTGACCTGTTTATAGCCTTGCCAGGCATCCCAGCGGAATAAAGGCTGGCGTGCTGTTAGAGCCAGCTGACGAGTGGTGGTACTGGAGGTCACCAAGCTGGAAAATTGTGGATCGGCAGGTGTATCAGTAGACTGGTTTTTACGGGTCACATTTCCTGACAGTGTAATCGTAGGCAGTAAATTCCCGCTGGCAATTCCCAGATTGAGCTGATCTGCCTCATACTGCAACACATTCGCCTGCCAGTTCGGATCATTCTGCTGGGCACGTGCATAGGCTTCTTGCAAATCCAGGGCAAAAATAGCCGGACTGCTCGCCAATAAACAGAGCATGACACTGAATTTTAGTTTCATTTTATAGTGTTTACCCCTAACAGCTATTCAGATCAAAAAATTACTGGCGCTTTAAGCTAAGCCATACTAAAGATATCTCTTGAATTTTTACGTATGATTTTTATTAATTTTTTAATATAAAAATCAATTTTTATCCATCATTCCTTTAATTTTCTAGCTCCCCTGCCGGCAATGTAACAAAGCAATTCACAATACTAAACATAGTATTTTAATTTGATCTATACAATATCCTCCAGCAAGGCCGTTATTTTCTGAATTCACCTATATACAGAGTCCTGAAGCATAGTGTTAATGCCATTCCCGTCGATATTCAAAGCCTGTTTGGTTGCTGGTAGCATGCTGTTTCTAGGGGGCTGCCAACCGCCCTCTGAACCACAGATCCAGATCGAACCGACTGAGGCGAATCAAAAGCAAAGTCCAGCCAATGACTTTAGCCTCATGTGCCAGAATATTGAAAAAAACATGTCCCAGATTAATGACCAGCGCACGACTTTTGCGCTGGAACAGGTTAATCAGGATCTTAAAGTCTGCCTGCCGCTGATGGAGATGGCGGAGCAGAAGCACCTGATGCTGCGTTCTACCGACATGTATCAACGCTTTTTAACGGTGGATCGTACCGAGTTCCAGCAACGTGCCTTTGAGCAGTATGCACTGGAGATGGCACAGCATCCGACCATTCAGCATGCTCATTTTCAACAGCTCACCTCACGTGACCAGTATCTGTTAAAGCACAAAGGCCAAGCTTATGTAGAGCTTCTGGATCTGGGGGAACAGGCACTGCATTATCGCCGCAGTCCAGACTATCTGGCTCGTATTTTTGCGCCTTACTTACCGCCTGCAGAACAAACCTTTATTATCAGTTTGGCTCAGCAAAATATGGAGCCGGTGCTGATTGAGCAACGTTTGCAGATTGATGCAGCAGAAATTGCAGCACGTAGTCTGCTTTGGGAAGACTATCTCAAGACCTATCCGAATAGTAGCTACAAGCGTGATGCCCAATACCTGCTGAAGCAATATACCTACTTCCTGTTTAGAGGTACCAAGCAATCGCCAGTGTCTGAAGATTATCGTGACCGTTATGCCGTCAATACCAGTCATCTGGAAACCATTATCGGTCTGTCGAGCGGTCAGAAATCAACGCTGTCTACACAGGCACGCCTGTTTCTGGAATTTCTGGACATGGACCCGCAGCAGCGCCAGCAAGCCTTGCCTGCCGATTATAGAAGCCGTTCCGAAGCAGAACAGATTCTGTTCTATGCCCAGATCAGTCCGCCCTCACAAAAATATGATAAAGACTGCTTTAAGGATGCGATCTGTATCTAATCCAGCGCCATTTTGCTCGCAATTCATAAGAGCATGCCTAAGTCGCTCCTGACTTAATGTGAGAGATTTAGATCTGTTTATTCTGCCTAAACTGAGCTAAGCTTTAGCCTCGCTTGACGGAGCGCGAGTAATCCCTCGCTGAGATCATGTGATTCCTTTTATCTTTATCTGGAATTGAGCATGAGTACCGTTGAACCTGATCAGGTTAATACCTGCGTAGGAATCAAGCCAGCTAAAAACCCAGCCCCTACTTTATCTGCTCAGGATAAATCTGCCTACGTTTTTGGTCGTGCTTGATTCGTTGATGTCATTCATAAGGATCATAGCCATGAACCAGTTAACGAATCTTTCTTCTGAGACTTCTCTCTCCGCTCATGAACAGGAAGCACGCGATTTAACGCGAATTCTGCCCGCTTCACGTAAAGTCTATCTGCAAGGCTCCCGCCCTGATATTCAGGTGCCGATGCGGGAAATTTCTTTGAGTGAAACCCCAACAGGTTTAGGTGGTAAGTATAATCCGCCCTTGATGGTTTATGACACTTCCGGTGTTTATACTGATCCCAATGTAGCAATTGACCTGAATAAAGGCCTGCCGAATATTCGTGAAAGCTGGATTGAACAGCGCAATGATAGCGAAATTCTGGATCAGCTCAGTTCTGAATTTGGCCGCCAGCGTTTACGCGATATCCGTACTGCAGCAATCCGTTTTGCGCATATTCAAAAACCACGCAAAGCCAAACGCGGCCACAATATCACCCAGATGCATTATGCCAAGCAAGGCATTATTACCCCGGAAATGGAATACATCGCCATTCGTGAAAACCTGCATCAACTTGATGGTGTCGATATGCGCCAACATCCGGGACAGAATTTTGGCGCCCAGAATTTACGAGAAATTACCCCTGAATTTGTGCGTCAGGAAGTCGCTGCAGGCCGCGCGATTATTCCGGCCAATATCAATCATCCGGAACTGGAACCGATGATCATCGGGCGTAATTTCCTGGTCAAAATCAATGCCAATATTGGCAACTCTGCACTCAGTTCCTCGATTGAAGAAGAAGTCTCGAAAATGACCTGGGCGACGCGTTGGGGTGCAGACACGATTATGGATCTGTCCACCGGGCAGAATATTCATGAAACCCGTGAATGGATTATCCGAAACTCACCTGTTCCAATTGGAACCGTACCGATCTACCAGGCTTTGGAAAAAGTCAACGGTGTGGCCGAAGAGCTGAGCTGGGAAATTTTTAAAGATACTCTGATTGAACAGGCTGAACAGGGAGTGGACTACTTCACCATTCATGCCGGGGTACTTTTAAGATATGTACCGCTCACAGCCAACCGTTTAACCGGCATTGTCTCGCGGGGTGGTTCGATCATGGCGCAGTGGTGTCTGGCCCATCATCAGGAAAACTTCCTGTATACCCATTTCGATGACATCTGCGAGATCATGAAAGCCTATGATGTGTCTTTCAGCCTTGGCGATGGCCTGCGTCCGGGCTGTGTACAGGATGCCAATGACGAAGCGCAATTTGCCGAACTTCGAACCTTGGGGGAACTGACCCATCGCGCCTGGGAACATGATGTTCAGGTAATGATTGAAGGTCCGGGCCATGTACCGATGCATATGATCAAGGAAAATATGCATCTGCAACTCGAAGTCTGTAAAGAAGCGCCTTTTTATACGCTAGGGCCTTTAACTACGGATATTGCACCAGGTTATGACCATATTACCTCGGCGATTGGTGCCGCGATGATTGGCTGGTATGGCACGGCAATGCTGTGTTATGTCACCCCTAAAGAACATCTCGGCCTGCCGAATAAAAAAGACGTCAAAGACGGCATTATTACCTACAAGATTGCTGCACATGCGGCGGATCTGGCCAAAGGTCATCCGGGGGCACAGGCCCGGGATAATGCTTTGTCCAAAGCCCGTTTTGAGTTCCGCTGGGAAGACCAGTTCAACTTGAGTCTGGATCCGGATACAGCACGTAGCATGCATGATGAAACCATGCCCAAAGCTGCGCATAAATCGGCACACTTCTGTTCCATGTGCGGACCGAAGTTCTGTTCGATGAAGATTAGCCAGAATGTTCGGGATTATGCCAATCAACAGGCCAGGCCTGATCAGCCGGCAACATCTCAGGCGGAAATTGAAGCGGGCATGGATCAGATGAAAGCCAGCTTCCATAATTCTGGTCAGAATTTATACCAAAAACTGTAAAACTTTAAAAAAAACAGTTGTCTTGAAAAAAAACTCAGATAGGATGAAAATAAATCAACTCACTTCTATCTGAGCATATGAATATTATTAAACAGGCCTCTTATAATAAAAAAGACTTTAGCATAGAGGCACGTGAGTTCTTGTACCGCGGATTTATTCAGGTGGAAAAAGTCAGTCTGAAACACCGTCTATTCCAGCAGGAAAGCTCAACGCCTATTTTGCAACGTGAGCTGATTCACCGGCCAGAAGCAGCTGGTGTCTTGATGTATAACCATCAACAGCAGAAATTCGGCCTGATTGAACAGTTTCGGGTTGGCGGACTGGACGATGCCGATTCTCCGTGGCAGCTCGAAGTGATTGCTGGCGTACTCGATGGCGATGAAGCTCCTGAACAGTGTCTCCGCCGTGAAGCACTCGAAGAATCAGGCTGCACACTAAACGAATTACAGCATATTTTCAGCTTCTATCCTTCCGCTGGTGCCTGTTCCGAGCTGTTCCATTTATATGTAGCCCAGACTGAATTGCCTGAACAGGGCGGTATTTTTGGTATCCCGGATGAAGGTGAAAATATCCAGCTGCATATTCTGGATTATGCAGATATTCCCACCTTGCTCACCAATGGTCGCTTAAAAAATGCACCCGTCATTATGGCCTTACAATGGTTGCAACAACATATTCATACTGTAGGGATATGTCTAAGGGGAAAGACATGAGTTTTCCGCAGTCAAGTACAACCGCACAGCCAGACTGGACCATTATCCAGATTTCTGATACCCATTTGATGGATCGGGAAGAACTGGAATTTGCCCGGATGAATCCAGAGCAGAGTTTTCATGAAGTGATGCAGCATATGCAGCAGCGTTTTCCCAAAATGGATGCACTGATTCATACCGGTGATCTGGCTCAGGTGCCGGTGGAACAGACTTATCGGCGCTATTTAGATTTTATCCAGTCCTTAGGCGTGCCGCATTACCAGATTCCGGGTAATCATGATGACACTCGGGTATTTCCATTTCATCAGAACACCAATCAGGTTCATGCGATTCATTTTGGTACCTGGACCATGATGCTATTAAATAGTGCCGTTTCGGGCAAGGTCGATGGCTGGGTGGAACAAGCTCAACTCGATCAATTGGATCAATTATTGCTTGAGTTTAAGCATCAGCATGTCATTATTGCTTGTCATCATCACCCTTTTGCGATGAAATCGCACTGGATTGACCAGCACCGGCTTAAAAATGCCGAAGATTTAAAAGCTGTACTGGCACGGCACCAGAATATAAAGTTGGTCTTGTTTGGTCATGTGCATCAGGATTCCTGTAAGGAATGGCAGGGTATCTATTTTTTATCCACGCCATCGACCAGTGTGCAGTTCAAACCTAAAAGCGAAGATTTCGCGCTAGACCAGGCTGCGCCAGGTTATCGTGTATTACATTTGCAACAAAATGGTGAGTTTGATACCTATATTGAACGGGTGGCATTGAGTCAGCAAAATATTAATACTGAAATTTCAGGTTATTAACTTTTCAATTTGTTTTTTTTGCATTACTTTATTGCAACCCAAGGAAATGTGATATGCAAGTCCAGACATCAAAGACTATCAATAAGCATAAAAAGTCTATATGATGACGGCCCCCGCAGGAGGATAATCCTTCTACAGCGTGGATAAAGATTGCATATCACCATATTTTTTGCGTAGCAATCATACGCATATGATGAGGAATGCCCTAAATGGCGAATGACAACCAAAATCAAGTCTTAGACAATCAAACTGAAGTTGTAGAAGAGAAAGCTGCAAAGCGCGTACGCAAATCTAAGCCTAAAACGACTGACGGCGGTTCTACTGCTAGCTTATTTGGTATTGAACCTTATCAACCTAAAAAAAATGAAGAATACATGTCTGAAGGTCAGCTTCAGCATTTCCGCCAAATCTTGCTGGCCTGGAAAGCCGAGTTGATGTCAGAAGTGGATCGCACCCTGAATACGATGCAAGACGAAAATACTGCTCTTCCAGATGTCAACGACCGTGCAACCCAGGAAGAAGAGTTTGCGATTGAGCTACGTACCCGTGACCGTGAACGTAAACTGATTCGTAAAATCGAACAGTCGATCGAAGCGATCCAGAATGATGACTATGGTTTCTGTGAAACCTGTGGTATCGAAATTGGTCTGCGTCGTTTAGAAGCACGTCCAACTGCAACCTTATGTATTGACTGCAAAACACTGGCAGAAATTAAAGAGAAGCAAAATAACGGTTAATTATGTCATTGAGTAATCCCTCCCTGACCCTCCCTTTAATAAAGGGAGGGAAAGCTGAAGTGAATTACGTGGGTCGGTTTGCGCCATCGCCAACCGGCCCTTTGCATTTTGGCTCCCTCATTACCGCAGTCGCCAGTTACTGCGATGCCAAAGCCAATCACGGCACATGGTTGGTTCGGGTGGAAGATACCGACATTCCCCGCATTTATCCCGGCAGTGAAGACCATATTCTGCGCTCCATGGACGCCTTCCAGCTTGAGCCTGATGCCGAAATCATTTTCCAGAAAGACCGTTTAGACATTTATGAAGATGTGATTCAGCAATTACATCAGCAAGGTCTGGTCTATGCCTGTCAATGTACCCGTAAAATGCTGGGCTCCAATCACATCTATCAGGATACCTGTCGTGGCTTGGGTCTGGCTTTTGAGCATCAGGCCATTCGCTTAAAAGTCGAGGATGTCGAAATCTGTTTTGAAGACCGGCTGCAGGGTCGGCACTGTTCAGAACTGAAGAAAGATCTGGGAGACTTTGTCTTAAAACGTCGTGACGGGATTATTAATTATCAGCTGGCCGTAGTGGTCGATGACTATCTGCAAGGTATGACCCATGTGGTTCGTGGAGCTGACCTGCTGGATAATACCGAACGGCAAATTTATTTAGGGCAGTTGCTCGGTTATCCGCGTCTGAATTATATGCATCTGCCACTGGCAATGAATGAGCAGGGCCAAAAGCTGTCGAAACAGAATCTGGCCCAAGCACTGGATTTAAGTCAGGCTCCACACTTATTAAAACAGGCGCTCAGCGCTTTGCATCAGGCTGAAGTTGATCTGGACACTCCCCAACACATGCTGCAACAGGCTGTAGCACAGTGGGATATCGAGCGGATTCCGCATACAACAGCGCTACAAGGTCACTATTTATAAAAACAGGTTTTCACTTAAGCTAAAAGCAATAACCAAGGCGAGAGAGGATGATAAAAATGTTTTTTATTTTTGGAATAGGGCCTAAAACCAAAACGATTGAGAAAAGCCAGTTTCTGTGTCCGGTCTGCCGTACCCGTTCAGGCTATGAGCTGAAACAGCAGCGTAATTATTTTTCTTTGTTTTTTATTCCCTTGATTCCACTTTCCAAGCCTAAAACTGCTTTTGTGGCCTGTTCCAATTGCGGAACTGTAATGCCGAGCACAGTACTGAACCATACTCAGCCTGAAGCGGGACGAAATTCCAATCTAGAAGCTTGATTCTTCCCGGCTTGGATTGACCTGCCGCGTGGTCGAGTCAATTTTCAGAATCAGGCTGATCATGACGGCACAAACAATCAGGGATGAACCGCCATAACTGATAAATGGCAGGGTCAAACCCTTGGTCGGCAACATACCCATATTCATGCCGGCATTCACCAGAATCTGTAACAGGAAAATGATACTGATGCCATAAGCCAGATAACCGGCACGCAGGTATTGATGCTGCAAGGCACGATGGCCAATGCGGATACAGCAGATCATCATGGTAAAGGACAGGATCAGGATGGTCGCAATGCCCAAAAAGCCAAATTCCTCACCTAAAATCGCCAGCATAAAGTCAGTATGCGCTTCGGGCAGATAAGACATTTTCTGGATACTGTGTCCCAGACCGACCCCTGCCCATTCGCCACGACCAAAGGCCATCAAGGCATTGGATAGCTGATAACCGGTGCCGAGTGGATCTTCCCAAGGATTCGAGAAAGACAGCAGACGTTGCAGACGATAGGGTTCCAATAGAATCGCTGCAGCAAATGCACCAACCAGGGTCATAAAGGCCACACCGAACTGAATCCAGGGTGCGCCTGCGAGGAAGAATACGCCCAGCATGGTCAGGGTAATTACCACAGTTGCACCCAGGTCAGGCTCGAGAATAATTAACCCGACTGTAACACCCATAATGGCACTTAAGCGTACCAGACCCTTGATATTATTCCGCACTTCTTCTGCACGGCGTACCACATAGTCTGCAGTAAAAATTGCCATCATCACTTTGGCAACTTCAGAAGCCTGCAAGGTGAAGCCAGCGACCCTGATCCAGCGTTTGGAACCATTGACTTCTGTCCCGACAACCAGCACCGCCACCAGCAGCACAATGGTAATAATCCACAAAAAGAAGGTATTGTTAAACCAGACTTTTAAAGGGATTTTATACGCCAGCAAAGCCGCCACGGCAGCGACAAAAATCGAAATTCCGTGCCGGCTAATATAATGAAACGGATTTTCATGCATACGTTCTGCATAGGGCATCGAAGCTGATGCCACCATGATCGAACCAATACAGAGCAAAGCCAATACACAGAAAATCAATACATTTCGTGGATTCAGCTCAGCAGGGAGTCGAGGTACCCACTGCGTATAAAATTGATTTAATTTATTGATCGTAGTCTGAGCAAACCCAGCCATATCACGAATCCTTGTTATTCTTAATTGAGTTCATTCACATACGCAACAAACTTGCGGCCACGCTCAGGATAACCCGAGAACATATCAAAACTTGCGCATGCAGGAGACAATAGCACGACATCATGTGCCTGGGTGTGCTTCTGGCAGATTTCTACCGCCTGCTGCAAGCTCTCTGCATGAACCAGTTCAGTGGTACCAGCAATTGCCGCTTCAATAATCGGACGATCTTCACCGATCAATACCGCAACTTTGGCATATTTACTTAATGAGTCACGCAAGGCTTTAAAGTCCTGTCCCTTGCCTTGCCCCCCAAGAATAATCGCAACTTTACCGCCTTGTGCTTCAATGGCCATTCCCAAACCATCCAGCGCTGCCAAGGTTGCCCCGATGTTAGTTCCTTTAGAATCATTATAATAACGTACGCCCTGCACTTCCTTGACGAATTCACAGCGATGTTCCAGACCTTTAAAAGTCTTTAAGGTATTCAGCATACTTTCCAGGGGCAGACCAATCGCCTCACCCAGTGCCAGACAGGCCAAGGCATTGGCAACATTATGCGTGCCCTGCATATACATTTCGGTACTTTTTAGCAGACGTTCGCGACCACGGGCCAGCCAGATACTGCCATCCGTATCCTTGAGAATACCGTACTGGTTCATATCCGGCGCATTCAGACCGAAACTTTGCATCGGTGTCACGTCTGGCACCAAAGGACGGGTCAGAGAGTCATCACGGTTATACACCACTTTTTTCACACCCTGAAAAATCCGGTGTTTGGCAGTGTGATAGCCCATCATATCGCCATGACGATCCAGATGATCTTCACTCATGTTCAACACCACCGCGACTTCAGCTGCCAGATTGGAGGTGGTTTCCAGCTGAAAACTGGACAGCTCTAGAATATACAGTTCAGGATCATCTTTGGTCAGATCCAGCGCAGGACGTCCCAGGTTGCCACCGACAGCGACTTTTTTTCCTGAATCCGCTGCCATCAAGCCAATCAAGGTGGTAACAGTGCTTTTGGCATTAGAACCGGTAATTGCGACGATTGGCTTATACGTAGCACGGCGTAAAATCTGGATTTCACTGACCACCGGAATGCCCTTTTTGATGGCTGCCTGAATTTCAGGAAGTTTAGGATCAAGTCCCGGGCTGATCACGATTTCTTCTGCAGACAGCAACAGCTCTGCATCAAACTCGCCAAAACTGGTCTGGACTTCGGCCGGAATCTGGTCATGTCCCGGCGGGGTGGCTCTAGAATCCGTTACTGCAACGCGGTAGCCCTGGTTATGTAAGAAATTGACTGCTGCAACACCTGATATTCCGAGTCCTGCAACGACTTTTAACCCACCACGTTGTATTAACATTTTCGCCCCATATTTTGGTCTATGTTGAAACTGACGAAATGGTAGCACTTTGCTGTTTTGAATGCCTTTTCTGATTGGCCTTTCTGTACATTTTTTTGTGTCCGTGCGTAAAAAAACCGTCATGATCATGACGGTTTTTAAAATTCCAGCAGAAAATGAAGTTATTTCCACTTGACTGCTTGCTGGGCCGACTTTTCCTCTGAACTTTTTTCTGAAACTGGACAGGCACAGTTACCGCCACAGCCGGCAGCCATACCAGGTTGCAGCCATTTGGCCAAACGCTGCCAGCCCTTGGCTGCGCAGGCATCAGACAGCTTCTGGAAGACTGAGTTAGATGTGTTCGGAAACACCTTTTTAAATACGACCAGCGTGCTCCAGAGCACCAGTGCGGTCACAATTAGAATTTCAATCATCTCAATCTCCCATGCATATGATCAGGAAAGCTCAACTGGCCGAGGCCAACCCGAGATTAGCCCAAATAATATGACGCAATTTGATAAGTCAGGAATGACATGAAATATGCCAGACCGAACAGGTAAATCGTCATGATACTGACGGTTTTCCAGGAACCGGTTTCACGTTTAACCGTTGCCAGAGTCGCCAGACAATGCGGTGCATAAATAAACCACACCAGTAAAGACAGACCTGTTGCAACCGACCAGCCCAGATCACCTCCGCCGCTGATCAGTGATGCCAGACCTTCAGACATCGCATCTTCATCGACTGCCGACATTGCATATACAGTGCCCAGTGCTGCCACCACAACTTCACGTGCTGCCATCGCTGGAATCAGGGCAATACAGATCTGCCAGTTGAAACCGAGTGGTGCAAAGATCGGCTGCAGAAGATGACCCAGCATGCCCGCCAGTGAATAATCAATGGCCGGCAAGGTTGCGCCTTCTGGTGGCTGCGGGAAGGTACACAGGAACCACAGCACAATCGACAAGGCGAAAATGATGCCACCCACCCGTTTCAGGAAGATTTTGCCGCGATCCAGCAAACCGATCCAGACGTTCTTCAGGTCCGGAAAACGGTAGCTCGGCAATTCCATTAACAACATGTGCTGTGATTTATCTTTGTGGAAGAATTTCAACACAAACGACACCAGCAAGGCACTGACGATACCCGCCATATACAGGCCAAATAACACCAGACCTTGCAGGTTCATAAAGCCCCAGACGGTTTGCTGGGGAATGAATGCTGCAATTAACAAGGCATATACCGGCAAGCGTGCGGAGCAGGTCATCAAGGGTGCCACAAAAATCGTGGTCAGACGATCTCGCGGATCACTGATGGTACGTGAGGCCATGATGCCCGGAATGGCGCAGGCAAAGCTGGACAATAACGGAATAAAGGCTCGACCAGACAGGCCGGCTTTAAACATCAGCTTGTCTAAGAGGAAAGCCGCACGCGGTAAATAACCCGATTCTTCCAAGACCAAAATAAAGAAAAATAGAATCAGAATCTGTGGCAGGAATACCACCACACCACCGGCACCGGCAATAATCCCGTCCACCACCAGACTGTTCAGTAAAGGATGCGAAATATATTCACCCAGGAATTCACCCAGCCAGCCGAAGAAGGTTTCGATGCCATCCATAAACGGCGCAGCCCAGGCAAATACGGCCTGGAAAATTACGAACATCATCACGGCCAGACTGATCAAACCCAGTACCGGATGCAGAAAAATCCTGTCGAGGAAATCGGTACGTTTATCTTCCTGATCGACGAAATTGACCACGTCATTCAGAATATTTTCCACGCGCTGATGACTGTCACCTTTCAAGCCGCTGAGTTCTGTGTGTGGTATCGCATACTTGCCTTGATCCAGGGCATTTTTCAGGTTTTCAATCCCGGAACTGCGCACGGCGACGGTTTCTACCACAGGTACACCCAGACGCTCAGACAGCTTCTGGGTATTGATCTGCATGCCACGGCGGCGTGCTTCATCCATCATGTTCAGTACGACCAGTACCGGACGACCCAATGCAATCATTTCCAGCACCAGACCTAAATGCAGTTTCAGGTTAGTGGCATCCACCACACACAGAAATGCATCTTGATCCTGTTCTTCTGCAATTTTACCTTGCACCACATTGCGGGTGATTTCTTCATCCGGACTGGTCGCGTCCAGACTATAAGTCCCGGGCAAGTCCAGTACCCGCACCGCTTGGCCTGAAGCAAGCTGGAAAGTACCGACTTTACGTTCAACCGTGACCCCCGCATAGTTACCGACTTTTTGGCGTGTTCCGGTTAAATGGTTGAATAATGAAGTTTTACCGCAGTTAGGGTTACCGACAAGGGCAATACGTAATGTATCACTCATGCCGACACCGGCTGTTCGATTTCAATTTTGGCTGCTTCTGATTTACGTAAAGCAAAACGTGTAAATCCAACTTGAATCAAAATGGGATCTCCACCAAAAATACCTTTAGTAATCACCTGCACCTTCGTACCGGGCACAAAGCCTAGAGTTTCCAGGCGACTCGCTACAACATCGTTGAGAGCACCTTCAGCATCAGCCGTTCGACTTACTTTTCGGATGATGGCTGTTTGTTTTGCTTTTAAATCAGACAAACGCACCGTGAAAATTCCTGAACTATTTTGTACAGTATACAAACAAATGAGAATAATTAACAAATAAGATTGATTACATGCTGAATTAGTTTTATATCACATCGACAGTCAGGTGAAATTAAACTACAGTGGAGAATACCTATTAAATTCATCGCTTTTTCAGATCAGACCCTTGCACTCTATGCTGAATAAAAAACCCCGTATTCCTGCCCCTGTCCAGATTCCTGATTCATTGAGTTATTTACAGGGTTTTCGTGATTATCTAATTGCGCAAACGGTCAGTCCACATACCCGCAATGCCTATCTGTCTGATCTGCTGCAATGTGCAGAATGCTTGAGCAAACCTCTGCCGGAATGGACCCATGATGATATTTCTGATGTACTGATTGCACTGACCAAACAGCAAAAAAGTCCCCGTTCGATTGCCCGCTGCCTCTCTGCGCTGCGTTCATTTTATAAATTTCTGCGTGAGCAGAAACTGCGTAGTGACAATCCGGTGGCCGCGCATAAAACCCCGAAACTGGGTCGGGCCTTACCCAAAGATTTATCCGAAGCCGATGTCGAGGCCTTGATTCATGCTCCTGATATCAACACTGCCCTAGGCCTGCGTGATCGTGCCATGTTTGAGGTGCTGTATGCCTGTGGTTTACGGGTCACGGAACTGATTAATTTACGTCTGGAACTGATTAATTTAAAACAGGGCTATTTACGGATTGTGGGTAAAGGCAATAAAGAACGTCTGGTACCAATGGGTCAAATGGCCTGTGAATGGGTGGAGAAATATTTAACCGAAGCCCGTCCACAATTATATAAAACGTCGACGGACTATCTGTTTCTAACCCAGCATGGCGGCATCATGAGCCGGCAGAATTTCTGGTATGCCATCAAGCGCTATGCCTTACAGGCCGGGATTCAATCCGAGCTTTCTCCGCACACCTTGCGCCATGCCTTTGCTACGCATCTCCTCAATCATGGGGCAGATTTACGCGTGGTACAGATGCTGCTTGGACATAGTGATCTTTCTACTACCCAGATTTACACCCATGTGGCGCAAGTACGGATGCAACAGCTGCATGCAACGCATCATCCACGGGCTTAAGCCCTGTTTAGATGGAATAAACTGAGAAGTTTGACGTGTTTGTATTTTTTTTTGTTATGCTAATGCTCTGTTTTTAGTCCAAGAAGAAAAGGGTTATTTATGACATTTGCCCGCTCAAAAATTTTTATGGCTTGCACACTTGCTGCTGGTTTGGGTCTTGCCGCATGTTCCAACTCCAATAACGAAGCGAAAAAGCAAGATACACTGACTGCAAGCGCACCGGCCACGGGCGAAGCGTCTACCCTGACCGAACGTAATGCACAACAGCGTTTGATCTCTACCCTGGAAAAGCATTTTAAAACTGCCGGTATCAATGCCAAGATTACCGATATTAAAACGACCGAAGTGCCAAACCTGTACTGGGTCAGCCTGGAAGGGATGTCTGCGGTCTATGTGACCAGTGATGGCAAATATCTGATTCAGGGTGACGTTATCCGTCTTGGAGACAAACAGCTGCATAATGTCAGTGAAAGTCTGCAGGCAGGTATTAACAATAAACTCTTTTCTGAACTCAAGCCAGCCGACCTGCTGATCTATCCGGCCAAAGGCAAAGCCAAGCATGTGGTCTATGTATTTACCGATGTCAGCTGTCCGTATTGCCATAAATTCCATGAACAAATGGATGATATGAATGCAAAAGGCATTGAAGTGCGTTATATCGCCTGGCCACGTGGTGAACAGCATATGCCGGCTATGGAAGCGATCTGGTGCAGCGCCGACCGTCGCAGTGCTTTTGATCAAGCGATTGCGGGTGCACAGATCAGTGCAGCCAAATGTAAAAATCCTGTTCAAGATCAATATCAGATGGGCCTGAATATGGGTGTGAATGGCACCCCGGCAATTTATAATTCAGAAGGGGTTTATCTGGGCGGTTATCTGTCTACCTCAGAATTATTGAATCAGCTTAAATAACTCATTTTAATAAGTTATTTAACTTTATTTTATAGATAAAGATATTCTGAAATGACCCTAGAGTCAGGCGGGTTTTTTAGCTATGATCTAGGTTCTTGTAAAAAACTGTTTATATTTGGAGTGTGACGTGAAACCAGTTCGTCTGGCAATCCTCGGTCTTGGTACTGTAGGTGGTGGTGCCTTGAAACTATTAAAAGAAAATGCTGCTGAGATTAAACGTCGCACCGGTCGTGAAATTCAAATTACCCATGTAGGCACCCGTCGTCCACGTCCTGATCTGGATCTCCCTGAATCAGTTAAGCAAAGCGCAGACCTGATGGATATCGTACGTCAACCTGATGTAGATGTCGTGGTAGAAGTCATGGGCGGGATTCATCCTGCTTTTGAAATTATTATGGAAGCCATGAAACATGGCAAACATATTGTCACTGCCAACAAAGCACTCCTGGCTGAACACGGCAATGAACTGTTTAAAGCAGCTGAAGACAATGCCGTGCAAATTGCCTATGAAGCGGCAGTGGCTGGCGGTATTCCGATTATTAAAGTGATTCGTGAAGGTCTGGCTGCCAACAAGATTGACTGGTTGGCTGGCATCATCAATGGTACGGGTAACTTCATTCTGAGTGAAATGCGTGAAAAAGGCCGTGCTTTTGAAGATGTACTGAAAGAAGCGCAAGAGCTCGGTTATGCCGAAGCCGATCCAACCTTTGATGTTGAAGGCATTGATGCTGCACACAAACTCACCATTCTGGCGTCATGTGCCTTTGGTATTCCACTACAGTTTGACAAAGTCTTTACTGAAGGAATTGGCAAAGTCACTGCACAAGATGTCAAATATGCAGAAGACTTGGGCTTCCGTATCAAACACTTGGGGATTGCACGCCGTACTGATGCCGGGGTAGAACTACGGGTACACCCGACCCTGATTCCAGATGACCAGCTGATTGCCAATGTTAACGGGGTGAAAAATGCCGTACTGGTACAAGCCAATGCGGTCGGTCCAACCCTGTACTACGGCGCTGGCGCAGGTGCAGGTCCAACAGCTTCTGCTGTGGTCGCGGATGTCGTGGATATTGTCCGTGATATTATTTACACCGAAGACGGTGCGGGAACCATTCCGCAACTGGCTTTTGAAGCCCTGACTGATTTACCGATCTTAAGTCGTGAACAAATGACGACCGGCTATTACATTCGTATTAATGCCGAAGATCAAATGGGCGTACTTGCCGACGTCACTACGATTTTAAGCCGTGCCGGGATCAGTATCGATGCCATCATGCAGCAACCTCGCTTAAAAGACCTTATTCCGATCGTGATTCTGACCGATCCTATCGTCGAATCAAAAATGGATGCAGCGCTTTCGCAAATTCAAGTATTGCCCTTCATTCATGGCGAAATTGTACGAATTCGTTTAGAATCGCTTGATAATTAATCGGGTTAAGGGGAGTATTTCCCCTTGCCAAGCTCTACACACAATTGGAACATCATCATGTCGAATGCCAATCGTTATACTGGTTTAGTTGACCGCTATCGCGACCGTTTACCAGTGTCTGCAACTACTCGTGCGATCTCTTTGGGTGAAGGTAATACTCCACTGATCAAGCTTGAGAATATTCCACGCATTATTGGTAAAGACGTTGAAATCTATGTGAAGTACGAAGGCTTAAACCCGACTGGTTCATTTAAAGACCGTGGTATGACCATGGCAGTAACCAAGGCGGTTGAAGATGGCTCTAAAGCCATTATCTGTGCCTCTACTGGTAATACCTCAGCTGCCGCTGCTGCTTATGCAGCACGTGCAGGCATCAAGGCGTTCGTTTTAATCCCGGAAGGCAAAATTGCCATGGGTAAAATGGCACAAGCCATGATGTATGGTGCCATTACCATGCAAATTCGTGGCAACTTTGATGACGGTATGCGTCTGGTAAAAGAAGTCGCCGATCAAGCGCCGGTAACGATTGTAAACTCAATCAACCCTTACCGTCTGCAAGGTCAAAAAACCATTGCTTACGAGATTGTTGAAGCTTTAGGTCGTGCTCCGGACTACCACTGCTTGCCAGTCGGTAACGCAGGTAACATCACTGCACACTGGATGGGCTATACCGAAGCTGTTGCGAATCAGTCGAAAGAAGAATTTGAGCAAGTGATTTACGATGCTGAAACAGATACTTTCACTGGTCCTAAACCGGCAGGTTTGCCAATCATGGCAGGGTACCAAGCGTCTGGTGCTGCACCATTCCTTCGTGGCGGTCCAGTCGAAAATCCGGAAACGATTGCAACTGCAATTCGTATCGGTAATCCGCAAAGCTTCAATCATGCTAAAGCTGTCGTTCGTGATTCAAACGGCTGGTTTGATGAACTGACTGATGCGGAGATTCTTGAAGCTCAACGTCTGCTTTCTATGTATGAAGGAGTGTTCGTAGAACCTGCATCTGCTGCGTCTGTCGGCGGTGCAATCCGTGATATTAAAGCGGGTAAAATTGCGGAAGGCTCAGTAATTGTATGTACCGTAACAGGTAATGGTCTGAAAGATCCAGATACAGCCATCAAGCAATGTGCTGATGCCGTGATGTTATCAATCGATGCAACCATGACTCAAGTGAAAGATTCGATTCTGTCTAATATGTAATACCAGTCAGAATAAAAAAACCCTGCATCAGCAGGGTTTTTTTATATAAGGGTAATTTAAATACGTTTTGGTTGCTGAGCCACCCAGGTCATTAAACGGGTTGCATCATTGGTTCGTGCCTGCGAACTGTTAGCCCCTAAGAGCACTACTGCCACCGGACGGTTATTTAAAGTAGTATGCATCACCACACAACGTCCTGCTTCATTAATAAAACCGGTTTTGGAAATATTGATATTCCAGCCACCATTACGCACCAGCGCATTGGTATTATTGGATTTCAGTACACGGTAACCTAAGTTAAAGTCATAGCTTGGGGTAGTCGAGAACTGGCGAATCAGACCATATTGAGAAGCAGTATTGACTAAAATCCCCAAGTCACGCGCGGATGCCACATTTCCAGGATGTAAGCCTGTTGATTCCATAAAGCGGGAAGAGTTCATGCCTAAGGCTTTGGCTTTGCTGTTCATCGCTGCAATAAATGCACTTCGACCACCCGGATAGGTTCGCGCCAAAGCTGCCGCTGCAGGGTTTTCAGACTTCATCAGGGCAAACAATAAAGCTTCAGCACGGTTCATGCTGTCCCCTGCTCTTAAAGTCGAGCTTGAGCTTTTGCAGCCTGCACAGGAAAAATCAGCCTGTTGCAGTGTGATTCTTTCTGACATGTTCAGACGTGCATCCGAAATCACGACTGCTGTCATCAGCTTGGTAATGGATGCAATTGGCAATGCGGTATTGGTATTTTTACTAAACAGCACTTCGCCAGTTTGCGCATCCATGACCAGTGCAGCCCGAGCATTAACAGAAGGCTGATTACTAAAATGATTCGTATCAATAATCTGCGGTGCAGTATAAGCAGGTTTAACTGCTGCTGGCGCTGCTGTGCCGGCCTGACGCAAAGTGGTCATCACTGTGGCTGAACCAGGTGGAGAAGGCTCATTGGCAGACGTATTAAAATCATCGCTCATTAACTGGTTAACTTCTTCAGAAGACCAGCTGATGCTGGATCCGCTCTCTGCTGTGCCAGAATTCATAATGATCTCAGCAAAACTTGTCGTGCTCATGCTGATTAACACGGACAGGCCGAGTAGATGCCTTAAAGACTTGTTTATTTTCTTCATTATTCCTTCACTCAACTAACAGAGGTAAGATTGATTTGCGTATTACCTCTAATATGCCTTACATTTAAACACAATGCTGAACATTTTTTGTTCTTGACACTGTGTGATAGGTTTCAGATTTAATCTTGCGAATAGGATTGCTAATTTTGTACTTTCATTGCAAGCTTATTTTGCTTTATGTAACAAAAAAATGATTTTTTAACAGAGGGAGAGTGTAGGTGATCACAGTTTTAGTTGTGGACGACCATGAATTAGTACGTACTGGAATTTGTAGAATGCTAGAAGACCATGCGGAGGTTCAGGTAATTGGCCAGGCTGAATCTGGTGAAGAAGCAATCTCTCTGGTTCGTCAACACCATCCGAATGTGGTGTTGCTAGATGTCAATATGCCGGGTATTGGCGGCGTAGAAACCACGCGCCGTCTACTTCAGAGTGCGCCGGAGACCAAGGTGCTGGCGGTCAGTGGTCTGGCAGAAGAACCTTATCCTTCCCTGTTATTGAAAGCTGGCGCCAAAGGTTATATCACCAAGGGTGCACCGATTTCGGAAATGGTTCGTGCCATTAATAAAGTCATGCAAGGCGGTAAATATTTCAGCGCCGACATTGCGGAACAGTTAGCGAGTTCTTACCTTTCTGATACACAACAGTCGCCTTTTGATGCACTTTCAGAACGTGAAATGCAAGTGGCGATGATGGTGGTGAACTGTATCAGCGCCCAGGAAATTGCTGACAAGCTCTTTGTCAGTGTTAAAACCGTCAATACCTATCGTTACCGTATTTTTGAAAAGCTGAATATCGATAGTGATGTCAAACTGACTCATCTGGCCATGCGCTATGGGCTGATTAAACCTTAGCCCTTGCTGAGTCGCAGTGCATATGGCACAAAAATCTAATTATTCTGAGCTAAATCAATACCACCTCGGTATATGGTATAGCGCTTATCGCCTGCTGATCAGTACCGGTCTGCTGCTGATCTTTCTGCTGACCTACCCCGAACTGACCAGCGATTATCAATATCCGCAGCTGTATTATTATGCGCTAGGAATCGGGGTTGCAATCAATGCTGTACAGCTGTTTGCACTGAAATGGATACGACGACTGATCCAGCCACAGCTGATTATGATTTTCTTTAGCGATGTCTGCATTTTAAGTTTGCTGACCCTGGCGAGTGATGGTCCTAATCTGCAGATCGGGCTGCTGTTTGTGATTACCATCTTTTCTGCATCTTTATTGTTAGATGCAAAAAAAGCCTTAGTCATCACACTCATTGCTGTGATCAGCGTTATTTATCAGCATTTTGTCGGCAGTATTTTTGCATTTTCTTCACTCAGTAATATCAGTAATAGCGCTCTGCTGGCTTTTTTGTTCTTTGTGGTTTATGGCACCGGACAAATTGCCGTGCGCCGTTTTCAGATTTTGGAAAACCTGAACTTCTCTCAGTCTCTAGAATTATATCGTTTACAGAATATTAACCGCTATATTCTGGAACAGATTGAAACCGGTTATCTGGTACTGGATGAAAATTATCATGTGGTACTCAGTAATCCTGCCGCCTGCAATCTTCTGGGAATTGCATCCAAGTATGGCCATGAGAAATTCACCTTATACCAGTCACAGCCGGATTTATTTGAACTGATCCACTTTGAAACACTGGAAAATGGCGAGCGCTTTCAGTTTGACTCCCAACAGAGTCGTTATAACATTCATGTGCAGGTACAAAAGCTGATTGTACCGCATCAAACTCTAACGCTACTGGTGTTACAGGATGCTAAAAAACTGAATCAGCAGGTGCAACAACTCAAACTTGCTGCTCTGGGCCAACTCTCGGCCAGTATTGCGCATGAAATCCGTAATCCTCTGGCAGCCATTGTGCAGGCCAATGACTTATATCTGGACTCTGACACTGAACAACAACAAGTACTCAACCAGATGATTGGTCGGCAGGCGACCCGGATTGACCGTATTATTCAGGACACGCTGAATATGGTCAAAAATAAAGAAACCTATCCGGTGCCGATTCATCTTAATGAATTTATCCCATTATTTATCCAGGAAGATCTGGCCGATATTAGCGATCAGATTCAATTTAATATTGATATCCCGCTGGTGATTCAGTTTGATGAAGCACAGTTTCGGCAGCTCCTGATTAATCTGATTCGAAATGCCATCCGTCATAATGCTGCTGATGCTGCCTATATCCAGCTAAATGTGCATCCCTATGAACATCGGGTCTGGATTGACGTACGCGATTTTGGCTCAGGTGTGGCTGTACATGACCAGGCCTTACTGTTTAAACCCTTTTTTAGCACTTCGATTAGCGGTACCGGATTAGGATTGTATTTATCACATAGTTTTTGTGAAGCAAATCAGGCACAATTAAACTATATACAACAAGAACAGGGCGCATGCTTTCGCATCAGCTGTCAACGTATCACGGTATAAAGGGGGTCAAGGAAGATGAGTGTGGAACAACAACCACTGGTGCTATTGGTGGATGATGAGGAAGATTTATGTACGCTCATGCAAATGTCATTGCTGCGCATGGGCATTCGCACCCACATTGCCCATCGGCTGGAAGACGCTAAAAAATGCCTTGCCAATCACCCATATGATGCCTGTCTAACTGACCTGAACCTTCCCGATGGCAATGGTCTGGAGTTACTGGACTGGATTGGTAATCTATATCCGGCACTTCCGGTCGCGGTTCTGACCGCCTATGGCAACATGGAAATTGCCATTGCTGCACTCAAAGCCGGTGCCTTTGATTTTGTCAGCAAACCGATCAACCAGAAACATCTAGAACAGCTGCTCCAAAAAGCCCTGAATAAACCGGTAGATTATTCGCATAATAATCCGAATGATGCACTCGAACATAAAATGCTGATTGGACAATCTATGCCGATTCAGCAATTACGTATTACCTTGCAAAAAATTGCCCGCTCACAAGCACCGGTTTTTATCACCGGTGAATCGGGAACCGGCAAGGAAGTGGTGGCCAATCTGGTACATCGCCTGAGTAACCGTAACGAAGGCCCTTTTATTGCAATCAACTGTGGCGCGATTCCGACTGAACTGATGGAAAGTGAGCTGTTTGGGCATAAAAAAGGCAGCTTTACCGGTGCCGCCCAAGACAAACAGGGGCTGATTCAATCTGCTCATGGAGGCAGCCTGTTTCTGGATGAAATTGCAGAATTACCCCTCGCCATGCAGGTCAAACTATTACGTGCCGTACAGGAAAAACGTATTCGTCCACTCGGTTCAGATACCGAAACTGATGTCGATTTCCGTGTAATCAGTGCCACCCATCAGGATCTGGAAGCCTTGGTGCAACAAGGTAAATTCCGTCAGGATTTATATTTCCGTATTCATGTGATGGATCTGACTTTACCGCCGCTACGTGAACGAGATCAGGATATTCTGTTACTGGCTGAACATTTTATTCAGAAAATCTGCCAGGAATGGGGTATTCCCAATAAAAAGCTGACCGAACGCAGCAAAGAGTTTTTGTTGGGACAATATTACCCAGGCAATGTGCGTGAATTGCGTAATATTATGGAACGCGCAATCACTTTAAGTGATGAAGAACGGATTGATATTCAGCATCTGCAAAGTGCCCCGCTACGCCAGGCCCTCAACAGCCCTCAGGATCTAAATACACTAACGAGCGAGATCATTGCGACCGAGACCCTGATTGCGCCTAAAAAGCTTCCAGAAGAAGGCTTGGAGCTTTATTTAGAAAAGGTCGAGAAAGAAATTTTACTCAGTGCACTGAACCTTACCCACTGGAACAGGACACTGGCCGCAAAAAAACTCGGTATGTCGTTCCGTTCCCTACGCTATCGTTTAAAAAAGTTTGGACTAGATACCGAAGAAGACGAATAATTATTTTTGCAGGAGCAGTAAGTCTGTAACATGTTCCAGATAGTTCTCCTCACGCATCTCCTGCTTAAACGGATAGTTAAAATGCGGCTGTACCCCCCGCCCTTCAATCATCTGGCCACTTGGGCTAAAGTATTGTGATACTGTCATCTGTAAAGCCGAACCATTGCTTAAAGGAAAGAGTTTCTGTACCACGCCTTTTCCATAGCTTTTTTCGCCTACTACCCAGGCACGGTTATGTTCTTTCAGGGCTGCGGTAAAAACTTCAGCTGCCGAAGCTGAACGGTTGTTAATCAAGATTCCAACTTTCAGATTCTGAAATTCAAAACTGGGCAAGGCCTGAAACTGCTGGTTGCCTTCAGACCGGCTTTTGGTCGACACAATCACGCCCTGATTCAAAAATAAATCGGCAGATTCCACTGCGGCAGACAGTAAGCCTCCAGGATTATTACGCAGGTCAAATAGTACTGCTTTTAAGCGTTTATCCGAGTAACTTTCAATCAGACGTTTGATTTCATTGGCGGTATCTTGCTGAAAAACCTTGACCTGCAACACCAGTACCTGATTACTGTGCAAGCTAGATTTAATTTCGGTATCCAGTTTGGTATTACGTACCAGACGAACGACGGGACTTTGCGGGGAAAGCTGGATCGTGAGAGTAGAGCCGACTGCTCCACTCAATAACTGCCGGACTTGCTCCTGGTTCAGACTGCTTAATACCTGATCATCAATTTTATAAACTGTGACGCCATTACGCAGCCCCTGTTTGGCTGAATCTGCATCGTCACTCAACCCTTGAATCAACCATTGTTTCATCCGCGAGTCAAATTTTAGATCGAAATCAATACTGGCTAGATCCCCTTCGGTATATTCACGCAGCTGCTTATAATCTTCAGGGGACAGATAACGGGAATAGTGGTCTAAGCCACTCACCAAACCCTGAATGGCCTGCTGGAATAGGACATCGTCATTTTTATCCTGAATATAATTATCTTTGACAATGCCGTAAATTTGTACAAATTCTTGAATGGATGCCACAGGAATTTCAGAATAGACCTGCCCATCCATTTCCATATCATCGAATGCCGGCTCATTTGAGCCCGCACCCCAGGCTGAGTGACTCAAACACATCAGTAAGCATGGTATTACAACAGACTTCCAATGTGTTCTTGCCATTCTTTGACCTTTTTAGAATTTTATTTAGAAGCTGATCGAAAATTATGCATCAAGCTGAATCAGGTTACGGCCTTGCATTTCAGCAGGTACCGGAACTTGCATCAGGCTTAATAAAGTCGGTGCGACATCAGCCAACACACCGCCTTCCACGATCGTGGCCTGAGTTGGACCGACATAAATAAATGGAACCAGTTCAGTGGTATGTTGAGTATGTACCTGACCACTATGATAATCCTGCATCTGCTCTACATTACCATGGTCGGCAGTCACAATCATATGACCTTTTTGCGCCATCACTGCATCGTAAACCCGGCCCAGACAGGTATCGACCGCTTCGACCGCTTTCACTGCTGCATCGAATACGCCAGTATGACCAACCATATCACCATTGGCAAAGTTTACGACCAGCAGGTCAAATTCACCTGAATTGATCGCAGCTACAAGCTCATCAGTCACTTCATAGGCACTCATTTCCGGTTTAAGGTCATAAGTTGCCACGTTTGGAGATGGAATCAGGATACGTTTCTCACCCGGATATTCATCTTCACGGCCGCCACTAAAGAAAAAAGTCACATGGGCATATTTTTCTGTTTCAGCAATACGTAACTGGGTTTTACCCAAGTTTGACAAGTATTCACCAATGGAGTTCACCAATGCTTCCGGCATGTATGCCACAGAAGCATCAATGGTCGCTTGATAACGCGTCAGCATGACAAACTTCGCCAAATTCGGCACGACTTTACGCTCGAAACCAGTAAAGTCTTTTTCTACAAATGCGCGAGTCAATTCACGGGCACGATCGGCACGGAAGTTCATGAATACGACGCTGTCACCATCCTGGATTTTTGCCAGCTCGCCAATACGGGTGGCTTTAACAAATTCATCAGACTCATCTGCAGCATAGGCTTGTTCCAGCCCTTCAACTGCAGTGGCAGCCGTACGAAACGCTTCCCCCTCAGTCAACAAGCGATACGCCTGTTCCACGCGATCCCAGCGGTTGTCACGATCCATGGCGAAATAACGGCCGATCATGGTCGCAATACGACCTTGACCTGGATATTGGGCGAATAGGGCATCGAGTTTTTCTAAAGAAGGTTGTGCGCTTTTAGGCGGCGTATCACGACCATCTAAAAATGCATGTAAATAGACTTGCGCACCACGTTTCAGGGCCAGTTCAGCCATGGCCACAATATGATCTTCATGCGAATGTACACCGCCTGCAGACAACAGGCCAAGTAAATGTACTGCACCACCTGAAGCCTTGGCTTTTTCTACGGCATCTACTAACACTTCATGTTCAAAGAAGTCACCGGTACGAATGTCTTTCGTAATCCGGGTAAAATCCTGATAGAGCACACGACCTGCACCGAGGTTCATATGTCCGACTTCTGAATTACCCATCTGGCCATCCGGCAAGCCGACATCTTCACCTGAACCGGAGATCAAACCATGCGGATGCTTGTCCTGCATTGCAGTTAAATTTGGTCGTTTAGCTGCTAAAAACGCATTGTCTTCGACCGCTTCGCGATGACCCACACCATCCATAATCACCAAAACGTGAGGGATTTTGCCAGCAGTTGCATCCGTCATAATGAAATACTCTGTTCGTCTACGAATTAATCGCTCTATTTTAGCGAAATTTACAAAAAGAGGCCATGACCCGGATATGGTTTAAGCCTCTCATCATGATTGATTTGTTCTATTTTCTGTGTCTTAGCGGGCTCGGTACAGCAAATAGCCACCAATACCGAACATGATCAGAATAGGTACAAACACGAACCATGCCGGAGATGGTGCATATACCAGACTGGCATAGCCGAGGAAATCCTGCAGGTAGAAAAAGCCCAGACCGGCAAACAAGGCAATTACCAGACGAAAACCCATGGATTGCTGACGCAGCGGCCCGAAGATAAATGAACAGGCAATCACCACCAGTGCAATCAGGGCAAATGGAGAGCCCAGTTTTTGCCAGAAGGCCAGCTGATAGGTTTTTGGCACCTGACTATATTCATGCATATAACTTGTAAAACTGACCAGCTGGCTCGGTGACAAATCCTCAGGATCAATCGTCACCATATGCACATATTTTGGCTGTAACGCCAGCGCTAAAGGCTGCTGTGGATGCTTGACCAGCGTGGCATTACCATTTTGGAGAATATCGAACTGCTCGGTGTTGTTCAGCATCCAGGAACCATCTTTGACGAATTCTCCCTGATCTGCATGCAAGGTGCCGCGTAAACGATAGCTATTATCAAAATCCAGCATCTGTACATTTTTCAGCTGACCTTTCGAATTGGCATAATCGATATAAATAAAGCGCTGGCCTTCTCTGGTCCAGTAACCGCGAACTTCGCCCAGCTGCGCCTTATTGCTGCTCTTTACGCTCTTGGCCTGTTCATTGGTATAGGGAATGACCCACTCACTCAGGGCGAATGACAACACTACCAGTAGCAGCGCCGAGCGAATCACCCAGCCGACAATCCGCCACAGACTGATCCCGACCGAACGCATCACAATCAGTTCACTATTTGAGGCCAAGGTCCCCAAACCTAAAACAGCACCGATCAGGGCCGAGATCGGCAGGATTTCATATAAATAATTCGGTGCGCCCCAAAGCACATATTTCAAGGCATCCCAGGCACCATAACCTTCTTTTAGCGAGCCAAGCTCACCCAGATATGTGAACAACACCTGTAAACCCGCCAATACCGCGGTTGCACCCAGCATGGCCAGCGCAGTAGTTTGGGTCACATGTTTTGCAACTATACGACGTGCCAACATTGTTAAGACCTCACTCGCTGAATCTGTTTCTTGATTTTCGGACCCAATTTCTGTTTACGTGAAAATAAGGCACCCGCAATTGCATAGGCAATCAGGATCAATGGATAGGCCCATATTCCCATTTCTTGTTTACTGATCCGGGTTTTAACGGCCATCAAGGCCACAATCAGACTGGCAAAAATCATGAGAGCAGGAAATAACTTGAGATAACGGCCCTGTCGTGGACTCACTTCAGACAATGCCACCGCCAGAATCAGGGCAATCAGAATGGCAAAAGGGACAAACACCCGCCAGCCCAATTCACTGGCCACCACAGGATCCTGACGGTTCTGCCACAATTGCGAAGTTGGCAAGGCTTCAACCTCAGTACTGGCAAATTGTGCTTCTGCATCATTTTCTAAGCGCAGACGATAGCTTTCAAATTCAGCTTGAGTATATTGCGGTGTGCCCGGATAGATCTCATAACGGCGACCCTGGACCAGATCAACCACATTGGCGGCATCATTCGGCACCTCGATTCGGGTGGCTTCCTGCGCCAGAATCATCACATCCGGCTTACCTTCTTTTTGCGCGCGCTGATAGAAGAAAATATCTTTTAAATTTTTACGGTCTTCAGACAGGTCACCGGCATAAATGGTATAGGGTCCGGAGGAGATAAATTCTTTGGGTCGCACCAGATCAAAACCGGTACGTACCGCCTGACTGGTGGTCAGGGCTTCAAACTGGCGAATACCCCAAGGCGCAGCCCAGAGCATGAGTCCGGCCTGGGCAATCAAAAACACCAAGGTCATTGGTACCAGGAGACGTGCCAATTGATGCCGGCTCACCCCACTGCCATTCAGCACGGCCATTTCATGATCGACATATAAACGGCCAAACACCAGCATCAGCCCAATAAAGAAACCGAGTGGAAGAATCAGGGTCAAGAATTCAGGCAAACGGTAGCCAATGATGCTAAATAAAATACCTGCATCCAGACGGCCTTGTGCCGCGACCCCAAAATACTTGATCAGCCGACCACCCATCATGATCAAGGTCAATAAGGCAATCACCACCAAGGATGTCGAGACAACTTGCTTGACCAGATAACGCCGAATAATCAAATTAATTCTTCCAAAATAAGGTCTATAAAACGAGTGCTAGTTTACCCGAATAGTAAAAATATAAAACCTAGGCCACCCTGCCCATTGAAAATCTATTCGGATAAATGTTTCAATGACTGAATGATTTACTCAATCTAGACAGGCGTGAAAACAGAATATGAAACTTACAATTAATACGTCATTCCCAGAGAATGGATCAAGTCAATCTTTGTTGATTTTAGTTGACTCAGAGCAACTTAAGAATACAACCGCAACCTATCAAATCAATAATTTAGATACATTAATTGAAGCATCTCAATTCAAGGCAACTTTGGCCGAAAGCCTGAGCCTGATTGGTCAGGTGAGCCAGTCTAGCCATGCAGCGCTGATTGGTTTAGGTAAGGTCGCTGAATTGCAACCGGCAAAAATTGCAAAAATTGCCCAAACTATTATTCAGGCCACTCAAAAAAAATTCAAACAGATTTCTGTAGATCTGACACAACTTCCACAAGAGTTCCACTACCTGTTTGCCCTCTTCCTGACTCAGGCCAGCTATGGTTATGATGAATATAAATCCAAGAAGAATGAATTTGTGCTCGAGCTGATCGACCTGATTGCCACACATAGCGTCTTAACCACCGAACAGTTGCAACTGGTACAAGCAGTGCAGAGCGGACAAAACCTGGCACGTGATCTGGGCAACCGTCCGGGCAATATCTGTTTTCCTGAATATCTTGCAGAACAGGCTGTGGCATTGGCTGCCGAATATCCAGACCTGCTTAAAGTCACTGTACTCGATGAACAGCAGATGGCTGATTTAGGTATGGGTGCCTTCCTTGCAGTCAGCCAAGGTTCGGACCGTCCAGGTCGTATCATTAGCATAGAATATCAGTCAGAGCGCAGTGAAGCGCCTGTGGTACTGGTGGGCAAAGGTATTACCTTTGATAGCGGTGGTATTTCACTGAAACCTGGCGCGGGCATGGATGAAATGAAATACGACATGTGCGGCGCAGCCTCTGTACTGGGTACCATGCGTGCACTTTGTGAAGCACGTTTACCCCTGCATGTCGTGGGAACTATTGCCGCAGCAGAAAACATGCCTTCAGGCAAAGCCACTCGTCCTGGTGATATTGTTACGACCATGAGTGGCCAGACGGTTGAAATCCTGAATACCGATGCCGAAGGCCGTCTGGTGTTATGTGATACCCTCACCTATGTGAAACGTTTCAACCCTGCTTTGGTAATTGATATTGCAACCTTGACCGGTGCCTGTGTAGTGGCGTTGGGTTCAGTGCTTACAGGTCTGTTCACACCAGATGATAAACTGGCAGCAGAACTGGAAACTGCCGGCCAGCATTCATTTGACCGGGTATGGCGTATGCCGGTACTGGAAGACTATCAGGAACAGCTCGATTCACCATTTGCAGATATTGGCAATATTGGGGGTCCAAAAGCCGGTTCTGTGACTGCTGCCTGCTTCTTGCAACGTTTTACCCGCGAATATCGCTGGGCACATCTGGATGTTGCTGGTACGGCATGGAACTCAGGTACCAATAAAGGTGCAACTGGCCGTCCAGTTCCATTATTGATGCAATTCCTGGCCAATCGCGTTCAGACCAATGGCTAAGGTCAGCTTTTATTTATTTGAAAAAAGCCCTGAACGACAAGTGGATAGCACTTGTCGTTTATGCCGCAAGATTCTGCGCCAGCCGGCGCGGATCTGGTTACTTTGTGCAGATCCAGAGTTGCAGCAACAGCTGGATGAGCGCCTGTGGAGCTTTGATCCCAGTAGTTTTATTCCGCATGGAATTGACCAGCCTGAGGCCACGGTGTGTATTTCAGCGACGCTGCCTGAACAGTCCGACTGGATTATTTTCAATTTTAATCCGGAAGCACTTGAACCTTATGCAAAATTTAGTCACATTATTGAGATCATTGAAAATCATGAAACGGCTAAACAGCAGGGTCGTGAAAAATTCAAACAATATCGTCGTTTAGGCATTGAGCCAAACACCCATAAGCTTTAACCGATATCATCTATAAGGAGAGGCACGTGGCATTAAATGTAGGTCCCGATTTTAAACAGCGCTGGTTAAATGTGCCGGAAGCTGTACGTCAGACCTTTATCGATGACCTCTCTCGTATCTGCGATATTTTAAAACCAGAAACGTCTTTGGAAGAATGGCAGATTCGTGACCAGCGCTTGCAGCAGGAATCTGAACGCAGGATTGAAGCAGCCTATGCGCAGCGCAAGGCCGAATTGATTGAAGAAGCCCGTATTCGCAGACAGCTTGCATTGGAAAAAGCTCTGGCCGAAAAACGTGCCGAAGAACAGGCCTATATTGAACAGCTACGTCAAGATGAACAGCAGAAGCTTGCCGAACAAAACCTAGCACTTGCTGAAATGAATATTCATCTAGAAACCGAAGTGCAGCACTATGTTGCCCGTTATCAGAAAAACCCTGAGCATACTTTTGATTTTGCCAAAGGCCGTCTCCAGATTGAGGACAGCACCATTTTATCCGAATTAGAAAATGTACGTTTACGTCTGGAACTTGAAGCAGAGACAGTGATTGAACAGACCGTCAATGCGCTCAGAGAGAAAATGCGTGCTGCAGCCAAAGAAGAGATTGAATATATGCTTAAAAATTCTGAATTTTCTAATCAGCCAAACCAGGTTTAAAGCATTTATTGCAAATTTAAAAAGTCCGCATTGCCGGGCTTTTTTTAGTTCTATCCTAGAAAAAATCAGCCAGCATAAAGGCGGCATTCCCGAGCAGATAGCCAGTACCTAATAAAGTACTAATCCAGAGGATCCCACCGGCAATATTATAAAAGCTAAATGTAGCAAAACTCATATGTCCTGAACCAGCCGCAAAAGGGCCAAATGAACGAACAAAAGGGATGAAGCGTGCAATCAGAATGGTTTTACCGCCATGTTTAATAAAATACTGGTTGGTTTTCACCATATATTCCGGCTTGAAATAGCGAGAATGTTGATTAAAAAATTTTAAGCCCAGCACTTTTCCGGTGTAATAATTGACGGTATAGCCGAGTACCGATGCAGTAAATAACAGTAATCCCATCGAATGCAGAGTTACCATATCACTGTTGGCACACAACGCTCCTACAGCCAGCAACAAACTGTCACCGGGCAGGAAAAAGCAAAAAACTGAGCCAGTTTCTGCAAAAATCACCAGAAACAGGATTGCATAGATCCATACCCCATATTGATCGAGCAATAGCGGTAGTGACTGTTCCAAGTTGAGTAAAAAATCGAGCATTCGACCCGTCCACCAAGGCAATATTTGCAAGTTGAATTGCTGATTATCCCGAAAAATAAAAAAACAGTCTAATTTTTCAATCAGACTGTTTAATATTTAAACATTTTTCTTATTTTAAGAAACCATTTTCAGCCAGAAAATCCATGCTGATTTTCGATTGTTCAGTGGTATCAGCTGCTTTATCACCGAGCAGTAACCGCTCGATATAACGTGCCAGTACATCCACTTCCAGATTGACCTTGCTGCCGACTTTCCAGGTTCCGATATTGGTCCGTTCAGCCGTATGCGGAATCAAGTTCAGACTAATCACACTGCCACGCAAATGATTAATGGTCAGGCTAATGCCATCGACTGTGACCGAGCCTTTCTCTGCCAGATATTTGGCAATTTCAGCCGGTGCGGTGACTTCATAATAAATCGAGCGCGCATCTGCACGAACCAGCGTGATCTCGCCGACTGCATCGACATGCCCTGAAACAATATGACCGCCAAAACGCGTGGTCGGCAACATGGCTTTTTCAACATTGACAGGTTGACCCGCTTTCCAGGTACCGAGCGTGGTCCGGTTCAGACTTTCACGGGAAACATCAGCTGCATACCAGTTCTCGCCCCAGTCGATGACGGTCAGGCAGATGCCATTCGTGGCAATAGAATCACCCAGATGCACATCGGACATGTCCAGGTCGGTCTGGATGCGTAAACGCACATCACCGCCAACGCTTTGCAGACTTTCAACTTTGCCGAGGCTTTCGATAATACCTGTAAACATTTTTATTTCCTTTTCTATTCTTTTACCAGAGTGCCAGCTGGGTACTGACACCGGTCGTATCCACACCGCCCAATTCTGCATAATGATGCAACTGGCTGAGTAATTGACGGATCGATGGACCTGACTTGGCATGGGTATCGGTAATCACAATAAATTCCAGTACGCGTGCACGTTCCGACTGACGCTGTTTGCTGACACGATAACGCGGCACATCTTGGGTCAGCAAGGTCACTCGGCCACGTTTCAGGTTGGCCTGTAATAAATCGGTGGCACTGATATTACCATCTGTTGAATAACTGGTCAGAAGGAAACGCGCATTGATGGTTGCCAACAAGTTCTCATAGGCTTCTTTGGCATATTTAGAGGAATTGTACTGGCTCGGACGCTCTTTGCGCCATGCCCGGTCAATCCCGCTCTTATAGCCCTTGGTATCCGGAGTCGGTAAATCGGCCTGATCCCACAAGGTCAAGGCATTCAGGACATGGTAATTACTGCTGTACGCATGCTGATTATAAGGTGGATCCAGATAGGCCACATCCACTTCAAAACCGCTCATCTGATTGGCCAGATGCTGGGCATCGACACACCACATTTCAGCGGCCATCCCCTTCTTCTGATCCGATTCACAAAAACGGCTTGGCGTCAGCCAGAGTAAAGATTCAATACGTTCCAGCGCAGTTTGAGTCTTCCCGCCCCAACCGTGGTGGAAACTTTTGAAAACACCTGAGGTATTACTGACAAAACTGGCTGAATACAGCAAAGGCGCCAGCAAGGCACTCATTTCAACGTCATCAATTGCACCTTGTGCCTGCCAGGCTGCAATCTGCTGGCGAATGGCATCAATGCGCATGCCGTTACGGCGTTTAAAAAACAGACGGTCACGTGCAGGATCGTAAATTTCATCATTACGTGGACACAGGTTATGCGTGACCCAGCCTTTAACTTCCGGCAGACGGTTCAGATAATCAATCGCTTTCTGATAACCACCCAGCTCTTTAAAAGCCGGTGCTTCAGTACAGGCCAGAACGGCATGATTCAGCGCATGGCTATACGGTTCCCAATCATTGGCAATCACGCGATAACCATTCTGACGTGCCAAACGTGAAACCACACCTGAACCGGCAAAAAAATCAGCAAAGATCGGAGCACGGCCATCGGTACGTTTCAGGGTTCCTGTACTCTCCAGAGCTTCCAGAATTAAATGCAGTAAACGGCGCTTATTACCCAGATAAGGAACCAGTTGATGGAAAAGATATTCATCGGTGGTACGCGCCGCATGGCGACGTTTATGATAAACCGTAGACTCTGAACTCATAGTGTCTCTTGAAAAGAAATTAACCTGAAGCGCACGTCATCACCGAAGCGAGTCACATCGCGCAGCTTAAATCGGAGTTGTTCGGCCATACGGCTGAATTCTGCATTGAACATAGTACGTGCTGACTGCCCCAATAGGGTCGGCGCAACATAACTGATCAGTTCATCAACCAATTGTTCTTGTAAAAATGCGGTAGATAAGGTCGCCCCTGCTTCCACCAGCACGTCATAAATCTGATGCTGTTGAACCAACAGCATCAATAATTCTTGTAAGGATTGTACAGGCAATTGTAGCACACCCAGATCAGCCAGTTCTTGACGAAAGGGCCCCATCACCATCACGCTGTCAGGCTGTGCTAGAATTTTTGCCGTCAATGGCAAACGCCCCTGACGATCCAGAATAATCCGCTTAGGCTGTACAATGCTGCTCATATCTTCAACCCCATTCAGTTGCCGCACATTGAGCTGACAATCATCGGCCAGAACAGTTTCAATCCCGGTGATCACCCCACCTGAGATAGCGCGCCAATGCTGTACATCCTGACGGGCTTCTACTCCGGTAATCCATTTGGATTCACCGGATGCCATGGCAGTACGGCCATCCAGGCTTGAGGCAATTTTTAAACGCACATAGGGCAGGCCTGTCGCCATGGCTTTCAGAAAACCTTCATTCAGCTGATGAGCTTCATCTTCACAGATGCCTACCTCTACATCGATTCCGGCATCTTGCAGGATCTCTACGCCCTTTCCCGCCACTAACGGATTAGGATCAGGACAGGCCACGACAACTTTAGCCACACTTGCTTCAACCAGACCCTTGGCACAAGGCGGGGTACGACCATAATGCGCACACGGCTCTAAAGTCACATAAGCCGTTGCACCATGTGCCTGTTCCCCGGCCTGACCCAGCGCAAAAACTTCCGCATGCGGCTGTCCTGCCCGAGGATGAAAACCCTCACCAACCAGCACATCGTTCCTGACAATGACACACCCGACATTCGGGTTTGGCTTGGTCGAGTATTGGCCTCGCTGGGCAAGCTGAATCGCACGGCGCATCCAGACTTGATCTTGATTTTGTTCAGACATACTTATTCTTATGATTCTCGCTGCTGCATCTGTTCAATTTGATGACGAAAAGCTTCAACATCCTGGAAGTCCTGATAGACCGAAGCGAAACGTACATAGGCCACGTGATCGAGTGCGAATAAAGACTGCATGACAATTTCACCGATGGTACGCGATTTCACATCACGTTCACCCAGACGGCGAATCTGCAGCTGGATATCGCTGAGTACGGTTTCAATCTGTTCCTGAGTGACCGGACGTTTTTGTAGGGCATGCATCAGGGAACGACGTAATTTAGCTTCATCGAAGGGTTCATTCTTGCCATCAGATTTAATGACGCGCGGCATCACCACTTCATAGCTTTCAAAAGTCGTAAAACGTTCATTACAACTGACACATTCACGGCGACGACGAATCTGACAGCCTTCAGCGGCCAAGCGCGAATCAATTACTTTACTGTCTGAAGTATTGCAAAATGGGCAATGCATAGCGGTTTAATTGAACAAATCCAGATGGGTTCTGAGTGTAGCAAAAATTCTAAACTTTGTAGAGTTTTACGCAACATATAGAAGAAAAACAGCCCATATGGGCTGTTTTACACTATATATTGATTATTGCATGTTGTTATTATTCTATACGTTCGCCATGTTGACTTAAATCCAGTCCCATACGCTCATCATCAGATGTAACACGGATTCCAATGATCAAATCGATGACTTTCAGGATAATGAAGGTCATGATCGCAGAGTAAGCGATAGTGGCCAGAACCCCTTCAACTTGAACCCAAAGTTGGCTCATCATATTTGAAGGTGCAGCATCACCCATGATGAATTCGCTGGCAAAGAAAGCCGTCAGAATCGCACCGACAATACCACCCACACCATGTAAACCAAAAGCATCCAAAGAGTCATCCGCTTTCAGGGCACGTTTCAGCGCAGTAATACCCCAGAAACATACCACACCACCGATCAGACCCATCGCCAGTGCACCGCCGACAGTTACAAAACCTGCAGCTGGAGTAATAACCACCAGACCAGCTACTCCACCCGATACGCCGCCCAGTACAGAAGCTTTACCACGTACCAGTTTTTCAGTAATAAGCCAAGAGATTGCTGCTGCCGCTGCTGCAACCTGAGTCACAACCAAAGCATAACCTGCAGAACCGTTCGCACCTAGAGCAGAACCACCATTGAAACCGAACCAGCCGACCCAAAGTAAAGATGCACCCATTACTGTCAGGGTCAAGTTATGTGGTGCCATCGATTCCCGGCCCAGCCCCATACGTTTGCCCAGCATATATGCTGCAACCAGACCAGCAACACCCGAGTTGATATGCACGACTGTACCACCGGCAAAATCAAGCGCACCATCGTTACCTAACCAGCCACCACCCCATACCCAATGAGTAATTGGTGCATAGACAATCACCACCCAAAGCGCAATGAAAGCAACGAAAGCACTAAATTTCATACGCTCTGCAATCGAACCGCTAATAATGGCAACCGTAATGATGGCAAACGTCATCTGAAAAATTACAAACAGGATTTCAGGGATCGTACCTGACAGTGCTTCTGTGGTGATACCAGCCAACATGAATTTATCCAGGCCACCTATAAAGGCATTGCCCTCACCGAAAGCCAGGGTATAACCAATGATGACCCAGGCAATACTGACCACCGCAGCAGCAACAAAACTATGCGCCATAGTCGCCAGAACGTTTTTCTTACGTACCATACCGCCATAAAATAACGCTAAACCCGGAATGGTCATCAGTAAAACTAGAGCAGTAGAGGTTAACACCCAGGCGGTGTCGCCGGTATCCAGAGTTGGTTCTTCTTCTACTTCTACAGGCACTGCGACTTCAACCAGTGCTGCTTCAGCAATTGCTGCTGGAGTCTCTGTTGTATTTGGTGTTGTATCGCCTGCTTCTTCAACAAGCACAATTTCTTCTGTGGGTGTTGTTGCTGTTGCAGCTTCTTCAGCCCATGCAACAGAACCACCAAAAAGAGCGCCGGCCATGCCGAGCGCGAGTAGCATTTTTTTCATTCGTATCCCCCAACCAAGTTTTTGTGAGTTATAAGGTACTCAGCAAACTTCGTGCCAAGTTAGACAGCGTCTGCACCTGTTTCACCTGTACGAATACGGATGACTTGTTCCAAGTTAGTCACGAAAATTTTTCCGTCACCGATTTTTCCAGTGCTAGCCACACGGGTAATAGATTCAATTACTGAGTCCACCATGTCATCGCTGATTGCGATTTCAATTTTGACTTTCGGTAGGAAATCTACAACGTATTCAGCACCACGATAGAGTTCAGTATGGCCTTTTTGACGACCAAAGCCTTTCACTTCAGTTACAGTGATGCCTTGAACACCAATTTCAGACAATGCTTCGCGAACATCGTCTAATTTGAAAGGTTTTACAATTGCAGTTACGAGCTTCATGTTTGTTTTCCTTCGGCTTATTTCACCAGTAAGGTTTTACGTTCAAATTTCATGCCAAGATCCCTAAGGTCGGGGGAAATTAGAAAGCCCGGCATGTGGTTTATTTATACCTTATTTTATACTTATAAAGCCTTTGAATCTTCAAAAAGAAGACATTTTTTATGTGGATTTTTACAATATCTCTAATCTAATAAATCTATATTTTGTCTGAAATACTATAGTCTGCATTCGAGCAATGCTAAACTGTCGGCTCCTTTCTATGGCAATGGATCAGACAATGATTGAAACCTTATTACAAGCAATTTTGCAGCAAGTCGAACAACCGAAGAAAGATTTGGAACATAATATTCGCGCCCTTTTGAATGAAGCTGTGACCAAAATGGATTTGGTGTCTAAAGAAGAAATTGAACGTCAACGCACTGCCCTGAATAATGCCAATCATCGCTTAAATGATTTGCTGAAACAGGTGGAGGCATTAGAAGAGAAAATTTCGAACAAAAAATAAGCACAAGTACAGTGCACAAAAGATCCCAGACCTATAAAAATAATGCACCAAATTGGAACAATAATAATGTCTTTTGCCAAAATTTATACGCGAGGCTTGCTTGGCCTGCATGCGCCTTTAATTGAAGTCGAGGTTCATGTCAGTTCGGGTATGCCTTCCCTCACCATAGTGGGGCTTCCCGAAGCTGCGGTACGGGAAAGTAAAGACCGGGTCCGTTCTGCCATTTTGAATAGCGGTTTTCAGTTTCCGACCAAACGTCTGACGATTAATCTTGCCCCTGCAGATCTGCCGAAAGATGGTTCGCGTCTGGACTTGCCGATTGCCTTGGGTATCTTAATGGCCTCCGGGCAACTTCCGGAAAACTGCACCGATCATCTTGAGTTTATTGGAGAATTGGCCCTCGATGGTCAATTACGCCCTGTCACTGGCACACTCAGTATTGCGATTGCCTGCCAGCAGTCACAGCATGAACTGATTCTACCTGGGGAAAATGCTCAGGAAGCCTGTCAGCTCCCAGACTTTAAAGTCTTTGCTGCCAATCATTTAAAAGAAGTGTGTGAACATCTTTCCCAAACGCAGCGCTTGCCGCAAATAGAAGCCAGTCCACTTGATACAGACCATTTTTATAAATTCGATCTTGCCGATGTAAAAGGTCAATTACGGCCACGGCGAGCATTAGAAATTGCAGCAGCGGGCGGTCATTCCCTGCTGTTTCGAGGCCCACCTGGAACAGGAAAGACTTTGCTGGCTTCTCGATTGGCCAGTATTCTGCCGCCCTTAAAAACTCAGGAAAACTTAGAAGTCGCCAGTATTTATTCAGTGGCAAATGCCAATCATCCTTTTGGGCAACGACCATTTCGGGCACCGCATCATACCGCTTCCGCTGTAGCACTGGTCGGCGGTGGCTCACACCCCAAGCCAGGAGAAATCACCCTGGCACATTTAGGTGTGTTATTTCTGGATGAGCTGCCTGAATTCGACCGTAAAGTATTAGAAGTTTTACGCCAGCCTTTAGAAGCCAAAGAAATTGTGATTTCCCGGGCATCACGCCAGATCACCTTTCCGGCCAATTTTCAGCTGGTGGCTGCCATGAATCCCTGCCCATGCGGCTATGCCTTTAATCAGGATATTCGCTGCCAGTGTTCGCCTGACAGTATTAAGCGCTATCAGAACCGGATTTCAGGCCCCCTGCTGGATCGGATTGATTTGCATATTGATGTCCCGCCCTTACAGGCGCATGAGCTACAGGACAATCGACCTACAGAAAATTCTGAAACGGTCAGACACCGCGTAATAGCGGCTTATGAGATTCAAATGCAACGACAAAATGTCTTGAATATGAGTCTGAGCCCAAAGCAGTTAGAGCAATATGCTGCATTAGATCAGTCTGCTCAGAATATGCTTGAACTGGCACAGCAAAAACTCAATTTATCAGCACGCGGCTATCATCGGGTTTTGCGTGTCGCACGCACCATTGCCGATTTAAATCAAAGTCCCGATATTCAGAGCCAGCATCTGTCAGAAGCCCTGTCTTATCGCGGGCAGCAGCAGATTTAGGACATAAAAAAAGCGACCTCAGGTCGCTTTTTTTAAACCAAAAAATTAGAAGCTATAGCCTAGACCAAACACCACTTTATTCTTTTGTTTATCTTCAAAACGGTTATAACCACCAAAAATATAGTTCATGCTCGCGGTGATACCTGTATCAGCAAGTGGCTTGCTTAGACCGATATCAAAGTGACGAAAACCGAAACTGTTTTCTGTACCTTTTATGTCCCCATCTTTTGCATAAATATATAAGCCAAGAGCAGTATCTAGGCTAAAATCTTTTGGCAATGCATAGCTATAGGTTCCTTTTAGATAAGTATCCCCTGCATTACCCCAATCAAGATCTTCAAGTAATGTTTGAGCAGTAAGACCAAAATCTTGGTAAGTCAGACCCAGCATGGTTTCAAAACCATTTGAACCTGTATTGCCAATATCATAATAGTAATAATAAGTTAAACCAGCGGTATAACCCCAGTCCTCATTAATGGAACCGTTATAACCCGCATAGAAGTCATTTTCAAAGGCATTTGGCAAATCATCGCCATAGTCTAATGTCGAACCCCACCAGCCAGCATAGAAACCAGATGCATGATTGTAATCCAGACCACCTTGTAACGTAGCATTTTTATTTTCTGGAGTATTGGTAATACCACGTAGGTTATAGCTTGAAAGTACGCTGATATTTCCAGATACTGTATGTTCAGCAGCAGGTTCCTCAGCAAAAGTAAAAGAAGATGCGGCGCCCAATAAAGCAAGAGATAAGACTTTTAATGTTAATTTCATTGTGTAACTCCCCCAGATCGTCTGAGACGTTTTTTATGGTCATTGATTAAACTCAAGCTCAAAATTTGCAAGAGCTATGCCAATCTGGATAAAAGGAAGAAAAATAATAAATCCAAAAAGATAGTTAAAAGATAAGATATTGTTTTTAAATTAAAATATAGATTATTGAAAAAAGAGTTGTATAGACTTTTTCTGGGCTAAATACATTTGAGCGCATTGCCCCAGTTTTTTTATGCTTATACATAGTTATTTACAACTTGCCCCATTTTGATCCTGTTTTTAGAATGACTAAAATTTGTGCCAAAAAACAGTGCGTAATTTTTGACCATAGTTTTTACATGTTACAAAATAGAAAATTTGATCATCCTTATTTCACCATCTCACCAAAAGGACTTTTCATCTTCCAATAGACTTTTGTTTATATTATTTTTTTACCAAAAGGTTATAAATCAACTCGCTCAAATCCTTGCTATTTGTAAATTTGAGTTAAAAAAAACCTAACTTTAATAAAATATCCCCCATAAAAAATGACATTTTTTTTAGCAATTCTTATACAATTCTTAAAAATTCCCTCTTAATTTGTATAAGGCTATCTCCCCATGCAAAATATAAAAAAATTAACATTGGTAGTTTTGATTCAAGCTGCTTTGGTGTCATCTGTTTATGCCAATGAACAAGCTGAAGCTAAAGGTTTGGTCGAAGGTGCTGAAGGTACGGTTTTATTCCGCACCGGTTTTCTAAGCCGTGACAAAAAGAATGCTGTAGCTGATACACGCTCATCTGCACAAACGGCGATAGTAAAACTAGACTCTGGCTTTACTAAAGGTGTTGTCGGGTTTGGTGCAGGTATTATCGGTGATGCATCTTTCAAGATAGGCAAAAATGCACACGCGGGTAATAACATGATTCCATTGCATAATAATGGTGCCAAAGATGCTCAAGGTCGTGTGGATCCTTATAGTACCTGGGCACGAGGTGGTGCGTATGTGAAAGCACGTGTCTCGAATACTACAGCTACTTATGGAACCCAGGTTCTTGATATTCCTGTACTTGCAAGTAATACTGCACGCCTGGTGCCCGAGTATTTTACCGGTGTCTTGGTCACAAGTAACGAAATAGACAAGCTGAAGCTTACAGCGGGTAAATTCACGAAAGACCAATATTCAGATCAACTTAGCACTGATGGCCGTCATCTGAAAAGTGCAGTGGTTTGGGGTGCAAAATACGATTTTAATGATCATCTCAATTCTTCTTATTATGGGGTGGATGTTGAAGACAAACTGGAACGTCATTATGCGAGTGTCAACTCTACCCATGACTTGAAAGACGATGCATCTTTAACCCTGGACTTGAGTGGATATCATACCAAATTTGACAAGGATGCTGATACCTACTCTCAGACAACAACTGATCTGGCAGACCGTCATAATACGATTTGGGCAGTTTCAAGCGCCTATCATAAAGATGTGCATAACATCATGCTGGCTTACCAACAAAACTCCGGCAATGTTGGCTATGATTATGGTGAAAATGCTGATGGAGGTCAGAGTATGTATCTACCAAACTCTTACCTTTCCGACTTTATTGGCAATAAGGAAAAATCTGCTCAGCTGCAGTACAGCTATAACTTTAAAAATCATGGCATTCCAGGTCTAAACTGGACAACTGCTTTTGTCTATGGCTGGGATATCCATGTTGCGAACCCGAATAACCGCTCTGAACTAATCACCAGTGATGCTCAGGAACACGAGTTCTTTAACCAGGTTAAATATACAGTTCAATCCGGTCATCTGAAAGATGCAAGCTTACGTTTACGTCACTCTTACTACCGTGCGAGTGATGACTACCAATCTAGCTATATTGGTGATACCAACGAATGGCGTATTTGGCTAGACATTCCTGTGAAATTATTCTAATTCACTCGAACTTTAAGTCATAAAAAACCTGCACAATGTGCAGGTTTTTTATTCCAGGCTTTTAAATTTTTAAAGCCTAAACGGCACAAAGCAATTATTGATTTGCTTCTGCATAAGCTTCGATTGAGCTCATCACTTCTTGTTTCGCAACATCCGCACCTTCCCAGCCACTGAGCTTGACCCATTTGCCTGGTTCAAGATCTTTGTAGTGCTGGAAGAAATGTTCGATCTGGCTGATCAATAATGGAGGAAGATCAGTATATTCCTGAACATCTTTGTAGATTGGAGTCAGTTTGTCGTGTGGAACTGCAACCAGTTTCGCATCAACACCGCCGTCATCTTCCATGTTCAATTTACCGACAGGACGGCAACGAATCACAGAACCTGGCTCTACTGGATGTGGAGTTACCACCAGTACGTCTAATGGATCACCATCAAGCGAAAGTGTATTTGGTACATAACCGTAGTTTGCTGGGTAGAACATTGCTGTACCCATGAAACGGTCTACAAATAACGCATCAGAATCTTTATCGATTTCGTATTTGATTGGTGCTGCATTTGCAGGAATTTCGATGATCACATAGATATCGTTTGGCGCATCTTTACCCGCTGGGATATTGCTGTAGCTCATAGCATCACTCTTTAACAAGTTATATCTTTAAAAACCGCGACAATTATAACGGTTTTTAAAGATATTTTTTGGTTTTAAAATATTAGACCGTAAATATGTCCACTTACTGTTCTTGTCACCTAAATAATCTTGATAATCAGCAGCAACAAAGCCACAGGACACAATAATGAAAGCAGCCATACGATCGAACGTAAAGTCGCCCAGTTGGCCAGATAGCAGATTCCGTATAACACACGAAAAACCAGATAAGCAATACCAAAAGTCATGACCAGACCTTGTGGCACCACCATGTATTCTGCCATCAAGATCGCAGCAATAAATAAGGGTAAACTTTCAAAACTATTTTGCTGAACCGCATTGGCACGGCTCGAGAGCCCTGTCGATTTTGCCAGAAACTCTCGTGGATTCTGATTGTCTTTTACGCTAAAGCCTGCGGTTTTTTTCGCAATCAATGTAAACACATAAGGCAAAAGACAAGCGGCTAAAATGAGATAGATAATCCCACTAATGCTGTGCATCTGTTTTTTCTCATGAAAATTTTATCTCTATCATAGCATGGCATTTCGTGAATAAATTTTGTTAAATAGAGTGCTTTTTATTACTTTTAAGGATTCACTATGGTCGCGCCTGATCAAAATGAAATGTTCGATGTCCTCGAGAAACAACGCCAGCATCAACGTCAAGTGGATCGCGTATTAAAAATTGTGCTGCCGATTGTGGCATTTTTGATGGCCGTCATTTGTGCCAATATGAATATCTGGTCGCCGATCTTCACCTTTGCTCTTTTATGGATTGCCTTTTATGCTGTAGGCATCAAGCGCCTGCCTATATGGCATTGGGTTGTAGCCATTTTGGCCTATTGTCTGGTCGACAATATTCTAAGTTATGGCAGTTTTAATCAAACCGGATTTACCCGCCAGTTTGGCACCATGTTTATTTTCTTGGGAGTAGTCGGGGTAGGCCGTCCTTATTTTGACCGCTGGTTAATGAAAAAATAAGAAGCAATCAAAAAAAGCGCCTGACGGCGCTTTTTTTTTCTTACAAGATTCAGGCTGATTTACGTAAATCTTTACGCAGGATTTTACCTACGTTCGATTTTGGCAATTCATCTATAAATTCGACATAACGTGGACGTTTATAACCTGTCAGGTTTTCTTTAGCGAATGCCAAAACTTCTTCTGTGGTTAAAGACGGATCTTTTTTCACCACAAACAGTTTTGGTACTTCACCTGATTTTTCATCTGGCACACCAATCGCAGCCACTTCCAGCACTTTTGGATGCGTTGCTAAAACTTCTTCAATCTCAGAAGGATAGACATTAAAACCAGACACTAGAATCATATCTTTCTTACGGTCTACAATTTTCACATAACCACGTGAATCCATGACACCGATATCACCGGTACGGAAGAAGCCATTGACCATCACTTTTTCAGTTTCATCTGAACGGTTCCAGTAGCCTTTCATGACCTGAGGACCACGAATTGAAATTTCACCCTGCTCACCCAGTGCAACTTCATTACCTTCATCATCTAGAATAGCGACTTCAGTTGATGGCAACGGAATACCAATGGTGCCACTAAATTCTTCAGATGCAGGCGGATTTGCCGTAGCGACTGGAGACGTTTCAGACAAGCCATAACCTTCAATAATGTTGGTTCCGGTGACTTTCTTCCATGCTGCTGCAGTAGAAGGAAGTACCGCCATACCGCCACCCATAGCCATTTTCAACTTGCTATGATCTAGTTGCTTGAACTCTTCATTGTTCACCAGCGCATTGAATAGTGTATTCACTGCCGGGAAGAAAGTCGGTTGGTATTTACGTAGTTCTTTCATCACCGCAGGTAGATCACGCGGGTTCGGAATCAATACGTTAGCCTGGCCTTTATACATACCATACAGTGCACAAACCATGAAGGCAAAGATATGATAAAGCGGCAAAGCACAGAAAATACGGTCATCTGGCTGGCCATCTTGTGCACCAAATTTACTTTGGAAAATACCATCACACTGCAACAGGTTCGCCACCAAGTTACGGTGCGTCAGTTCAGCACCTTTAGAAACACCTGTGGTACCACCCGTATATTGCAGTACGGCCGTATCGCTCAGGCTCAGTTCAGGACGCTTGTAATTGCTCGGGCTAACTTTATTTAAAGCGGTATTGAATTTGACATGGCCTGGAATATCCCATGCTGGAATTTGCTTGCGCACAGAACGCAGTACAAAGTTGACCAGTGTTCCTTTCAAGGCACCCAGCATGTCACCGACAGAAGCCACAACTACATGCTTCACCGGCGTTTTACCCATAATCGCTTGGTAAACAGATGCAAAGTTCTCGATAATTACTAGTACTTCAGCGCCTGAGTCATTCAGTTGATGCTCAAGTTCACGTGATGTATACAGTGGATTCACGTTGACCAGCACCAAACCTGCGCGGAACACCCCAAGTGCCACGACCGGATACTGAAGAACGTTTGGCATCATCACTGCAACACGTGAACCTTTCGCCAACCCTAAGCTTTGTAAATAAGTTGCAAACTTACGGCTCGCCTCTTCCAACTCATTGAACGTCATGGCCTTATCCATAAAGATAAAGGCATCACGCGAGCCAAATTTTTGAAAATTACGTTCAAAAATATCGACTAGAGAAGTATTCTCTGCCGGTAATTCTACTGTTTCTGGAATCCCTGTTTTTTGGTATTCAGCAAACCAAATTTTTTCCATAATGACCATCTCTCCAATCATAATCCTTAGTATTTCAACTGTTTTTTTTCAATATCACACGCCTTTTTTAGACTTGTATATGTGCAATATTGCATCCATCTTGTTGAATCGTTGTTCATATATAACGTATTTTGCAGGATGGATGCTAGTCTTATCTTTGAATCAACAGTTTATTTGCTTTTTGATATCCACGTGGTAAAAGCTGTCCTTTTGCACCGCGCTTACCGATATATTTGTGCAAATCATCCCCTTTTAATTTTAACTGCTGTTGTCCTGCAAGCACTTGAATTACTTCATCAAGCTTCAATAGTGTCATGGACAAAATCTGATCACTACCCTCAAGTTGTATCAATTTATTTCCTTTACCTTTGTTGAGTACCGGCAATTCTGCTAAATCGACAATCAACAGGCGCCCTGCTGAACTGAGCAGTGCGACATGAGTGGCATCCTCAAGTGGCTGCAAGTTCATGACCTGAGCGCCTTCAGATAAATTCAGGAAGGCTTTACCGGCTTTGGCATTGGTATCCAGCTGTTTGGCCTGGGTTTTAAAGCCATAACCCTTATTACTGATTGCCAGAATTTCAGCTTCGTCATCAGCCACCAGAACCTGTTTAAAACCCACTCCACTTGCAGGAGAAAGTTTCGAGCTGAGTGGCTCACCGAGACCACGCGCAGATGGCAGCGTGTTGATGGCCAAGGCATAGCTACGGCCAGTCTCATCCAGCACATAAACCCGTTGATTGGATTTGCCCTGAGCATGACTTAAATACTGATCACCCGCACGGAAATTCAGGTTTTCCGCATCTACTTCATGGCCTTTGGCACAGCGAATCCAGCCGGCTTCTGACAACACGACTGTCACCGGATCGGCAGGCAACATTTCAGCTTCATTAATCGCAGCAGCTTCGGCACGCTGTACGATCGGAGAACGGCGATCATCACCAAAACGCTTGGCATCATCTTTCAGTTCAGCAATGATCAGGCTTTTTAAAGATTCCGGATTGGCCAGCTGTTCACGAATCACTGCCGCTTTCGCTTCCAGCTCTTCCTGCTCACGGCGCATTTCCATTTCTTCAAGCTTGGCTAAATGACGTAATTTCAGTTCCAGAATCGCTTCGGCCTGAATCTCGTCAAGATTAAAACGCTGCATCAGTACCGGTTTAGGCTGGTCTTCCTCACGAATAATCTGAATCACTTCATCAATATTCAGATAAGCAATGATCAGACCACCGAGAATATGCAGGCGTTTTTCGATCTTGTTCAGATGATATTGTAAACGACGAGTAACAGTCGTTTTACGGATTTCAATCCATTCCAGCAAAATACGACGAATCGATTTCACCTGTGGACGGCCATCTGCACCAATCATGTTCATGTTGACACGATAGCTGGATTCCAGATCTGTCGTGGCAAACAAGTGACTCATCACTGATTCGGCATCAATGCGGTTGGAACGCAGGACAATGACCAAACGGGTTGGATTGACATGATCCGATTCATCCCGTACATCGCTGACCAAAGGCAGTTTCTTGGCCTGCATCTGGTCGGCAATCTGGGTAATGAGTTTGGAGCCTGATACCTGATATGGCAATTCAGTAATAATAATTTCGTTTTTATCTATGGTATATACCGCACGCATGCGATAGCTTCCACGCCCTGTGGTCTGAATTTTCAAGAGTTCAGCAGGTGGCGTGATAATTTCGGCTTTGGTCGGCAAATCCGGTGCAGGAATATATTCTGTAATTTTTTCATCGGTCAGATTCGGGTTACGAATCAGGGCAATGGTACCTTTGACTACTTCACGCAGGTTATGTGGTGGAATGTCAGTAGCCATCCCGACTGCGATGCCGGTGGTACCATTCAGCAGGATATTCGGTACACGTGCCGGCAAGTTCACCGGTTCTTTCATGGAGCCGTCAAAGTTGTCCTGCCATTCACAGGTGCCCTGTCCCAGTTCAGACAGCAACAGTTCGCTGTATTGAGACAGTTTGGCTTCGGTATAACGCATTGCTGCAAAAGACTTCGGATCATCCGGTGAACCCCAGTTGCCCTGTCCTTCAATAAATGGATAGCGATAACTGAATGGCTGTGCCATCAGCACCATGGCTTCATAGCAGGCCGAGTCACCATGCGGATGATATTTACCGAGTACGTCACCCACAGTACGTGCAGATTTCTTTGGTTTACTGGTCCATTTCAGACCCAGCTCACTCATGGCAAAGACAATACGGCGTTGTACCGGTTTCAGGCCATCACTGATATGAGGTAATGCCCGATCCATAATCACGTACATGGCGTAATTGAGGTAGGCTTGTTCGGTAAATTCTGCTACGGAGCGGTTTTCTGTCGCATGATGCGCAAGGCTTGTCATAACAACCTATAGTCCTAAATAATTCGTTTTTGTATCAATGTTTCTTATGCTATGTCGCGGCTGTGGATGACACAAGGGCATCAAATACCTCAGCGCGACAATTTGTGTCTTATGGCCTAAAAATATCCACTTTATAGGCCCTAAGCAACTAAAAATTCATTAACTTTATAAGCCCATCGATTCAAGGGTCTTGCCTTTGGTTTCTTCACCTAAAATCAGGATGACAATTGCTACGGCAATCAGAACCACAGTAAACATGGTGAAGACATAGCTGAAACCGTTTGGCATGCCCATCAGATGGGTCACCGCAAAAGGGGCTGCGATGCCCCCAATCCGGCCAACAGCACCGGCCCAGCCTGAACCGAAGGCACGGATATTGGTTGGATATTGTTCTGGCGTGTAAGTATAGAGCACACCCCAGGCACCCAGATTAAAGAAGGACATCAGACAGCCCCAAATCACAATTTCAGTGACACTGCCCGACTGGCCAAAGAAATACGCCGAGATGGCACACATGCCGATGAAACCTGCCAAAGTAGGCTTACGACCCAGCTTTTCGACCAGCCATGCTGCCACCAGATAGCCAGGCAACTGTGCCAGAATCATAATCAGCACATATTCAAATGACTGTACGATGGTATAGCCTTCTTTGACCAGTAAACTTGGTAACCAGGTAAAGATGCCATAATACGAGAAAACAATCCCGAACCAGATCAGCCACAGCATTAAAGTACGGCGTGCAAATACACCAGACCACAACTGGGTAAATGAAATATGCTGCTTCTCTGCGACCGGCTTCACCTCAAAGATTTCATAAACTTCAACGCCACATTGACGCTCAATCTTTTTCACCAGTGCCGAGGCTTCTTCTACGCGGCCACGGTTAATCAGAAATGGAATAGATTCCGGTACCATCTTCCAGATTACAATCGCATATAGCGCCGGCAGACCACCGATCAGAAAGGCGGCTTGCCAGCCAAAATCAGGAATCACAAAACGTGAAACCAGAGCCGCAACTAACCAGCCCAAGCCCCAGAAACTTTCCAGCAACACAATAAAACGGCCACGCACATGCGCAGGAATATATTCACTGACCAGCGTCACAGCCACCGGCAACTGCCCACCCAGACCTAAACCCACGATAAAACGAAATATCAGCAACCAGGTCAGATTCGGTGCAAAAGCGCAGGCCGCTGTAGCCAAACTATAAATAACCAGCGTCACAGCAAATACTGTTTTACGGCCAAAACGGTCTGCCAGTCCCCCTGAACAAATCGCACCCACCGCCATACCAACAAAACCAATCGACACCACCCAGCTTTTTTGATCCGCGGTCATCTGCCAGTCTTCGGCCATTTTTGCAAGGATAAAGGAAATCAATCCGGTATCCATCGCATCAAACATCCAGCCCAGTCCAATCACCACCAGCAAGGTGTAGTGAAACCTACCAATCGGTAAGCGTTGTATGCGAGAAACTAGATCCATAACAAAAATCTCTGATCAGGTGGAACGGGAGACGCTGCTTTCTCAACAGGGGGCTGCTTTATATTTTTTATACTACGATTTAAGCTGAATGCGACTACTTTTTATCGCCGCACTCAACACGCTTAAACATCAAGATTCGTCTTTGGATGATGCCGAGTGTTCATCATCTTCTTTATAAATGAATTTTGGCATTTCCAGACCAAAGTAAATCGCAATCAGACGTAAGCTGAAACCAAAGATCAGGGTGGAAATAATGGTCACATCCTGTGACAAGCCGTAGTGGTTACATAACCAGTAAAAGATGACAGAGACAAAGGCAATACTGGCATACAGTTCACGGCGGAAGACCAGAGGCACGTCATTACATAAAATGTCACGCAAAATCCCGCCAGAAACACCGGTCAAAACCCCCGCTACTGCACTTACGACAAAACCTTGTCCCATTTCCAGCGCAATCTGACAGCCAATAATGGTAAAGCCAATGAGGCCTAAGGCATCCAGCACCAGGAAGATATTACGTAAATGCCGCATCCATTTGGCAATCAGGATGGTCACGAAAGCTGCACAACAGGTCAGTACCAGATATTCAGGATGCTTCACCCAGGTCAAAGGATAATGCCCAAGCAGGACATCGCGGACCGAACCACCACCGAGTGCCGTGACACAGGCAATGATCATGACGCCAAACCAGTCCATACTGCGCCGGCCAGCAGACAGTGCCCCGGTCATGGCTTCAGCGGTAATTGCAACAATATAGATGACAGTCAGTAACATCGCCCTGCTTCCACCTGATGCTTTGAGATGGCGGCTATTCTAAGCTAAATCTATGTGAAAGTTATAAAAATCCAGCACAACATTGCTTAAATTTTTTTCTGGAGCCACAAATGCAGGCCTGTTTCATGCCGAGTTTCTGATCTGTGGTCGGATCCAGGAAATACCAGCGACCTTCAAACTTCACAAAATGCGAAGCTTCATGATGGACTTGCAGCTGCTTGCCATCATGATAATGCGCCTTAAACTCGACCAAAGCATGATTTTTATCCAGTTTTTCATTGGCCTGAACAATCTCAAGCTTTAACCACTGATTGGCTTTGCTCCAATCGCTAATTGCTTGCAGATCCAGTGCCTGTTGTTGCCCCAGTGCGGTAGTGGTTTTGATGTAATCAATTTCATGCCTGGCGAAGGCACTATAACGGGAACGCATGAGTTGCTGCGCAGTCTCTGCGATCTGCTGACCTGCATGCAGGGGCTGACAACAGCTATGATATTCGCCTTGTCCACATGGACATGCTTCTGACATTTCAGTTCCATAAAAATAGCCCGACAATGCGGGCTATTTTAGCAAACTTTACCGACCCAACGCTGGTTACAGTCTAGTCCTGTGCAGGAAGCTGTGGAATGATATGTACCTTATCGATCTTGTGACCGTCCATGGTTACAACCTCAAAGATATGCCCGTCTGCTTCAAACTTTTCACCGCTATGCGGTAAGCGTGCCATATGGAATAACACATAGCCAGACAAGGTTGAATATTCCTCAGTTTCATTGACCAAATCACGATCCAGCAGCAACGAAACATGACGAATATCGGTGGAACCATCCAGAATCAGGCTGCCATCTTCCAGGCTTTCTGCGGCAGCTTGCAACTCATCTTCATCCGGAAATTCACCGGCAATCGCTTCAAGGATATCAATTGGCGTAGCAATCCCTTCAATCGAACCATATTCATTGAGGACAATTGCCAGTTGCAGCGGGGCTTGACGCAATTGTTCCATTACCATCAAGACCTGGGCATTTTCATGCACGATGACTGGGTCACGTAAATGCTTTTCAAAATCCAGCACTCCGGTTTCAATATATTCGTTCAGGACCTTATGGGTCAGTACCACACCGGCAATATTGTCCAGTTCCCCACGTGCGATGATCAGACGTGAATGGCTCATCTGCAATAACTGTTCTTTGATACTGTCAGCATCATTGTCCAGATCAATCCATTCCAGTTCAGGACGTGGCGTCATCACTGACTTGACCGGGCGTTCAGACAGACCCAACACCCCTTGCACCATGACACTATGGTAGATGCCGTTGTCATCATTAAAGACTTCATCAGCAAAGGCACGGGTTGCCAGAACATCTTCCGGCTCAGAAGAATCATTGTCCTGAGCAGGTTTACCACCGAGCATCCGCATCACAGCTGAAGCAGTACGGTAGCGCATATCCGTGGTGGTCACCATTTTTTCCTGATTGCGTTTCATGGTCTGGTTAATAAATTCGACGATGACCGAGAAACCAATCGCAGCATAGAGATAGCCTTTCGGAATATGGAAACCGAAGCCTTCTACCACCAGCGAGAAACCGATCATCATCAGGAAGCCCAGACACAGAATCACCACGGTCGGATGCCTATTGACGAAATCCATCAAGGCCTTGGATGCCCAGAGCATAATCCCGATGGCAATAATCACGGCAATCATCATGACTGACAGGTCTTTGACCATGCCGACCGCAGTAATCACGCTGTCCAATGAGAATACGGCATCCAGCACCACGATCTGGACAATGACCATCCAGAATACCGCATGGACCGGATTTTCTTCCTTGATGACAGGTTTGGCTTCCAGACGCTCATGCAGTTCCATGGTGCCCTTGAACAGCAGGAATACCCCACCAAACACTAGAATCAGATCCCGGCCCGAGAAAGCATGATCGAAGATGTGGAACAATGGATCGGTGAGGGTCACCACCCAGGCGATCGAAGCCAGCAAGATCAAACGCATCACCAGGGCCAGCATTAAGCCCACGATCCGTGCAGCATTACGTTGTTCTGGTGGGAGTTTTTCCGCCAGAATGGCAATAAAAACCAGATTGTCGATCCCGAGTACAATCTCAAGAACAATTAATGTGAGTAAACCGACCCAGGCTGCAGGGTCCGACATCCATTCAAAAATCATACGCTTGGCTCCTGAGACTCAGGACTGCTGCACTGAATGAACTGAGGCTGCAATGAAACAGCATAATATTTTCGATATTTTGAATAATATCAATTATTTGATGGCGATTTATAGCGTTACACGGCCAACTACCACTACCCATTTTCGTTCTATTGTTGTGAAACCAATTTTCAGTATATCAAGATCAAATCGAAATTCACCTGTTTTCATGGCTGTTTGTCGATGAATTTTGCTTGGCTATAATGCAGTGAAAATGCAGCTACTCACAGAATTGTCATATTTATTAATTAAGCTAGAGTCACGAGAAAGAAAAATGATAAGGTGAAGAAAATAAATGCAAAGCGTAATTCAAATGACAGATTATTTTAAAGACAACTCCCCAAAAACAACACGGCCTTTAGTGGCTCTCTATTGTGGTTCACGTGCAGGCAACAAACCGGTTTATTTGGAAAAAGCCATTCAACTCTCGCAAGGACTGGCAGAACAAGGCTTTGGGCTGGTCTACGGGGGCGCCAGTATTGGCCTGATGGGACAGGTCGCGGATGCCATGATCCAGCATGGTGGTGAAGTTGTTGGGGTAATTCCCGAATTTATGCTGGACTATGAAATTGCCCATAATCAGCTAACCGAGTTACATGTGGTCACCAGCATGCATCAACGCAAGGCCATGATGGCTGAACGGGCCTGTGCCTTTGTCGCCTTGCCAGGTGGTCTGGGTACCTTTGAGGAAATTCTGGAAATTGCCACCTGGGGCCAGCTGAACCAGCACCAGAAACCGATGATGCTGTATAACGTGAATGGTTTCTATAATGCCTTGATTGCCCAGCTGGACCGTGCTGTTGAAGATGGGTTTTTACCGCCGCAGCACCGTGCCAAACTGATTATTTCTGCACATGAAGAAGAAATTTATACGGCCCTCGCCAATTTAGGCCATCCGCAAAGATTTGTGGTCTAAAGCTTTACAATAAATAAAAAAGCGAGCACCTGGCTCGCTTTTTTATGGACTCTCAATTTTACTTATTGACCATAATGAGTCACAAAGTCATAGAACATCGGCAAAGTCGTCGCCAAAATCACCGACAAGGCCAAACCAAACATCAGTTTCATGGCATCTGCGCTGACATTGCGAGAAGTACGGTGTTTATTGACTTCATCCAGGATCATCGACATGGCAAATTCACGACCTGCGAGTAAGCCCAGGAACACCCAGGTAGTACTCATTGGGATATTGCTCCATTCTTTAAAGATCAACAGGATAATGGCATATAGGAAGTCGATAATCGTCGCAGCACGAATGTCGGTCACACCAGTTTTGGTATCGACAATTTTCTGGATTGCCCCACCACGTTGATACAGAATGACGCCCAGCAAGACCACAAATACCGTAATGGCAAACAGCAGGAATTCAAACGGAACCTGACGCGGCACATACACGAAGATGTTAGCCAGATCCTGAATCAGCCATTGGCTCCACAGAAAACCGGTAGATACCCACTGCAGGCCCATCCAGACATTTGAATGCGGCTCATGACGCGTCTTGGCGAAATGTCGTGCCAGCTGCTTGACCACAAACCGATAGATGACAATCGCCACCACAAAGGCCACCGCATAGCCCATCATCGATTTGACCATCATCGAGCCTAGACTAGCAGGAGAGAAAATCGTAAGGACCAGGAAGGTGGTACTGACTGGAATCCCGTATCTGGTCAGCATTAACAGGAGAACAGGCGGCACAATGTACAGCCAGGTAATGCCGCCCTCAGGGAAAGGAATCGTTTCTAAACGGCCGTATGAGGCATCACCCACCCCGGATGCATACCAACCATAGACCAATACGACAATTAAAATTGAGCTGATATAAATCCACAACACCCACCATGGACGATGTGAATTCGAAGAAATAAAGGTCCCTAAGGTTTGAGGCACATCATTTCCGACAATAGAATAAGCGGCTAAACAGAAGCCGATTACCATCAAAATCTCGATTGTCATAAAAACAAACCTATACGCGAGGAGATTTCAGCACTGCTGAAAAGTTAGCCCAAGATTATGACGGTTTTATTTCATTTTAATGACAAGACTGTCATATATGCGGCCATCTTTCAAAAAAGAGCACCGAAGTGTCCTGAATCTAAGCATTTTTGATTTAGCTTAGCGTTAATTGATACCAATGACTTTATGACCAACTTTATAACCAGAGCATGGCAACCCCATAACAGATGGCTTGCAGCTCCTTGACACACTAGGCTATAAAAGTTGACACGCTTTATATACGACAGACTCGGCTGATTCCTTTAAACTATTAAAAATTTTCAGCTTTCCAGAATTATGAATGCCACGCCTACGCATCAAGCCCTAGATCCTGAATTCAGACTGCTGGTCTTGTTGGTATCGATCGGCTTTTTTATGCAGGGGCTGGACAGTACCATTATCAATACGGCCCTGCCAGCGATTGCCCATAATTTGCAGGAAGATCCGCTGCGGATGCACGGTGTGGTCGTGGCTTATGTCCTGTCAGTGGCGGCCTGTATTCCCTTGAGTGGCTGGCTGGCAGACCGTTTTGGGGTCAGAAACATCTATTTTGCTGCCATTATCATTTTTTCTCTGGCATCGTTAGGCTGCGCCTGGGCTGAAAGTCTGAATGAATTACTGGTCTATCGGGTATTTCAGGGTATAGGGGGCGCCTTTTTGCTACCGGTTGGTCGACTGGCGATGCTGAAGATTATTCCGCGAACGCAGTTCTTGGCTGCCATGAGCCTAATGAGCCTAGCCGGACTGATCGGTCCGCTGATTGGACCGACCTTAGGCGGATGGATGGTCGAATATATCTCCGTGCGCTGGATTTTCCTGATTAATTTACCGATTGGCATCCTGGGTGCCCTGATTACCCTTAAAGCCATGCCCAATGTGCTTGAACCTACGGTAGCGCGTTTTGATTTTAGCGGTTTTATACTGCTCATCATCGCTATGGTATCGCTATGTCTTGGTATTGAAAATTTTGCCAGTCCACAACATCCGCTCTGGTGGAGTCTGGCCCTGATTCTGGCTGGATTGGTAGCTTCGCTTATCTATGCCTATCATTCTCACACTCATCAGAATGCATTATTCCGTAGTAAACTGTTTAAGAATAAAATTTATTCGATCGGAATTCTGGGTAATTTTTTTGCGCGTCTGGGCGGTAACTCGATTCCATTTTTATTGCCTTTAATGTTGCAGGTGGCATTTGGTTTTGAACCCTTTGTGACCGGCTTGCTGATGATTCCAACTGTGCTCGGCTCCCTGGCCTCCAAACCGATTATCCGTAGTATTGTTCAGCGCTTCGGATATCGTCGTGTCTTGTTGGTCAATACCCTGTTGGTTGGTCTGTGTATCGCCAGTTTTTCCCTGACGACAGCAGATACCCCGCTCTGGTTAAGAACCATGCATTTCTTTATTTTCGGGGTTCTGAATTCACTGCAATTCGTTTCCATGAACACCCTGACTTTAAAGGATTTAAGCCAGCAGGATGCCAGTAGCGGCAACAGCTTCCTGTCGATGATCATGATGCTATCGATGAGTATCGGAGTGGCACTGGCCAGTACACTGGTCAATATGCTGAGTGCCTATTACGGCGCTGACAATCTGGTGGCTGCTTTTCATATGGCACTGATCTGTTTGGGCTGCATCAATATTATTGCGGCCTATATTTTCTGGCATATTCCGAAAAACACCCCCGTCTGATGCGATAATGAACTTCGGACTGTGTGGCTTTTAAGCTAAATCAAATGAAGATCAGGATTAAACATGCAAAAAAATCAGGCTCCGAGCGGATATAGCAAGCCACTCTTGATTGGGCTTGGCGTTCTGATCACCCTGATCATTACTGCCATGATCTATCTATGCCTGATTAAAGTACCCTCTGCCCAGGCAGCCGATTATCCGGTTCAGGGCTTCGATGTATCGCATCATCAAAAAGAGATTCAGTGGCAGCAGATTTCACCTGAAAAATACCGTTTTGTTTATCTGAAAGCCACTGAAGGTGGTGATTTTAAAGATACCCGTTTTCAGCAAAACTGGCTCAAGGCTCGGGAACGCGGCTTTCTGGTTGGTGCCTATCATTTCTACCGGCTCTGTCGCGATGGTAGCATTCAGGCGCAGAACTTTATTGATTCCGTACCCAATAAAGCTGATGCCCTACCCCCGGTGATTGATCTGGAATATGACAGCAATTGCATTAATACTTACTCTAAAGAGCAGCTCTTAAACGAAATTCAGATCATGCACGATACCCTGAAAAAACATTATGGCAAGCAGCCGATTTTCTATATTTCTAAAGCTTTCTATAATATTGTACTGGCTGGACATTTCCCCGAAACACCGCTCTGGGTACGTGAATACAAGGGTCTGCCTGATTTAAAAGATCAGCCAGAATGGCTGTTCTGGCAACATACCAGTCAGGGAAAAATTCCCGGAATTACAACACCTGTAGACTTGAATGTATTTTATGGCTCAGAACGGCAGTGGCTGGATTTTCTCCAGAAGAATGCGATTGCGGTACCTCAGGATCAGGTCAAATAAGGTTCATTGCCTGAAAACACGCACTATGTAAAAGCAAAAATAGCAGGGGGGGAAGATTAAAATAATAAAAAAGTAGCCAGACTCAGCGGAACAGCTGCCCTGTTTACTCAATGTAGCTGTGTTTCTTTTCAATCCGGTTAAAGCCCTTTAAGATACTGGCTATGCGCAAAATTATTCATATCGATATGGATGCCTTTTATGCCTCGGTCGAGCTGCTTGAACGTCCAGAACTGAAACACCTGCCTGTGGTGATTGCCTCGCATCATCCTCGGGCAGTGGTGGCGGCTGCCTCCTATCCGGCACGGGAATATGGCCTGCATTCTGCGATGTCGATGGGACAGGTGCGCAAACTCTGTCCTCAGGTCATCGTGATTGAACCGGACTTTAGCAAATACCGGCAGGTATCGGTACAGATTCATCAAATCTTCCAGCAATATACCTCCCTGATTGAGCCACTTTCTCTAGATGAAGCCTTTCTGGATGTCACAGAAAATTTACAGCAGATTCCGAGTGCCACCGAGGTAGCCATGCGGATTCGGGAGGATATTTTTCAAGCGACCAGACTGACTGCATCTGCGGGTGTGGCACCCAACAAGTTTCTTGCCAAAATTGCCTCGGACTGGCACAAACCAAATGGTATTTGTGTCATTAAACCTTCGCAAGTACAGCGTTTTATTCAGGACCTACCACTAAAAAAAATTCCTGGGGTCGGTAAAGTCACTCAGGAAAAACTGAGAAGTCTGAATCTGGATACCTTGGGTGATTTACAGCAAATTGATGAAGCCTTACTCATTCAGCATTTTGGCAAATATGGCCGACGTCTGTTTTTATATGCCCAGGGTATTGATGAACGACCGGTCGAAGTGGAACGGGAACGCCAGCAAATTTCCAAGGAAACGACCTTTGATGATGACCTTTATTTAAATCAGTGTCGTCCTTATTGGGAACCTTTAGTGGCACAGTTGTGGCAAAGCTTGCAAAAGAAACAGATTTCGGCTCGCGGCGTTACGGTCAAATTAAAACTCAAAAATTTTCATGTGATGCAACACAGTAAAAGTTTTAAGCAGCTACTGCGCAGTCCGCAGGAATTAGTCCAAGCTTTAGACTTATTGCTTAATGATCTGCATATTGCCCCACAGATGCAATTTCGGCTGATCGGTGTCGGCGTGTACCAACTCAGTGCCCCCGAGACTGAAACCCAATTATTACTGCTCTAAACTGTTTTTGTTCATATTTTGAGCATCAGTTTAAAAATACGGCAACTTTGTTTTTACATTTTGATTTTTTAGAGTACTCTATCTGCGCAATGCATTATCCATGTATGTGCTGAGATGCTGAAAATCACCTTTACTTTCAGCGTACTGTCCTGTGATTGGCGTGACGATCAAATCCGAATATTACAGGGCAACTCTGATGTAACTCATGGAATTCCCTCCTGCATGTCCGCTGTAAATTCTTCTGTTGTTCAAGAACAACGCGCACGTAAAGCTGCGCTGTCTAGTTTTGTTGGTGCTGTTGTCGACTGGTATGATTTTCTCCTTTACGGCATTGTTGCGGCCTTAATTTTTAAAGATCAGTTTTTCCCCAGTATTGGCGAGAATATGGGCACCCTGGCGGCACTGGCCACTTTTGGTGTCGGCTTTCTATTTCGTCCGCTAGGTGGTGTGGTCTTTGGTCACTTTGGTGACAAGCTCGGCCGCAAGAAAATGCTGGTTCTGACTGTGATTCTGATGGGAATTTCCACTGTCGGGATTGGTCTGCTGCCAACCTTTGAAGCGATTGGCTGGTGGGCCCCGGTACTGCTGGTTTTCTGCCGTGCCTTGCAAGGCTTTGCAGTGGGTGGTGAATGGGGCGGCGCTGCCCTGATGGCAGTTGAAAATGCGCCCCAAGGTAAAAAAGCCTTTTATAGCAGTGGCGTTCAAGTCGGCTATGGTGTCGGCCTGGTGTTAGCCACCGGCGCAGTTTCAATTATTATCGCGACATTGGGCGAACAGGCTTTTGCTGACTGGGCCTGGCGTATTCCCTTTCTGGCCAGCATCATACTCTTGGCTGTAGCGATGTGGATTCGCCGTGATCAGGATGAATCCCAAGAGTTTGTGGAAAAAGTAGTGAAAGCAGATCATCAGCTGCAGAAGCTGCCAATCTTGCAGGCGATCAGCAAACATCCCAAAGCTTTCTTTTATATCATTGCCTTACGCCTGACTGAGTTGCTAACCATGTATCTGGTTACCAACTTTGCGCTGAGCTATTCCACCCGTCATCTCGGCATGGACAAACAGTTCTTCCTGAATATCACCCTGATGGTCGGTGCGATCAGCTGTGTCAGTATCCCGTTTTTTGCCTGGCTGGCGGATAAATTCAATCATAAAACGATGTGTGTCTGGGGTGGTTTGATTGGTGCGATTTCGGCCTTTCCATTTTTTATGGCGCTCGATGCACAAAACACCTGGATGATCATTGTCGGCGCAATTTTATTGGCAAATGTCGCACACGACATGGTGGTCAGTGTCCATCAACCCATTTTTACCTCTCTGTTTGGCACAGAATACCGCTACAGTGGTGCCGGAGTGGGTTATCAGGTCGCCAGCATTATTGGGGGTGGATTTACTCCATTTATTGCAGCTGCACTGGTGATTTGGGCAGACGGTTCATGGCATTATGTAGCTATCTATCTGGCGGCGGGTTGTCTGCTGACTGCATTGGTCGCAGCCATGATGCCTAAAACTCAGGATTAATATCATGACAGTTCAACATTTGCATGTCTCGAAGCGCTTTTCAGAAATTGCCATTTCAGGCAATCTGGTTCATCTTGCCGGGCAACTGGCCACAGATGTTGAGCTGGATATCAAAGGTCAAACCCAACAAACTTTAGATATTATTGACCAGTTTCTGGCAGATGCCGGTACAGACAAAAGTCACATCATGTCGGTGACCATCTATTTGAAAGATATTGAAAAAGATTATGCGGCATTTAATGAAGTCTGGGATGCATGGGTGGCTGATATCGAAGCCTTACCTCGTACCTGTGTCGAGGCAAAACTTTATGACCCTCGTGTTTTGGTCGAACTGACAGTGGTTGCAGTCAAGCCTGAATAATGGCCCTAAATCGAGTTTTATAAAAAAAAGCATGCCTTGGGCATGCTTTTTTTGGAGATTTAACCCGCTACTTTGATTTTACTGCGTTCTAAATCCGCATATAAATAATACTTTTTCAGATCATCACTGACCGTATGTTTGGGCACTTTACCAGTTTGTGTCTGTTCATGCAGGAAGTCCTGTCGCAGCTGATAGTACTCCGGCACATCATCGTAACGAATCACCCGATAACCTGCCATAGTCAATAATGCATCCTGAAAACCAGTCTGCTGTGGACGTTTTAAGATTAAAGGATCATCCACAGCCACAATAGCCATAATCTGGTGCTGTTGATCCAGAATCACAAAATCTGCAGTCAGGTTTCGATACTTGTGACGGGTCCGGTTAAATTTGGTCGTCATTAAAGCATCATAAGAAACATGAGCCAAAATAATGTATTCAGGTAATACTTCCCTCAGGCGAGTGAAGGTCAGTTGCTCATTCAGGTTAAAAATAGCACGCTGTTTTAAAGCGCTGTCCTGTGGTTTGGAATTATTTCCGAGCCTTTTCCATGCCATGAGCACGACACAGAAGAGCAGGAAACTCCCAATCATAATATAGGTGGTCATGCCTAGAATCCTTGCATTCTTATAATCATTTTTGTTTTATTGTGGTGCAGTATAAACCCGCGCTTTATTTTAATTAGGTCAAACAACCAATCTGCTTAGATATCCATACAACTGGTATCAAAATCCGATTTTGCGTTACCTAAAATGACATCTTTCCCGATGCCAATGAAAGTGGATTTAAAATCCTGATAATATACTCTAAAACATCCATGGAATTGGTCGCAATACAAATCTGCCCAACTGCAGAACAATTCCGACAAAGTGTTATTTTTATATCACTTTTTAGCAATACTTAATGAAAATAATACATCCTTTTACATTTTTTAATTATAGTCTTCAGCTACGTTACTTTACCCCAGCACTAAAAAAAGACACCGAAGTGTCTTTTTATTAACTTAATTATGCACGTGATTTTGACTTAACTTTAGGCTTCTGCCCACCCAATGGTTTTTTGGTATCGCCCGTTTCACGTGGTGGTAAACCGGTGTGCTGGGTCAGAATTTGACCTCGCTCAGGACGCTTCTTGGTATTTGAAGGACGGGACTGAGCTGCTGCAGCCTTGCTACGATTCCCCTGCTCACCGGTACGTTTTTGCGAATCACCCGCAACCGTTGAATTCTTTTTACGTGCCGACTGATACTGGCCTTCCGTACTAGACGCAGGCTGATAGGTCGGAATCAAATGCTGTTTTGAATTACCAATCAGGTCTGAACGTCCCATTTCTTTCAATGCTTCGCGTAACAACGGCCAGTTATTGGCATCATGGTAGCGCAAGAAAGCTTTATGCAGACGACGACGTTTATCACCCTTCACAACATCTACAGTTTCAGTATAACGCGCTACTTTTGCCAGCGGGTTCTTACCGGTGTGATACATCGTGGTAGCAGTTGCCATCGGTGATGGATAGAAGGTCTGTACCTGATCGGCACGGAAACCATTTTTCTTCAGCCAGATCGCCAGATTCATCATGTCGTAATCGGTGGTACCCGGATGCGCCGCGATGAAATAAGGAATCAGATACTGCTCCTTGCCTGCTTCCTTACTATAACGGTCAAACATCTGTTTGAAACGATCATAGGTTCCGATTCCTGGTTTCATCATCTTGGACAATGGACCTTTCTCGGTATGTTCCGGTGCAATTTTTAAGTAACCGCCAACATGATGCGTCACCAGTTCTTTAACATATTCAGGGTTTAAAACCGCTAAGTCATAACGAAGACCTGAACCAATCAGAATCTTCTTAATACCAGGTAGAGAACGCGCTTTACGGTACAACTGGGTAAGTGGTGCATGATCGGTATGCAGGTTCTGACAAACACCCGGAAATACACACGACGGCTTACGACAGTTTTTCTCAATCTCAGGGTCTTTACAGGCCAAACGGTACATGTTCGCTGTCGGGCCACCCAAATCCGAAATAATCCCGGTAAAGCCTGGCGCCGTATCACGGATTTTTTCGACTTCACGCAGAATCGACTCTTCAGAACGGTTCTGGATAATACGGCCTTCATGTTCAGTAATCGAACAGAAAGTACAGCCACCAAAACAGCCACGCATGATGTTGACCGAGAACTTGATCATGTCAAACGCTGGAAAACGTGCATTGCCATAAGCAGGATGCGGCAGACGTGCATAAGGCAGGTCAAATACATAGTCCATTTCTTCCGTAGTCAACGGAATTGGCGGTGCATTCAGCCAGACATCACGTTCACCATGCTTTTGTACCATGGCACGGGCATTCCCCGGGTTGGTTTCCAGATGCAAAATTCGGTTGGCATGAGCATATAAAACTGGATCTTCAGCTACTTCTTCAAATGCAGGCAAGCGAATTACGGCCAGTTCACGTGGTGGCAATTTATGTTTAATTGCTTTTGAAGCGGGTTGCAGTTGCACAATTTGCGTATCAGGATCTAGCTCATCGCCGGCACGCACAATCGGATTGGCTACAGCTTCTTTTTGAAAACCTTGATATTGAGTCAGGCTATCTTTGCCCTTTTCAATTTCACAGCCTTCCAGATCTTCAGTCATCACATAAGGGTTAATGATTGGATCAACACGACCTATTGCATCGACATCATTTGAGGCAATTTCAACAAACTTGGCTTTAGAGGCACGGTTATGTTTATTAACAATAAATGCAGTACCGCGAACATCGGTAATCTCATGGATTTTTTCACCACGCGCCAGACGATGCATAATTTCGGTGATTGAGCGTTCGCCATTGCCGTACATCAAAAGATCGGCTTTTGAATCCATCAAGACTGAACGACGGACTTTATCTGACCAGTAGTCATAATGTGCGATACGACGCAAAGAAGCTTCAATACCACCTAATAGCACCGGCACATCCGGATACGCTTCACGGACACGCTGGCAATACACGGTTGCCGCACGGTCAGGACGTTTGTTTGGCTGGTTGTCTGGTGAATAGGCATCATCGGAACGGATTTTACGGTCCGCGGTATAGCGGTTAATCATGGAATCCATGTTGCCCGCGGTTACACCCCAGGCAATATTCGGTTTGCCCAAAACGCGGAACGCATCCACGCTGGTCCAGTCTGGCTGCGCAATAATACCGACACGAAAGCCTTGGGCTTCTAATACACGGCCAATAATGCCTGAACAGAAAGACGGGTGATCAATATAGGCATCGCCACAGATCAAAATAAAGTCACAGCTGTCCCAACCGAGTTGATCCATTTCCTCGCGTGACATCGGCAAAAAAGGCGCAGGGTCAAAACAAGACGCCCAATATTTGTCGTAATCAAACAACGCTTTTGGCGCAGTCTGCATGGTATAAGCAGTAGACATGGCTAGCAATTCTCGGCTGGCAGATGATAGGAGATCTAAAAATAAGATCAAAGATGAAAGCCGATTATTTTACCATGAATTAGGCTCAGCTTGCTTGATTATAATTTATACAAAATCAGAGACTAAGCCGACCAAAATCTATGCATCAGCAGAAGTGAGATCGCAAATAGGCCGTAAGATAAATGGATAGGCTTTATTTCATAGGAAAAATCTAAACACGATTTGCTAATTTGAGCGGAGTCTGAAACTGAATGCCAGACCACTGAGCAAGAGTAAAGCAATAAATGCAGTTAATCCGATCCAGCCATAATTTTCCCAGACCAGTCCACTCGAGCTGCCCAACACACTGGAACCGAGGTAATAGCAGCATAAATATAGCGAAGAACCGACTGCCCGATACTGTAGCGACTGAATCGACACCCAGCTACTTGCTGTAGAATGCGCGGCAAAAAAAGAAAAAGTGAAAATCAGTAATCCGATAAAGACGAGGGCCAGCTGATTGATCAGCATGAGCGTTAATCCAACAAGCATCATCAGAATCATTACTGCCAATGTCCTGAATTTACCGTAATGCCTCCCCCAATGCGCCGCTCGGGGGGAGCTATAAATACCGGCCAAATATGTCACCGAGATTAAACCGATCCAGGCCTGTGATAATTCAAAAGGTGCCTGAAGCAAACGATAGCTGAGATAATTAAATATCGAGACAAAGCAGCCCATCAAGATAAAACCTTGCAGAAATAAAATCTGAAGTTTCGGATCGGCCAGGTTTTGCCTAAATGAGTTTTTAAAACGGTTAAGCTTGATCGGATAGGCTTTAAAATGTTGTGATGCTGGCAGCAGATAATAAAATAATACTGCAATACAGACATTTAAAATACCAATAATCAGAGTAGCAGATTGCCAGGAGATAAAATCCACCAAAACTCCGGCAATGAAACGCCCTCCCATACCGCCAATGGCTGTGCCAGAAATATATAAGCCCATGGCGAAACCGATATCTTTTTCAGCTATTTCTTCCCCGATATAGGTCATGGCGACTGCAGCCACCCCACTGACACAAAGGCCAATCAAGATCCGAATCCATAAAAATACCGACCAGATGGGCAGTATAGAACTGAGCATTAACAAAATTGCAATCAATGCCAGGGACCAGACCATAACCGGCTTACGTCCAAAACGATCCGAGATCAGTCCGGTAAATAGCAAACCAATGGCTAAGGCAATGGTAGACAAGGATAATGGGAAACTGCTTTGCGTCGGACTGACCTGAAAATAATCTGCCAAGATGGGCATCATCGGCTGTATGCAATACAAAGACGAGAAAATGGCAAAGCCGGCAAGAAACAAGGAAAAAATTACTGCTTTAAATGCGGTAGTACCATATTCAATATGACTAGAAGATGATTTTGAGGACATATCCGCTCCTTAGATGGATCCAGTATACGCCTTTCGCTCATTTTTTATGTGAGGATCCAATCTGAACCATGGACCACAGAGCTTTTCTACACGCATAAAAAAAACACCCCCTGTCTTTAGACAGGGGGTGTTTCGAATAATGAGCTGGCGATGACTTACTCTCACATGGGTAACCCCACACTACCATCAGCGCAAAGAGGTTTCACTTCTGAGTTCGGGAAGGGATCAGGTGGTTCACTCTTGCTATTGTCGCCAGCACAACTGTTTATGGACTTGTTCGGGTCTTATTGACATCATTTGATGTAGGCCTTACTTGGTACCAAATAGAATACATTAACCGCTATATCTGAGTTGAATATTGTCTTACTAACGGGCTTCTGAATCAAGTTTTTCGCTGACCTTTCGATCAGTGATGAATCAATCGAGCTTCATACAACAACTGTTTGGGTGTTGTATAGTCAAGCCTCACGAGCAATTAGTATTGGTCAGCTTCATGCATCGCTGCACTTCCACATCCAACCTATCAACGTCGTAGTCTTCAACGGCTC
>NZ_JAGFXZ010000010.1 GCF_019038395.1 Acinetobacter sp. BY419
GAAACCAATGTCAAAGGGGTGTTTGCGGCAGGTGACTGCACTACAGTGCCTTACAAGCAGATTATCATTGCGACAGGTGAAGGTGCGAAAGCATCACTCTCTGCATTTGATTACATTATCCGTTCAGGTCAGTAAAATTTAAATCGCATTAAAATAAAGCCCGCTTTTAGCGGGCTTTATTTTTGTCTTCATATATTATCTGTTCAAATTCAATTCTCTTCTATTAACACTGTAAACATCTGCTTCGTATCAATAATTTCATATTCATGTAATAAGTTTTTGCCCTGTATAAATACTGTGTAATTGTCCGCAATCACGTATTGCAAGCGCTAAAAAGCTCTCCTATGATAGAGCAACAACTCATCTTTCATGATCGAAAAATAAAAAAGGATAGCATCCTGGGAGAAGAACAATGCAATATAAATATCATTGCGCTTGCTGCGAAAAAGTAGTCGACTCTACAGAAAAATCATGTGCAAACTGTGGCTCACACCATATTCGCAGCCCTTTTGGTTTCTGGATTTTATGTCTGGTGGCTTGTCTCGTAACAACAATCGTATTTAAAGTGGTGCACTTGTATGTGCAGTCACAACAAGAAGTTCCTGTCCAATATTCCATATTGGATGTTTTAAAAGAAGAAGATAAAAGACTGCGCTAATTTTATTGATATCACAGCACAGACCTGTTCATTCCAACAGGTCTTTTTATTGCACTTGAATAGTCCTAGCTTGGAAGAAAAACCACCTCCTAAGATCCAGATTTGATTTACAATAGCAGTGGATTCAAATGAGAGATGTGTCATGGTTCAGTTAATTAAAAAAGGTGGACTGCGTGAGCGGGCCAACCGTAGCCGCAGCTATCAAGGCTCTGAAAATACTGAAACCACCTTGAAGCCTAATCGCTATCAGACAATGATTAAAACCCCAGCTAATTCAGCATCTCCTGCCCCGGCCTCATCGACCTCTACAAATGAAGATTCACAATTTAATTCATCAGAATAAGTGCGTCGTACCACAACCATAACGCAAATATCAGAAATAGTCCGCCCGAGATCATATCAATATAACTCCCCGAACGCTGGTACAAGGTTTTAATTTTAGGTTGGGAAATCAGCAGCATCAATAAAGCAAAGGTGACAAAGGTTTGTAAGGGAATAATCACCGCCAATTGTGCTTTCAAATAATCGGAAGCAGACGAACTCAAGGCCAGTGAAAATACGCTACTAAAATAGATCAGCGTTTTAGGGTTAGAGAGATTGGTCCATAAGCCCAGCATAAAATAGTTTTTAGCTTGCATCTGTCCATTTACATCGTCATCGGCCTGATCCCTATTTTTAAAGCTATGTAGCCCCCCCTTTAACATCGCCCATCCCATTTTGGCCAGGAACATCCCCCCAAAAAGCATGAGGACTTGCTGAATCCATGGGAACTGGTCAATTAAAACGGTAAATCCCGCAAGTGTCAGTACGACCCACAGTACAATCCCGGCAGAGATTCCTGCAATAATTTTCAGGGCATTCTGGCGTGTGGTGGATGCGGCACTTTTGGCGATAAGTAAAATATCGGGGCCAGGACTCAGTTGAGCAACAAAATGCAGGAGACAGATCGTAAAAAGCAGAGACATTAAAATGAGGTGAAGTTATAAAAATATATTATAACGTTTGTTCAAAGATATTAGAAAGTTCCAATAAAAAACCGAATCATCAGATTCGGCTTAAATAGAGCTATTTTCAAATACAACGCTTATTTCGGATTGATATCTTTCATTTCAATTTTTTTCGCCTCAGGTTTCACTTCACGTGCTTCACCATCAATAATGGTTGAATCGCCGCGACCTGATTGCTGATTTTGCATCTCCTGCATCTGACGCATCATCTCGGTAAATGGATTCTGGCCTTGTGCACCGCCCATATCGCCCATCATGCCACCCATCATTTTTTCCATCATGAGTTGCTGACGTTTCATCATTGCTTTCATCATGGCAGCTTTAAAGACGCGCTGAACCGCTGGAATAAGCATCAATACTGCCAATACATCAGTCATCAATCCAGGAATAAGCAGAAAGAAGCCCGCCAGAATTTTAGGTAAGTTTCCTGTTAAAGCAGGATCTGCACTCATCTGCCCCATCTGCATTTGCTGCATCTGTGGCATGATACCGGCCGAGTATTTTCGAATCAGATTCATACCGATAAAAAATGCGGCGACAAACCAGAAAAATACGTACCACATACTCCCGACGAGGTCACCCACGCCAATCCAGACAAATACTTCTAGGATTAAGCCTGCAAGGATAATAAGAAATAATTTCATGAAAATTAATCTAATCTCAGTAAAATAAATAATAGGATGCTGGAATCAACTGCTTCATCAGGATCAAGCTTTTTTGATACGCTTATGTAACAATATGGGCATTATTCTATTTTTAAAGTGCAGGCATGTCATTAATTATTGGGATTGACCCCGGTTCTCGTTTAACCGGTTACGGAATTATCGAAAAAGACGGCTCCAAACTGACTTTTGTCGATGCCGGCACCATCAGAACAGAAACGACGGAAATGCCTGAGCGTTTAAAACGGATCTTTGCCGGTGTAGAGCGCATTGTAAAATTTTATGGCCCTACTGAAGCTGCAGTCGAGCAGGTCTTTATGGCACAAAATCCGGATTCCGCCTTAAAACTCGGTCAGGCTCGTGGTGCTGCAGTTGCGGCGCTGGTCAATCTGGATCTGAAAGTCGCTGAATATACGGCGCGCCAGATCAAGCAGTCGGTGGTCGGTTATGGCGCTGCCGATAAAGAACAGGTGCAGATGATGGTCATGAATATTCTAAAACTCAGCATTAAACCGCAACAGGATGCTGCCGATGCCTTAGCTGCTGCCATTTGTCATGCCCATGCTTCAGGCAGTATGAGTAAAATGGCGGTATTGAATGCTTTGGGTGGTATGGCACGTGGCCGGAGTCGGGTAAGCAGCCGTCGTCGTTGAGATTCAGCGCAGTATGCTAAAGCCCTGAACATCCAAGTCAGATTGCAGATGCTCTTGAATAATTGATTTTACGACTGCACGAGCAGGCCCTTGCCAACTTCGTGCAATCATTTCCTGAAGCTGAGAATCTGTTCCAACCATCACAGCCTCCACTTCCCCCGTACTTAAGTTCTGCACATGTCCCTTCAGTCCAAGTGCTTGAGCCTGCTCGGCAAACCAGTAGCGGTAGCCAACTCCTTGTACCTGGCCTGAAATATTTAGCTTGATGACTGCCACTGTATTCTCCTTAACGGTTCACCACCTGATAAATCGCATGTTTCATATCCTGAGCCTGCAAACCACGTTCACCATGTTTAGCCAGTTCATCACCTGCAAGTGCATGCAGCGTCACAATTTCATGCAAATGGATGGTTTCTGCAAATTGTGCCTTTAAACTGGCAATCATTCCGGCCAGCACATCCCCCATTCCGCCAGTTCCCATACCGGCATTCCCGGCACTGCAGATAGAAAGCACTTCTTCCAGAATCAGGCTACCTGAACCTTTCAGTACCCACTGTCCCTGATATTTTTGTTGCAGTGCATGGATTGCTGCAATCCGGTTCGCTTCTACTTCTGTAGTACTACTCTCCAGTAACGTAGCGGCTTCCCCGGGATGTGGTGTGGCATAGGTCTTGGAATTCAAGGCTTGCGGCTGTTTGGCTAAAAACCACAGCGCATCTGCATCCAAGACAATTTCCAGATCTGTGTTTTGAATTAAATCAAACCATGCTTGATATTGCTCTTTTGCCCATTCATCACGTCCCAAGCCCATACCGAAACAGACTGCATCGACCTGCTGAATTAAGGCTGTGCGCTGTTCTATATTCAGAGCATTAATATCACGCAGCATGATATTCGGCGCACGCGCCAAAATCGCTGTATGGTGTTTCGCATCACAAGCAATGGTGACTTTACCTGCGCCTGCAGCAAATGCCGCTTCGGCAGACATGATCACGGCACCGCCCATATTGGCATGCCCACCCAGCACCAGCACATGACCATAACTCCCTTTATTACCAAAGGCTTTACGTTTGGGCAAGTGAATGTCAGGTGATGAAAGTTGAGCAATGGGTTTAAGTACTGCATCAGTCGGAATAGCAGCATTCAATTCGACCTTGCCAGCATATTCTTTGCCTTGTCCGGTAAACAGCCCAGCCTTGAGTGCCAAACCGGTGAAGGTATAATCAGCTTTTATGGCAACAGGCAAAGGCTGGCCAGTATTGGCACCCAATCCACTCGGGATATCGATTGAGATTTTTAATCCAGTTTTCCGGTTAATGGACTGAATAATGTTTTGCCAGTCAGAATCCAGCTGACGGTTTAGACCGATTCCGAATAAGGCATCAACATAAGCCTCATATTCGTCTTGAAAGTCAAAATGCGAATAAGGTTGCAAACCGGCCTGCATAGCTTCCTGCACAGCCGATGCCAGATCTTTGGAATTGCCCGGCTCTGCCGCATAAATATCAACTTGAAAACCGGCCTGTTTTAAATATTTGGCTACAAGATAACCATCGCCAGCATTATTACCCTGACCACAGCAGACAGCGATTTTTTTAATTTTTTGCCGGGAAAATAAAGTGAGTAGCCGCTGGCTGATTGCCCAAGCGACTTGTTGCATTAAACCATAGGAACTATTTTGCTGCTGGAACCAGCGCTGCTCCCATGCTTGAATACTTTGGCTATGATAAACGGGGCTATGGTAAACTTGTTGCTGCATTTCTTATTCCCTGTCTTTGGTTTATGACAACTCCCGATTCTCACGCGCAAATTCAAGTTTATCAACAAGATCCAGCTGATTTAAAAGCTTGGATTAAAACACAAGCTTTAGAATTGGGTTTTGCTGATTGTGTCATTGCTAAACCGGATGCTCAAGCAGAATTAGCTCGCTTACAGGAATATCTGGATCGCGGGTATCATGGAGACATGAAGTTTCTGGAAGACAACCTGGAAAAACGTGCCAATCCCGCTTTACTGGTTCCCGGCACACGCAGCATAATCTGTGTGCGTATGGATTATCTGGTCGAGGCACCAGAGCCACGTTATATCCCTTATGCTCCAAACTCTGCCATTATCGCACGTTATGCCCGGGGTCGGGATTATCACAAGATCATGCGCGGTCGCCTGAAAACCCTGGCGACAAAAATCCGGGCAAAAGTGGGAGATTTTGAATCGCGTCCTTTTGCCGATTCTGCGCCAATTTTTGAAAAATCACTGGCTGAAAGTGCTGGCATGGGCTGGACGGGCAAACACACCCTGCTGATTCATAAAAAATCTGGTTCTTTCTTTGTGCTTGGGGAACTGTTTACTTCTCTGGATCTACCTTTTGATGCGCCTGCCAGTAAACATTGTGGTTCCTGTACGGCCTGTATCGATATCTGTCCAACGCAGGCAATTGTCGAGCCCTATATGCTCGATGCCCGGCGCTGTATTGCCTATCTGACCATCGAATATAAAGGCGTTATTCCAGAAGATTTACGACGCGGGATTGGAAATCGTGTTTTTGGCTGTGACGATTGTCAGCTGATTTGCCCTTGGAACAGTTTTGCTCAAGTCACCTCGGTAGAGGATTTTCATCCGCGGCATAGCCTGGATCAGGTCAGTTTACTGGATTTATGGCAATGGGATGAAGCTACCTTTTTAAGCGCGACTGAAGGTAGTCCGATGCGCCGTACTGGTTACCAAAGCTTTATGCGCAATATCGCGATCGGTATGGGTAATGCACCTTTTGATGAACAGATTGTTCGGGCACTCCATCAGCAGCGTGCACATCATGATGAGATTGTACAAGTGCATATTGATTGGGCCCTTCAAGAACAACTGGCAAAATCCAGTTAATTTTCCATCTTTACCTAGCGTCACAGTTTCACTTAAAAGCCTTACACATCCTCGTTTCAGACTATGGCATAAATAAAATTAGTCAAAAATGAAGTGGAGGAAAGATGATGTCATCAAAAAATCCAAATCAAGAGCTAATTGAGCAGCTTCAGGAAGAACAGCAGAAGCACCAACAGCAGCAACCCCAGCATGGGCCAATTAATTCTCCAAAAAACAACCAGCATGAACAGGACCAGCGTGTGTTTAACAAGCAGCATCGCAAAGATCTCTATGGTCAGGATACGCATGGCAATCACAGCAAGTAATCCGTTTACTGGAAATACAAAGCTCACCTTGTGTGGGCTTTGTTATTTAATAGAAGGTCATATTTTGCTAGTGAAGCCCGGGATTGTTTTACTTAATATAGGGAAATTAATTAATAACGATGAACAAGGATAGACAGATGAGCAGTATGGATCCAATACGCAATGATTGGTCTCGCGAAGAAATTGAGACCCTGTATCAGCAACCTTTTATGGATTTACTCTTTCAGGCCCAGCAGCTTCATCGTCAATATTTTGATGCCAATACCGTTCAAGTCAGTACCCTGCTCTCGATTAAAACAGGTAAATGTCCAGAAGATTGCAAATATTGTTCACAGTCTGCACATTATGATTCCAAGCTTGAAGCAGAAAAACGTATCGCGGTAGAAAAAGTGATTCAGGAAGCTAAAGAAGCACTTGCATCTGGCAGCTCACGTTTCTGCATGGGGGCGGCATGGCGCAATCCGCATGAACGTGATATGCCTTATGTTCTGGAAATGGTGCAAGAAGTTAAAGCACTGGGCCTGGAAACCTGTATGACACTCGGGATGTTAAATGAATCACAAGCAGAACGATTGAAAGAGGCTGGCCTGGATTATTACAACCATAATCTAGATACTTCTCGCGAATACTATTCACATATCATCAGTACCCGGAGTTTTGATGATCGTCTGGATACGTTGGATCATGTACGTCAAGCCGGTTTAAAAGTATGTAGTGGTGGTATTGTGGGCCTGGGCGAAAGTCGTAATGACCGGATTGGCTTATTGTATGAACTTGCCACTTTAGCCATTCATCCTGAATCTGTACCCATTAATATGCTGGTTCCAATTGAAGGCACACCAATGGCAGATGTAGAAAAACTGGATGTCATTGAATGGATTCGTACCATTGCCGTGGCACGTTTACTCATGCCAAAAAGCTATATTCGTCTTTCTGCCGGCCGCGAATCCTTAACCGATTCAGATCAGGCTCTGGCCTTCATGGCCGGCGCCAATTCCATTTTCTCCGGAGAGAAATTACTCACGACACCCAATACAGCCCAAGGCCGTGATCAGCAACTGTTTGAGAAATTAGGCCTGGTTGCAGAACAACCTAAACCGAGTGTGCGTGCATTGGCGACTGATGCCATGGCAAGCTAATAACTATTTAACTTGAGGAGTGAACAGAAAAGTTATGTGCAGTAATTAAAATACCATAACGGGCATTCAGATAGTCTCCGACTCGGATTTGATCCATTCCATTGGCATGATGCACCACCAGCTCTTGCATGACTGCATCATAGCTAAAAGAGTCATAACTGTCTTGATGCAGGCTGAGCCAATGCAGGGTATCTGCCAGGCTATTGTCTACAATATAAGTGTCTGCATGGACATCTTTGCTCATATGCCTGTTCATCAGGTTGAAACTTCCCTTTAATTTTAACGGAAATTAGCCGATCATCAGCATAAAAAAGTGAGCTATTGCTCACTTTTTTTGAAAAAATCTTAGTCTTTATTCGTTCCGCACTTCCGACACTCCCTGTGTTCACCGATTTCTTGCATTTGCTCGTATTCATAGATATGCAAACAAAACAATTTCCTTAAAAGCTGAAGCATCTCTAAAACTCCTGTTTAATCATTTTTTTAATGTGCTTCTTAAGACATTCCTTCCTGAAACATCATGATTTTTTTTGACTAAAAAATCACCTCTTATTAATTAGCATAATTTTCCCAGTTGTAAAATACATTTCATCTACTTTTCACTTTTTTTGCTGCTATTTTTGAAGTACATCACAGTCCTTTCATAAAAATGAACTTTTTTCCTAATTAGGACTCTCCTAGATATAAAATCCACAAAAGCGGCTCATAAACCTCATATATGAGAGCTAAGCCACTTTTTATAAGTCGATTTAAATATTGTCTAATCGTTATTTAAGGCACCACCACGATCTCCTGTGTTCACCATTTACGAAAACGGAAAGTATGTCGGTCGCATTTGAAGGAGGGATATCCTCTGTGCATGTCACTGGCGTACTTACAACATATTGAGTATTGCTGTTATTAAATTCCCATCTGGTGTAGCGGCATACACCTGTGCCTTCGGTGATTTCTTTTCCTTGGGCAATGACCATGTCGGGTTTCTTAGTGATACTTTTGGGCTTATTCCAGGCCCTATACTGGTATTGATTTGATGAAAGTTGATTGATAGTCACAATATGCGCAGAGGTCTTACAGGTGAATTGTTCGGCTGCGAATGCACTAGAAAAAACCAGTGATCCGAAAACGATAGAAATGAGAGGGTTTAACATAGTTTCCTCCAACAAGTTGTTGGGAGTGATGTTTGAATTCACTGAATGCTATGGCCTTTTATCTGGGCTCGGTGAAATCAGCTTTAGTTTTTAAAACTAATTTTCTTGGGTCTGGGTTCCGTTAGTCAGGAGGTGATAAATAGTTTATTTGGGGATTTAATACTTACAGAACCTCTCCTCTATTAAAAATAAGAAGTTAAATCTTTAGTAAGGCTCTACCTGATTCTTGATTACTATCATTTGTAAGCAATTTTGAGTGGCCTGCAATTTAAAAAAATCAGATCCAGCGCTTAAGTTTGAAACAAAATCGATGGGATAAGATTCACCCCAATCAACATTTAGAATAGAAGAAGTAAAATTAAGCTCAACCTGAATGCTGTTTGTTTTTTATTCAAATTTATTAATAGGCCAAGATGATGTACGCTCATGCATTACTTGTGCAACGGGTGAAAAATATCTCATAAATTACAAGAAGCTAGATTCTGAATGATTTTACACCTAAAGAAAAACCCCTAATTCTTTTAGAATCACGGGTTTGAATTTCATATGGATGCATATGATTATAAAATTTGGTGGGCCCAGACGGACAACAACCCTCTCCTACCCTATTGTTTTTATTACACTAATTAATATTAAAAAATTACAGGATACAAGCTAGGATACATGATTCAAGTGTTGTTTTTTTGACCAGTTGAACTTTTTTCACCACCGAACTCCCCTACCATATCACCAAGATCACTGAATTTTTAAAATACAAAGCTTCTTGGTAAAAGAAGAGCCGACATCAATATAGTGACAATTATCGATTTTAGTGTGTTCTTTTACAATGGTGTGTCCTAGATAAATTTCATCAATACCTTCAACAATATCATAGTGAGCGGAATGCTGACGAATACGCCCCCTTCCCCATAATGCATTGCTGTACGCAGAAGTTACACCAGAAATCTTATAGTCACCTTGACTAATATCTCGCTTAAAGCTATTCCAATCATGTATGTCAATGTCTGCATGTACCACCCCAATGACTTTATGTTCGAATTGAACTTCAATAACCAAAGGGAGCTGTTTAAAGAGTTCGATAATTTCAAACTGTTTTCTCACACTCAATTGATAAAACCACTCCCCTCCATTACGAGCATGCATATCTTTTATTTTAGGATCGTCAGGCGACCTTATGCACATTTCTTCATGATTTCCTCTTACACTGCGAAACCATGACTGATCTAATAAGGAAATACATTCTAAATTTTCCTCACCTCGATCTACAAGATCACCTGTACAAATCAGTACGTCATTTTGAAAGTCAAAATTTATTTTCTTGAGCTCTTGTATCAAAAGGCTATAACAACCATGTAAATCACCAACCACATAAACATGATTCTTTTGATTTGTATTGATTGTCAAAATAGGAGAATAGTTCATTAATTTAAATGATCACCCTTAATTTCAATATGATTACTGAGTTAACTGCTTCCCAATCATTAGCACGCGATCAAAGCTATACACATGCGCAAAAGGACTTTCTACGCAACGTCCAACTAATGGCAAATTATGATCAGGTTGACCAGCTCTAAGTACAACCTCTGCTGAACAAATCGGACATATCCCTCTAAACCGAGTTATACGTGTTAATTGATTACGTTCTCTATCACGATACATCTCAATATCAGCATGATCCTCATTAAGTGAAATAAACGTCATAGGCGCCTTAATGACACGATGCTCTGGTAAATTCCATAACGGAATGTACCAGTATTTGAATGATAGGTAAGAAAATCCAATTAAACAGGCTATAAGCAACAAATCAAGAGTCGTGAAGTTTTGTCCTTCACGTACTAAAACTAATGAAAATGCACAAACATATAAAGACCATAAAATAAAACCGCCAAAAAGAACTATCAGCATAAACAGTCCTCTTATACTTTTATTTTTTATTTCACCATTTTTAAAAATATACCGGTAAAACCAGGACAATTTAATTTCTGAAGGATCTACCCGTTCATAAGTGATTTTATCTTCATCAAGCTTTTGATCCTCTTCATTTTGGGTCTGAGAATATTCTGTAATATTTAACCAATAACGGCGCTCATTCCCTTTTCCTCCAATTGTATCATTGGTTTTTACCACTGGAATATAACCAATCTCTTCAAATTTTTTAGTATATTTTGTGATGACACGATCAAGGTATGCACTTAATTTTTTGTCACTCATCCACTTCCCTAGATCTTTAGAATCCATCGATGCAACAGATTGCTGACCATCAAGAATGAGTTTTAGTTGATATCTCGTATACGTTATTGGCTCCTCATTTTGAGCATTTAAAGCATCAATCGATGCACTACAGATTACTTTTAAGCAATCGTATGCCCTATTATCTGCTAAGTCTTTCTTTAAAATCTCATCTAATAAAATAAAAACTTTTAATTTTAATTCAGACATTTAAACCCCCATTTTACCCGTATCTCCCCTTTATACGGTGTTAGGACAATTAGATCACAAGCATAGTGAATGAGTAAATCAACTTCCTAAAGGATTTTAATCATGACTATGTATATTGCTTTGGACGACAATAAAAAATTGGTCGATATCAAAGATGTTGAACGTGGACTTGCATGCCAATGTACCTGCTTTGAATGTGGTGAAACTGTTATTGCACGTAAAGGTGAAATTAAAGAACATCACTTTGCACATGCAAGCAATAAAGAAAGCTGTACAATTAATCCAGAATCTGTTCTACATAAATATGCCAAAGAAGTCATTCTTGAATCTATGGGCCTCATGCTTCCTGCTTTACCTAATTCCGATAATGAAGCAGCATGGTGGACATTTGAAAAAGTATTACCAGAATTTTCTCTCGGATTAATACGCCCAGATTTAGTTGGATATTTTGATGCAGAACCTATTTTAATTGAAATTGCAGTTACTCATTTTATTGATGCCGAGAAACTAAAACGCATTGAGGTTTTTAAATCAAAATGTATTGAAATCGATTTATCACCACTTCTTAAAAGTGATATTGCAATTCCAAGTATCGAAGCCAAACAGCAAATCCTCGAAAACCTAGATAATAGAAGATGGGTTTATCCATTTCCTACAGAGCAAATCAGTAAGCAGCAAGAGTCTATTACCTGTACCCAATTCACAGCCCTGCAACAACCAACTTCGAAACAACAAAGTACCGCTTCAAGTTGGCAGGACTATAAATTTACAGTTAAAGGCATGCACATCAACGTTCGCAATTTTGCGAGTGGTATGATATCCGTGAATAGTACATACAACCCTGAAATCATTGCTATGTTTAAAAAGTGGATGCATGAAGGACGTGGCTCGTATAATCCTAAATATAAATCTTGGAACTACTGGCTCCCATTTTCGGAACAGGTTTTACAAAGACTCGTAGAACTCAATGAATAAAGGCATATTACCCATAAATACTTGCCTAATCACACCAAACGATAAGTACGTAAATTGGGACCTATCTAACTAAAAATTAGACTTAAGTCCCAAATATGGTACTAACCTCACAAAATAAAATACTAAATTATTTGAAATTTTGTGGCTGATTCAGATGAAAAATACACTATCTGTATCTTTTAGTAAATTGAATTCATAAAGTGAAAACCTTACAAGAACTGCTCAAACCATCCCTCTCTAAATAGAATAATTAATTCTAAGCCTCTATAAACCTGTTACAAGAAACTCAAAAACAATCATTTTAAAGCGAAAAAAATTGATTCTAATTGGCATAATCTTTATAGCAAATCTCAAAGTTATCGCGTTCTTGACTTTTTAGGAACATCTGTACTTAAAAATATTGCATCAATAATTTTTACCCCTATATAAGGAAAAATATTTTGCTTTTAGATCAAAAATTGGAACTATCGATTCATAAAACCTGTGAAATAACGTCAGTACAAATTTGTAATGATTGCTGGATTGTACTTCCTTGTATGGAAGAAGATTTTAATCAAAATTTAGCTGAGCAATTATCAGTAGTTTATGTAATTCCTGAACGTTCCTTAACAGATAACCGATTTACAGGTTGGTATATTGATGCTTGTGAATATCTTGTTAAAGAAGGTAAAAAATATGGTAAGCAGAATTTGTATGATCATTCTTCTCAAGAATTTGATGAATGGATGAAGAATAATAATTTTAAATTGAATAAAGCAATTTACTTCTATCAACAGGATGATATACCGAGTTGTGATGAAATTGGTACTACTCTATCTGAACTTTACCAATTCTTGGAAGATACCAATCAATTAGAAATGTGGAAATAAAAATTCTGTAAAGAGGTTTTATCTTAACATGTCATTAAGGATTACCCTCAGGAACAATAGTATAACTATATGGCTTTGTTGCATAAAAATTTCATAACTAATAGTTTTTATGAATTTTATTCAAAATCAATTTAAGGTAAAATTCATCAAAATTAATTATTTATGTTTATTATGCTACAGAACCGTAAACCTTTAACTACTTTGCTTTATGTAAGTCACCTCAAATGCCCTGCACGCACGATACTTTTGGTTGCGATTAGCAAGCTGGAATGCATCCCATATATCGTATTGTTGGAAGATATCAAGCCCTCGGTCTAGGGAAATTTTCCAACCAGTATCAGTAACTATATGCCTAGCATGCTGAGAGCCCGAGTTATCGAATGAATAAGCAAATTTAATACCTACTTTAAACATTTCACGCTGTATCTTTTCAAAATATTCACGCTGTTGATCCCCTTTTAATTCATCCTCAACTGTTATAAGACTCACAATTATCTCATCCTCTTCGGCTTTTCCTTTGATAATAGTTTCGAGCAACTCCATCAAATTCCTAGCTTGGAAAAATAGGCGAATATAAGGATCGGTAATAGTGATGTATTGCGCACCATTTAAATAAGGTCCGAATAGACCATCATAGGAAACCCCTCGTTGATTTTCCGCAATGGTTAGATGCCCTTCCTGAGGTAGTTTCTCATCTATAACATTAGTTTCAGATGTTAAAGGAGCGGAAGATAGTGTCGTTTCAACCTGCACATCAGGCAGATTAGCATCATCACTTGAAACTGTTTTATGGAAGTAATTTGGGTATTCAAGCTCTTCAAGTGTAGCAACAGGTTTTTCTTTGCCTACTTTGTCAAAATAAGCGAAATTTACGTCCGTATAGGTAGTATCAATTCTGAATAATTGGTCTTTAACGCGCTTCCTGCCTTCCATTGCAAATTTCAAAATTTCTTCGATTTCAATTTCCGTTGCTTCACCTTGAGGGAACAAAATCTTCATCAGCCCAGAGAACGTTTTGTTGATAGCATCCCGATCACGAGTTGATATATTTGAAGAAAGGGTAAAATACTTTTTATATTGATCTGAATAATCTTGGTTACGGAGGTGACGTAAAATTTCAGCCAAGTAATCTACAACAAAACCGTATCCATTTGAAAACATTTCGCCACGGATAATATCCACTTCCCACCCAGGAATATAAAAGTGTAGACGATCAAGAAATGCTGAGTCGTAAAACTTCTCTGGTAATGCATCAAACAAATCTGAATGTTTGAGCATATAAGGTAGACTGTGTTCGGTGTTACCTACAAACGCCATGGAGGCATCTGCACCCAAAGTTTCAACACCTCGGGAGAATGACTTGTTCGCCATGTAGTTCTTCATGATATCGACAAGTGCTTTATCGACCTTCTTCTGTTTCCCAGCAAACTCATCGAAAGCAACAGTGTCCCAATAACCTACCAAGCCAATTTTCCCTGAAGAGTTATTGACGAATAACTTAGGAACACTTACCTCACCTCCAGAAAGCAGAATACCATGAGGTGAAAATTCCGAGTATATATGTGACTTACCTGTACCTTTAGGTCCCAACTCAATAAGATTGTAATTCCGCTCACAAAATGGAATAAGTCTGGCTAATTGAGTGAGCTTGCTACGCTTGCCAAAATATTCAGGATTAAAACCTACACTCTGAATAAGTACATCAATCCATTCGTCTAGTGTGAACTGACCCCGTGCCTTAATATAACTATCATAGTCGAAATGAGACATTTGGATAGGTTTTAACGTGCTGAGTATCCAAGGACTGGAATCTTTATCCTCCGTATGCTCATATTCAATATCAGCGATAACCCATACACCTCCCACTAAGAGTTTGGGATGTTGCTTAACCGTTCCTGAATCAATTAATACTTTTTTAATACCAAGATTAGCAAACTGAGCTTCGTAGCAATCTTTTTTATCATTCAACTCTACACTTACTTTGTCGATGATCTTATGACGGCCTTTTTCTCGAATTGTTGAGCGAATCAAACCAGCTTCACTTCTATGCACGTAGTGCTTGGCCAAAATTTCTTTCACTGTTTGAATGCCGCTTTCAATACTGTCTTCGTCATTCGTGGCGCAATATTGTCCCAGCAGGTATTCGAGAACATAGGAAGGAACAATGGCATTACCTTTTACAGTTTTAACCAAATCTTTACGTACCACCAATCCAGCAAACACATCACATATTTTTTGGTTTAGGTCTGTCATTGTCTTTCCTCAAAAGTTCCGTCTTTTTTGTTTGTAGCTCTGCAATTACTCATTAAAAATCAAAGTCACTCGTAAATGAACGCCGAATGGTATAACGAAGCTCTTTGTATTTTCGGTATTGATTTGAACCATCCTCGGGCTCTTCAAGCTTTAATAACACTACTTGATTATTTGCAGCATCAGCTTCTTGGGTAAGTAAGAACCTCAGTTTCAATTCACGCTCACGAGGACTCTCCGAACTTAAATCAAGTAATACGTCATGCCTATCAGATATAAGCGTACCGTTCTCGGTATAGATACCTACTCTTAACTGTCTAGGGCGAATTTTATCTGTCACAGGCTCAGCTTGATACAAAGTGACTGAAAGTTGGCCAGAGGTAATGACATTTGTACCACCACGTAATATATCCACGTCTACATAAGTCAAATCACTCTGACGCTTCTTGTTAATAGATATGATAGGAATTATCACCTCTTGTAATGAAGCTCCTCCGTGTACAAATCGGCTACCCGAACCGCTTAAACGCAGTCGTTGAGCTCCTTTCGGGATGACCGCGTGTACATCACCGGACAACCCAAGTTGTTCGACAGTAAATGCTTTTAAGGATTGTCCACAGCTCAATCTTTTACCCAATACAAAACGTCTGTCGTTATACAGTACTTCACCTTTAACATCATTTGCCAAAAAGTCACTTTCTTCTAATGGCTTATTTTGATAGATGAAGCCATGGTCTGCAGTTATCAAGAGGTTGTTTACGTTGGCATTTGCAAGCTTTTTGATCAGTTTCATTAAATCGTCAAATGTCTTTTCTACAGCCTCAAATGCCTCACCTTCAGACTGCATTTTGTCACCAGTATGATCGATACGATTATGATAGATATAAACCACATCGTGCGCTTTAATTAGTTCACGATTTTCAGGAATCGTCATCTCCAGCATCTGTTTAGCTTGAATCGTGCAAGCACGCTCACCTAACGCTGATTTAAGCACCTTGTCACGGTTTTCTGTGCCCTGTGTAGACTGGATACCCATGTTTACTGTCCCCGTCTTGTTATCAACGATATTTAGCAGGGTATCAGTTTGTGGTAAAAGCGAGGCCATACCAAGTTGCGTATAGCTCGGTAAAGAGGAAAGCGCATGGTCTAGTTTGGCTTGGTAACGATCTTCCTGGCGTATTCTACCCACCATCTCTTCACCGGCCTCATAGCGGAAGGCATCTGAAATAATCACACAAATTTTATTGTTCTTATCCAAGTAAGGTTTCACCCACTTGTAGAAGAATTGATTTTGCGGTGTAACATCCATCACTTCCCACTTCGACATAGCATCAACATGGTATTGCCAAGCATTATTTAGCGGCAGCAAATAGCGATTGGTATAAAGGTTTTCAACCTTCTCACTAAGTGAATTAAGTAAGGTATTTTGTGAAGACTCTTTCAGGCAGTAGATATACTGACGATAAAGCTGATCTAATTTATACCAGTGGCTAATATAGCCCTGAACAGCTTCGCTTGATGTTGCCATATTAAGCTGAATAACATCCAGCAATGTAAGGAATTGGCTAGCAATATCCACTGCCTCATAAAGGTATTTAAAATCGCTAAACCAGTGGCCTTGACGTCTATCCCGACACCATAAAGTAACTTCACCCTCTGATAAGGTGCGATGCTCAACTGCTTTCACCAGTTCATAGAGGACTTTCTTATCAATCAGGCGGAAGTAATCTAGCTCGATTACTTCCTTCAAATTACGCTTATTTAGATCTTCTTCAATCGAGAGTAATTCAGCATATTCATCCGATAGTTCTTCAAAAACTTCTTGATGTGTACGACTGTCTTTCCATCGCTTAAAAAAGACTAATGCATCACTTGATAGATGAATACCATCACCATTAAGTGGAGAATTTACCCCCATGGAATAACATGACTTAAACAACTCAATCGCAAAGTCTTTTATCGTAGGTTGTTCACTGGTATAGCCGTAAAAACGTTCAACCTGTTGCCAAAAAAAATCATCTAGCTTACAACGTTGAATCAACCTAAACTGTTCCTGTTTTGGATTCACCAATTCAGCCAATAAAGCCTCTAATATCAAATCAATACGCGCATCAGCTAATTGAGTAGCACCAACACAAACAGCTAGCATTTTTAACCGTACTTTGCTCAAGGTATCTTCATTACTTAGCAGTTTTTTTAGTGTAGTTTTACGTTTTTCCGCTTGCACCTTAGCTTTAGAGGCATCGAAGAAAGCTGTGTGCTTTTCAACAATTTCAGCAAACTCATTAGGCAACTCTAATTCACTTAACCAAATTGCCACCTGATCAGTTCTAAATGTGGTATTCGCCAACTCAATATCTAACAGCCAGTTCTGTAAAGGTTCTGGTTGTTTGTCTGCTTTATAAAGTAAGAATGACTGTTTTGGAGCCTCGCGTAGCAATTTATACTTAATGCCGAATTCATTATTTTGAATCTCTAGCTTTTCTACACCTTCGATAGACAGATCTTCAAAAGCATCACGCAATTCTTGCTTATCGTCGTACCAGAAGACGATACGATGTTTTTGAAAGAGTCGGCTAAGCGCCTGTTGAATACGGTTTACAGTCATGTTATCAACTTAATCCTGTGATATTTTTAAGCGCTTTACCAAATTTCGGATAGTTAGCTTTTACACCATCATCCAAATCAATCTCTATTTTCTGACCTGCTAATGGATAAAGAATATCTCGCTCATAGTCGTTCACTTCATCCAAGGCTTTATTTATCTTATCGATAGCCTTAATTGCATCTGTTCTATCCTTCTGACTAGCTAAAGTACTCACTGCAACTTGTTCACGGCTTTCTTTACGCGCTTGCAACTTGGTACGGAATTCACGAAGATAATCATTTAATACAATGCTTACCGTATCTGTGCGGTAACGGTGCATATAAATTAGGGCATTAAAAGTACCTTTAGGACTAGAGAACAACCAGTAGATTGGGCGCTTTTGATAGCGTTTTACATGATCATCGTAGAAGTCTTTAACAAAATACTTTTTGATACCTTTACCGATAGCCTCTTCAATAAAAGCTAAGTTCTCAGAAAAATGTTCATCGCCAAAAGTGACTTTTAAAAACTCTTTGAAGCGCTCACTGATATCATCTTCGAACCATTCACCATCAAAGTCGATCATTGGAATGACATTATCAACATCTGGCATAAAGGATGGCTTAGGAATTTCACTTAAATAATCTGCAAGAGTCTGATTGAAACTAGAAATGATAATTCCGCCTTTATCGATAGAATAGCGGCACAACATACAGCCAACAGAATAAGATATAAACTCCTTTACTGTATCGCGTAATAGAAGTCCTTCGAGTTGTTTCTGTGTTTTTCCTCCGCCGTAACGATAGAACGGATTACATGTCAGTGTAATATTTTCAATAGGAACTTCGACTTTCAGCTCCGTTTGTAGGCCATATACATTAGTAAATAAACGATTATTTTCTTCCTCCAATTGTTGCATTTTTTTAGTCAAATCATCCCAATGACTACGGACAGCAGAATAGGTCTTTTCAAAAGTCTCTAATCTGTATTTGGGCATAAGCAGCGGATTAGTATTAAAGTCCCAAGATGTCTCAAAGGTATCCCAATCAGATTTGGCAATCGCAATAGCAGACGATATAGTTTCAGGGCGTCTTGTATTTTCAAAAGGCAGCATCACAGGAATTCTCTTTAAGTCACCCGTTTGAAATGACAATGTTGGATTCAAAAGTGATGCAAAGTGTTTTGCAACTACTGAATTTAGCATCCCTAGAAGCTGAAAAAAAACAGCGTTTTCTGTAAATATTGTTGGAGCTGCTGTATCGAAAATAGTACCAGCTTCATGATAGCGCAGCGCCAAATTTCCGCTAGCCATTCTCGTCCATGTTGCGCCTTCGCGCAAATAGTAGTCCGAATTCCAACATTCACTATTTTTCTTCTCAATTAGGCCTAATGAGAGACGTCTGCTCTTATCAGCCTTGATAGCAGCACCGTTGTCACCCCAATTAACCACGAGTTCACAGTTTCCATACCACTTACGGAACTCTCCCCCCTTATTGTGAGGAAACCATTTCGCCCCCTCAACTCCAGCTGGAAAGACTCTAGGAGGACAAAATTTGTCACCACCAACCTCAAACCAGAGCCGTAGAAATGTTTCGTTATCACCTGTTTGTAACCCTATCCTTGGATTCGCTATTTCAGCAACTGTCGGCAATTTCTCGAATGCATCAAAAATTTTCTCAGAGGCCGAATAAGCGAATGGTGCTCCAGGAATTTTAAGAAAATCATTTTGAGTTAACACATCAAAACATGTCGGCTCATTCAAAAAATTAAAAGCTTTAGTATTAGAGTCACCTTCAATTAACCTAAAACACTTTGGTCTATGTCCGTCACTAAAACTGTTTCTAGCAATATATGCCGCCACCTGTACTACCTCTCCTCCAATTGAAGGAAAAGCATTAGGACCCAGATGCAACAACTGCTCAAATAATACTGAGGAAAATAGCTTTTCTCGCATCTTTGCATATGATTGCATAAGAAACATCCAGCTATGCATTGTTATTAATGCTGCGTATCCATTTTTAAGGGAAAGCTGGAATGTACGACACATAAAAGCTGCATAAAGGTCAGACTTGAATTCAGGAAAATTATCATTTAGATACCACTTTAATCTTGCATTCATACCATTTCCATTTAGGTATGGCGGATTGGCAACAACCACATGATATTTCTGATCAAGATAATCGACTTGATCTAGTACCTGCAAAACGCGTTTGTGTATTTCGCCAAGGAACAGCTGCCCCGAAACATCCTTAGCTTCCAAAAGTGCCCTTACATCTTCTGCATTTTTCAATGTCGGCTGAATTAAGGAACCAAAGTTATCAGCCTCTTCGAATTCTTTTAAAGTAGCTCGTAAGTCTTGAGTAAATAGATCTCGTCCAACAAAATCAAAATATTCATTTAATTCATCGTCGTTAAAGGAAATTCTTTCTAATCGGCAAATATTAGGCTTAATAGGGTTGCGGAAAAAACGACGACGATTATTGCCTTCAGCATTTGGATCGCCTTTAATCGCTTTCATTGAAAGCGCAAAAGCTGCTAATTCAGCAGCTCGTTCATCAATCTCAATACCATATAGGTTTTTAGTAAGGATTAATTCTGGAATATCAATAGTGTCATATCCAGCATCAAGATAAATAGAATATAACAAGTCATAAGCATACGTTAGCATGTGCCCTGATCCGCACGCTGGATCGCAGACTTTAATCTCTTCTGGGCTACTGATCTTTAGAAAATCAGTTTCTTCTTCCACTGGCTTGATATAATAGTCCATTTGTTCAATAACCTTCGAACCTGGATTATTGAGCATCCATAAACGACCCAATGAATTTTCAACTAAGTAACGCACAATCCAATCTGGAGTGAATAGTTGTGTAGCAGCTGGGATATTTTCAGGCGCAATCTTTTTGTTTTTCTTTAAGCCTTCAAAAACTTGATCTTTCTTCTCTGAAATATAAAATTGATAAAGCCAACCGATACATTCAACAGATTCACAAGCTTCTGGTGTCATTGCCTCACGTGTATAAGCAAGAATCGAGTTACCTGATAACAAATCATCAGGCATCAATAGTTCCATATAGTCTTCGATACGCTCAAAAAGGTAGGGCATGATACGGTGGTAATCATTACACACTGCTACTATAAGCAAACGATAGGCTTCCGATTGGCCATCTCGACTTTTGATTGAACCATTTAACAAACCAAATATTTTTTCTCTGGTCTTATCATTTACAACGCCATCATCAATATGGCCTGCTTTGGCTTCTGCAAGTATTTCTGGCTGGAACTGTCCATCTAATGGTGAAAGCACCATAATACGGTTATATAGATTCACATCCATAAAACGTAGAGCACAGAAGCGATTGAACCAAGTATAGGCCGCTTGCTCAATAAGTTGCTCCTTGCCCTTTAGCTTCAATTCACTTTCAAGCTTAGCGACTACATTTGGTAGTTCTCGGCGCTCCGAGCTTTCATCTTTAAGTACTTGAGCAAGCTTACTACTCACTTGTTCAATCAAGCTACGGCGTGCGTATTGGGCGAATTTTTTGAGTTTTGCAGTTTCCATTAAGCCACACCTTCACTAATTCGACGTACTGATTGTTCGCCAAAATGTTTTTTAAACTGTTCAATATTTAAAATCAGACAACTTTTTGCCATTACCTTGCCCCACTCTTTGTGAGATATAGGAATCGCTTTTTTCAAAGCATCATTTCTATTCATCAATAATGCTGGATCCATACTTTTCATTGAAAATAACACTATATAATGCAATTCTTTTTCAAGTGGATTACAAAGAGATTTAAATAGAAGGCTATCCCGATACTTTATCGCTAAATCATGAACCAAATTGCCTTTTAGAAATTTGTCTCTATTCTCTGCGAGATTTTGACCAGCTTTAGGATGATCTGGATCTTTTATTTCAATGAAAAAACACTGATTTTCTTTTTCTGCTATGAAGTCTACCCTCTTCATTTGATGGCCAGCATGTCTCATATCACAATCAAAATTTTCACCAAGATCAGCCCAAGAAAAATCAAACTCTAAGTCATCTTCTACAAACTTTGTCATAAATTTCAACCTAAAGCTTTTGTTATTTCTTCGTCGTATAGCTCACCATACGTTTCTGCAATCGCATTTTTAGATAACATGTTGTAATCACTTTCTGATTCACTTCTAATCACTTTATTTTCATCACGATAAAGTGCGTGATACATAATATGATCGCCTTTACTAGAATCAACTAATAAGTCAAACCACTTCAAAAGAACGTAATTGTGAGTCGCTACAATTATTTGTTGCCCATTGCGAGAAAGCATTAATAAGCACTCAACCAACGTACGAATAAGACTTGGATTCATATTTGATTCTGGTTCGTCCCACAATATGGTACTAATGCCTGACTGAGTGAGTGTCCCATTTTCGAGTAAGCGCTGAAGCAAGCCAATTTTTCTATAGCCCTCGGCCGTCATCATGACTGAAGTTTCTGTACCCTCGGTTTTTTCAAATTTAAGCTCGGTATAGTCGTTATAAATCTGTGCCTGCTGAGCTTTAGAACCGCCTGGAAGTTTCTTCTCCCGATAGCTTCCAGCCACAAAATATTGCTCAGATCCATCTATAATATATCTCCCACCCAATGCCTTTGATAACTTAGGAGCAATTGTAGAAGCTCGTGGGTCACTATTTAAAATCTTTTCAGTTTCTTCCGAGGGAGCTTTTAAAACCAATTCGCACAAGTCAATCACTGATTTATCAAATAATGCACTTACGCTATCTTTGCTAGCCTTTCCACTGTTGATCGCTGGGAGTAATGAAAGTATTTCTTTAGTTGGTATAAGCAAACATGGAGCACTGGCGTCAGACAATATCTCACTAAATTGGCTTTTTGATTTCGCTGAGAAAACTATTTTTGATTGACTATCACTTGCATCTTTAACTGATAATAATGCATCCTCGGAACTTGAACGATGATGCAATGAACCGAGTGATTCTTTGAGAGGTTTAAATAAGCCAAACAAGTTCTCACTTTTCAACATGTCATTTCGTGATAGCGCATAAATACTCTTTAGTATTTGCGTTTTGCCACAACTATTTTCACCAATAATTACATTAATTTTTGGTGAAAAATTTAACTTTAACTCTTTAAAGGCAGCGAAATTATCCAGCTGCAATTCGCTGATCATAATTGCACCGTCTTACCTTGTTTAATTTCATCCAGCAAAGCATCTCTGTACTGTGCCAAATATTCATCAATATCAGCTTCATCAGCTAACCACGGCTTGCGGAAGTTAACCTTGATATTCTTTGCAGATATTGTTTCTGGTCTTTGCTGCCTTTTTCCGCCCAACTCTGACTTACCATCATTCTCATTTTTACCTGATGCTTGATCATCATTTGGAAGTTGAAGTTGTCCGTTTTTAGTTGGTTCAACTTGATTCTCTTGATCAGACTGATTCCACTCTATAAGTTGCTGTACAAGCGAAGTATACTGCTGATCTTCAAAGCGACGAACTTCATCACGAATCATTGCGATTAATGATTGATTAGTGATTTTAGCTACAATCTCATCAAAAGTACCGCTTAGTACTTTCTGCTTATATTCATTTAGCTTTTGAAACTCCTCAAAACCAAGCAATCTAGTTTTTAATTCTTCAATTACTTCTAATGCTTGATTTTGCTCTGCTTTAATTTGGCTTTCAATTTTCTGTTGAAGTGACTTGGAATCTGCTTTAAGTTGCTGAACTGCTGATCCCTTATAGATTGAAGGGTCAACTAATGCCTCTTTTAGTCTTTGTAGCTCACTACCTTCAACGTATTGTAAATTAGGCTTTTGGGTATCAAGTAACTTTCTTGCGTCATCGAAACTTTCTTTATTTGACCCCTTCATAAATTTCACAATGGGATCAATAGTTTTTTCTTTATAATCAAACCATTGATCTTCCCGCGATGTTAGTTCAGATAGGAACCACGTATAGGGTTTTGATTTCAGTTCTTGAAGTTCAGATACAATCGGACTCAAAGCACGTAGAAATGGATAATTTACTGCTTGTGCTAATAGTTTGTCTAATTCAATTGCCTGCTCAGCAAAACTTTCCTGAGCCTCTTTCGCTAAAGCTTTAGCCTCAGTCGCATGAGCAAGTTTTTCAAAATAATCACTATAAAATTCTTTTACTTTACGAATCTGAGACTGACTAAATTCAACCTGTGGGTCAAGAATCAGATTGCCATGCGAGGCTGTATTTCTAAGTGCTCGTGATAACCCTGCATCATCCAGCAAATTGGTGGATTCTCGAACCTCAACTTTTGCTTTTCCACATAAATATGCGAGAGTGCATAATACTGCAGCAAAAGACCATCCATAAGGCTTAGACTCAAAATTTTGAAGCAGGCTTTTTACCGTAGTACGTACACCACCACGACTATTGCTTTGAATATGCGATAGCATCTCTTGCTGTGGCTCTGGTAATTGTGTCTCTTCGCCAAATAATCCTTGCCCAGCTTGAGTAAGGATTTCTGGTATTTGAGCTTCGCTGTATTGCATATCACGAAGCATTTTCAAATTTGGATAAGTATGCTTAATCAACTCACCAAAAGCTTTTATGATTTTGCTTTGGCCATCTTCACCACTCAGTTCTAGCTCTTGCCCAGCAACAAAATACTTTGCGCCTCCCACTAGTTTTGAACTCAACTGCTTCAGCTGGTTAAGCCTCTCTGTATTTTGTAAGCCTTTTTCGGTAAGAATACGCTTTATGCTATCTTGTTGTGCTGCTCTCGTCTCATGAGCAACATACTTCTCAGTTTGCTTATACAAGATTAGGTCTCGAACCAGCCTTTCACTTTCTGGCAAGACAATACGTAATTCATCATTAAAAACCGTATCTGATCTATGTTTTTCAAAGGCATCACGATGATCGTGAAACGACGTAATAACATTAATGGCTAATTCATATTCACGACCACTAAGATTATCATCAAGACGTTTGGTAAAGGGATAGTCTTGGCCATTTACATCCCAGCGAATTTTTCTTGTTTTTAAAACACCATCGTAAATAAGTTTTTCAAGCTCAGATGCTACAGCTGTATTATCTACTTCAGTATTCTTGATTTCCTGCTCTACGTCCTGTTCCTCGTCTGTCAGGTATTCAAAGTAATCACCATTACGCTGAATATAAGTCTCTTTTTCAAGAATATTTAAAGCTTCTTCTACTTGCAGACTGAGAGACGGTATATCGCGCTCAAAACTATCATGCATTAATACACATAGATTTCGAATAGTTGGTTTAAATTCTTTAACGTATTTAACAAGGAATAGTGCTTTTAACAGTCGAATAGCAAATTGGTTCTCTAGATTCTGCTCTGCTTTCAAAATTGACTGCTGGATTGCCGTTTTTAATGCCGTTCGAATACCTTCAAACATTAAATCAAAAGTCGCCAATTCGCCTAGATTGTGACCTTTAATCGCAATAGCAACTTGCTGGAATACACCAAGCATAGATCGCTCACCCACCGAACTATGCTTTCCTTCAAATGCACTATGGGTGGACAAGTTTTGTATAGCTGACTGGAACAAGGTGAACTGATAAGGCACAAAAGGGTAACACTGAATAAAGTGTTCACGGTCACGGTAATTTCGGTATGTTGCCGATCCATCTGCAAAATCAAATAGAGTTTTAAAATTATTTTCTTGCTGGTGGAACAAGTCACTTAGCTGCTCAATATACTCTTCACGTTTCTCAAGCAAACGCAGCTGAATTACTTCTGCTACGTCTTGGCTAGTTAACTTCATTCTATTTTTAAAACGGGCTTGGATTTTGGTGAAATCATTACTCTGCTGCTTACTCGTTTCACCAACCACCGACGACATATCTTCTTGTGCAGTTACAATAACCCATGCCTGGCCATTACATTTTGTAGCTAAACTTTCAGCAACTGTTTGTAAGTTGGTCATAAGCTTAACATTATCCGCAATGTACTGCCCAACTTCATCAACAAAGAAGTTCAACCTAAAACCGGACTCTTTACTATCGATGTAAGTTTTTACTTGGTCGGCAAAATCTTCGATGGATAGTCGATAATCCTGACGATACTTATCCAGTATCCCTGTGACCAACTGACCTGAAACTTCTGAATAGGCTTTGTCTACAGAATCTGCCATGCGCTTAGCACGAGCTCGGCCTTTATCCCAATCCATACCACTGATATTCAGAAATGCTTTTTTAAATAGATCAAAGTGGCCGTCTGCATCTAACTCACGTTCGAACTGAGCGATATAGGCTTGCTTACCATAGTAGCCACAGTGCTCATCAAATACTTTCACGAATACAGCAATTAGGGCATCGATTTCAGTTTTACTAATGACATCAGCTTTTTGGTCGATATTAAAAAGAATACTTTCAGAAGGAATTGAGACTGCTCTCTTCAGATCGTTCGCAAATATTCCGCCTTCATTAAGCGGTTGCTTCTCTAGAAAGATATCTAAAGGCGTAATATCTTCGATAGGATTATTTTCCAAAAGCAATGCGAGCATTTTCAACAAGTGAGATTTACCAGAACCAAAGAATCCTGATACCCAAACCCCGTTAGCACCTTGGTAATTAAGGTAAGCATCCAGAAATAAATCAAGTCGCTTAGCGACTTCGTTGGTTATGACATACTCATCAAGCTCGGTATAGAGTGATACATCATCATCAGCTTTGATAACTCCCTCGATAGGGCGGTCTACAGCTTTTACGAATAGGTTTTCTAATTGCATATTTACCCCTTAACTCATGCTACTGCTTACACTGCACGGTCTAATATATTGAATGCTCTATAGTATTTGTCATCTTGTAGAAGCCCAAATAAAATCAAAGATGCCCCACTTTCCAATGAGTGTTGATACTCACCAGGAAAAAACATTAGAGTAGGTTTATCTTTCGCTGTTTTTTGCAAATTATTTAAAATGTTATGTGACCTGATATAGGGAAATACTTCCCCTATACCTGTTAGCAGCATTAAGTCATGCTCTTCTTCTTTCATCCTTTTCGCTATTTCTGGCGTTATAACAGTTTCAACATCTAGAATGCCTTGCAACTCATCTTTTAACTCTTCTCTAGACATATACTTCTCATGTTCTAGTAACCAGTCCCAGTCACCTTCGCATTTCAGCAATTCAACAACTAAGTCATACAAGTTAATTTCCAAAGTCTTTATATTTTGACCTTCTAGATCATTACGGAGTTGTTTTGTTAACTGTATAATATCTTTCTGAATAGAGGCCTCATAAGGGCATATATGAAAGGGCACTTCATTGTTCAGGCCTTCATTATTCAAAAATGAGGTGCTAGATATCACTTTCATAAGGTGCTCTTGGCATTCCTGAAGATTCCTAGTATCTATCGTTTTGTACTTTAATTTCTTCATTACTCGTTCTGTACTCAAATCAGCATCTCTATTCTGTCAACTATTTCCAGGGTAGAGCCTTAAGTCATCGGATGCTTTGCCAATCACTTGAAACAATTGTTCATCAAGTTTTTGATAAATTAATTCATTTCCACCATTAATAAGACCACACTCTTTCAGCATTTTGAAAATTACTTGGCGTGCTTTAGATTTAGTTTGTCGCGAAGCAGAATCCAAATTATCGTGCCACTCTGCCTTCGCATTAAAAAATGCATCGTAGTCTTCATAAGTCAACAAAAAATGTGCTGCTTCATATTGAGGAATGATGACCTCAATGGTGAAGTCATGAATAAATTGATATTGGCGGCAAATAGCCAACCAGACCAATGCCTTTTTCTGTTCATCAGTTCCCATAGCAAGCAAATTCAACTGATCATCAGTTAGGTGTTTTAGCCTTCTAGAAATTTCACCGTACAGTTTTTTCAAGGTGCTCTCAGTACGTGACTGGAAACTATTTTCAGCCATCAATTTAGCTCGAACCTTCAGCCAATTTTGAAGTTCTACATATAAATCTGCGACTATGACTGATTCATAAATCAAAGCCGCTCCAGTTGTGAAACTGAGAGTATATGTTACGCTACTCACTACTTTATAAATCTCATAAAAAACCACCTTTCAATTATTTCTTAACCTTCTGCTCTTCTATCCACTTCTCTACATCCTCTCTTTTGAAGCGCCAACTACCACCCACTTTAAAACCGGGTAGCTTACCTTCAGCAGCGAGGCGATAAGCAGTCTTTTCAGTTAACTTGAGATAATCAGCGACCTCTTTTAAGATCAATATTTCATCAGTCATAAGTTTACCCAATTCGGAGTAATAGTAGATTATGAGAAAATTAAGGTATTAACAAGAATTTTGAGTAATATAAATCATAATTTGCTATAAAGGAATTACCTCCTTGAATAGCAAATATAATTCCCTTACCAACTAAAATATTAAGAAATACAAAAGTCCGTTGGATCAAACACATTCATCAACGTGAAATCAATAACTTATATTAATAAATCTCAAAATAATCTGATTCGCAATCCTTTTAACCCTTCACAAATTCATCAAAAACCATCCACATTTATAACCATTTTTTTGATCTTTTATTTGGAAATTATTTTTTCACGCATGCCTTTATTTACATTAAAAAAATAAGGAGCATGAATATGAAACCTAAACATTTAAATCCAAAGAAATACGCGAAAGTAAAGTTTGACTCACATCAGGCCTTTCTCGCTCCCTATCCACCTATAAGCAAAATTTACCATTGCTACGCCCAAATATTAACGGCAGCAAAATTACCGTCATTCTTTGATACTAAAACCGACCTCATTTATCCAACCACAGTTACAAACAATGAGCTCTTAGTTTTGGACAACTTCCTGCTTCTATTTGCATCTAGAACACAAAATCTATCCATCAATGCACGCTATATTGTGCAAACCGACATCGACATACATGTGCTCAAATATCAACTTACTACCTGCTTATTCAAATTAATCACTGAGCTTAAAATTAAGATTAACCTTATCCAGCCAGATAAATTACTTAATGCACTCAACACATCTCTTTCAAAACAAGCGATCTACGATTTAAATGCTCTTCATCATGAAAAGCCACGCTGTGAGTTATCGCTCGATTTGCTCGCAAAACTGATCGGCTGTAGTCGTAATCAGCTTTTGTACCAACAGAAACAAATCAACAGCGCTTACGCTCAAAAGCTTCAAAAACTCACGCAGAAATGTGAGGCACTGAAATATCCTGAGCCTAGCCCAGAATTATTTTGGAGGGCTCATCATGGAAACTAAAAGCATTATCCATCAACTATTTGAACAAGAATTCATCCATGAGAACTATGCAATAACACTTGCACAATACTTAAATCACAAAGTTGATATTCCTGAACTAAAACAGTTGTTAAAACACGAAGACGAGATAGAACAGATTCACCAATCCCAGTTTTTACCTGCTCCACCTTCTGTTTCAGCGCATCCTATTTGTTTCTATATTTATTCAACACAACAGCACTCACAGCATTCTGTTATACGACAATGGGCCGTTCATAACTTACATGCTGCATGTATTCTTAAATCTATCCCCAATAAGGGTGACAAAGACCATCAAACCACGATTATTAAAGTTCTTGATCGATTTAGGTTAGCAAATGAAGCTTATGCTGCGTCACAGCAAGATAAACAGCTCAGTAAATCTCAACATCACTACTTATGGCTATGGCAACAACTGCCTCAAGATGAAATATCATTAGATACGTTTGTGAAGGAATTACGTCGCTTAGAAGCCAACCCTCAGCTCACTCGGTTTCAATATTTATTAATACTTGATATACGGCGCTTTTATGATTATATATTTGCGCTTAAGCCAAAAAAGAATTATTCAGCACCACCCAGACACATAGATGAACCACATTATCTAGATGAGCACGGTGCAATTTTATGCTGCTCACAGGATATACCTCAGAAAGAGCATCCGGCACTCTTCTTCGAGCAATTACAAGACGAGCAGCCCAAACAGCAATACTCACTTAATACAGCACAAATATCACCTTTAGCCACTCAATCCAGTTTTCTACAACATAAAATTAGCCAACTGACTCAACAACACATTGTCAGACAGCAGCACAATTTTGCTTGTAGTAAGCATTATCCGGACTTCAATAGCTTACGTTTACTTGTACAACATTGTCATCAAGTCTATTTAAATCATCCAGAAAAAAACAAAGCGTATCTTTTTATCTTACTCAGTTTCTTGAGTGGAGTTCCTATTGAGCAATGGCTTTATCTACAATCCAAACAACGCTATGCACTCAATAAACGACAGAAGCTCATTTTTGAAAACAATCAATATTTTCTAAGATCCAAATTTACACTGTTTGAGGACCCTGCTTTTACATACAAAGACCAATTAATTAATCAGGTAACCCATTTCGATTTGCCTTTAGTAAAAGAGCTGATAGATGGTCTAAGACATCCACCAATAGTAAAGCAAGAACAGGTCGCACATGCATTAAAAAAATGTCGGGAAGAACTCTTCATTCCGTCGTTATCGACTAAAAAAATAAGTGTTTTCTTACATCACTGTATTTACGATTACACTCAAAATCAACAACTAGCCGATATTCTCTCAGGCATCGATGCAAATCGATCTGTTTCTATTTCATATTGTTCGTATCCAATCTACCGTTTACAGCAAAGTTATCAATCCACAGTACAACAACTATCAAAAGACTTAGCAAAAGAAATTCATGTCATAGATGATGAACAACAAAGATTTGGTAGCTGTAAAGCCCCCAAACCTGCAATAGTGACGGCTATATTTGCATACTTACAACATCAGATCATTCAAGCTAAACACAATGGACAAATGCTTGAGATGTTCAATCACTATAATGTCTGGCTGTGGCATATCTTATTATTGTTCAGTGCTGCTCGACCTGTTAGCGAGTTCCCAGGTTTCTTAAAAAATTTCGATTTAAAACAACAGTGGCTTTGGGTTTCAGATAAAGAAATACATAGTAGAACAAATGATGGTCGCTTGATTCCACTCAGTGATTTTGTGGTCAAAGAAGTTCGCCAATTCATTATCTTCTTAAATGAATTTCAACAACTGTACCCAGAGCATCAAACTCACATTCAAGAAATTTTAAGCAGTAAAAAGCCTCTTCTCAGTGTCTATCAACATGGTCAATGGCAAGCGCTTAGCCCTCATTTAGTCAACAGCTTCACTCATATTATGCAACTTGATCATGCTAATTGGCTTAGGCATACAGCTCGTGCATATCTCACCGAAAAAGTAGATGAAAATTTAATTTTAGCCCTGTTTGGGCATGAGCAGCATCAACAAGAAATGGGGCAAAAATTCTCAAGTCTCTCGCTTCAACAATATAGAACTATCACTACTCATCTTAACGAGATGCAGCACACTTATAAAATTGATGGAATGTATGAATATGCTTCAAGATAAACACTATGCACATGAACGCCGTGCAAAAAATCGAGAAAAAGTACAGAAAAAAGAGCGCTTTCAAATTCAAGCAATCATTGATGAGTTTCTATTGCCCGAAAAATTAAAGCTGGCACAAAAATCACAAAGTATTCCTGATCTTTACAACCAAGTGGCTCAGCACTTGGATCAACAAAAATTGTGTTTTTCCTCAAAAAAGAATTTTTATCAACATTTTCGAAAACAGATTATTCAATACAATCGTGCCAATCATACGGACTTGCCCTTACCAACCCAACATTTGGTTTCGATACAACGTACACCTACACTCTTTAATGAGTCATGGTTAGAAGATTCAAAATATATTACGCATTTTAAAGAGCGACTTTGGCGCTACTGGCATACTGCAGAATCTTTTACAGCAGAGGAAATCGTCGGCAATCTACTGATAAGTGCCGTCCTTTACGGCGGACTTTCGCATCAGGCTAGCTTGAATACTTTACTTGAACATCTCAAAGCGGATGAACCAATCTACTATCTTCAAGCATTACAAATACCGCTCATTTTTTTAGAACCTGAATCGCCACACTATGGGGATTTATACGATCCTAAATGTCCCTTAAAGAAGTCTCGAAATTTTGTACCTGATCGACTCACCCAACTATGGATTACTCGGTTTAAAACACAATCCATCGATATCCAATATGATTGTTACTCTTATATCCATCACGTTTTTAATGCCTTAGAAATACCTTTTAATCAAAAGCAATTCAAGCAGCTTTTACAAGCTTCAAGTCATTCGTTTATGCAACTAGATAAGGTCAATTTAAGCCCCGCACTTGCCCTATGTTTAACTGAAGAAATACAAACCTGTGGCTTAAGTCCAAGTGCTTTTAAACGCTATCTTGAACCTCAGCTCCTATTGGACCACTCCCATCAAGCTGAAGAACCACAATTACCAAAGATCAACAACAATGCAAAAGAGGAAAAATCATACACTGAAGACGCTCTTAAAGTACTTACTGATTTGCATAAACAAATTTTGATTTTTTTTAAAAATAAGCACAAGACCACCACAGATTTATATAACCTACTGGTCAACCAACATGACAGCCTACCTGAAAATGCTAAACGACTTGGGCTTTGGCTATTTAGCTTATTTCATCCTGCCGTAGAAGATATTGAAGCCCTCACTAAGCTTTATCAAATTGATCAAGACAAGTGCTTACGCTATATCAACCAACAGCAGAAGATTCGCCACTCCTCCATTTATAGCTATTACACCAAGTTAGCAGAGACATGGTTACTACATAGCAACGATTTTATAGAAGAATGCAATCTCAATGATCATCTAGAGGTGATCTACAAACGTATGTTAAACGACGTCGGTAAATCTAAATCACAAAAAATTGATCTCTTAAAACGATTCCATCAATTTCAGCGTGTCTTATTTGATGCAGACCCATTTCCACTCGCACATGAAGGTAAACATTTAAGCTCACCGAAAGCTGAAATCATCTCTGCGAAAAGCTTCCAACAGCTACTTACAAAACTTAAATTCTATAAAAGCCCAAGCTATACAGCACATGATTTAGAAATGCTAAGTATCGTATATACGATAGCGTTTCGTACTGGCTTGCGGATTAATGAAATACTCGGCATGCGGATTAAAGATGTAGAAGGTGTTGAAGCCAGCTCCATTTGGATACGCCCATATCGATCAAAGAACCAAGAACATTTACTGAAAACGGATAGCGCTGAACGCAATCTCAATGTTCAAATGCTACTTAATAAAGAAGAGCATCTTCAATTTCAAAAATACTGTAAAACACGCCGTAGGGCTTATTCATCCAATGACTATCTATTTACACTTTGGAATAGCACAGAACGTATTAAGCCATATATGGTCACCACACCATTACAAAAGATACTTGATACAATGTTGCCAAGTCATTGTTATACCTTTCATTCGTTAAGACATAGTGCAACAAACAATCTCGCTATGATCTTGAATATGGACTATGAATTTGTAAATGCCTTCACGGACTATTCAAACGATCACTATCAGCTACTCCGAAATGATCTCTTACGTTCTAAAACACCACAAGACTGTTGGTATTTACTATCCCATATATTAGGTCATATTGATCCCACTGAAACGTTTAGGAGCTATTTGCATCTAGCTTACATAATGGCAGGTTATCAGTTAAGAAAATTTGACCCATGTTTGGATCGAACCGTTATTCAAAAAATCTGTCCTAGCTTAAAATCACCACGACACCATCAAATAGCGCTTAGCTATTACGATGAACAAATATCACGAACAATAAAAATAAAATCTATAGCAACGCCTGATGAATACATCAACACATCTAAGACTAAAGCTGATTTAACTCAAGCAGAGACCAACATTTTTATTTATGGAACGAGCAAGTCAGCTTATCCATTCCCTCTGATCGCAAAAATACTCAAGGCATTAGATCAATCTTATACACCTGAGCTTCTTGCTCAAAAGTATGACTTTTCAATTGAGACCCTCATACTGTGGCAACAAAATATACTTAAGCTAAAACAACTCAAAAATCGTAAGAACCAATCTCGATTCATTATTGATGCTGATAAATCACAACGCATACTCCCCTATATTGAAACAGCAGAAGATAAATACGTCTTAGAATATTTTTTTAAACAGCTCAACCAACATTGTTGCGATGAAATTCTTATATTAGATGCACTACATATTTTTGAAATGAAGGCTAATATTTCGCACGCTGGATTAATCTTTAATAGCACTGATGTAAGACTAGCCAATAGATTTTTACGTGGTATTTATTCTTTATTTCCATCAACATATTGGCAAATTGCTATATCACCTAAAATTTCTAATGAAATGGTGAAGGAACGACTGCAATTTAAATTTCTATCTTATAGTATGAATAGCAGTCTAAATAATTCTTTTAAATTGGAGCTTATATCTCAGAAAAATTCAAAATCCCTATGTATCTTTCGTTACTGCCTGCTAGTTTTACTAATTTTATGTACGCCGTCGCAAGCTAGATTATAGCTGATCTGGCTGATAACCTGTTAACTCATAAAAATCGTACAGCAGTTGAGTATAGACATCCGAAAAATGAATGAGCTGTTCTGGCTGCAAACCATAACGCTCCATATAACGATCATCAATAAAATAAGCCAACCCGATATGTGTGTTTAGATAGCTAGATACACCAAGTTGTCTGCAAAAATCAGGGTTATATTGCAGTTGTAATTGCGTATTACTAATAATTTTTGAAGTGACAATTTTAGCTATATTGCGGATATTCAAATGGCGAATACTTGGATGCATCGACGTCAATAAACGACTCGAAGAATAATCCATCATGATCGTTTGGCCTTCAGTTGATTTAAATTTTTATCAAGTCATGATTTAGTTACTTCTCGTTCTACAAGTAAGCATCTAAACTATGTCTATATTTATATAAAAACATGACTAAAACGTCAAGTTTTTATTGTCTATTTGGCGGTAATAATGACACTTGAATTAGACTCGAATGATTTTAAAATTCGATTGAAAGAAGTTAGACGAACACGAAAGTTAACACAGCAAGAGTTAGCCGAAAAAACAGGAATACCTGTAACCTCGATTGCGCATTTTGAGTCAGGTTCACGTAAACCCTCGTTAGAGAATTTCTATAAGCTGATTGTGGTGCTTAATATATCAGCTGACTACATCCTGGGACGCTGTGAAAAAATGGGTACCTCAGCGATTGATCCTATTACTAAAGCTTTACAGGACCTACCAGAGTTGGAGCGTAAAATGATTGAGAAATTCATTGTATCTTTGACGAATGAGAACATTAAACAGAATGATTAGATGTGTTATTAAATAAAAGTTCTGGAAATTAAAAAACCACATAATGTGGTTTTTTTGCATAGCAGCATAATGGCTATAAATACATAATGTATTCGCTATGAAGAAAGTTATCATCTATTTCATAGATGTTCATTACAATTCTGATTATCTCTCACCTCTACATTTTGTTTTGTAATTTCTATACCACTCTTCTATTTCTTCAGTATCAAAATAGACCGCTGCTTGCCGAGATGCACCTTCTTTCAAAAATCTTGGGAAAGTAGGATCATTTTCGATAATTTTGCGCAAGCAATCTCGAGTAACATTAAGCATTTTACAAACTTGATTGTATTTTAAGCGAAGAGGCTTCAAATTCTGACAACCCATAGGTATATCTGAATCATCAAATTTTTTAATAGTACGTACAATACTACGACGAGTATGTGATGTAGATGCTTTAAAATGATCCAACTGAGGATCCTCATTTAATAATAGAGAAACCATCCTAGCAAAAATAAACAATTCAAATCCCATCCGTTCAAAAACTCAAAAAAGTGTCCACTTTTTTAAATTAATGCTTAAGTAAAGACTCAATATAACCACTCCACCACTCCATGATTTCATATCGTTCTTCTAAATGTGCTTCTTTATCATATGCTCCCTTGACCCCAGTTTTTAAATGAGCCAATGCTGATTCGATTACTTGCCATTTGTCACTATAGCGTTTATTCAAATTGGAGGATGCAATATGTCTAAATCCATGTGGATTTTGCTTTCCTCGATAACCTAATCGATTCAATGCCGCATTAAATGTTAAATTTGAAATTGGCTTATTAATGCTATCGCGACTTGGGAATAAGTATTCACTTTCAGGTGAAATTTTCTTTAATTCCATCAATAATTTAATGACATGATTGGACAAAGGAATCCCATGTTCGATACCTTTTTTCATTATATTTGAGGGACGTATCCACACCGCCTCATCAAAATCAAATTGCTCCCATTTCGCCTGTCGCAATTCCCCTGGACGAGGAAACATATGTATTAAAAGTTCTAAGCCTATTGCAATCGGTCTGGATGAGGAATTTCGAATTAATGAAATCATTTCTGGAAGCTGTTGAATAGCTACATGCTTCATACTTTGAGATTCCCCTTTCGCTAAATAATCACCAATCCCTTCCAATGGGTTATATAAAATACCTTTTTTGAATTTTGCTAAACCATAAGCACCTGAGCAACATGAAATAAGCTTTTCAATTCTGTTATAAATTCCTTCATTCATTTGCTTGTTAGTAAAAAACTCCAACCATTCTGCTGGTGTAATTGATTTATATGGTCGATGTCCAAAGACAGGAATTAAATGCCGTTCAACCGATTGTTTTTCCTTTTTATAAGTATCAGCAGCCCAAGTCTGCTTTTTGCGCTCTAACCACTCATTAATAAGATGAGAGAATAAAGCCTTTTCCTGCTCAAGCTGAATTTTCTTAATCTCAACCTGTGTTTGAATTAGTATTTCGCCTAGCGTCATAGCCTCTGCCTTTTCACGTGCTTGCGCATAACTTACAGATGGATAACTACCTAATCCTATCCATGCCCATTTTCCTTGATCATTCTTATATCGATACTGCCAATGCTTTTTACCATTCGGCTTAACCCTACAATACAAACCTGGAATATCAGTAGGCTCACGATATTCTTTCGCTTTAGGTTTAAGTGTTTTATAGATTTCTTCAACACTTTTTTTTCGGCGAACCTTTGTATTCTGCGATACAGATCTTAGACGAATATCATCTTGAGTGTTAACATCAAAAACATTCATAACTTACGGAATCTCCAGTAATTTTTCCTTGGTGTATCCCTGAGTTATATTTTAAATTTAGGATACAAACAAGGATACACAGAGCGTGTTCCCATACGAAGTTATATAAGTTTAAACAAAGCAATAAAAAACCCTTAACTCTTTTAGAATTAAGGGTTTAGATCTTATATAAAGCTATATAAGTATATAATTTGGTGGGCCCAGACAGACTTGAACTGTCGACCAACGGATTATGAGTCCGCTGCTCTAACCAACTGAGCTATAGGCCCTATATGCTGAAAACTTTATTTATCAATAAGTTCAGGCGTCATGAATACTAGCTAAGATTTTTTTGAAAGACAAGTACTTTTATGACTGCTTGAACATTTAGGCAGCACTCATGAGCGTCTGGTCTTAGCCACAATCTCAGTTAATTAAGACTTCGGTATAGGAGCCTACAGAAAAAAGAGAGAGATCATGGCACCATTCAAGACAAATGAGCCTGTAATTTTGAATCTAACCTGCTCTACGGGAGCGCAAAATTGATAGATTTAACGTCTTAGTATATCTATCAAGTATCAAAGTTCGCTATTGTTCAGGCTGTAATATTGAACGAAGAACATCGAATTAAAAAGATAGAATGACTAGAATTCAGACTTCATTTCTTCATCTTTATGCAAATCCAGCTTAATTTCGATCAAAGACCATACAATTATAAGCACTAAAATCAGTATAGAGACTACGAAGGCTGTAATGTACGTCATACTTTTCAATCTCAGAGTAGAAAGAATAAGAAAATAAAAAAGACCTGCTTCAGCCTTCTTCTTCGACAAAAGTCTAATAACTAAAACCTGCTCTGAATAGTCATTTTTTCACCATTTTAAGACTTTTTTTATATCTTTTAATATTTTTTATATATCAATACTATTTTACTTATATATTTTAGCTCTTAATATTTCAGCTTAAAAAGATGAATAAATCATAGATTTTTACATTATTTACTGATTTTCTTTAATAGCCTATTGACTGTATAGCTGAACAAGATGAAATTATGCAGTTCTCTCCATACAGCTTTTTACTTATCTGTGCTTATGCTAAATAAATTCCTTGGCGAATCTGCATTTAAACTTGCAGGTTGGCAATATCATGTCGAACCAGATGTACTTGAAAACAAACAGGTCATTATTGGATTTGAACATACCTCAATGATGGATGCAGTGCTGTCAATTGCCCTGTTCCAGATTTATGACCTCAAGATCCACACCCTGATCAAAAAAGAATTATTTAAAGGACCTTTCAAGCCGCTATTAAAAGCTGTCGGTGGCATTCCGGTTGACCGCAAAGCCAGTAAAGATATCGTGACCCAGATGGTGGAACACTTTCAAGATAATGAAAAGTTTAATCTGGTGATTGCGCCAGAAGCGACACGGGCTAAACGAGGTGAGGCACGCAAACCGATTCGTACCGGTTTCTGGCATATTGCCAAGGCTGCGAATGTACCGATCGTGTTGTTATATGCCAATTCAAAAACCAAGCAAGGTGGCATTCTCGGCAAGATTTATCCGACGGATCTTGCGCATGACCTGGCTTTGATCAAACAACTTTATAAAGACAAGGTGGGGCTAGATATCGCTATTCCAGAATAAGCCTCTTAAAAACAGCGACATGAACAGAGATTCTACTGTTCATGTCTTGTTCATCCGTTTATATAAATGCATAAAAATAAAATTACCAATACCCCATCCTATTTCTATTCCTTCTCGATTTAGCGCTTTTTTTTGCTTTTATCCTGAAATCTCAAATCCAGGCACTTTTTTTTAAAAAAACGCTTATGGTAGAATTTCGGCATTCTGATAGGCATACAGCCAATCTACAAGGAGCAAAGTTCGCATGGCGGGTCATTCCAAGTGGGCCAATATTAAGCATCGTAAAGCAAAACAAGATGCGAGTCGTGGTAAAGTTTTTACCAAATATATTCGTGAATTAACCACTGCTGCAAAGCTTGGTGGTCCAGATGCTGCAAGCAACCCGCGTTTACGTGCTGTGGTTGAAAAAGCATTATCGGTGAATATGACACGTGACGTGATCAACCGTGCCATTCAACGTGGTGCTGGTGGCGAAGATAACGACGACCTGAAAGAAGTGACCTACGAAGGTTATGGCGTCGGCGGTGTTGCAGTTATTGTGGAAACGATGACGGACAACTTGAACCGTACTGTGCCTGACGTACGTCACTGCTTCTCTAAAACTGATGGTAACCTAGGAACTAATGGTTCGGTGGCATTCCTGTTCACTAAACGTGGTGAGATTACTTTTGAAGATGTGTCTTTGGAAGATCAAATCATGGAAGTGGCATTAGAAGCCGGTGCTGAAGATATCGAAGTAGATGAAGATCAAATCTTGGTAATTACTACACCTGAAGCTTTTGGTGATGTTCAGGATGCGTTAACTGCGGCAGGTTTAAAATCTGACAATGCCGAAGTAGTCATGAGCCCTTCAACCAAAGCCGAAATCACGGACATCGACCAAGCGAAAAAAATCATGAAAATGATTGATATGCTTGAAGATTTAGATGATGTACAAAACGTGTATACCAATGTTGAATTCTCAGATGCCGTTTTAGCAGAACTCGATGCTTAAATAGCACTGATTCAAAAAACGCACCCAAGGGTGCGTTTTTTATGGCTGTCGACTACCCTCGTATCTGATTAAACTTTATTGAGTAAGCCGCTACAGTTAAAGACATTATATTCTTTAATGACAAAGCTCGAATGCAGTGCAACCACGTGCTCAATTTTTCCAATCCGCTTGAGCAGGATGTCACTGTAATTCTCCATATCCCGTGCCACCACTTCGACAATAAAGTCTGCCGACTGACCGGTGACCAAAAATGCATTAATCACTTCGGGAATGCTTTCCAGTTCTTCCAGAAATTTAGCAAAAGTATCGCTATCATGTTTGCTTAAGGATACCTGTAACAGCACATGCAGAGTGAAACCTAATTTTTGGTAATTGATTTCACGTTTTAAACCACTGATAATATTATGATCTATTAAGTGTTTGATCCTGCGATGTACCGAACTCACAGATAAATTCACCCGCTCGGACAGCTCATTTAGATTGACATCTTCATGGGTCAATATTTCTAGAATATGTTTATCGAAACGATCCAGTTCCATTTTTATACTCTTATCTCAATAATCAATAGATGCAGAAAATTTTGCGCCATCCCTGTTATACAATATTTATTTATTTTTCACAAAATTTTCATATGCTGAAAATATTTTCCAAATGGGATAGGCACTGCAACTTAAAGCTATAGTTCAGAATATCGGCAGCGGTGGCTCTTCATCCAGATTTGATTTTGATTCGCTTTTCAATAACTTTAGCAAGAACATGGATATCTACTAGAATAATCCTTGAAGATAGACCTAATCTCATTAAAAAAACGCGCTTCATGCGCGTTTTAATTTCTGAGAGTAGCATTTAAGCTTATACACCACGCCAGTCTACCCGCGCATTACGTTCGGTTCGATAAACACGGCAAATATATTCACCCAGTGCTAGCCCATTCAAATACTGCTGATAGTCACGATATTCTTCGGACAAAGTTTCAAAATTTTCTTTTTCCCACGGCGTACCTGGAATCGCCAAAAGTGGTGCCAACATGGAACAGACCGCAATATCCGCCAGACCTAAACGATTTCCGACAAAATAATGCCCACCTTGGCTGACCAGCATCTGATTGAGTTGCTGTACAGTGACATCAATATGCTGTTTGGATTCTGCTACGGTTTCCTCATTCAAGGCATAACCCTTGGCCACCATCGCTTTTAATAAAGGTTTAGAAAATTTTTCAAACTGGCGCAAATAGCCCTGCTCACCAATTAAAATATCCAGAGATTCATGATCGGAAGTAAGCGCTTGAGATAACATCCAGCGACGGACATGACGACCCAGTTCCAGGGTAATTTCATTAATTTCTAGGGCTTTATTTCGAAAATGTCCTTCTGCGTACAATAAGCGGTGTTCTGGATAAGTATCATCCAGATATAAAGCAATCTGGGTCGAATCTGCGACCCATCGTTCCTGATCGCGCAAAATAGGCAGACGATTCTGACCGGTTTTCAAGCGGGTAAAAGCGCGGTGTACACCGGGTATCAGATTGTGAGCAACATAATACAGCTCTTTATGGTCCAGCATCCAACGTGCTTTTTCGCAAAAGTGAGATAAAGGAAACTGGTATAAAGTTCGCATGTATGCTCCATGTTTATCGTTATTGGATCAGGGCGTATAGGCCGCTGTTTTATTCAGATACTTTAGTCACTCACTTTTAGAAAAACAATGTGATTTTTATTCAAAAGTATAATACTGGCTGATTATTCCTCCATGTTTGGCAGGCTCACAACAAATTTTGAAAAACTCGGCAGACCATTTTAGGCAGCCAGAAGTATTTGAATGCAATAAACCACAAGCGCATGACCTGACTTTAGCCGTGCTTTCATGTAAAATCAGGGACAATTTTTATATAACGCTTTTGTGAGTTTTTTCATGGGTTTTAATTGCGGTATTGTCGGCTTGCCGAACGTTGGTAAATCTACACTTTTCAATGCCTTAACCAAAGCTGCTATTGCTGCAGAAAACTTCCCTTTCTGTACGATCGAACCAAACACCGGGATTGTGCCTGTTCCAGACCCACGTTTAGACAAATTGGCTGAAATTGTTAAACCGCAACGGGTTATTCCAACCTCTATGGAATTTGTAGACATCGCAGGTCTGGTAGCCGGTGCATCTAAGGGCGAAGGTCTGGGTAACCAGTTTTTGGCCAACATTCGCGAAACTGATGCGATTGCTCACGTCGTGCGTTGTTTTGAAGATGAAAACGTAATTCATGTGAATGGTCGTATTGATCCACTGGATGATATCGCCACGATTAATACGGAACTTGCGCTTGCAGACCTAGACGCTGTAGCGAAAGCACTTACGCGTTTGACTAAATCTGCGAAAAGTGGTGACAAAGAAGCACTTGCCACGAAAGCAGTGCTAGAAAAAATCCAGCCGTTACTGGATGAAGGTAAACCAGCTCGTGCAGCGGACCTGGATGATGACGAACGTAAACTGGTACGTGGCTTTGGTTTAATGACTCTTAAACCAACCATGTATATTGCAAACGTTGCTGAAGACGGTTTTGAAAATAACCCGCATTTAGACGCAGTAAGAAAATTAGCCGCTGAAGAAAATGCGATTGTAGTACCCCTTTGCAACCAGATCGAAGCGGAAATTTCATTGCTTGAAGATGAAGACCGTGCTGAATTCCTGGAAGCAATGGGCATGGAAGAACCTGGCTTAAACGTGGTGATTCGTGCAGGTTATTCACTGCTTGGCTTACAAACTTACTTCACTGCAGGTGTACAGGAAGTTCGTGCTTGGACCGTGAAAATTGGCGCAACTGCACCACAAGCCGCTGGTGTGATTCATACCGACTTTGAAAAAGGTTTTATTCGTGCAGAATGTATCGCTTACGATGATTTCGTGCAGTACAACGGCGAAGCGGGTGCAAAAGAAGCAGGCAAATGGCGTTTAGAAGGTAAAACATACATCGTACAAGATGGTGACGTTCTACACTTCCGTTTTAATGTTTAAGTATTTTCTGTAAAAAAAAGCCCCTCCTTGGGGCTTTTTTATTGCCTAAAAGATAGGATGGATAAGATGAGCCAACCTGCAGGCAGTGTATAAAATCAACACACATTAACAATAATGATAATTATTCTCATTGATAGGCATTAAATTAGGGTGTATGCTCAATCTGACCACAGTGACCTGACTTCATTTGAGCAAAGGAATGCTGACCATGAGTTACACCCTGCCTGCACTGCCTTATGCTTATGATGCCTTAGAGCCCCATATCGACAGTAAAACCATGGAAATTCATCACAGCACGCATCATCAAACCTATATCAATAATATCAATGCAGGTATAGCGGGCACTGAATGGGAAGACTTATCGGTCGAAGCCTTAATCACAAAATCCAATGAAGTGCCTGAGCAATTAAGACAAAACCTCATTAATAATGCTGGTGGACATGCCAATCATTTACTGTTCTGGCCAGTCATGAGTCCAGATGGAGGTGGACATCCAGAAGGCGAAATTGCAAAGGCCATTGAACATGAATTAGGAGGATTCGAGGCATTTAAAAAGCCTTTACCCAGGCAGCGCTAAGTCGCTTTGGTCGCGGTTGAGCCTGGTTAAGTGTCGCGCCCGATCAAACAATTATTGTAGAAAGCAGCGCCAGTCAGGATTCACCATTTATGCATGGCAACATTGCCATTTTAGGTCTGGATGTTTGGAAACATGCCTATTATTTACAACATCAAAACCAGCGTCCGGAATATATTTCAGCTTTCTTCAATGTCGTGAACTGGAAGGAAGTTAACCGTCGTTATCTGGAAGCGCTGAATGCGCTTTAATCTCTGAGGATGAGGCCATGTCTACACGTACCCTGATTAAACGCATGATCGGCAGCTCACTTCTGCTCTGTGGTGTATTCGTGATTTTATTAGAGCATGTGTGGATGCCCTATTTTTAGAGTCTGTTTTTAAAAAAAAGCCAGTCTAAATGACTGGCTTTTTAATGGATATTTCTAAATGGATAAAGATTTATTGCATATTGGCAATCGCGGTGCCTTTTTGCTTTGGATCGGTATTTCCAAGTGCTGGATTGGCAATCGCATTCTGGCATTGCAATTTATCCCGCTCATAATCCGCCTGTTTTTGTGGCAGGCCATTCCCATTTTCAATCACAGTGCGCGCCCAGACATCCAGACTGGTTAAGGCCTTACGGCACAGGGCATATTTACCTTCAGTGACCGAATCAGTCATTTTGACATTAATACGCCAGTCGGTACTCAGTTTACGTGCCGGTTGACGCACTTGGCTTTCCAGCTGATCCACTTCTTTATTATAAACCAGGGGATCTACTTCATTGATCAGTTGCCATGCTGCATTGGCATAGGTCGTTGCATCATTGGTCAGTTTGGGTGCCGGCTTAATTTCTGGCTTATCAGTCATTTGACTGTCATTCCCACAAGCTTGTAACAACAATGCAGTGCTCATTAAAGCAGCTGTCAGCATCGCAGGTGTCTTGAACATCCACATATCAGGCTCGCCAATTTAAACATTTCGGCACTATGCTATTAAATTCACGTAGAATACACAATCTTCATTTGACCCATCGTTCAACTCTCCTTCAAGGTGTGTCGTGTCTGAACAGAATCAACTCGCTACGCAATCTGCTGGTTTCTGGCAAGGTGCAAAAGATAGCCAAGCGATCATCTTCACCTATCTGCCGGTGTCGTTTGCTTTTGGCGTTTCAGCTACTCAGTTTGGCTTTACGGCCTGGGAAGCACTGTTCCTGTCCTGCTCCATGTATGCAGGCGCTAGCCAGTTCCTGGTGGTCGCCCTCTTAGGCAGCGGTACATCCATCTGGATGACCGCATTGACAGTCATTGCGTTAGATATCCGTCATTTGCTCTATGGCCCTGCGCTACAAAACCTGATTCAAGACCGCCTGAACTTAAAGAAAACTGCGATCTGGTCCTGGGGTTTGACCGATGAAGTCTTTGCCTCCGGCATGATCAAGCTTTCACAGCGGCGTCAGGAATGGTCGGAATCCTGGATGCTGGGTTTAAGTCTGTTTAGCTGGATGTCCTGGGCACTTGGATCTTTCCTCGGCGGTTTATTTGCCGATCAGGTCAGCAACCTGCCACAGTTCTTGCAAGCTGCTCTGGATTTCTTGTTACCTGCGCTGTTCCTGAGTTTCTTGTTGGCTGCTTTTGAGAAGAAACATACTTTTGTGGTGGCTGTGACCATTCTGGTTTCTGCGGTTGCCTGCTATTTTATCGACCTGTCTGCCGCGATTTTTATTGGGATTAGTTCGGGTATTTTCGCTGGTCTGTTCAAGCACTATATTCTGAAACAGCCAGATCCTGAACACGCAGGAGATCAAGCATGAGTCTAGAGATTATTCTGGTTGGAATTTTAGTCGGGATCGCCAATTTCGTCTCGCGCTTCGGGCCTTTTTTTGTGATTCAAAAGTTTCAGCAAGGCTCACAAAAACGCGGAGCGTTGTGGCTAAAAATCGCCTTGGGTTCAATCGGGATTGCCGCGATCAGCTCTATGCTGGTGGTTGCCACCCTGCCGCCTTTACTGGAAACACCGAATAAAAGTTTTGCCATGCTGGTCGGCTTTATTGTGCTCACGGCTTTATACTTCAAGTTTAAACGGATCGTGATGGCGACCTTAACTGCAGCACTAACCTATGGTCTAGTTTATATCTATATTCCCGTGCCTTTTTTAAGCTTTAACTGATTGATCAACCTTCACAAAGCCCCATGCCAAACTCAGAGCATGGGACTTTTTTTATATAACAATAAAAACCAGGAAGGATAGACATGTTTGAAGCTAAACATGTGGTTAAAGGGAAACCTCAAAACGGAATTTATCGTCTGCAAGCTCAGTCTGACAGCACTATGAAAATGACAGGTCTTCCTCATTCAAATCCAGAAAAACTTTATAAATAAAACTGTTGGACAATATCACAATTTTGTATGAATCTTGGCTTAACTGCAGGCTCAGTTCTGCTATGCTAAAAGTCCATAAAATCAAGCATGGATGATACACATGAGCGTGACTATTGGTACTCCCCTTCAATCTTCTGCCTATAAAGTTCTATTATTAGGTTCTGGTGAACTGGGCAAGGAAGTGGTGATTTCACTACAACGTCTTGGTGTAGAAGTTCATGCTGCTGACCGTTATGACCATGCGCCAGCCATGCAAGTCGCACACTATTCCTATACCTTAAATATGGCCGATGCCGATGAGTTAAAACAGCTGATCCAACAGATCCAGCCACATTTAATCATTCCTGAAATTGAAGCCATTGCAACCGAAGTATTGGTAGAAATTGAAGAACAGAACATCGCAACCGTGATTCCATCGGCCAAAGCCGTTAATCTGACCATGAATCGCGAAGGCATTCGTCGTCTGGCCGCAGAAGAACTCGGTCTGCCCACTTCAGCTTACCGTTTTGCTGACAGCTTAGAATCCTTTCGTGCAGCCTGTGACGATGTGGGCTATCCAAATTTTGTGAAACCGGTAATGTCGTCTTCAGGCAAAGGCCAGTCCCGTGTAACCAGCTTTGACGAAGTTGATGCAGCCTGGGAATATGCGCAAACGGGTGGGCGGGTCAATCAGGGTACGGTGATTGTAGAATCACAAATTGACTTTGATTTTGAAATCACCCTACTTACTGTGCGGGCAAAAAATCCGGTAACCGGTGAAATCGAAACCTCTTACTGCGATCCTATCGGACATCGTCAGGATTCAGGCGATTATGTGGAAAGCTGGCAACCTCAACCGATGACTCCGGCCGCTCTGGAAGAGTCCAAGCGCATTGCCCACAAAGTCACTACAGCACTTGGTGGTTGCGGAATCTTTGGTGTGGAACTCTTCGTAAAAGGCGATAAAGTATGGTTTAGTGAGGTTTCCCCTCGTCCACACGATACCGGACTGGTGACTCTAGCCTCTCAATTTCAAAGTGAATTTGAGCTACATGCACGTGCCATTTTAGGCTTGCCGGTTAATACTGCACGACACAGTGTGGCTGCCAGCGCGGTGATTTATGCCGGGGTAGATGGTTCTAATCTTTCCTTTTCTGGCCTGAATCTTGCTTTAGCAGACGGCAACACCGATTTACGCCTGTTTGGCAAACCTGAAGGCTTTAAGCGCCGTCGCATGGGTGTGGCCACTGCACGTGCAGAAACCATTGAACAGGCACGTGAACTGGCGCTACAGGCATCAAACCAAGTTAGTGTCAACCAAAACTAAGCTAAAATACCAACGGACGACTGTACATGATCAACACCCATCCACTGCTGAATTACGCTAAAAGTAACCATGACATTAAAGCCATCAATCAATGGCGCAGTGATGTCGAATGTCAGCTTCAGGAAAGTTTTGAGAATGGTCAGTCGATTCGGGATATTATTCTGGCGCGCTCCAACCTGATCGATGAAGCATTGCAGTTTCTCTGGCAGCATGCCGAACTGGATCAAACTGATTTGGCCCTGTTTGCTGTCGGGGGCTATGGTCGCCGTGAAATGCTGCCTTATTCTGATGTCGATATCATGATTTTATCGGAAGATGAGATTAGCCCAGAACAGGAACAGCTCATTTCTACATTTATTTCATCGCTTTGGGATGTCGGGAATTTCAAACCGGGCATCAGTGTTCGCACCATCAATGAATGTGTCAATCAGGCCAGTAGTGATTTGACTGTAGCCACGACCCTGATTGAAGCACGCCTGATTATTGGCAATAAAAACCTGTGCAAATGGCCACGTCGCATCGTGTCACGCACCTGGACCGATAAAACCTTTTTTGATGCCAAAATGGACGAGCAGCATAAGCGTTATGCTCAGCACAACAATACCGAAAGCAATCTGGAACCGGATATTAAAAATGCGCCGGGCGGTATCCGTGACATCAATCAGATTGGCTGGATTGCCAAACGGCATTTCCGGGTAAATCGTATCTATGATCTGGTGCATCTCGGCTTCATTTCAGAATTTGAACTGGGTGTACTGGAGGAAGCAGAGAGTTTTCTCTGGGAAATCCGCCATCATCTGCATCGCCTGACCAAGCGTGACGAAAACCGCCTGTTGTTCGATTATCAGCGGGATATTGCGGCAAAATTCGGTTATGTACGAGAAGAAGGTCGCCCTCAGAATTATCCAATCGAACAGTTCATGAAGCGCTATTACCGTAGCGCACAGCAAGTATCTACACTAAACGAAATGCTGCTGGCCTACTTCAATGAATCGGTGATTACGCCACGTTTACCACAATATGAACGCCAGATCGAAGAAATTAATGAAAATTTCAAACTGGTCGATGGCAAACTGGCTGTGCAGCATCACAAGATTTTCTCGGAAAATCCAAGCGCGATTCTGGAAATTTTCTATCTGCTGGCCAATCGTCCTGAGATCGAAGGCATACGTGCGCGTACTTTACGTTTGCTGACCTTGGCAGCAAAACATATTGATCAGGATTTTCGTGATAATCCCGTGCATCAGGCACTGTTTATGGCGATTATCCGCTCACCGCATCGGCTCTACGACACCATGGTCGCCATGAAGCGTTATGGGGTACTCGGAAATTACATTCCGGCCTTTGGACAGATTCTGGGCCTGATGCAATACGACCTGTTCCATATCTATACGGTCGATGCGCATACTTTATTGTTGTTACGCAATTTAAACCGCTTTAAAGAACCTGAATTTGCCAAGGAATTCACGGTGGTCAGTTCAGTATTCCAGCGTCTGACCCGTCGTGACATTGTGTATCTGGCAGCACTTTTCCATGATATCGCCAAAGGTCGTGGCGGAGACCATAGCGAACTTGGGGCCAGCGATGCCATTAAATTCTGTCGTAACCATGGCTTTACCGAACGCGAAAGCAACCTGGTCGCCTGGCTGATCCAGAATCATCTGGTGATGTCGGTAACTGCCCAGAAAAAAGATATTTCAGATCCGGACGTGGTCAAAGAATTCGCAGAAAAAATGGGCGATATGGAACATCTGGACTATCTGTATACCCTGACGGTTGCAGACATCAATGCCACCAATCCAAAGCTCTGGAATACTTGGCGCGCGTCCTTGATGCGTCAGCTGTATACTCAGGCGCGTGATGTGATCCGTTCTGGTCTCGGCCGTCCAGTCGATTATCAAATGCTGATTGAAGACACCAAATTTGCTGCCAGCGAACTGCTGGTTCAGGACTTTTCTCTGGATGAAGTAGAGAAAGTCTGGCAGGAACTCGGTGATGACTATTTCCTGAAAGAAACAGCAGATGAAATTGCCTGGCATACCCGCGCCATTTTACAACATGGCGATAATTCTGCGCCTTTGGTATTGATGCGGGCGCATCGTAAATATGCCCAAGATGCGGTACAGATCTTTATTTACACCCAGGATAAACCGAATCTGTTTGCTACTACGGTTGCCATTCTTGATCGTATGAATCTGGATGTTCAAGACGCACGGATTATTACTGCGACCAAAGCCTTCAGTCTGGATACCTATGTGGTACTGGATCGCTTTGGCACTCTACTCACCGACCCTGAACGGGAAGCCACAGTCATAGAAGCACTGAAAGATGCCTTGAGCCATTCAGATGAATACCCGGGCTTGATGCAGCGCCGGATTCCGCGCCAATTACGCCATTTTGATATTGAAAATACAGTCGATATTACGATGAATGCGGCCTTGAATCAGAATATGGTCGAAATTGCGACCCTAGATCAACCCGGTTTACTTGCCAAAATCGGTGGTTTATTTATGATGCAAGGACTGGATATTCACTCAGCCAAAATTGCCACACTTGGCGAGCGTGTCGAAGATATATTCTTTGTCACCAAAAAAAATGGCATCCCTATGACCGCTACAGAGTCTCAAAAATTTGCAGCTGCACTCAAAGCTGCCTTGGATGAGGCTTCGCATCAGGTCAGCGATCAACACTAACACTCTGCTCGGTAACACATTCATGAACTCTAGCTTGTCTTTATTGCACCCTTATCCGTTTGAAAAGTTAAATCAGCTTTTTGCGGATATCAAGCCTGCAAATATGCCACTAATTCCCCTGTCAATTGGTGAACCAAAGCATCCTGCACCGGAGTTTGTGAAACAAGCGATTATTGATAACTTTCAACATTTATCAACTTATCCCAATAGCAAAGGACTGCCTGAACTGCGTGAAAGTATTGCCAACTGGTTAACCCGCCGTTTTAAGCTGAATAGCATTAGTGCAGAAAGCAATATCCTGCCAGTTTCTGGCACGCGTGAAGCGATTTTCTCTTTTGTACAGGCATTGGTGAATCGCGAAGAGGCACCGTATGTGGTCATGCCGAATCCGTTCTACCAGATTTATGAAGGTGCAACGCTGCTGGCAGGCGCTAAACCTTATTTCATCAACTGCACAGAGGAAAATAATTACCTCGGTGACTTTGATTCAGTTCCAGCAGAAGTCTGGGAAAAAACGGCATTATTATTTGTCTGTACTCCGGGCAATCCGACAGGTGCCGTGCTGTCTAAAGAACAGTTTAAAAAACTGATTGCATTGTCGGATCAGTACAACTTTGTCATTGCTTCAGATGAGTGCTATTCGGAACTATGGTTTGATCAGGCACCTGTGGGTTTACTGGAAGTCTGTGCTGAAATCGGCCGTGATGACTATAAAAACTGTGTGGTGTTCCATTCACTGTCTAAACGTTCTAACCTTCCGGGCATGCGTTCGGGCTTTGTTGCTGGTGATGCTGCTTTGCTGAAACCTTATTTGCAGTATCGTACTTATCACGGCGCAGCGATGCCGGTACAGCACCAGTTTGCTTCTATTGCCGCCTGGGATGATGAAACCCATGTGGAAGAAAACCGGGTACAGTACCGTGCCAAGTTTGACTTGTTTCAGCAAGAACTTGGTCACCTGCTGCCCCTGAAAAAGCCGGATGCCGGTTTCTACTACTGGCTCAAAGTCGATAATGATGAAGCATTTGCCAAAATGCTGATGGAAAAAGCACACATCAAGGTACTTCCTGGCCGTTATCTTTCACGGGATACTGAACAGGGCAATCCTGGTGAAAATCATGTACGTTTGGCTCTGGTTGCTGATCTGGCACAATGTGAACAAGTCATTCAACGTCTAAAAGCTGTCCTTTAAGCTTTAGCCCTTATTAAAAAACCCACTGTATTTACAGTGGGTTTTTTATAACAATTCAATACCGTCAATTTAACTGCTGGCAACTCATAAATTCTTCTGTGTCTCAGAACAAAGTTTAGAGTACTTTTTCGATTTCTACCTCTAGGTCTTCAGGCTTGGTCGTGGGTGCAAAACGGTTCAACACCTTGCCATCACGTCCAATCAGAAACTTGGTAAAATTCCATTTAATTCCATTCCCTAAAATACCCTTGGAATTATTGGTCAAGTAGCGAAAGATTGCGTGCGCTTCAGGGCCTTTGACATCCACCTTGGAAAACATCGGGAAAGATACCCCGTAATTTTTCTGGCAAAACGCACCAATCTGTTCATTTGAGCCGGGATCCTGACCACCAAACTGGTTGCATGGAAATCCCAGAATCTCCAGACCTTGATCTTTATATTTCTCGTAAAGTTTTTCTAATCCTGAAAACTGTGGTGTAAAACCACATTTACTGGCTGTGTTGACGATCAAAAGTACCTTGCCTTCATAATCTGCAAGCTTCTTGTTTTTACCATCTAACAATTCAGCTTCAAACTGATAAATGTTGGTCATGGATAGGTTTCCTCATCATTTTTTTCTTGTGTTTCTAATTCTAAAGAAGCCGAGTTTACACAATAGCGTAAACCTGTGGGCTGTGGTCCGTCGGGGAAAACATGCCCTAAATGTGCATCACAATGGTGGCAGACAATTTCTGTTCTGACCATACCATGAGATGTGTCTAAATGCTCTTCAATCGCAGAGCCATTAATCGCCTTGTAAAAGCTTGGCCAGCCACAACCACTGTCATATTTGGTTTCTGCAGTAAATAAAGGTTCACCACAACAACGACATACATAAGTACCATCTTGTTTAGTATTCCAATATTTGCCGGTAAATGCTGGCTCAGTTCCCTTTTGGCGTGTAATACGAAACTCTTCAGGCGATAACTCTCTTTGCCATTCTCTTTCTGTTTTATTGAGTTTTCCCATGATTACGTACCTTTCTATCTTGCTATTTAAAATAGGATAATCTTATATTTACGTGATTCATTTCAAAAATTCTAGTGTTTATTTAACAATTTACAAAAGACATATAATACCCAAAAAAGCAAAAAGCAAGCAAACCCACAACAACAAAGTAAGCATTTTATGCATTAAATGCTTTTTTGTAAGCAAATTTAGTGGTAGGCTTAGGACTATTCTTGCTCAGGATTAAAAAATGTCGCAAAAAAAGAGCGTAATTTTTAAAAACCTACTCCCTGTGATCAGACAGTATCAACAAGTAGGATTTACGCATGAAAAAATTGTTGCTTTATTGAGAGATGAACATAATCTCGATCTTGTAACAACCGAGACATTTAAAAGTTATTTATATCGTTATGCAAAAGTGACCTCCACTCTTTCAGAGAACATCAAAATGCCGAACACTTTCCAAACCCCTCGCGAAATTAAGAAATCGTCTAAGCTCGAGCATGTTTGCTACGACATTCGCGGACCTGTGTTACGAGCGGCCATAGAGATGGAAGAAGCTGGCCATAAAATTATCAAGTTGAATATTGGTAACCCCGCCACATTCGGTTTTGAAGCACCACAAGAAATCATCAATGATGTGGCTTTAAACCTGCCAAATGCAATTGGCTATACAGATTCTAAAGGTATTTTCCCTGCGCGTAAGGCGATCTGCCAGTATTACCAGCAAAAAGGCATTCTGGATATGCACGTCAATGATGTGTATATCGGTAATGGCGTGTCTGAACTGATTGTCATGGCCATGCAGGGCCTGTTGGATGATGGCGATGAAATGCTGATTCCAATGCCAGATTACCCACTCTGGACTGCGGCAGTCAATCTGTCTGGCGGTACTGCGATTCACTATAAATGTGATGAAGAAAATCACTGGTATCCTGACATTGCCGATATGGAAAGCAAAATCACGCCAAATACCCGTGGTATTGTGATTATTAATCCAAATAACCCGACCGGTTCTGTTTATCCGCGCCATGTCTTGCAACAGATTGTAGATTTAGCTAAGAAATATGACCTGATTTTATTTGCTGACGAAATCTACGATAAAATTATCTATGATGGCATTGAGCATGTGGCTGTAGCTGCCTTGGCTGGCGATCAACTTTGTGTATCATTTAACGGCTTATCAAAAGCTTACCGTATTGCTGGTTACCGTTCGGGCTGGATGGCAATTACGGGTGACAAGTCTCGTGCAGCGGACTATATCGAAGGTCTGGACATGCTGGCGTCAATGCGCCTGTGTGCTAACCATCAGGCACAATATGCGATTCAAACCGCCCTGGGTGGTTACCAGTCCATTAATGACCTGATTCGTCCGGGTGGCCGTTTATATGAGCAACGTAACATTGCCTGGGAAATGCTGAACGAGATTCCAGGGGTATCTTGTGTCAAGCCTGAAGGGGCGATGTACTGCTTCCCAAAACTGGAACCGAATGTTTATCCGATTCAGGACGATGAAAAGCTGATGCTGGACCTGTTACGTGCTGAGAAAGTGCTTCTGGTTCAAGGCACAGGCTTTAACTGGCCGACACCAGATCATTTCCGTGTCGTGTTCCTGCCAGCTGAAAATGAACTGCGTGAAGCCCTTACCCGTGTTGGCCGCTTCCTAGCCAAGATGCGTTAACTTCTGAAATAGGCAAAATAAAAAACCGTATTTTTTAATGCGGTTTTTTATTTTTCTCAATATTCGAAGTTTTGACTTATAAAATTTTAAAAAGCATACGGATTTCTTGAAGCAGATTCCTGCACTCAACGGTTTCTTATCCGGTGATTTCTCCTTAATCACGAAGATTCATGTTATTTTTTAATCAAATATAAAATTCTATGAGTACACGGATGTCCTCACACACCATTAAACTCAGCCTGTTTCTCTGCCTTAGTATGTGCTTGGGCATTGGTATTCTTCGTTTCTCTTATACTGCGCTGTTACCGGGTACACGAGAAGCCTTTGGCTGGAGTACAGATTTTGCCGGTCTCTTGGGCAGTGCCAATTTACTGGGCTATTTAATCGGTGCCTTTACCGCCATGCGCCTGCCTCAAGACCGGAGTATGAGTACTTATATTCAAATTTCAGCTTTTGCCGGTATGTTCAGCCTGATGTGCTGTGCATTTTCTGGTTTCTCTGAAGTTTGGTATATCGCCTGGCGTGTTATTTCAGGAATTAGCGGTGGGCTGATGATGATTTTATCGCCGAGTGTGGTCGCGCAGTGCTGTGAGCTTCAGGATCGTCTTAAAATCAACTTTATCGGTTTTAGCGGGATTGGGCTCGGCGTTTTAATTGCAACCCTGTTTCTGCCTTATCTCGATCAGATTTCCATACAGACCGCCTGGCTGATCTTATGTGGTTTTGCCCTGCTCATTTGTATATGTTTAAGTAGATTTATCCAAAAACTTAAGCCTTATTTGTCCCTGCAAGCGCCTTCGAATATCTCTAATATATCTTTGAATAGCGTCTTTTATAGCTTACTGACTGTCTACGCCTGTAGCGCGTTTGCCTATATACCACATTCACTCTTCTGGATTGATTATTTAAGCCAGCAGCTGGAATTGAGCTTGTTCTGGATTAACTTTAACTGGATTCTTTATGGACTGGGTAGTGCTTTAGGTGCCTTCAGTGCTTATGCGCTGGCCAGAAAATTTGGTAATTTTGCTGCCCTGAAAATTCTTTATAGTCTTTATATTGCGGCTATTTTTATTGCGACTTTAAAGGCTCACCCATTGCTCACGTTTAGCTCTTCCTTTTTTACTGGAATGCTAAATCCGGCTGTGGTCTTTCTGACCTCTTATACCATTTTGCAACTGTATGGACTGGCTTATAAAAAGCTATGGAGCATTGCTACCTTATGTTTCGCTTCTGTTCAGCTGATTGGTGGACTCAGTTTTAGTGCGCTGCAATATTTTAGCTTGAGCTATCATCAACAGTTCCTACTGGCCGCATTTGTTCTTTTATTAGGAACATCGCAATTATTCTGGTATACACGTCCTGCCAGATTCAATCAGGAAACACAAACCCAGCCGGTTTCAGCTCAAGGAGAAGGCACCAAATAAGGATAGGGATTGGTCGCCCCTTGCCCCCCCGAATAAATTCCGTAATGTAAATGCGGTGGAGTATTTTGGGCATTACCTGTATTACCCACATAGGCAATTACTTCACCCGCTTCCACCCAATCGCCTTCCTGAATATGTTCTGCATAATCATCCAGATGCGCATAATAATGCTGACTCATATTTGGACCAGTGACCCAAATGATTTTACCACCCAGATTATTGGTGCCAATCTTTCGAACGATGCCTTGGGTCGCGCTAAATACCGGTGTACCGCATTTGGCAAAAATATCTGTACCTTCGTGTTTACGACCCGCGCTACGCGCTGCTCCCCATGTATCATTAATTTGACCAACGGTGATACCTTCGACCGGGATCTGGAGCGGAGCTTCTAACTGGGTTCTTTGTAATTGCCAATACAGATAAGGGCTTTTCCACCCCGCCGCTTCACCTGACGGCGGTGGCTGACAGGCGGTCAGTAAAAAACCTATAGATAAAAATAAGCTTATAATCCGAAGAAATTTCACCAATATTCGCACCAACTTTAAAATAGATGACTTTTATCTTAATCATAACAGCCTGCTTTAAAGTCACAATCCTGTTATTTTTAGTGATGATTGTATATAAGCCCGAAATAACAAAACCCTCAGATGAGGGTTTTGTTATTTCAGGTGAGTAGGAGATTATCTACGTTTTTTTGCACGAGATGGTTTCGATGGTTGTTGCTGTTGTTGCTGTTGCTGCTCTTCATTCTGGGCATTGTCCTGCTTGTCTTTTTGTTGGACCTGCTTATGTTTCGCTTTAGCTTTAGCCATTATGTACTCCTTTAGAGAAACGTCTCTATATCACTGGAAGTTCCATTCATTACTGTAACGTTTATACAAAATAAGCCAATCACTGAGCTGTATCCAAATACGTTAATGTAATACCGGCTTTACTAAGTCATTCAGCTTAGAACGAATCATTTTTAGACTCATTACACTTCTTACATAAATTTGCAGCCTGATACTTATTTTAACTTTAAGCCCTGCACTGTTCAGGCTTTAGCTTAAGATAAGGTAATAAAAAAACCCGCAATGACTGCGGGTATTCCTCTTAAATTGTATAGCGCTGTTAAGCATCCATATTGTCAATAATTGCTTCACCAAACTCGGAACAACGAAGCAAGGTTGCGCCTGGCATCAAGCGCTCAAAATCATAGGTCACCGTTTTTGCCGCAATCGCACCCGAAATCCCTTTAATGATCAGGTTAGCAGCTTCTGTCCAGCCCATATCACGCAGCATCATTTCTGCAGACAAAATAATCGAACCCGGATTCACCTTATCCTGTCCGGCATATTTAGGCGCTGTTCCGTGTGTTGCTTCATATACCGCAATAGAGCCACCGATATTGGCACCCGGTGCAATCCCGATTCCACCCACTTCCGCAGCCAGCGCATCAGAAATATAGTCACCATTTAGATTCAGTGTCGCAATCACGGAATAATCCGCCGGGCGCATCAAGATTTGCTGCAAGAAGGCATCTGCAATGACATCTTTAATAATAATGTCTTTGCCCGTTCTCGGATTTTTGATTTTCACCCACGGCCCGCCATCTAAAAGCTCACCGCCGAAACGTTCTAGCGCAACCTCATAGCCCCACTCTTTAAACGCCCCTTCAGTATATTTCATGATATTGCCTTTGTGCACCAGGGTTACACTTGGCTTTTCATTCTCAATGGCGAATTGAATCGCCTTACGCACCAGACGCTGAGTACCTTCTTTGGAAACAGGCTTGATGCCGATCCCACAATGTTCTTCAAAGCGGATTTTGGTTACGCCCATTTCTTCTTTCAGGAACTTGATGACTTTTTTCGCTTCTGGAGAATCTGCCTTCCATTCAATTCCGGCATAAATATCTTCTGAATTTTCACGGAAGATTACCATATCGGTCAGTTCCGGATGATGCACTGGTGAAGGCACACCTTCAAACCAGCGCACCGGGCGGACACAGACATATAAATCCAGTTCCTGGCGTAATGCCACATTCAGGGAGCGAATACCACCGCCGACTGGCGTAGTCAGTGGACCTTTGATCGATATCACATAATCTCGCAGCGCTTCCAGGGTTTCTTCAGGCATATAAGTGTCATAAATTTTATTAGCTTTTTCACCGCAGTAGACTTCCATCCATTCGATTGAACGCTTCCCGGCGTATGCTTTTTGAACAGCGGCATCTACCACAGCTTGCATTGTTGGTGTAATATCAGCACCAATTCCATCCCCTTCGATAAATGGGATAATTGGATTATTTGGTACGTTAAGTGAAAGGTCTGCATTTACGGTGATTTTGGTACCATCCACAGGTACTACGATTTTTTGATATCCCATTGTTAGTATTCTCCTGAATGCCGCTGACAAATCCAAAATAATTGCCAATTAGGCAATACTTTCAACTGTTCTTAACGCATAATATTCTAATCCAGATTTGTTGTTTTTGAGATTTATACGGGAAATAACAAAGTTTCCCTTTAAAATAAACCTCTACATTTTTTAAATTAATGTAATTATAGAAGTTATTTCCTATGAAAATCGTCATTCTAAACAAACCTTATGACGTCCTCTCCCAATTCCGTCCAGATGAAAAGCATCCAACTATGGCTGATTTTATCGACGACAAAGATTTACGTCTTGCTGGCCGTTTGGACATGGACTCAGAAGGTCTCGTTTTCCTCACCGATCACGGTGGTCTCAACCAATATATCACTAATCCTGCCAATAAAAAGTTTAAAACTTATATGGTGCAAGTGGAAGGTGATGTAACTGAAGAGGCGCTTGAGCAGCTTCGTAAAGGGGTTGAACTGAAAGATGGCATGACACTTCCAGCCAAAGCTGAAAAAGTATCTGAACCGGAATGGTTATGGGAGCGTAATCCTCCTGTACGTTTCCGTTCATCTGTCCCAACGTCTTGGGTTGAGATTTCGATTTGTGAAGGCCGTAACCGTCAGGTTCGTCGTATGACATCTGCGGTGGGCTTCCCTACACTGCGTTTGATCCGCACCAAGATTGGTGAGATTGATTTGGTTCGGATGGGATTGCAACCGGGCGAAACCAAAGAAATCGAACCTTTACTTTACCCAGACTTCCAGAATGTTCCTGCTGAAGAACCATACCGTTCACGCTCTTATGTGAAAAAGCCGGGTGGCACTGGCGGTAAGCCAATGGTTCGCAAGAACAAAGACGGTTCTGTGAAAAAAACCTCAGGTACGAAACGTATCTGGCAGATGGACGATAGTGAAAAGCCGAAACGTCGCACCAATGGTACAACTCGTCCAAATACGAAAGCGCCACGTGGTCGCGGACGTGGTCGTGGCTAAAGCCCAGTCTGCTCATCAGGTAGTGACAGGCTAAACACCACGCCAGACGGCGTATTTTCTACAGTTGCCTGCCCCTGATGGAGCTGCATAATCGACTGCACAATAGCAAGGCCCAGACCACCCGTCTGGGCTTTTCCGTGCCGGCTGTCATCTATCTGATAAAAGCGCTCAAATAAATGCGGTCGATGCTGCTCTGCAATCCTGACCTCTGGTGTTAACACCGATATTTTAATCCTATGGTTCACTCGCTGTGCCGACACAATGATCTCACTCCCAGGCTGACCATAAGTAATGGCATTGCTGATCAGATTGGCGATTGCGCGCTGTAACAACGCGGTGCTGGCAGTCAGACTTAAATCTGGCGGAACATCAACTTTTAAATGCATCTGCTTTTCTTCGGCCAGAAAACTGAAGTACTCAAGCAATTCTTGCAGCATCTCATTTAGATTAAAATGCTGTTTTTCAATCGCATATCCCCCATGTTCTACCCGGGCAATAAACAGCATACTTTCAATCATCTGGCTCAGGCGTTCGTATTCTTCCAAGTTAGAATAGAGTAGATTTTCCAGTTCAACAGGTTCGCGTGGCCGCGATAACAGAATCTGTGTCTGCCCGATTAAGTTGTTTAATGGGGTACGAAGTTCGTGTGAAATATCCTCAGAAAAACGTGCCAGCTGCTGATACGCAGACTGAATATTACCGAGCATATCGTTCATGGCCTGACTCAGCTCTTGAACCTCAAGCGTATTACTCTGAACATCGATGTGCTGATTGGGCTGCTGAATATTGACCTGTGCTGTAGCCAGGATCAACTGACGCATTGACTTGAGAATATAGCGACCAGCCAGCCAGGCCATAAAGGTCGAGAGCAGAATGCCAAGCAGACTATACAGCACCAGTTTTGATAAATAGGTTGCCAGTATCCTTTGCCCTTCTGCCATCTGCTTCCCAGCCACCAGTTGATAGCTCTGACCATCAAACTGCACCTGTTTAAAAGCCAGACGGGTAGAAGGCTGTTCAGCCTGGTTATTCTGAAACTGCAATTCGGAGGAATAGTGCAATGCCGGAATATGAACTTGCAAAGGATTGATTTCAATCAAGCGGTTATTCTGATGCTGCAGCAGCAGTAAATTATCTTCCTGCCCTAGCATGTTTTCATATAATTTGGGATGTTGAACCAAAAGCTCGAAACTCTGGGTATCTTCAAGAAAAATCTCAATCCGGGAAATACGCGCAGCCAGTGCCTGATCCTGCTGGGTCTGAATCATCTGCTGCATATTTTGATAAGACAGCAACGCCACACTCAAAAACACCACGCAGGACACCAGTGCAAACGCGATACTCAAACGTGTTGCCAGCGGCAATAACATGGGATTTTTCATGGGTATTCATCAAGCTTATAACCCATACCCCGTACGGTATGAATCAGTTTTGGCGTGTAATGATCATCAATTTTGCTCCGCAGCCTGCGAATGGCCACATCGACCACATTGGTATCAGTATTAAAATTGATATTCCAGACCATGGATGCAATCTGGCTCCGCGTCATCACCTGCCCCTGATGCTCCATCAACAGTTGCAACAGCGCAAATTCTTTCTGGCTTAAATCGATTTTTTGCCCGTCACGGTGCACATCATGCTTTAGACGGTTCAAGACCAGACCTGAAACCTGATAGGCTTCCTGCTCCAGTCGCGGCACACGGCGCAGCAGACTTTTGATCCGGGCCAGCAACTCAATATAGGAAAAAGGCTTGGTCAGATAATCATCGGCGCCAAGTTCCAGACCTTTTACCCGATCCAGCACATGATCGCGTGCAGTGAGCATCAATACCGGAATCTGGCTAAAAGTTCGCAGGGTTTGTAATACCTGCCAGCCATCCAGGTCTGGCAGCATCACATCAAGCAGCACCAGATCGAAAGACTGTTGCTGCAAACACGATAATGCACGCACGCCATTTTCTGCGATGGCCGTGCTATAACCTGATTCATTCAGTCCTTTTGCCAGATATTCAGCAATCTTGACTTCATCTTCTACAATTAAAATATGCATGTCAGCAGTTTAGCTGTTTTTACCTGTGCCTAGATTACAAATTGGTAATCTGATTGTCATGCTGCACTGGCGTATTTCTTTCTAAGATAGCAGCAGTATCCAATGCATGAATGACAGTCATGAAAAAATCAATCGCTAACACAACCCTAGCCTTGCTCAGCAGCGCCTTATTACTCAGCTCACTAGCACATGCAGAATTAACAACGGCGCCAGTCCTGTCGCTAGAAGCTGCAAAGCTCATGGCGAGCAATGTCATGCTCGCCTGCCAGAAACAGGCCAAGCCGGCGGCAGTAGTTATTCTGGATCAGGGTGGGAACCTGCTGGCCAGCCAGCGCCATGAATCTGTCGGTATTCACAACCTGATTGCAGCGGAACGGAAAGCTTTTACCGCGTATTCAACTAAAACCAGCACACTGGATTTTATGCGCAATGCCCAGAAAAATCCGGATGCACAGAATCTGAATAGCTTGCCTGAATTGCTATTACTGGGTGGTGGTGTACCTGTCCTTTACCAAAACCAGATTGTAGGTGCCGTAGGCGTGGCGGGTGCAGGTGGCTCAGAACAGGATCATCAATGTGCCAATAGCGGCATTCAAACCACCTTAAAGCAGCTTTGATTTCTTTTAATTAGTAATTATTTATTCCTTTTATTTAACTTCATTCCGTCATTTCACCGAGGAACACCAGATGAAAAAAATCCTATTAGCGACTCTTGCCAGTACCGCCGCCACTTTTTCTTTTGCACAGAATCCACTCAGTGTACATGTGCTGAATCTGGAAAATGGCCTACCTTCTCCGAATGTAGAAGTGACCTTGGAAACACAGAAAAATGGCAAATGGGTACAGATTTCACAAGCTAGGACTAATCCTCAGGGTCGTATTACAGCACTGTACCCAGAGAATAAAACCTTTGATAAAGGAACCTACAAAGTGACTTTTAAAACTGGTGACTGGTTTAAAATCCAAAAGCAAAACAGCTTTTTCCCGGAAGTACCGGTGATTTTTGAAGTAGATGGCTCAGTCAATCACTATCATATCCCGCTGCTATTAAGCCCCTATGGTTATTCAACCTATCGGGGGAATTAAGCTCTTCCACTTAAGGCCCACCACACTGGGCCTTACTTTTTACTTGTCATTCTTCTGCTGCAATGCTGTTTATGATTCATATATAATTATTTAAAAATAAAATGTATCTAAAAAAAGCTTTGTAATAGATCAGCATTGTGGGATTCAGTACTTAAAACCGGGATTTCTCGGCGATACATTGGCTGCTGTAACAGAACATACGGCCAGTCGTGGCCGTAGCGGGATTTATGATATTCAGGTGATGAATCAGCATGATTAAATTGTGGCTGAATTCCATGCAGCTTCCCGACTACCCATTAAACAAATATCGTGTTGATATTTAGTCAATAAAAAAACCGATGCTTCAGCATCGGTTTTAAAGTTTGAAATTGAATTAAGCTTTAAGCCACTTTTCAGCTTTGGCTTGATCTTCAACTTTCAGTTCAACTTCTGTCAGTTCAGTACCGCCTGCCCGAACTTCAAAGGTCATCAGCTCATCTCGACGGAACGCGTACACTGTAAAACTACCGTCTTGTTTTGCATAGCTTTCGAGAAGCTTGGTCGTGGCTTTTAAACCGTCAATGGCAATAATCATGTCATTGGCAGAAAGACCAGCTTGCACAGCCACAGCATCACGACGCGCAGATTGAACCAGTACGCCTTCCGGCTTATCTACCAGTTTTAAACCAAATGGCAAAGACTTGTCATTTTTCAGGCTATAACCGATACCAAACTCAGGCAATAACTGATCGAGCGGCAATTCATCTGTGGTATTGATTAAGTGATTAATCTGTTCTGACCAATCATCACCGGTCAGTTCTTTGCATAATTCAAAGATCGTACGTTCATGTACCTGAACACCATTTTGGGCATTTTCATACAAACGGCGCATCAAGGCATCCAGACTTGAACCACGTAAACGCAGACCCAAGTCCAGGCACAGCGCTACCAAACAGCCTTTATTGTAATAGCTGGTACCGGCATTATTCGAGTTCTCATCCTGACGGTAGAATTTCACCCAGGCATCAAAACTGGATTCAGACACTGACTGAATCGCACGCCCCGGATTTTGTAAATAACGATCAATTTGTGCTTTTAATAAAGCAATATATGATTCCTGATTAATCACGCCGCTGCGTAGCAAAATCAAATCATCATAGTACGAAGTGAAACCTTCAAAGATCCACAATAGAGACGTATAGCCTTCTCTGTTCAAATCATAGTTCACAAAATTTTCAGGACGAATGAATTTCACCAACCAGGAATGGAAGTATTCATGGCTACATAAGCCCAGGAAACGCTGATAATCTTTTGAAGGTTCTTCAGGTTCATTGGCCTTAGGTAAGTCATCACGTGGTGAAATCAGGCTGGTAGAATTTGGATGTTCCAGACCGCCATAACTATTGCCGGTTGCCATGGTCATAAAAGTATAGTCAGCAAACGGCGCCGAACCAAACATGGAAATTTCTGTGCTACAGATTTTTTCAATATCCTGCTGCATACGTGCCGCATTCATGGCATGTTTACCTGACACCACGAATTCATGCGGAATACCATTCGCTTCAAAGCTGAACCGGGTTTGCTCTGCCAGCTCAAACGGCGCATCAATCAGTTCAGCATAGTTTTTGGCTTTCAGAGTGAAACGGCCTTTGACCAGACTTTTGGCTTGCATGCCTGTTGCCAGCTGAAAATGCTTTAATTCATCTGGCAAAAAGATTTCCAGTTCAATCTCTTTGCCTTCCTGACCTTCCACGCCTAAACATGCACAGGCCGGGTTCACATAGAGACGATTTTGATCCACATATGCACCACGAACGGACAGGTCATAAGCATAGACATCATATTCAACCGTAATCAGCTCATGATCGGTATTGAATAAACGCCATTTGTTCTTTTCAAATTTCTGGATTTGTAGTTGGCGTCCATCTTCATCATAAGCTTTGACCGCTTCAATGTGCTTGGAAAACTCTCGAATCAGATAGCTTCCCGGAATCCAGGTCGGCAATGATAAGACTTGCGTCGGATCTGCCAGAAAACGAACAGTCACGTGAATAAGATGTTGACGATAATCGTCAAATTCGATTTGATAATGCATCATAATGGACGATATAAAATAAAAATAAATAAGGTATAGCTTAGCTTAGCATTTTTTAAGCCAGTATGGTTTAGCTGTCTTATTTGTCTACATTTACGACTAGCTATCTGTATAAAAAAGGCATAGCATGCGTGAAAATTTAACGTTCAACACCTGCCCGGTTATTAAGGAACACCATTGAAATACATCATCTCACTGATTACGGTATTCAGTTTATTTATTTCTGCATTTTCCCATGCTGCCCTGCTCAATATCGTGCCTGAAAGCGTTGAAGCTGAAGCCTGGACCATTCTGGATTCCCAGTCTGGTCAAATCATTGCAGAACACAATGCCGACGTGCAACGTGCTCCGGCCTCGCTAACCAAAATGATGGTGGCTTATATTGCCTTAAAGGAAATTGAGGCCGGGAAATTAAATAAAAATGAAGTTTTAACCGCGACTTCTGTGGTGAAAACTGTGATGTGGGATGAGTCACAAATGTACCTGAAAGAAGGTGACCTGATTTCAGTCGATCAGCTTCTGGCAGGCTTAATTATCATGTCTGCCAATGATGCTGCGGTGACGCTGGCTGAGAAAATTTCTGGTGGGATTCCGCAATTTGTTGAACGTATGAATCAGGAAGCCAAAGCACTGGGCATGCAGCATACCAATTTCCAGAATCCGGCCGGTATTACCATGCCTGAGCATTATTCGACTGCCGCAGATTTGGCCAGACTGTCTATGGCAGTCGTGAATCAAACCCCGGACTATCTGTATTATTCCAAACAGCCCAGCTTTAGCTATAACCAGCATTTCCATCGTGCCACCAACCGCGTGCTTAAGGTCGATCCAACAGTAGATGGTTTAAAAACCGGTTTCACCCGTGCGGCAGGCTATAATCTGGCCCTTACAGCCAATCGGGTAACAGCAAATTTTGAAATGCCCAATCGCCGTCTGATTGTGGTGGTACTGGGCACTAAAAGTGCCGCAAAGCGCGCTGAAATATCGCATAAGCTGATGAATCTGGCTTATACCTATACCCGCAATGAAGTAGCGATCAAAGATAAACAGCTTCTGGCTGAATTGCCTGTAATTAAATCAACCTTAAAAATGTTTAAGGTTCAAACCAAGCAACCGCAGATTATTACTACTTCTTTATATGATCAGGGTTATAGCATCGACCTGAATCAATTCGATCAGACCAGTCAACGTATTATGCTAAATACAGGTGATGGTATTTTAAAAAGTATCGAGCCCTTACAGGAAACCCAGACCCGTATCAGTGTTGAAGTAAAGGCGTCTGAACTCATTGCACCTTTGGCAACTATCATGCCTTTGGCGACCATTCAGGTCTATCAGAATAACCAGTTGATTCGCACCATTCTGATCGAAGATCATGTCGAAATTGAAGAAGCCAACCTGTTTCAGAAGTTCTTTACCTGGCTGCAGGGTTTATTCAGTTTCTTTTCAGACTCTACACCAAGCGTAAAGCTTTATCCTTTGGATAGATAATAGCGCTACCGATCAGGTTAACTCTCTTTTAAGCTAGAAGATCTTTTCGCTGATCTTCTGGCAGATTGACCTCTCCCCGCGTCACCCCCTCAAAACGGGGGAACTTACCTGCTCTCACAGAATTGCTACGTTTTGTAATGTGTATAACAATTTTAATCAAGACGCGATCTAGCCCATGCCATAGTATATTTTCTTTCTATTTCTCTTATTTTTATTAAAAAAATAAACAGGTTAATCATATATGACAGCACATAAAATCGTGATTGTGGGTGGTGGTGCCGGTGGTCTGGAACTGGCGACTCAGTTGGGTGATAGCTTGGGTAAAAGCGGTAAAGCCCAGATTATTCTGATCGATCAAAAACTGACACACATCTGGAAACCGCTGCTGCATGAAGTTGCCGCAGGCACCTTAAACCCACATCAAGAAGAAACCAATTATTTTTCTCATTCAGCCGCGCATCATTATGAATTTGTCTTAGGTACATTCACAAGGCTAGATCGTGAAGCTAAACAGATTGTGATCGAAACAGAATATTTCTCCAAAATAGCCCAATCCAAGAAAAACCAGCACATTTCCTATGACACACTGGTACTGGCCTTGGGTTCTACCTCGAATGACTTTAATACCGAAGGGGTAAGGCAGTTCTGTCATTTTCTCGACAGCCGTAAACAGGCTGATGTTTTTCAGCAGGATATGCTGCACCTCTATCTGAACGCACAACATGAAGCTTCGAATCGTGAACTGAATATTGCCATTATTGGTGCCGGGGCAACCGGGGTAGAACTGGCAGCGGAGCTGGTAGAAGCCAAACAGAATTTCTTTAAATATGGTTTAAACAAGGTCGACCCGAAGAAAGTCAAAATCACCTTAATTGAAGCGGCGGATCGCATTCTGACGGCACTCTCGCCTAGAGTCGCTGAACACACCATGCAACAGATGGAAAAGTTTGCCATTGAAGTCTTGACCAGTCATCGGGTGGCCAAGGTCGATGAAGACAAGATTTATTTTGCAGATGGTTCAAGTCTGGATGCCGAGATTAAAGTCTGGGCCGCAGGCATCAAGGCGCCTGACGTCCTGGTACAACTCCAAGATATGGAAAAGGACAATATTCACCGCTTGAAAGTCTATTCCACCCTGCAAACCAAATCTGATCCAGACATTTATGCTTTTGGTGACTGTGCACACTGCCAACCTGCTGCAGATGAACCAGTATTGGGTCCACGCGCACAAGTCGCCAGCCAACAGGCCAACTTTCTGGCCAATGCCTTAAAAGCACGTATCAATGAAGAAAACTATTTGCCGATGTTTAAATTTTCTGACAAAGGTTCACTCATTTCCTTAAGTCAGAATAAAGCCGTCGGGGAATTACTCGGTCAGGTAAATGTGCAAGGCTTTGTCGCCAAATCGATGTATGTGTCCTTGTACCGAATTCATCAGGCGACCATTCATGGTTATGCGCATGCGGGGATTCTAACCGCAAAAGATTTTGTTACACGGAAAATCTCTCCAAAGCTGAAATTGCATTGAAATTCCAGAATTTGGCCCAATCAATGAAAAAACCGTCAATAAAATTGCCAAATTGCGTTTTTTTGCTAATTTTAGTCTACAAAAATGCAATTTCACTTTATGATGTACTCTTAAAAAATTGAATGGATCAATTAACATGACTGCTATTGCAAATAACCTCGTGGTTTCTTTCCACTACACATTGACTAACGCAGAGGGTGAAACTCTCGACCAATCTCAAGGTGAACCACTTGCCTATTTGCACGGTGCAGGTAACATCATCCCAGGTTTAGAAAACGCGTTAGAAGGCAAAACTGTTGGTGAAAAATTCACTGTAAACGTTCCTGCTGCTGAAGGTTATGGCGAATACAACCCAGACCTAGTACAAGAAGTTCCTGCGCAAATGTTCCAAGGCGTAGACAACATTCAAGCAGGCATGCAATTCCAGGCTCAAACTGATGACGGCGTGCAAATCGTTACTGTTAAAGCAGTTGAAGGCGACAATGTTGTCGTTGATGCTAACTTCCCGCTTGCTGGCCAAGACCTGACTTTCGAAGTTGAAATTGTATCTGTTCGTGAAGCTTCTCAAGAAGAATTAGATCACGGTCATGTACACGGTGCAGGTGGTCACCAGCACTAAGATCTTCTGATCGAGTGTGATAAAAGGCAAAGTGAAAACTTTGCCTTTTTTATTAACCTAAAATATCAGATTTTTAAATAGGCAATAAAAAGCAGGACCACTGCCCTGCTTGATTACGCTATAAGTATCCCTCTTAACGGATCATCTTATTTACGTTGGTTATAGATTTGCATGGCTGCTGGCAACTGTTGACGCATCTGTCCAATACGTTGACTGTTTGAGGGATGCGTAGACAGGAAAGCGACTCCGCCGCCACCTTCTAATTTATTCATTTTTTCCCACAAGGTAATTGCAGCATTCGGATTATAACCTGCACGTGCCATCAACATTAAGCCACCTTGGTCAGCCCGGCTTTCCAGGTTGCGTGAGTAAGGCAAACCAATACCAATCTGACTACCCAGCTGGGCTGCCGCAGCACCACCCTGGCCCACACCTGCTGCGCTTAAGCCAATCCCCAAGGCCAAATCAGTCAGGGCCTGAGCACCAATTTTCTGCTTGGAATGCTCTTCTAATGCATGCACCATTTCATGACCCATAATGGCCGCGATTTCCGCATCGGTCAGATTCAGTTTATTCACAATACCAGTATAGAATACGACTTTCCCGCCGGGGGCAACAAAGGCATTGACCTGATCAGATTTAAATACTGCAAGTTGCCACTGGAATGGTATACCGGTTTGGTTCAATTGATCAGCAACCGGTTTCAAACGATTAAATACGTTATTGATACGTTTATAGGTGGCTGAACTGGTGTCAAGTTGACCTTTGTTTCTTGCATCTGCCACCATGGCATTATAGCTTTGTGCGGCTGTTGCATTTAAGGTTGCAGAATCGGCTCCTGCAATATCTGCAATGGTAGTACAACCGGCTAGTGTCAGTGCCGTAGCAACACCCATACCCAATAAAAGTTTATTCTTCATTATAATCAATTCCACCTTGGCTCAAGGTCAATTTACATTGTAACAATTATAAGTGAAAGATGAGGGCACCTAAACACCTAATTGCTTCATCTTCTTATAAATTATGTAATTTTTAAGCCAAGTACTGTATCGCCAACCAATAAATCAGGCAGACAATATTCAAGCCCAGATAAACCTGGCTTAAGGGTTTTATTTTCTGTTCCAGGATTTCATCTTTACGTTTAAAAAATAAATAGGCGTTTTGCAACAAAATGACAGGTACCAGCACACAGGCGATAATGACACTCAAACCGACCAGCGCATTATAAATAATCTCAGGATTTTGAGTTTGCGCACGAATAATCATCATGGCAATGGTGGGTGCCCCCCCCATTGCGAATAACAATGAATAAAACATGGTCGCCGATATATTTTTCTGCATCCTTTCGCTCTTTTCTTTCTTTATATGTGGCTATGTTAAAGCACATCTTGTCACAGTACCGATGCAACTTTAGTCTTGCGCCCAGCGCTAACGCCCGGATATAAAAAAACCCATCCGGAGATGGGTTTTTTATTGAAGCTTAAAACAGATTAAGCATCAAACGGGTGGCGAAGAACGATAGTTTCTTCACGGTCTGGACCAGTTGAAATGATGTCGATTGGACATTCAATCAATTGCTCAAGACGTTTTACATAGTTTAGTGCAGCTTCTGGCAACTGATCCAGTGATTTCGCACCGAAAGTTGACTCAGACCAGCCTGGCATGGTTTCATAAATCGGCTTTAAAGATTCAAATGCAATCGCATCAGAAGAACCGATACAACCAGAATCAGAAGCTTCATAACCCACACAGATTTTTACTTCTTCCAAACCGTCTAGAACGTCAAGTTTAGTCAGGCAAATCCCTGAAAGTGAGTTGACATCTACTGAACGACGCAGGATTTCAGCATCGAACCAGCCACAACGGCGTTGACGGCCAGTAGAGGCGCCAAATTCGTTACCAATCGTACCGAGGTGTTTACCGATTGCATCGCCAACATCGTTCGCAGCATCGTAAACTAATTCAGTTGGGAATGGACCTGCACCTACACGTGTGGTATAGGCTTTCGTAATACCCAGTACATAGTCAAGGTGCAAAGGACCCAAACCTGAACCTGAGCTTACGCCACCAGCAGTGGTGTTTGAAGAGGTCACATACGGATATGTACCGTGATCGACGTCAAGCAGTGAACCTTGTGCGCCTTCAAACATGATGTTGTCACCGTTTTTACGGTATTTATGCAATTCACCGGTAACGTCAATCACCAGTGGAGCAACCACTTTGCGCCATTCGTCGCACAGTGCAAGTACGTCTTCTAATTGAACTGCTTCTACACCGTAGAATTGAGTCAATTGGAAGTTATGGTATTCAAGCAGCTCTTCAATTTGAGCTTTCAGATGTTCACCACCACGTACCAGGTCAGCAACACGGATTGCACGACGCGCCACTTTGTCTTCGTACGCAGGACCGATACCACGGCCTGTTGTACCAATCTTCGCATTACCACGTTTTTTCTCACGTGCTTGGTCAAGTGCGATGTGATTTGGAAGAATCAGTGGACAGTTTGGAGAAATGCGTAAACGCTCTTTAACCGGAACGCCTTCTTTTTCAAGAATGTCCATCTCTTTGATGAGCGCTTCAGGAGAAAGAACAACACCGTTACCAATTAAGCACAGTACGTTTTCACGTAAAATACCAGATGGAATGAGGTGTAAGACAGTTTTCTTACCACCAACCACGAGAGTGTGACCTGCGTTATGTCCGCCTTGATAACGAACTACCGCTGCCGCTTGATCTGTGAGCAGGTCGACGATTTTACCTTTACCTTCGTCGCCCCATTGGGTACCAAGTACCACAACATTCTTGCCCATAATAGCCTCATTACATCATGCTGTTAAAGTTGAAAGCCCCGCTCAGCGACATGAACACTGAGCCAAGCAATTAAATCGTTTTGACTGTCCACTCGCCATTTACGTTCACCAGCTGGTGCGTCGCATATGGAATTGAGCTTAAATCATCATTACCCAATAACTGAATTACGCTTAAGCCTTGTGTACGAATGTTCTGAATCGCATTCAGAAGCTCTGCATCGGAACCTTTAGGCGCCACAACGACTTGTACAGCATCAAACTGACCTGCGCTTAAAGCATATAAGTCACAAGAAAAACCTGTTGCAGGACGTGCACGACCGAAATGTTCACCAATACCATCATAACGGCCGCCTTGTGCCAAGGCAGCTGCCCTGTTCGGTGCATATACCGCGTACATCAGGCCAGTATGATAATGGTACGAACGTAGTTCAACCACATCAATACCAATACTCAAGTTTGGCCAACGGGTCTGAACCTCATCCTTGGTGATTTGTAGTGCATCAAAAGCTTGCTTGAAGGCTGGATTCGCCAACACTTCAGCACTTAAATTCGCCTGTAATGCATCCAGATCACTGGCATAGCGTCCGAGTGCATAAAAGTCCTGACCAAGTTGCAGTTCTGCCGTGAATTCTTCTAACTCTGGCAAAGCCTTACGCTGGTATAAATCAGACAACTGACGTTCAGCAACTTTATTCAAGCCTGCCTGAGCCACCAGACTGCGGAATAATCCCACATGACCTAAGTCCAGATGAATTCCGTCTGCCAGACCTGTTTCCTGAATCAGACTGATCATTAAATCGACCATTTCCACATCGGCATCGATGCTGTCTGAACCAAACAGTTCGGCACCTAACTGCAATGGTGCACGCGAGGTATTAAAGCCGCGTGGTTTGGTATGCAGAACGGTTCCTGCATAGCAGTAACGCGCTACGCCTTCCACTGGATGTACATGCGCATCAATACGAGCCACTTGTGGTGTCATATCGGCACGCACACCAAGTAAACGACCGGAAAGCTGATCGATCACCTTAAAAGTGGCTAAGTCTAAATCTTGATTCGATTCTGAGAGAGAAGATAGAGATTCGATGTATTCAATGAATGGCGTGTACACCAACTGATAACCTCGAGATGCAAGGAAATCCAGTGATTTACGGCGCAAACTTTCAATGACTTGCGCTTGTTCTGGTAATACATCAGCTACACCATCAGGTAATAACCATGTCTCTGAAATGGGCATGTTGTAAACCTAAATTCTTGTCAGCGCGGAACGAATCCGCATAAAAAAATCGGGAGCACACCCGATTTCTCCTAGTCTAGCACGATAGTTTTAGCTGTGCATCGCAAATTTTATAATTTTCTCTGCCGAATGAGAATAATCATAATTACCTCAACTATCAGCGCTTTATCAGATGAATTTAGCACCTTCAATCACAATATTTACATCAGATACAAGATTGGACTGCCGTAATTTTCAGCAGTTATTTCAGAATGCCGGTTTTTATACTTTATATAGCGAAAATTAACAGTGATTGACAGCTTAAATATTCAAGATTCAGCAAGATAGTTGCGCGTTTTGTTTCTCCTTGAGCTGTCCGTGGTTTTACTCATGAAACTGACTTTAAATTCCCGGCGATGCAAGCCTATCATTTTGTCACTTTCTCACCTTGGCAATCATCATTCTGAGATGAATAAGTTTTAACAATCGTACTGAGTATTTTAATAGCAAGGACTAAAAAACCCCTTTAATTTGTCTTTAAAGGGGTTTGGGTTATTTCTGTGGATCGACCACCTTGGTGAGCAAGCTGACCAGCTCTGTATTTTGCAACTCGACCTGCTGAAGTTTTGCTGTGGTCTGATCCAGCATTTCCTGCTGGACATGCATTTTTTTGGCTAAGTCCTGCATGATTTCCAGGGTCTTTTTTAAATTTTCTTCCAGATGCGCGACTTTTTCTTCTACCGGCACGCCTTCCATGACACCTGAATCATCATTCTGATTAAACTGTAGCCAGATTAGAAAAATCACTGCCAATGTGAGCAGTATAATAAATCCCCAAACCAACATCATGTGTTTGCTCTTATTTCAATTTATTGTCTTTATCTTAACGAAAAATAATCAGGATAATGTAAATAATTCAGAATCAAACGCTGCTTTTCGATCAATTACGAGCAAATTCTCTTAAAACACAGGATATAAAAAATATTCACTTTTTAAAAAGCACTGTATATCAGTGCTTTTCAACTCACGATGATTCGAACTTAATGAAAAGATTCACATAAATCAAGTAAGCGGTTGGCATAGCCCCATTCATTGTCATACCAGGCAAAGACTTTGGCCTGATGTCCAACCACCAAGGTTTGGGTCAAATCAACAATCAGTGAATAGGGTGAATGATTAAAATCACTCGACACCAGCGGTTCATCAGTTACCGACATGATTTCTGCAAAATCCTGCCGCGCAGCCTTGATTAACACTTCATTGAGCTTGTGATCGGTAATCGGTGACTGGGAAACAAAGGTCAGGTCAATTGCGGCTACATTAATGGTCGGCACCCGAATTGAATAGCCATCAATGCGATCTTCCATTTTTGGCATGACCCGCTTTAATGCACCCAGCGCACTTGATGTGGTGGGAATAATATTATGTCCTGCTGCACGCGCACGGCGCAAATCACGGTGTGCCTGATCCAGTACAGATTGATCTGCAGTCACAGCATGGATTTCAGTCATTAAGGCACTGCTGATGCCAAAAGCATCATCGAGAATTTTGACCAGCGGCACCAAGGCCTGTGTGGTACAGGACACACTGGAAATAATCTGGTCTGTCGCTTTGACTTCGTGATGATTCACACCATAGACAATTGCAGCATCTACAGTATCAAAAGGTGCGGCACCAATAATGACACGTTTCGCCCCTGCTTCAATATGCTGGGTCGCGGCTTCACGGGAACGGAACAGCCCGGTACATTCCAGCACCACATCTACTGCCAAGTTTTGCCAAGGCAACTTTACAGGCTGAGCTTCACACAAAACCTGAACTTTTAAAGCAGCATCTTGATAGCTGATGTGCAGATAAACATGTTTAGCATCATAACTGAGCTCTACCTGTCCCGGAAAACGTCCATGGGTCGAGTCATATTTAAACAGATGAATCAGGGTTTCAACATCGGCAATATCGTTAATGGCAACGATTTCAAAATTAAAATCTTTCGGATTTTCAAACCATGCACGCAATACATTACGTCCAATACGTCCAAATCCATTGATTGCCACTCGTTGCATGACTCAACCTTTTATATGCCTGTGTTAAAACTCTTCTATGTTAAAGGATTTCTTGCGCTATACATTAAAAACTTCAGCAAAAATACTGATTTTCGATTATTTTATTTCTGATACATCGCCCCCTATTCAGATCTTTTTAAATTCCGCTTCTTTTTGAACAGAGGGATCTATCCGAATTGTTGTTGTAGAAGATTCATTTAATTAATTTATCAGAAAACCCAAGGCAACAATTCCTTAGTAATTGGTTTTAAAATGATTGGTGCATACTGCTTTTTCCGTTATAATTTGGCGTTTTAAATTTTTAAGCCCCGCATTGCAGCAGAGCTCTCTTGTGCTTGTCAGACTGTGGTGCTTTAGCCAAATCGGAAATTATGGAGTGACTTGGTTGTGAGTACTCGTTTTATGACATCAGCTGAAATTCGTGAAGCATTTTTGCGTTACTTTGAATCGCAAGGGCATACACGTGTCGCGTCGAGTTCACTAGTACCCGCCAACGATCCAACTTTACTGTTCACCAATGCGGGTATGAACCAGTTTAAAGATTGCTTCTTAGGTCTAGAAAAACGCGATTATGTCCGTGCAGTGTCATCACAAAAATGCGTACGCGCAGGTGGTAAGCACAACGACTTGGACAATGTAGGTTATACCGCACGTCACCACACCTTCTTTGAAATGCTGGGTAACTTCTCATTTGGTGATTACTTCAAACGTGATGCGATCAAATTTGCCTGGGATTTTCTGACTGGCGACGACTGGTTGGCACTACCAAAAGACAAATTATACGCAACGGTTTATCACACCGACGATGAAGCCTTTGATATCTGGAACAAAGAAATCGGTCTGGATGCCAGCCGCATTATCCGCATTGGCGATAATAAAGGTGGTCAGTACGCATCAGATAACTTCTGGGCGATGGGTGATACCGGTCCTTGCGGTCCATGTTCTGAAATCTTCTTTGACCATGGCGAGCATATCTGGGGCGGCCTGCCGGGCACGCCTGAAGAAGATGGCGACCGTTTCATCGAAATCTGGAACAACGTTTTCATGCAGTTTAACCGTACTGCAGATGGCGTACTACACCCGCTTCCAGCGCCGTCTGTTGATACAGGCATGGGCCTGGAGCGTATTTCTGCAGTTTTACAACACGTAAACTCAAACTACGAAATCGATCTATTCCAGCATTTACTCAAAGCTGCAGCTGAAATCATCGGTTTAGATACCACTGAAATTGAAGCAAAAGCGCAAGCAGAAAACAAACCGCTCGACTTCCCTGCCTCTTTAAAAGTGGTGGCTGACCATGCACGTTCGTGCTGCTTCCTGATTGCTGATGGTGTCAATCCATCAAATGAAGGTCGTGGGTATGTATTGCGCCGCATTATCCGCCGTGCAGTTCGTCACGGTAACAAGCTGGGTGCAACTGGTGCATTCTTCTATAAGATGTTGCAGCCTTTGATTGAAGTGATGGGCGAAGCATATCCAGAACTTGAAGCAAATAAAGCACGTATCGAAGCACAACTTCTGAAAGAAGAAGAACAATTTGCCAAAACACTTGAGCAAGGTCTGAAATTGCTTGAAGGCGAATTGGCACAGCTAAAAGGCTCTGTGATTCCAGGTGAAGTGGTATTCAAGCTTTATGACACTTATGGCTTCCCGACTGACTTGACTGCAGATATCGCACGTGAACGTGGCTTAACGATTGATGAAGCAGGCTTTGAAGTGGAAATGGCTGCACAGCGTCAACGTGCTCGTGAAGCAGGCAAATTCGCAATCGATTATAACAGCGTTGTGAAAGTTGAAGGCGAAACGCGATTTGAAGGTTACGATGCAACTGTCGGTGAAGGTCAAATTATCGCGATCTATAAAGATGGCGAGCAAGTTGATGAAGTGGTTGAAGGTGATGAGGCACTGATCGTTCTCAACCAGACCCCTTTCTATGCCGAAAGCGGTGGTCAGATCGGTGATACAGGTATCTTCAAAAATGATACAGGTATTTTCGAAGTTCAAGATACCAAAAAATCTGGTGGTGCATTTGTACACCAGGGTATCGTGACCATGGGTAGTCTGAAAGCTGCACAAAAGGTGGAAGCCATTGTAAAAGCAGAGATTCGTGCTGCAACTGCGCGCAACCACTCTGCAACTCACCTGCTACATGCTGCGTTACGTCAAGTTTTAGGTTCACATGTCCAGCAAAAAGGCTCATTGGTTGCATCTGACGTGTTACGTTTTGACTTTGCCAATGACCAACCTGTAACGTTTGAACAGCTGCAAGAAATTGAGCGTTTGGTCAATGCTGAAGTGATTGCCAATACTGCGGTGTCTACTGAACTTCTGGATATCGAATCTGCCAAAGCCAAAGGCGCGATGATGCTGTTCGGCGAGAAATACGGTGACGAAGTACGTGTACTGTCTATGGGTTCTGTGATCGATGAGAAAAACTTCTCGATCGAGCTTTGTGGTGGTATTCACGTAAAACGTACCGGTGACATCGGGCTGTTCAAAATCACTTCTGAAGGTGGTGTTGCTGCTGGTGTGCGTCGTATTGAAGCAGTGACCGGTACCAAAGCAGTTGAAGTGGTACAGAAAGTTGATCGTGATGTTCAATACATCAATGGTTTACTAAAAGCACAGAATCATCAAACAGTGGAAAAAGTTGAAGCTGTCGTTGATACTGCACATCAATTGCAAAAGCAAATTGAACAACTCAATCAAAAACTTGCTAGCCTGCAAGCCGGTGAACTTCTAAGCCAAGTTCAAACCATTGCAGGTCGTGCAACCTTGATTACAACTATCGAAAATATGGACGCGAAATCACTTCGCAACCTGCATGACGGTGTGAAATCAAAATTAGAAAATGCAGTAATTGTGCTTGCGGGTGTAGAGGGTGACAAGGTGAGCTTGATCGCATCTGTAGCAAAAGACTTTACTGCTTCTATTAAAGCAGGTGACATCATCAAGCATTTAGCGACTGAGCTAGGTGGTAAAGGTGGTGGTAAACCTGACTTGGCACAAGGTGGCGCGCCACTTAACGAGAAGTTTGCTCCAGTGATGGCAGATTTAACTACCTGGCTTGCAGCAAAATAAACTTCAATTTTGTGTAACTGACCCTGATAGGTACATCAGGGTCATGGCTTATATGGAACAACTATGGCATTGATCGTTCAAAAATATGGCGGTACTTCTATGGGTACCCCCGAGCGCATTTTAAATGTTGCTCGTCGTGTGAAGCGCTGGCATGACAACGGCCACAAGGTGGTGGTCGTGGTCTCAGCAATGAGTGGTGAAACCAATCGTTTGCTCGCTCTCGCAAAAGCCATTACCGAAACCCCTGACCCACGTGAACTTGACCAAATGGTCTCTACCGGTGAACAGGTAACGATTTCCATGTTAGCGATGGCGCTCAATTCCGTGGGCGTTGAAGCTAAATCCCTGACCGGTCGCCAGGTTGGGATTAAAACCGACAGCGCATTCACCAAAGCCCGTATTGAATCGATTGATACTGATGTCTTGACTGCAAACCTAGACGCAGGTCGTGTCATTGTGGTTGCAGGCTTCCAAGGCTTTGATGCTGAAGGCAATACGACGACTTTAGGCCGTGGTGGTTCTGATACTTCAGGTGTGGCACTTGCGGCAGCCTTAAAAGCAGACGAATGCCAGATTTATACCGATGTCGACGGTGTCTATACCACTGACCCGCGTGTGACTCCTAAAGCCAAAAAAATTGATCGTATTTCTTTTGAAGAAATGCTGGAAATGGCCTCTTTAGGTTCTAAAGTTCTACAGATTCGTGCTGTGGAATTTGCCGGTAAATACCAGGTACCTTTACGCGTATTATCAAGCTTCGATAACGATGATGATGGCGCATTTGACGAAGATTTTAAAAATAACGTCGGAACACTCATTACGACTGAATTGGAAGACAATATGGAAAACCCAATTATCTCTGGTATCGCGTTTAATCGTGACGAAGCAAAATTAACGATTTTAGGTGTTCCTGATGAACCAGGCATTGCGTCTAAAATCTTGGCCCCAATCGGTGCAGCCAATATCGAAGTCGATATGATTATCCAAAACGTAGAAGAAGACGGTACGACCGACTTCACGTTTACTGTAAATCGTAGCGAACTGGCTAAAGCAAAAGCCATTTTAGAAGCGACTGCAACTGCAATAGGCGCACGTGAAGTTGCAACCCGTGACGATATCGTCAAAGTATCGATCGTGGGCGTGGGCATGCGTTCACATGCAGGTGTGGCGAGCAAAATGTTCACCGCCCTCGCAGACGAAGGAATTAATATCCTGATGATCTCAACCTCTGAAATCAAAATTTCAGTAATTATTGAAGAGAATTATCTGGAACTTGCTGTTCGTTCACTACATACCGCATTTGGTTTAGACCGCGAACAAGGTGAATCTAGCGTACGCGCTTAACAGCAAATACGAAATATTGTCATTGTTTGACAGTATTTTATAAATCTCTACAAAAATTCAGAGCCACTATAGTTTTTTTTATAGTGGCTCTGTTATATTAACCCTGAGGATTTTTAAAAAACTGAGATAGAGTAAAATCTTTCACCTCGAAGACAGAATTTCTATCCAGATTTTATTTTTTAATTTTTGGTTGTGCTTTTTGTTTTACATTCAATAAATTGCAGGTTTTGCATTTTGCAAGGAGAGAAACATGCTGATTTTGACTCGACGCGTCGGGGAAACTTTAATGATCGGAGACCAAGTCAGCGTGACTGTACTTGGTGTAAAAGGTAACCAGGTTCGTATTGGGGTCAATGCTCCGAAAGAAGTCTCTGTGCACCGTGAAGAAATTTACCAGCGTATCCAGCATGAACGTGCAATGCATGAACATCTTCAGCAGATCGATCAAGATTTCCAACCTTCGTATGAAGAGGATAATCAAACACAAAATAACTTTAACCGTTAATTGTGTAAAAATGATAAAGCGGCTTATAAGCCGCTTTAAATTTATCTGAGATTTGATCTAATACCAGATAAAGTACTGAGAACACCCAAAACCTACTGTTCTCTAGCCTGCTGTTCGAGTAGTGCTGCCACTACTTTTTTCACTGGTCCAAAACTGCGACGATGTTCATCAATTATGCCATGTAAGGCAATTGCTTCAAAATGCGCCTTAGTCGGATAGCCTTTGTGCTTGGCGAAACCAAATTGCGGATACTCCCGATCCATCTCAATCATCTGATGATCTCGGGTCACCTTGGCCAGAATACTGGCTGCTGAAATTTCAGCATGCAGCGCATCACCGCCAATGATGGCATCACAACTCATCATCAGGCCTTGAGGGACTTTATTGCCATCCACCAGCACATGCTCAGGTTGAATCGGCAAGGCTTCTACTGCGCGGCGCATAGCCAGTAAAGAGGCCTGTAAAATATTATGTTCATCAATCTCTGCCGCAGAGGCTTCAGCAATGGCCCATGCCAGTGCTTTTTCCTGAATCTCGATAAAAAGTTTTTCACGCTTCTTTTCAGTGAGTTTTTTAGAATCATTTAAACCCACAATCGGGTTATTCGGATCTAAAATAACTGCTGCAGCGACGACTGAACCGACTAATGGCCCCCGCCCTGCTTCATCTACACCCGCAATTTTCATGTCTTTTTTTCCATAAAAAATAGGCTGAACCGGTCAGCCTATTTCAATTTAATCTTGGCTTAGCTTACAGCTTCAGCCACACAAGCGTTAATGGTTTTTGCAACCACATTTCCAACAATCGTAGCACGTGCTGCCGGGTCAATTGCTGCAGTCGCCAAATCTACCGCTGTTACGCTTTGTGGCGCTTTTTCGCTGACACAGCCACAAATTTCAGACTGGATATTCTGTTTTTGCGTGGTAGTCATTAAACGTGTTGCTGTTTGCCAGGCTGGAATATTATTCAGTTCAGTCGTACATTTTGCATTGATCGCGATTTTAAGCGCAGCCCCACCCAGTTGCTGAGTCGCTGTTTGTGTTTCAGGGCTACCTGTTATTGCACAAGCCGATAAAACCAGAGTAAGCGGAGCCAGTGCAGCCAATAATTTTTTCACAGATTTGTTCCTTGTTTATTCATATATGAAGCGTGTCGCTATTGTGCCGAAATTCACCTGAATAGGAAATCTAAAAATCATTCAGAATGTTTAAATCTGCACCCAGCCAATCCAGCGGATGTTGCATGGAAGCCACCATAGCGTTGTAGATTCGGAGTTGCCGAGCTGATTCACCCTTTGCTAAGGGTTCAGCCATTCTTGAGAGCACTAGAAAATTATATGGAAAAAGCACAATATTACACACGCACGGCCAATGGCTGCACTGGAGCATGGCGATTATCTTTATTGCGGCCTGGCTGATTGGTTTTTATAGTGGGAATTTTTTAAGTTATGGCGTCGATGGCAGCTTTAAAGGTGATGTCATTACCCTGCATAAAAATATCGCCATCACCATTATTTTTCTGTTTGTTGTGCGAATCTTCTGGCGCTACACACCCTGCACCACCACTACCTGACAGCATGTCACCTCGGATGAAGACTCTGGCACATGCCGGTCATTTAGCCCTGTATTTCATGCTGATTGCCCTACCTGTCACCGGGTGTTTATATAGCGCTGGAGTCTGAGTTATTCAGCACCGGTGCGGTATTATTTGACGTGCCAGCACTGAAACATCATTTTATCGATAAAGATCACGTATTAACTAACATGATTCGACAATCCCGACCTTCCAAAAAATAATCTGTAAACCCACACTCCATCAGCTTTTATTCAAAAGCTGATTTTATTTTAAAAACTCGGTCATGCAGCCTTTCAGACTGTTTGTAATTGCTTGCTGAGTCAGTTTTGACTTTACTTCTTCATCGAGGGTTGCTTTAAGCAAAGTACTGGCTGGGATATCTTTTAATGCATGTTCACCTACACATGAACACACATTCTGTTCAAGTTCAGCTTTATTTTTATCCTGCATAAAATAGGTTGAAGCTGTCCAAAATTTAGACGCTTTCAGCTCTTTTCCACATTGATATTCAATTACGGGTTTTAAGGTGCGCTGTGTCAAAGTCATATCCGCACTTGTGCAGGCAGATATCAACGCGGTCATGGTGAGCAGGATTATACTTTTCAATTTCATATCAACCTATATAAAACAAAGGCAGAGCGAACCCTGCCTTCTATTTAAAAAACTTAAACCAAGGCACGGATCTGGTTAATCCATTGCTCTTTTTCAGCATCTGTAATAAAAGAGGCTTCAAATGAGTTGATTGCCAGCTGCTTCAAGTCCTCATTGCTTAAATCTAGTGCTTCAGCAATGGCAATAAAATTGTCATTCATATAACCACCAAAATAAGATGGATCATCTGAATTAACCGTGACATGTACGCCTTGCTGCAATAGGCGATGGATATTATGCTGCTGCATATCATCCACGACGCAGAGCTTCAGGTTTGATAATGGACAAACGGTGAGTGGCATCTTTTCTGCGATCAGGCGCTGCATTAACTCCGGATCTTCTTCCGAGCGAACCCCATGATCAATACGATTCACTTTCAGCAAATCCAAAGCTTCCCAGACATATTCTGCCGGGCCTTCTTCACCTGCATGTGCCACCACCAGAAAATCAGCTTCACGCGCTTTAGCAAAGATACGCTCGAACTTTGACGGGGGATGCCCTAATTCACTTGAATCCAGACCTACTGCAATGATCTGGTCCTTATAAGGCAAGGCTTGCTCCAATGTAGTAAAAGCAGCTTCTTCACTTAAATGACGCAAGAAACACATAATCAGATGTGAACTGATACCCAGTTTAGTTTTGGCATCATCACAGGCTTTTTGCAGGCCATTGATCACGGTTTCAAAAGCAACACCACGATCGGTATGGGTTTGCGGATCGAAGAACATTTCAGTATGCACCACATTATCTTCGGCACATTTTTCAAAATAAGCCCAAGCCAGGTCATAGAAATCCTGCTCATGGAGCAGTACATTCGCCCCAGCATAATAGATATCAAGGAAGGACTGAAGATTATGGAAATTATAAGCCTGTTTAACTTCCTCAACAGATTTATACGGGATGGCAATCTGATTACGCTGAGCGATTGCAAACATTAACTCAGGCTCAAAGGTGCCTTCAATATGAACATGAAGTTCGGCTTTTGGTAAAGCTCGAATCAACTCAAGACGGTTCATCGCTTCTCCTCGTGAAACCCTTAAATAATAAAAAAAGGGCGCAAACTGAGTTTACACCCTTTCCAAATCTAGAAAAATTAGCCGCCAAATAATGCGAATTTAAGCGCCCAAAGCACTGCAATAATCCAAACCATATACGGTACAGTTGCTGCCTTACCGGTCAGCAATTTGATCAATGCATAGCTAATAAAGCCCATCGCAATACCATCTGCAATCGAATAGGTAAATGGCATAAATACGATGGTTAAAAATGCCGGTACAGCTTCAGTAATATCTTCCCAGTCAATGTGAATAATACCCTGAATCATTAATACACCGACAAACAACAATGCTGGTGCAGTCGCAAAACTTGGTACAGACTGTGCCAATGGCGCCAGGAACAAACAGGCAATAAACAACAATCCAACCACAACTGCAGTTAAACCAGTACGTCCACCTGCTGCCACGCCAGCAGAAGATTCGATATATGGTGTAGTTGAAGAGGTACCTAGCGCAGCACCTGCAACAATTGCAGAAGAATCCGCAAATAGTGCTTTCTTCAAACGCGGTAATTTGCCATCTTTTAACAGACCGGCCCGGTGTGAAACACCCACTAGCGTACCAGTCGAATCAAACAGATCGACCAGGAAGAAGACAAAAATCACCCCGATCAGGCTGGCAGTAAACAAGCCTTCAAAGTTCATTTGCATGAATGTTGGAGCAAGTGATGGAATTGCGCCGACTACACCCTGGAATTCGTTATAACCTAGCGCAGTTGCAATGGCAGTTACCACCAGAATACTAATGATAATTGCACCGCGGACTTTAAACTGGTGCAATACCACCACAAGTAAAAAGCCTAAAAGTGCCAGTAATACTGAAGGTTGTTTCAGATCACCCAAACCGACTAAAGTGGCTTGATTGTCTACAATAATACCGGCATTTTTTAACGCAACCAGTGCCAGGAATAAACCAATACCGCCCCCAATCGCAAGTTTGAGCGACATCGGAATGGCATTAACAATAGCCTCACGTATTTTGAACATACTGATAGCAATAAAGACCAGACCTGACACAAAGACTGCGCCTAATGCGGTTTGCCAGGGCACCCCCATTCCCAAACATACGGAATAGGTAAAGAAAGCGTTTAAGCCCATACCAGGTGCAAGTGCAATTGGATAATTCGCAATCAGACCCATGACTAAACAGCCAATCGCGGCTGCAAGACAGGTTGCTACAAAGACAGCCCCATGATCCATCCCCGTTTCGGACAAAATCATTGGATTGACAATAATGATGTAACACATCGTTAAGAATGTGGTCACACCGGCAAGAACTTCTGTACGGAAACTGGTTTTATTTTCACTCAGTTTAAACAGACGTTCGAGCATACTTTCTGAAGATGGATTAGGAGTCGTCATGACCTAGCCCCTATTGAGTAAACTTTATGCTTTAAGCATGCCCTCAAATAAATGAAATTTTATAAAAAAATTCATCAATTTTAAGGATGTGTTAGCAACGAATATGCCAGCATAGCCATTTGACGGGTTAAAATGTTGGAACAGCTTACAGCCCCAAGGCTATGCTATAAAAACCCAAAAAATCTAAACAAAAAAGCTGCATAAAAGTTATGCAGCTTTATTTTGTGATTTAAATCAAATGCTTAACAAGATGAAATCTGCTTCATCTTGATCGTGGGCAAATTATAACACATTGATTTCCTATTGCTTCTCAGATTTCACACTTTATTGGAAATTAATATATTTAAAACGCATACTTAAAAAATTTATTATATTTATTATTAATTTAATTTTATCGATTTATTCATATCTTGGGAAAAAAGCGGGTTGAGCATAATTAATGTCGATGTCGATTAGACTCTAGCAATTTGCTTGAATCACGTTTCTCATTTAAGACATGACGAATCTTTTCATATTTTCTGATTTCTGACTGTTTATGGACGCAAAATCCCAATAAACTAATTATTAATGCAAAGACAGGGATAGCATATATTCTCATTTTTATTATGCTGCTTTGTAACACTATGCAGTTATGCTAACAAAAAACCTAACAAACTTGTGGAATATTTTACATTTAACCCGATAAAAGGCACTTTTCAACCCCATACCTATTAGTTCTATGTTTTTTTATTTAGTATTACTTAATTAATTTGTAATTCTTTTTTTCAAAACCATTTTTTGATTAAAACCTTTCCACAATATTAACAAATAATTGTATTTAATATATTTTTTAATTTAATTAAGAGAAATACAATTAAAATAAGCATATGACAATAAAGGAAATCTCATGCATTTAATGAAAAATATTTTGAGTCTATTGATCTAATTTCCCCCTAAAGAACTCATTATGAATGCTCAGGAAAAACAATTTAAATTAATGATATTTTAAGAGTTATTCCAATGTGTCACACAATATTTTTTGTTTTAATTCACCTTGAACCGCTGTTTGATGTTCAAGAATGTTAGATTTGGTATTGTCATAAAGTAGCTCATCTATTCCCCCTTCATATCACCGAGCCAAATCATTAAAAATGGTTCAAATACGCTCCTGATAATACACCCCCATATCCGGCATACATATTCCTCATGCCGGATACGAGGAATTCCCTTATTTATGCACCCAGTCGTTCATCGCGCTTAAACACCAGTTCCCCCTTGAGTGAACTGTCTGCATCGAAATAATAACCATCGATATTAAAAGCTTTTAGCTCTTCCACACGATCAATTTTATTTTCAATCATAAAACGTGCCATAAGCCCCCGAGCTTTTTTGGCATAGAAACTAATCACTTTATATTTACCATTTTTCTGATCCAGAAATACCGGTTTGATAATCTCTGCCTGAATTTTGCGCTCGTTGACTGATTTATAATATTCATCAGAGGCAATATTCACCAGGATTTCAGAATTTGCTGCTGCTAGATCCTGATTAATCAGATTAGTGATGTGATGGCCCCAGAACTCATACAAGTTATGCCCGCGCGAATTGGCCAATTTGGTTCCCATTTCCAGACGATACGGCATCATCAGATCCAGGGGGCGTAAAAGCCCATATAAACCAGAGAGCATGCGTAAGCGATCTTGGGCATAGTGCAAATCTTCATGCTTCAAATTGTAGGCATCCAGACCTGTATAAACATCACCTTTAAATGCAAAAATCGCCTGACGGGCATTGGCTAAATTAAAATCTGGCTGCCAGTCCTTAAACCGTGCGGTATTTAAACTGGCAATTTTTTCACTCACACTCATTAAGCTGGAAATTTCTGTTGCAGAAAGTGTGCGACAAACTTTAATCAAGTCCTGCGAATGTTGTAATAATCTCGCTTGAGTAAATTGGTCGGTCGGTAATGGGCTATCGTAATCGAGAGTTTTGGCTGGAGAAATTAAAGCGAGCATGGCAACCTGGTCAAAAAATGATTAATCAAACTATATCAGTCTGCTTATTTTAATTCCAATTCATGTTTTTATTCACCGTAATCGTTAAAATGCGCGACTCTCCTGTTAATCATCGGTTTTTATATGTCCGAGCAAATTTTTCTTCAAGGACCTGCAGGTCAGATTGAAGTTTTTGTGGATTATCCTCAGGGTGAAGTGAAAGGATTCGCGGTAGTTTGTCACCCCCATCCATTGCAAGGCGGCACACCACAACACAAGGTTCCAGTTTTACTGGCACAAATGTACCTGGAACGTGGTTGTATTGTGTATCGTCCAAGTTTCCGTGGTTCTGGTCAAAGTGAAGGTATACACGACGAGGGCTTTGGCGAGACTGATGATGTATTAGAAGTCATTCGGTTCGCCCGCAACCAGCATATTACCCTGCCTTTTTATGCAGGCGGTTTTAGTTTTGGTGCGCATGTCATGGCAAAGAGCTATGCAGCCTTACCTGTAGAACTGCAACCAAAGCAGACCATTTTATGTGGTCTGCCGACTGCAACAGTTGCTGGTATACGCCATTATGTTACGCCACCAATTAAAGGTGATATTCTCTTCATTCATGGTGAAGCCGATGAAGTGACCCTGTTATCCGATATGATTGAATGGGCGAAACCACAGCGGCATTTAGTGACGGTATTGCCGGGTGCCAACCATTTCTTTACCGGCTACTTAAAGCAATTGCGGATTTCAATGACCCGCTACTTAGCGCTTGGCTAAATAATAAAACCCATCAGATGATGGGTTTTTTATGCTTCTCACACCAGTTTTGCAGTTAAGTCATAAATCACCGCTCGATATTTAGGTTGTTGCACTACATCAACAACCTTCCCACCCAAACGTTCAATGACTTTTCGACTCGCCCAATTTTCTTCGGCTACAAGATAAATCACTCGCTGAAGGTTTAAGTCCTCCAAGGCATAACGAACCAGAGCATCAACCGCTTCATAACCATATTTATGACCATGCTGATTTTCCTTGATCCAAATCCCAAGCAGGGGTACTTCATCCTTTAAACGATGCAAACCACAAAGCCCCATAAATTCCAGGCTTTCCGCATGCCGTATCACAAAAACATACTCTTCATGAGCTGCCATGTTCTCTAGCCAGTTTTGCCATACCGCTGCAAACGCTTGTTCAGATTCTGGCATATCCCATGCCATAAAATGCGTCAGGCTTGGTGTAATCGCAGCATAGGCTTCAGGCTTCTACTGCATCAGATGCATGAAAACAGCTTAGTATAAGACGTTCACTTTTGAGTTGAGGGCGATTTTTAGGGGAGTTATGAATAGGAATGAACTGATTGATCGTATCAACGCTACATAGAAAACGATTCACAAAAGTGTTTAAAATCCGCCTTAGCAGAAGCTGCATAATAATAAAACCTTTATCGTTATTAATCCTTAAGGAATCAAAGATTCCTGAATAGGATCTTTTTTATCCATATGATTTAAAAGCTGTACTTCAAGCCAAGTTGTAACTGGTAGTCACCTGAATCAAGCGCATTACCATTGGCATCACCAAAGATATTCCAGTTTTGACCACCTTGATAGTTAAAGCCCACACCGTACAGGAAGTAATTTTTTTCAAAACTTGGAGGTGTAAAATCAACACTGGTCGCACGATCCACATTCATTAAAAGCGCCACTTTGTCATAATCACGGTTGAAAGCATTTGCATATTCACCATAGCCAGTTAAAACCACACTTGGCGTTAACTTGTAATCCAAGCGAACCCCTACATGAGCTTTGGTTTCAGCTACAGCAACATCACTGACTGATACACCCATTGCATTTGCTTCTGTTACCCCATCGAGGTCAACAGTGTTGTAACTAAGCGCAAGGTAAGGGCTAACATTCAGCTTATCAGCAAGGTAATCATAACCGATCTCACCATATACACCGTATTTGGTTAAATCTGCTTTTGAACGTGATTCCTCAGTGATTTCACCATCGGTAATGAAGCGTTTAAACTCTACATCACCCATGCCAAACTGCATATTTCCCGCCAGATATATACTGTCAGTTGCTTGCCATTTCAGGTAAGCACCCAAGTTGGTCACATCAGTTTCAGCAGTCGCATTGGTATTATCAAAGTCTGATTTATCCTGATACTGACTAACATAAGCCCCCATCGCCAAGCGATCTGAAACCATTGCATCAGCACCCACAGAAACAGTGCTAACCTTAGATTCAACATCATCCCATCCACTCGCAGAATTTTTATTGCTCAGGTAAGAACCATTCAACCAAAGCCCACCCTGACTATTAGACAACAACTGGTAAGAACGCTGTGCAATTTGAGCATTCACCAGAGAATCATTACGCAGCAACACCGATGGAGTTTCAACAAAAATCGCCCCTGAATTAGAGTTCAGAATGGCTTGCGCTGCTTCTCTGGTCGCAACAGACTGGATTGTGCCGACATACTTGGTCAGATCAGTTACCTCACCATTTAAGGCTTGGGTATTCGCCTTATTCATCAATTCGTTCAGAAGCTCACCGGAAACCTCAGAGATACCGCTTGATACCGTACCCGCAGCTACAGTATTCGCATAATCCACATTGACAGTGACCTTGTTGGATTGATGCTCCAAGCCTTTTACCGTCAAGAATGGAGAAATTGACTTGTACTGAGTAAACTCCCCTGTCACCTTATTGGCGGTCAAAACCGTATGCTCGCCTTTGGTCAGGATTTCACGGTTTGCAGCAGACACTTCAAGCGAACCTGCAAGTGCAGCATTGCCTTTAATGGTCAGGTAATGATGCAAATCGTAGTGCAATGTACCTGATTCATCTTGGGTATAATTACCGTTTACGGTCAGACGACCATCAGCAGTAGAAACACGACCACTATTGGTCACAGCACCCACAGAGCCATTACCTGAAAGCACACCACTCTTAATCACCGCTACAGGACTTGTAATTGAGCCAGTGATACGCAGTTTGCCCTTATTCACACTGGTGGAGCCTGTGTAGGTATTTTTCCCTGACAGAACTAAAGTACCGTTACCATTTTTGATCAGCCCCGCATCACCCCCAATATTATTCGAGAAAACACTCATACCCATAACATTGGCATCAAAAGCATCACCAAACTCTTTGCTGAATAATTTGACACCTTTCAGGGCGCCTTCAAGATCTAAATACCCCCATCCAAAGGTACTATTATACAGCTTGTTTGTGCCTGAACCATCGTCTAGATACTGGGCAGTAGTCAGCAAGGTTTGACGTACTTGATCAGCTGTCAACCAGGGATACTTAGACCATACCAAGGCAGCAGTCGTAGTCACTTGAGGTGCAGCAGCCGAAGTACCTGAAAAATAGACCAAACCATGGACTTTATTGCTATAAAGCAGGCCAAATCTGAAATCCGCAACCAAGCACCAGCGAGCAGAATCTCCACAAGCATTCGCTCCTTTACCATCGGCATTACGGAAAAGTTTTTGACCTGTTTCATCCACACCCGTCACACTTATCACGCCTTTTTCAACAGCTTTATTGCC
>NZ_JAGFXZ010000011.1 GCF_019038395.1 Acinetobacter sp. BY419
CCCTTCCCGAACTCAGAAGTGAAACCTCTTTGCGCTGATGGTAGTGTGGGGTTACCCATGTGAGAGTAAGTCATCGCCAGCTCATTATTCGAAACACCCCCTGTCTAAAGACAGGGGGTGTTTTTTTATGTTTAAAATTAATTGGTTAAAAATTATTAGTCTGGAAAGTCGAGAAATTTAAAATCCCATTTGTAGGTTTTTTGGTAAAACTATGCTATAAAAAATAAAACGGCATAAAAATTGCTTATAAAACGAGATTTTCTATTAAGGGGGTAAGAATGAGACTATCAGTGGGCTTAAAAATTGCGAACTCGCTGTCATTAACTCCACAATTACAGCAAGCAATCCGGCTATTACAACTTTCAAGTCTAGAATTGGAACAAGAAGTTCAATTACAACTTGATAGTAATCCTCTATTAGAAAAAGTTGAAGAACAGATTACCATTGAAAGCTTATCTACCATTGAATCAAATAATGAACACAAAGACCTGACCAGTGAGCTCAATGCTGACCATCTTCCTGATGACCTGCCGGTAGATACAGATTGGGATGATGTTTATACTCATCAGCCTACCACCTTAGGTGCGGCCGAATTTGAAGAGCGTGAAGATAATCGTCAAGGGCATCAGACTCTTAAGGAATATATGCTTGAGCAAATTAATCTGTTGAACTTTTCAAAGATTGATCAATTAATCGCTTATTGCATTGTAGACTCTTTGGATGATAAAGGCTTTTTAGATGCGGATCTGAGCGAAATTACGGCCTCGGCACAGCATCTGCTCTCTACTATGGACTCTGATGAAGAAATTGAAGATGATGAAGTAGCGGTAGTACTGAAGCATATTCAGCGTTTAGATCCAGTGGGGGTGGGTTCTAGGAACCTGGCAGAATGTCTGCTTATCCAGCTTGATAGCCTGCCAGTATCAACACCTTGCCGAAATGATGCGATTAAGCTTCTGCAACATTATGAATTGCTGATTAACAACGAGTTGCCCAAACTGATCAAGCAGACTGGTTTGAATCCAGAGCAGTTGCGCTGTGCGGTAGATTTAATGAAAACCCTGAAACCTCATCCAGGTCTGGAATTTGAAAACAAAGAATCAGATTATCAGGTACCGGATGTTGTTGTGATGAAAAAAAATAACTCTTGGCAAGTTAATTTAAATCAGGATGTGCTGCCAAAATTACGTGTCAATTCTTTCTATGCCAAGATGATTCGTCGTGCGGATCAAAGTGATGATAATCAGTATCTGCGTAACCAGATGCTAGAAGCAAAAAACTTTATTAAGAGTATCGATGAGCGACATAAAACCCTATTAAAAGTAGCTACCTGTATTGTAGAACATCAGAAAATGTTCTTGGAAATTGGAGCTGAAGGCATGAAGCCTTTGGTTTTGAGAGATATTGCTGAAGAAGTTGAATTGCACGAATCTACTGTTTCTCGTGTGACCACCAATAAATATATGCTGACTCCACGTGGGTTGTTCGAGTTGAAATATTTCTTCTCGAGTCATGTGGGCACAACCTCTGGCGGTGAGGCTTCTTCTACTGCCATTCGTGCCAAAATCAAAAAACTGGTTTCTGAAGAAAATGCCCGTAAACCTTTGTCTGATAATGCACTCGCCAATATGTTAAAAGATGAAGGGATTGATGTGGCGCGACGTACGGTGGCTAAATATCGTGAATCGTTACATATTCCTTCATCTTCTGAGCGAAAAGTCTTGATCTGAAATTTAAAATCTGACTATTCTAGAGATTCATTATGACAGCATAATGAATCTTTTTTCTTTTGAGTATCAGTAAAAATGATTTAATTCAGAACTTAAAATACGGATATTTTGTTTATAAGTTACTGTATTTAATATATTTTATATTGTGACTCTTCTGATCCTAACGAAGGTGAGGGATAGAACTATGCAAATAACAATTCGTGGACATCATTTATCTATTACGCCAGCAATTGAAGAACGTATAAAAACCAAGTTTTCACAGATGACTAAGCACATCGATCAGGTGAATAGTATGCAAGTGAAACTCTCGAAAGATCATCAAATTGATAAACGCTCCAGGAAGGGCAGTAGTAATCATATTGCAGAGGCTATTATCAGATTACCGGGCATCGAGTTTTTTGCCCATGCCACTGCAGATGATATGTATACCTCGATTAAAATTTTAACGGAAAAACTCAAACGGCAGATTGATCGATATCGAGAAATGCATTTACAACAGCATGCTTTCGCCTTATAAAGGATGAATGATGAAAAGAGGCCTTAAAAGCCTCTTTTTTTTATATATATAATGTATGGATCCATGAATTATTTTTGCTATTTATAGTAAAATGGCTCGTTTTACACCCTTAGTCCTATAAGAGGTCTTGTGATGAATAATGAACAGCTCGCTGAAATTTTAGAAGCCGCTTTTCCCGAGGCGGATGTTGCTGTGAGTGGTCAGGGCGGAAAATTTGATCTCCGTATTGTGGATGATCAATTTGAAGGTAAGCGTCCAGTTGCACGCCAACAAGCTGTTTATGCTCCTCTCAATGGCCATATTGCCAGTGGGGCAGTTCACGCAGTGACAATTCGAGCAATGACAAAAGAAGAATGGCGCAAAGCAAGCTTATTTGGAGCTTAATAAATTAATGGATAAATTTTTAATTCAGGGCGGTATCAAGCTCGAAGGTGAAGTGCGTATTTCTGGTGCTAAGAATGCCGCGCTTCCATTATTAGCAGCAATGATTCTTGCTGATACGCCAATTACGCTCAGAAATGTTCCTGATCTCAAAGATGTGAAGACATTGGTGAAGCTGATTGCCGGTCTTGGGATCACCATGAGCTATGAAGGCGATACCGTCATTGCGGATACTTCCACATTAGATAACCAGTTTGCACCATATGAGCTCGTGAAAACCATGCGTGCTTCTATTTTGGTGCTCGGTCCTTTGTTGGCGCGCTATGGTAGTGCAAAAGTGTCTTTGCCCGGTGGTTGTGCGATCGGTTCACGTCCCGTTGATCAGCATTTAAAAGCTTTGGAGGCTTTGGGTGCTGAGATTGAAGTGGAAGCCGGTTATGTACATGCCAAAGTCGATGGTCGTCTTAAAGGTGGCGAAGTCGTCTTTGATATGGTGACTGTGGGTGGTACAGAAAATATTCTGATGGCTGCAGTGCTAGCTGATGGCGTGACCACGATTCGCAATGCAGCACGTGAACCTGAAATCACCGATCTTGCGCAAATGCTGATCAAGATGGGTGCCAAGATTGAAGGTCTGGATACAGATACTTTAATTGTGACTGGTGTTGAAAGTCTGCATGGCTGTGAATATGCTGTCGTGGCTGACCGGATTGAAACCGGCTCTTATCTGGCTGCTGCAGCGATCACTGGTGGTCGTATCAAAACCACGCATACAGATCCATCTTTGATGGAAGCGGTGCTGGACAAGTTTGAAGAAATGGGCGCAGAAGTGACCCGTGGTGACGACTGGATTGAACTGGATATGCTGGGTAAACGTCCGAAAGCCGTGAGCTTCCAGACATTGCCACATCCGGAATTTCCAACCGATATGCAAGCCCAGCTCATGGCTGTGAATGCCATTGCGCAAGGCTTTGCGACAATTTCTGAAACGATTTTTGAAAACCGTTTTATGCATGTCCCTGAGTTGGCACGTATGGGTGCCAATATCCAGGTTGAAGGTAATGATGCTGTGGTAACTGGTGTAGAAAAACTTTCTGCTGCACCGGTAATGGCAACAGATTTACGTGCTTCTTTCTCTTTAGTTCTGGCAGCACTGGCCGCTGAAGGCGAAACACTGATTGACCGTATTTATCATATTGACCGCGGTTATGAAGATGTAGAAGCAAAGTTACAAAGTTTAGGTGCCCAAATTAAGCGAGTAAATTAATGAGCGATATGAGAAACGATGATCCAAACTTTGACGTAATGGGCAATTTTGATCATGGTTTAACTTTGGCATTAAGTAAGGGGCGTATCTTAAAAGAGACTTTACCTTTGCTAGAAACAGCAGGGATTAATCTTTTAGAAGATCCTGATAAATCTCGTAAGCTGATTTTCCCTACTACGCATAAACAGGTTCGTATTTTAATTTTACGTGCTTCAGATGTACCAACATATGTTGAAAATGGTGCAGCCGATATTGGTGTGGCCGGTAAAGATGTATTGATGGAACATGGCGCGCAAAACGTGTATGAACCATTGGACCTGAAAATTGCGGTATGTAAATTGATGACAGCCGGTAAGGTGGGAATGCAGCGTCCTAAAGGTCGTTTAAAAATTGCGACCAAGTACGTGAATTTGACCCGTCAATACTATGCTAGCCTGGGTGAACAGGTAGATGTGATCAAGCTCTATGGTTCAATGGAACTTGCACCACTGGTCGGTCTGGGTGATTACATTGTTGACGTTGTGGATACAGGTAATACCTTACGCGCCAATGGTTTAGAGCCGCTTGAAGAAATCTGTAAAGTATCTTCACGCTTAATCGTGAATAAAGCCAGTTTCAAGCGTAAGCAGGCTTTGTTAAATCCGATTCTGGCACAGCTTGAAAAGGCAGTGGAAGAGCGTGAAAAGGCAAAACAGGCTTAAATTTATTGCGTGAAAAAACCGTCCTTTCAGGGCGGTTTTTTATTTCTCTGCATATCAGATTCTATTCAAATCCTTTCATCAATTTTACCCAAAGCTATTTTCAATAAAACTCATAGAGCTAGAGCACTATGTCTGCCGACAAAAGCCTAGAAAACAGGTAAACTAAAGCCTTCGAATTCAAACCTGATGGGTAAATTGATGCGACGTTTATCGACCCAAGATCAAAACTTCAAGCAGACTTTTGCTGACTTGTTGGCTTTTGAGACTGTGAATGATCCTGAACTTTTAAAAACAGTAGATCAAATCATTGCTGATGTTCGTCAGCATGGTGATGCACATGTGCTTAAACTCACCCAACAGTTCGATCGACATCCAGCGCATCAATTTTCAGAGCTTGAACTGAGCCAAGAACAGCTGAAAACGGCATTTGAAGGTCTAACAACCGAGGTGCGTGAAGCACTGGAATTGGCTGCCAATCGTGTACGTGAATTTCACCAGGCACAAAAGCAAGATGGTTGGAATTATGTCGATGCTTTAGGCAATACCTTGGGTCAAAAAGTAACGCCTCTGGATCGTGTAGGTATTTATGTGCCGGGTGGTCTGGCATCATATCCTTCATCTGTGCTGATGAATGCCGTTCCTGCACATGTTGCGGGTGTTCCTGAAATTATCATGGTGGTTCCTGCACCAAACGGTGAGTTAAATCCTTTGGTACTTGCAGCAGCTTACTTGGCAGGTGTAACACGGGTATTCACGATTGGTGGTGCACAGGCCGTTGCAGCCTTAGCCTATGGTACTGAAACTGTGCCACCTGTCGATAAAATTACGGGTCCAGGTAACCGTTTTGTGGCTGCGGCAAAACGTGCGGTGTTTGGTCAAGTTGGCATTGATATGATTGCAGGTCCTTCCGAGATTCTGGTTTATGCAGAAGGTCAGAATAACGCTGAATGGTTAGCGATGGACTTATTGTCACAGGCTGAACATGACACTGTGGCACAAGCCATTTTCATCACCCCAGATGAACAGTTATTGAATGATGTTGAGCAGGCGATAGAAATGCATCTGGCAACATTACCGAAGGCAGAAATTGCCCGTACCTCAATTGCCAATCGTGGTGCTTTGGTACTCGTAAAAGATCGTCAAGAAGCGTCGGATTTGATCAATCAGGTGGCGCCTGAGCATCTGATGCTATGTCTGGATGATGCAGAAATGATGTCTGAAAGCATTCGTCATGCGGGTGCCATCTTTATGGGACGTTATACGCCTGAAGCCATTGGTGATTATTGTGCCGGTCCAAATCACGTCTTGCCAACTTCAGGTACTGCGCGTTTTTCATCACCATTGGGTGTTTATGATTTTCAGAAGCGTTCCAGCCTGATCATGTGCTCAGAAGAAGGTGTTAAAACCTTAGCGAAAACAGCAGATATTTTGGCACAGCAGGAAAACCTGGATGCGCATGCGCGTTCAGCACGTTATCGTTATCAACCATAAATAGAATTATAACCTCTCCCTGACCCTCTCCTAAAAGGAGAGGAGAACTTAAACCACAAAAAATCTTGTGTCTTTAGTCATGAAAATACCTCTCCCTGAATGAGCTTTAAGCATTGCTTTAAAGTGAAATGCAAGAGAGGTTAGGAGAGGGTTTAAAGAGAATACAAAATGAATATTACAGCAGAACAAATGCGTTTTTGGAGTCCTGAAGTACGTGAATTAGAACCGTACACACCGGGCGAACAACCCAAAATCCAGAATATTTTAAAACTGAATACCAATGAAAATCCGTATCCGCCATCGCCAAAAGTAGTTGCAGCAGTACAGCAGGTATTGGAAAATTCGGCGGATATTTTACGTCTTTATCCAGATCCCGATGCATCAGAACTGAAACAGGCAATTGCCAAGCAGCAAAATGTACCAGTAGAAACTGTCTTTGTCGGTAATGGATCAGATGAAGTCCTGGCACATATCTTTAAGGCATTTTTTGTTCAAGAGCAGCCTGTACTTTATCCCGACATTACTTATAGTTTTTATCCAGTGTATAGTCAGTTTTTTGGTGTCAAAACCAAAGTTTTACCACTCAATGATGACTTTGAAATTGTCGTGGATGATTACAAGCAAGCCAATGGCGGTATTATCATCACCAATCCGAATGCACCGACCAGTATTGATTTAGGTCTGGCTGCGATTGAAGAAATCCTGCAAGCCAATCCGGATTCAGTCGTAGTCATTGATGAAGCCTATGTCGACTTTGGCGCTGAATCGGCAGTCAAGCTGGTTGAGAAATATGAGAATCTGGTCATCTGTCAAACGACATCTAAATCTCGCTCACTTGCAGGATTGCGTGTTGGTTTTGCCATTGCTCAGCCCCACTTAATTGCAGCTCTTGAAGCAGTCAAAAATAGTTTCAACTCCTATCCGATGGATCGTTTTGCGATTGCTGCAGCGGTGGCTTCTTTTGAAGATCAGGAATACTTTGAAGCACAAAATCAGAAAGTTATTGCCAGTCGTGAAACGTTAGTAACCCAACTGAATGAGCTTGGTTTTAAGGTATTACCTTCGAGTGCTAACTTTATTTTTGCCACATTACCATCAAAAGATGCAGGTGAATTGGCGACTGAGTTACGCGAGCGTGGCATTATTGTGCGTTATTTCAATAAACCTCGGATCAACCAGTTCTTACGTATTACTATTGGTACAGACGAACAAAACCAGCGGTTGGTCGATACCTTGAAAAACGATATTTTGGCGTAATTTCTCCCTTACGGAGTAGTGCTCCTCATCTTTATGAAAGAGGGGCCTTTTCCTCTCTTTTAAAAAGGGAGGCTGGGAAGGATTAAAAAAGCGAATCTTAAGATTCGCTTTTTTATTTATTCAGGCTGATACCATGTATTTAACAGATCCAGCATCGCTGAAACCTTATCAAAACATTCCTGGTATTCTGCATCGCCATCAGAAGCAATGGTAATGCCACCACCGGCCCATAAAGAAATATCTTCCTGATACTTTTGAATCGAGCGAATGAGAATATTCCAGGAGCCGGTACCATCGAAATTGAAATAGCCCATAGAACCACAGTAAGCGCCACGCGGTGCACCTTCAAGTTCTGCAATAATCTGCATTGCCCGAATCTTGGGTGCACCAGTAATCGAGCCGCCCGGAAGGGCAGACATGAGTACCTTAAAAGGATTGGCATCTGCTTTTAAAGTCGCCTCAACTTCACTGACCATATGATGAACTTGATTGAAGCTTTCAATGTTAAATAATTTCGGTGTTTTGACAGTGCCTGTTTCGGCATAAACACTTAAATCATTACGTAATAAATCCACAATCATAACATTTTCTGCCTGATCTTTTTCTGATGCTTTTAAGGTCTGTCTGGATTGTTCATCGAGCACTGGATCGGTATGGCGGGGCGTGGTGCCTTTAATTGGTTTGGTAATGATTTTTCGATTTTCCTCAAAGTCAATAAACAACTCGGGTGAGCAGCTGAGTAACTCAAAATCACCAATACGCAAATAACCCGCATAAGGCGCTTCGGTTAATATCCAGAAGGCTTGGGCGGTTGCCAAGAGGGAACCTTGGGCACGACCATTAAACTCTTGTGTCAGATTAATCTGATAGCAGTCACCTGCAACAATATAATCCTGAATTTTCTGAAATGCCTGGCTGTAGACCGCTTTGGTCCAGCGTGAAGTGCAGGGGCTTATTAATTGAAATGTTGGATGAGTTTTATCTTGATTAAGTAAGTTCTGAATATAATTGAAGATCTGCTCTGCCTGTGGATCATCACTATAGAACATCCAGCCCTCGGAGCTTGGTTTAATGTAAGAAGTGAATTGACCAATAAATAAACCAGGTTGAGGGCGGTCTAGATACTGAATATACTGCTGAGCCGCATAATCATAGCCGATAAACCCGACATAACCTCCATGAAATCCATTCTTGTGAGGGTTTTTTAATGCATCAATTTCTAAATTAAACTCAGATGGTCCAGGTTGATATTGTTCAATCTCCATTCTTTTAAAAGACTGAATTTGTGATGTCTGTGCAACAAAATACTCTTGAGCACAGCAGGCAATAAAAGGCTGACCATTATTATTTAAATACACCAGATGATCCAATGTCTTTAAGGCGGATAATACATCTGCAACCAGAGGTGATTCAAATTTTAAGGGACGATGATAGAGAGCTTCGGTCATTCAGTTAAGCAGAGTTCAATATGACGCGCTATTTTATATCAAGCAGACAGGAAAATATTGTTAAATCATGAAATACCGTTTATCGGTAAGCGACAGATTGCGACCAACAACAGTTGATCAAAATCTGACTCGACGCTAAGTTAAGTGGGCTAGCAAATTGCTCAAGGAAAGATGCTTAAGCTGTCAGAAAATAAAAAATACAGCCTAAACACTGAGTAATTCACAATCAAAAAAAATAGTACTCTTGGGAGAGTAAACAATGAAAAAATTCACAAAATTAGTTCTTGCAACTTCAGTTGCATTTAGTGCCAATGCGATGGCGATGCAGGCAATGGATGAGGCATCTCTAAGCGAAACAACGGGTCAGGAAGGTATCTCGATTGGTATCGGTATTTCAAAAATTGAAATTGAAAAACTATATATTCATGATAATGATGGTTATTCTGGAGCTGGTGGTACAGGTGCAGCAGGTGCGATTGTTATTCAGAAAAATGGTACCGGTGAAACTACCAACCACGGTATTGTGGTAGGTGCAAACTATGACAATGGTGGTGCATATTTATTGCCTACACGTAACCTCGCTGACTTGAAAATTGACTCTGATGCTGGTGCTGGGAATCCATTCATTAATATTGCAGCAGCAGTATCTGGTTTAGATATTCATATTGGTGAAATTGGTGTAGTTGGATCTGCCGCTGCACCGGCTGATGACGCAACATCTATCCGCCGTGGTGGTGTAGGTCAAACCAATGCGATTTTATCTGGCTTATCTCTTAAAACAGGCCCAATGACTGCTAATATTCAGTTGGGTGCAGCACCTCAAGGCGCAATGATTAAATTAAATGCAAATATGATCGGTGGTCTGGAAATTAAAGACCTAGGAATCTTGGATAATTCAACGAAAACTGATACACGTGCTGCAGGTGAAATCTTCATTGAAAGTATCAAACTAACAGATGCAAACTCTAGAGATCTTGCTTTAAATCAGTCTATTAGCGTATTTGGTGAGGAAACGGCATCTAAAGGTTATATTCGTATTGTCAGCACAAGCGGTGCGCATGATAATTATGTGAAAGGTATTCACTTAGGTAGCCGTAATGCTGCATCAATCGGCGATATGGAAATCCAAGGTTTACAAACTTATTTCAGCCCTGCGCAAGGTCAATATGTACCAGGTGCGATTATTACGATTGCTGGTCACTAATCTTCATTGAAAAAAAGCGCGTGTTTACACGCGCTTTTTTTATGACTGAATCATTTATCCAAAAAATAAAAAAAATGCTGTATTTTTTTGAAAAAGAAGGTATCTTTCTAGTTACAGGGAAGTAGAGTGAATACTCTATAAAAAGAAAAATAGGCATATTATGCCAATTATAAGAAAAGTTAATAATTATGTTAGAGATCGCGTTGGGCTCGGCATTGATGTATTACGCTGCCAAAGAAGCTCTAGATATCAAAAAACAGCCACCGGGCGCTGTTCACTATACTGAAGTCCTTGATTCAAGAAATGATTCTTTTACGCGCATGCACCGCGAAACGGTAGAAGTCAAGCCTGCAATACTAAACCAATTTCAGGGCATAGTGCGGCAAGCTTACGACTATAGTTGCGGTTCAGCAGCACTTACGACCTTACTCAATGGGTATGTCGGTACGCAGCTGGATGAGCAGCAAGTCATGAGCGGGCTGATGAAATTCGGTGAAACGGATAAAATTGTTGAACGGCGTAGTTTTTCTCTGCTTGATATGAAGCGCTTTGTTTCAGCCTTGGGACTGGAAAGCGGAGGCTACCGTGGGGAATTCAAAGATTTAGTCAATCAAGACCAGCCCGCCATTGTTCCGATTTCTTATGCCGGATTCAAACATTTCGTGGTTTATAAAGGCTATAAAAATGGCCGGGTTTATGTTGCAGATCCGGCACTCGGTAATATCAGTTTTGATGAGCAACGTTTTCAGGATATTTGGGAAAATAACACCTTGTTCCTGATTAATGTACCTGAGCAATATCGCAAAAATTTTCTGGCATTAAAAGAATCAGATATGCGCCATGTAGAGGATGCCACGATCAACCGCTATGCCTTGGTCGACATGCAGTATCCACAATTTTATATGGACAAAATTGCTGATAAAGCCTCTACAATCCGTATGGACCGCAATCGTAATACAGAATCAGAAAAATTTGGGGAATATCAATATAACTTCCTGAGACTGTATTACAAAAACAAATAAAACGAAAAACAGTAATAAAATTAAAATGGTGAAATGGATATGAACAGTAAATGGATGAACAAGACGTTCTTGGCACTGAGCATTCAAATGGTAATGGGTGTTGCATTTGCTGCAGAAGAACCAGCACTAGGTGAATATGAAACGGTTGATGAAGAAATTGTCGTTGAAACTGCTCCATCTGTACAGGCTCAAACTGAGCAAATCGAAACGCAGGCTACAGAAGAGTTAGAACTAGGTGGGTATGAAGCAGTTGAAGATACTACTGTTAAAGCTGCGGTACCTGTAGAGACTCAGGCTAATCAGGTTGTAGATGCATCCCAAGCTTTACAGCAACAAGAAGGTGATGCTACCCAGGCAGCTAATCTGGAAGAAGTATTTACGTCAAGCGAACGTCAATATTCCCTTATTAAAAAAGGTGATATTTCATCTTATTACGATATTGATTATACCTACTACCGAGACACCCAGCTTGACTTGGAAATGGCTCAGGGGCAATTATATCAACTGCGGGTGCAAGAAAATGCGACACATGCTCTGACCAATACTTTCACTTTCCAATATGGGGTGAAAGATAACCTGACTTTGACTGCATCCCTACCTTTGGTGGCCAAGACCGACTTGTTGAAAGATACCTCTACGGCTGGACTGGGAGATATTAGTATGGGCGCGCGCTGGGAACCTTTCCCATTAAAAGCCGGCCGCCTACCTCTGATTTTATTTGCAAATTTATCTACCAAAACGGGTGAAAGCCCCTACGAAATTAATGCAGCCACAGATCTCGGTGTCGGCAAAGGATATTATTCTGCGGGGCTAGGGGCTAGTACGCGTAAATACATTGATCCGGTCGTACTGTTTGCATCGGTTTCTGCCAACTATGGTTTTAAAGAATCAGGTCTGAACCAGCGTCGTGGTTATCGTATCATCGAAGAATTTGATCCCGGAATTAGTGGGGGTTTTGCATTCGGTTTCGCGTATTCATTTAACTATGATGTTTCGATGACCATGTCCTATCAACAAAGCTTCAATACGGGAGCTGAGTTTAGCTATAACACCGGTGAAAGTTATTCTGCTGCAGATCAGACCAGTGCTACTTTTGCTATTTCATTAGGTGTCAGGGTTTCTCCAGAAACGATTGTAAATGGTACTGTCGGCCTAGGGCTGACCGAAGATGCGCCGGATGTTTCGTTGGGATTGTCATTCCCGCTTGATATTTTAGGTTTTGGTAAAAAAATCAGTTAATAGGGGCGTCGTATGAAAACCATTCGACTTAGCCCGTTATTAACAGGAATCATTCTTGCGGGCTGTTCAAGTTATACCTTTGCGCAACTAGGTGCCAACCTTTCGGTGGATCTACGCGCATTATCCATGGGGAACGCTGTTACTGCGGATCCTCCAGGCGTCAATGCCATCCACTTTAACCCGGCAGGCCTGACTAAAATCAAGGGCCTGCAGACTGAACAGCAGATTATTGTCGCTAATTTTGATATCCAGCGCGAATTTTCAGTGCCGGCTGGATATAACGTATTTGGCTATTCTGATGACCCCATGGTTTGTCATGATGGGCCTGAAGTTTCATCTGATCTGTGTACTGATTTTAAAGGCCCGGTCAGCGGTGATGTGGAATACGTCAGTCTTTTTGTACCTTATCTGAAAAAAATGGTCGATTTGGGTGAAGGTCTTCCTTTGGTTGCACCGACCTTGGGGGCTGCCTACAATCCGCCTGGTTCTAAAGCAACCTATGCGACTGCAATTTATGCACCTTTAATGGCCGGGTTTGGCCAGGAAGATGGAAGTCCTGCAAACTTTATGGGACAGCAGGTGGCTTTGGAACGGATTACTTATCTGTCCCCCTCCATCGGTTATGAAGTCAATGACCAACTGTCGATTGGTGCGTCTATCGGGATGTCGTATCAGGCCATTGCAATGAAAACTGATTTGCGTTTTCCCAATGAGCTGATTGGTATGTTAAGAATGATCGATGAGGTCGTTTGTACGCCGTTTAAAGAAAATTCCGACATTATTACTGACATTCTTTTACTCGGGATCTGTAATGCTGACGAAGGCATGAACCCATTTGGCAAATTTGGCCAAATGCAATTGTCACTCGAGCAAAACTTGAGCCCAAGCTATAACCTGGGCTTATTATGGGAACCGCGCGAAGATTTTAGTTTTGGTATGGTTTACCAGAGTGCGGCAAAAATGCGCCTAAAAGGTAAATTCCATATTGATAATGCCAAAGCGCCGCAAGAAATGATCAAAGGTTTAATGACCTCACCGACCGGACAAATTCTGGCTGCAATTCTTGGATTTCCGAATTATATTCCTTCCAGCGAGTCTGGGCTGGTGTCGATGGATTTTGAATACCCAGCACATTTCCAGACAGGAATCACCTATAAGGTGATGCCAGACTTGCAAGTGAATTTTGATGTCGGATGGACAGATTATAAGGTGTGGGACCAGTTTAAATTCGAGTTCGATCGCACACTTTCCGCTTTAAAAATCGCCAAAATTTTGTCAGGGAATGTGACAGATTCTAGTCTGGCTTTACCCATGGGATTTAAGTCACCGTGGAACTTTGGCATAGGGGTGGAGTATTCGGCAACAGATCGTCTAAAACTTCGCGCAGGTTATGAGCCACGAACCAGTGCCATTCCAAAAGATAAGCGTAATACCATGGTACCTATTAATGGTGCGCAGTTATTTGGCTTGGGCGTGGGTTATCGTTTTGATGCAGACACTGATCTGGATTTATCGATTGGTTTCTTACGCAGTAAAGATCACATTCCAGCAAATACCAGTAGTTTAGCCAATCAGACCGGGGTAAATAATTTGCTATTAAACCCATATGCAGGCTTGAACATAAAAACAGATACCAAAATTACCATTTTAGGTTTGAACTATCGCACGCGTTGGTAAGGAAGAAATGATCAAGACAGGGAAAGTTGGATGGACAGCGGTACTGGTATTCAGTCTGGTACCTTTGTCTTTTTCTACAAGCGCTAAAGAATTTATTACGATTATTGGTCCGGATGGGCGACCATTAGTTGTGCCACGTCATCATGCAGATAAAAAAACTGAAGAAAAATCTCCATTGTCGAAAAAAGTAGGAGTTGCAGCAGTTCAGTCCACGCCTGTGAAGCAAAACTTAGAAAAAGTGCCAGTCGTAGAGAGTAGACAAGTTAAACCTGGGCAGGACCATAATATGGTTGTACAACCAGTACAACCGAATATTACACAAGAACAGATTCAGTCTAAACCACAATTAAAGTCTGAGTCGAAAGCTCCTCACATTCCTGATACTAGAGTAAAATCTTCTGTTGTTACCATGCAAAAACCAGGATTTAGCCAGGTTGAAGGCATTGAGTATGTGGATAGTGAATATCTGGAAAATAAAGAATTTAATTTAGAAGGTAGAAAACGTTTCTATAGCATGCCCGAAGGCGTTGTAGATAAAAATATCGGAACGACCCGGATCCAGACGATTGAGCGTGAAAAAGGGGTCGGACAATCCGTATTAAAATCCTTTTTCCAAAAGCCAGAGGTCGATTCCGGCCCTGTGGTACTGGCACAAAGTTATTATCGTATTTCACAGCCTGAGACCATCGATAGCTTGGGCAAACAATGTTTTAATGATAAGAAAGTTAAAAAAGCTAAAGAAATCAGCCTTAGAAAAGCTGTTAACCTGTGGCCTCGCGCGCCTCTTAAAGCAGACGAATTTGATTTTGAAGTGGTGAAAATTCAATCTGATATCAAGAATATTCAGATCAATTCTTATGCGTCTAGCCAGAAAAATCCAACTTATTATTGGCCTTTTGTCGTTTTTTTAGACAGTCATGGCTGCGTTCTTGAAGGAGCGGGTGGATTTAAAAATCAGGAAGAACAGGCGAATATTATTCAACATGAGCATATTGAAGGGATCCTCCAGGTTCCTGCACAAACTGAATATGTATTATTGACGCCTTTGGCCTCAGCGATAGATGTTGAAAACAAGATGCTGACAAATCACGGACAATTAAAATTAGTCGCCATTCGATAAGGACTATTCGAGTATAAAAGATGAAAAAGAAAATATTATTTCCATTTGCTTTAACCACACTTTTGACTGCACTGAGCGGGTGTGGTGGAGAAAGCGCCAATGTTATTCCAGAAAACAACAATGAAGCCACTACTAATGGTACTTGTATATCAGGTACAAATAACTGTGTAGAGTGGGGCTTGGAATATCCGCTCGATGGTTTGAACTTCAACTGTAGTGGTGATAAAGAAAACACGTTTATTACGTTATTTGATAGTAAAAATGGGGTGGCTTCCGGAACCTGTCGAAACACAGATAATATTGAGTTTTATATTCAAAGCTTTGGTTCGAACAAGATCATTTTAGGTCAAATTAAACTCAGTGATTATGCCAGTTTTAATGCACAGACCCAGTTGCCGCGTTTAAGTGTGATCGATATTGCAAGTGGGATTACCGGACGTCGGGTAGGTAACTTGGTGCCGAGTGATCCTACCGTTCAGGTGGCCATGCGTCTGGTTAAAATTTTGCAGGCTTTGGCACTACAAAAGGGAAGTATTGTTAATCCATCTGATGTGCAGCCTTTATATATTACTGAAGACATGCGCAAAAATCTGGCTAAAATCCGTGGGAATATTAGCCTGACTGATGCTGATTTGGCGACCAAAATTAAAGATTTTATTGATATCAGCCAGATTTCTGATGAAGTTGCTTTTGCTACAGTCAAAAAACTGGTAACGATTGCCAACGCAGCCGTGTATCAGCCAGAGTTTTCATTATTCTCAACCTCAGGTGTGATTGGCAGTAACCTGTCGGGTTCAGATGGATTGGTGGGGTGTAATAAAAACCCTTGTGATATTCAGAAGAAAGATACCAAATATTTATTTGGCCATTTTATGCTGATTACCGATCGTCAGGGCTATACCTTTGGCAGTGGCCTGCAATGGCGTGATACTGAGTTAAAAATGGCCAAAGAAAATTTATCTTCTTTGGGTGGTATTAATGCTCAACTCATCCGTAAGGTGAAACCGGTACAAATGACTGCTGATCCACAAAGTTCATGGATTAATCCAGCTACAAAAACCATTCGTACGCCTTATCGCCTGAATGTAGCAAATACCAATGGCCCGCTTGAATTGTATCAAGGCAGATTATTGAATGATTATGTGATTGCGGGTAAGGAAGCCTTCTATAAGAAAGTGACTGGCAAAACAGTACTGGATGCTTCTGACCAAGCCAACCTGGGTTTGTGGCGTTTACAGGCCGATGGTGAAAACTATGCTGGAAGTCTTGATCTCTACAAGATTTTCCCGATTAGTTATCTGGATCGTCAGGTCTTTAAAACGGCTGAAAACGTAGAAGCTGGTCAGGCCTATATATTCCCGATGTATGCCAATCTGGAGTTTAAATTTACCGATACCACAGTTAATCCAGTTACGTTGGGAATTGTGATTGACAGTAACGGGGATGTACGCACCAATATGCAGTCTGCCAGCAATTTAGCGACTGACCCGGTAGCAGGCTGTCAGGGTGATGTATTAGACAGTAATCTATTGCTAAATGGGGTACAGCAATACCGGCTCGGAACTTTAGGGCGTGCATTTGTTGCTGATCAAGCAGTTTCGATGCGCCTGATTTTGGCCAATGAAAAGTTTGGTACTTTAAATGGTGCCTTGGTCGGGGTGGACTCGCGCATCCAGTCTTCACCGGATTCAAAAGATTCGATTGTGATCGGCGGTGCACTGCTTAACTTGTCCAATGTGCTGAATAGCAGTGCTGGCCAGACTGGACGTGTAACTTTCCTGAATTCGGTAGGTGATACAGTGCAATGGGCCAATACCTATGCCAGTTTTCAAAAAGTTTATAATAGTAATAATGAGGATGAAACTCCTGCAGATATTCAACTAGCCAAACTAAATGGCGGGTCGGTTGAGTTTAAACTTGCAGATTGCTATCGAATCAAAGCCAAATAATATTCTTTCAAAATAAAAAAATCCCATCTAAGTGTGGGATTTTTTTATGAAATCTATTTTAACCGGTATGATCCAGACGTGTGCCCAAGGTTTCCAGATGCATGGGGAAAATATTGCTTTTACGGTCTTCAAAATAATGTCTGAGGGTCTGTTCTACACTCGGGAAGGCAAGTTCAGTCCAGGGAATATCCGCTTCATCGAACAGACAGCTTTCAATGGTCTCTTCACCAGCACCAAATTTTCCATCAATCAGATTGGCTTTAAACAGCACATAAATCTGACCAATACGTGGAATGTTATACATACAGTACAGCTGTTCAATATCTACTTCAGCTTCGGCTTCTTCCCGGGTTTCCCGCGCAGCACCTTGCTCCATGGTTTCAAACAGTTCCATATAGCCGGCAGGTAAAGTCCATAGGCCATAGCGTGGTTCAATGGCACGACGGCACAGCAGCACTTTATTTTCAAAGAGCACCAAAGCACCACAAATCACTTTCGGATTAATATAATGAATAGAGCCGCATGAATCACACACGCTGCGAATCTGCTGATCGCCCAAAGGAATTTTAGCTGTGGTTTTATGTCCACAATTCACACAGAAGTTCATATTCATCATCAATGATAAAAGTAAGCTCAGGATAACTGAAAAACCAAAATTTGGCATCATTTCTCTCCCGCCCTGACTAAAATCAGCTATGATGAAATTATGATCATAATTAGGGCTGACAGAATGGATGCCGGTGAATTGACACAAAGGTTACAGCAACGATTACGCTTTTCCAGGCGTACTCGATCCGCGCATGCTGCCGTGTTGATTGCAATTACAGATGAAGCTGACCCGAAAGTATTGCTGACGCGCCGATCAGCTTATTTGAATAGTCATGCCGGAGAAGTCTCATTTCCGGGTGGCAAGCGCGATCCGCAGGATACCAGTAATATTGTGGTGGCTTTAAGAGAAGCCTATGAAGAAACAGCGCTGAATCCCTTTGATGTACATCTAGTGGGGGATCTGCCCATGCAAAAAGCCCGAAATGGCATGTTGGTCAAACCGATTGTGGGACTGATTCCTCCAAAAGTGCAGCTGACTCCTCAACCGACGGAAATTGACCGGATTTTCTTTGCCTCTTTGCAGCATCTGCTTGAAGTGACGCCTACGCCGTATGAAGTCCGTTTTGCCCAGCAATCCTTATATTTTCCGAGTATGCGGGTAGAAAATGAAGTCGTCTGGGGGTTGACCGCACGTATGCTGATTTCTCTGTTCCAGTATGGACTGGATTATAAAAAAGACTGGCCATTTCTGCTTAATTCACCGGCTTTTAAACGCTCCAAATTTTTTAACCATTGAACAGGATTTTATCAATGCTGTATAAATTTCAGGGACATATTCCCACTGCTACACATCAGCCCTGGGATGGCTGGGTGGCAGCAACGGCCACAGTGATTGGACAGGTCGAGCTTGGACGACAAGTCAGTGTCTGGTTTGGGGCCGTAGTACGTGCAGATAACAGTAAAATTAAATTGGGTGATTTTACCAATGTGCAGGAAAATGCAGTGCTGCATACCGATGCCGGCATCGAGATGCAGATCGGGAGTTATGTAACGATTGGGCATCAGGCCATGCTGCATGGCTGCACGATTGGCGATAATAGCCTGATCGGGATTCAGGCGGTGATTCTGAACCATGCCGTGATTGGCAAGAATTGTATTATTGGTGCCAATGCCCTGATTCCTGAAGGCAAGGTGATTCCAGACAATTCAGTGGTGATGGGTTCGCCGGGTAAAGTGGTGAAAACCCTGGATGATGACAGCATTCAAAAGCTGAAAATGAGTGCCATGCATTATGCTAAGCATTTTCAGAAATTTCAGGACTTGGAAGAAGTGCAACTCTAAAACACTGTTCTACTAACTGAATCATAAGCCTAGATTTTCTAGGCATTTTTGTATCTGTTTCGGGAAAATCTCGCGTAGTGGATATGAGTGGAGTATCATATCCGCGTTTTTTATATTCTCTGAATTAAGGTTGTGCATGAAAGTGCTGGCATTGGAGACTGCCAATGAGCAGTGTTCCGTCTCTGTGATCGATGATACTCAAGAACTATTTTTTCAGCTTGATGCGCGCGCCAAGGCACAAACGCAAACCATTCTCCCGATGATTGAACAAGGTCTGCAAGATCTTAGGCTGGGCATTGCTGATTTGACCGCGATTGCCTTCAGTCGTGGTCCCGGTTCTTTTAGCGGGGTTCGCATTAATGCTGCAGTGACCCAAGCTCTGGCCTGGTCAAACGATTTGCCGGTCATTCCGGTTTCGACTTTGCAGGCATTGGCGCAGGCAGCTTACCGATTGCATGGCCTGACTGAAGTGTCTGCCGTATTGGATGCCCGCATGAGTGAAGTCTATATTGCGAGCTATCAACTGGATGCAGAGGGGATTATGCAGCCGGTTGATGAGGAGCAACTGTTAAGCTATGCAGAAGGTCATCAGGCTGTGCGCTTTACCCCGGTCGGTTCAGGTGCTGAACTGGTACAAGGCGAAACTTCAACTTATAAAGATGTGTATGCGACTGCACAGGATATTGCCAGTATTGCACGTGCAGCGGCACAGGCACAACACTGGGTCAGTGCAGAATTGGCACTACCGGTTTATTTACGTGATAACGCATGGAAAAAAATTCCAGAACAAGGTAAAGCATAATTAATTAGGATAAAGCATGGATCTTTTACTGCTACTCAAAGCGGCCATCATGGGGATTATCGAAGGCATTACCGAATTTTTGCCGATTTCCAGTACTGGTCATTTGATTTTGGCATCAGAATTAATGAATTTCTGGACCAAGGAAAAGAGTGATGTATTCGTCATTGCGATCCAGATGGGGGCAATTGCCGCCGTTATTTATGAATATTGGGCCCGTCTTTGGGGGGCAGCGACCGGGATTGTCAGCGGTGAGCCACAAGGGCGCCGTTTAGGTATTGGCCTGATTCTGGCCTCCATCCCGATTGTATTGATTGGTCTGACTCTGGGACAAACGGTCAAACAGTTTCTGTTTAATGATATTGCCATTGCCATTGGGCTGATTATTGGTGGTTTGATCATTATCTGGATTGAAAAGAATCCACCGCAAGTCCGTGTACATGAAGTAGAAGAGCTAAGCATTAAAGATGCCATCTGGATTGGTCTGATTCAGGTCCTGTCGCTAATTCCCGGTACCTCCCGTTCAGGTGCTACTATTATTGGTGCGATGTTCCTGGGGGTGTCACGTAAGGCAGCCACTGAATTCTCATTTTTTCTGGGTATTCCGGTGATCATTGGCGCAGGTCTGCTAGACCTTTATCAAAGCCATGATGTCTTGAATAGCACTGACGACTGGGCCGTGATTGGCGTCGGGACTCTGGTGTCCTTTATTTCGGCACTGATATTAATCCGTGCGCTGGTGGCCTATGTGGCCAAGCGCGACTTTATGATCTTTGCCTGGTATCGTATTGTTTCGGGTCTGCTGATTTTATTATTTGCCTATACAGGTTGGAAATTATGGTAAGCGCGATTCGCTTATATGCCGAATCTGAATATCAAGAGAAAGCACAGCACTTCGATGCTGTGCTTTCTTCTCGTGGGGTACAGGTTGAGATTGAAACCGTTGAAAAACTCAATGCACGTTTTTTCCGTTTAAATCCTGAACTGGCCCTTTGTGTAGATGCTGACGGACTCTGGCTCTGTGCCAACGGCATGAAGATGCAACCAGACTGGCAAGCGGAAACCGGACGGTTAAAACGCGCTTCTTTAAAATCTGAAATGATTGCACGTGCCTGTAATTTAGCTGAGAAACCAAGTTTGATTGATGCTACTGCAGGTCTTGGACATGACAGTCTGTTGATGGCACATTTAGGCGCTCAAGTCACTTTGGTTGAACGGCATCCGATTCTGTTTACCTTGCTTGAAGATACGCATACCCGTGCACAGTCTGATGCATTCCTGAGTCAAGTCGTATCACGGATTCAACTGGTCTTTTCAGATTCAGCCGATTATTTAAAACAGCAGGCCGAGCAGCAGCAGATTGTTGATGTGGTTTATCTTGATCCGATGTTCCCGCAGCGTGACCAAAATCAGCAGGCAGTCAAAAAACAGGCGCAAGTGAAAAAACAGATGCAGTTGTTGCATATGTTGTTGCCTGAAGATGGTGAAATGGATCTGGGCGATAATCTTTTGGAACTGGCGCAAAAAATTGGCAAGCGCGTCGTGGTCAAACGTCCACGTCTGGCGGTATTTCTAGCAGGAAAAGAGCCTAATCATCAATGGCAAGGCGATGCTTGTCGCTTTGATGCGTATTTTCAGCATGAACTTGTAGCTGAATAAGATAATGGCTTCTTTATTAAGCAAAGATTTGTTATATATTTAAAATTAGCATTGATTAAATACTTATCAAGCATAAACTTATTCAGCACATTAGCGAGCTACTCATCTCCTTGAAATCCTATGATCGACTTTAAACCCTCCATTAATTTTTGGCACGATTTTAAGAGCAACCAAATTGCCGGGATGTGGTTATTTTTGGGATCTCGGCGTTCTTTGCAACTGGTTCGACCATCCATCCTGCAATTGGTGTTCTGGGGGATTCTGGGAGGCTGTGCCAACAGTTTGTTTAGCTGGCTCAGTTCAGGCCGTATGGGAGATTTTAACTCTCAAGGTCTGATCAGTTATGCACTTTGGCCTTTTATTGCCCTGATTGTCGGTATTTTTCTGTCACAGCGGGTCAATAATCCACGCTTGATGCTGGTGCCCGCCTTGTTATGGCTGGTTTTAGATACCCACATCATGCTGTTCCAGTGCCTGATCCAGTATCTGGGGGATCTGGATTATCTGCCTTATATCCTCTATGACTATATTCCAACGCTCTTTGTCATGCTGTTTGTCTGGCAAAGTCTGGCAGTGGTCTGGGTAATCTCGCGTGAATTAAAATGGCCGTGGTGGGAGCGTGCGCTGATTATGCTGGCGACCTTGTTTACCCTGGTGGTCTGGCAGATTTCAGTCAAAGACCAGCCGATCTGGAAAGTCGAAGAAATTCCACCGAGTTTTGCCGAAGATGCATTTTATGCCCAGCCGGTTCTGCTGAATAAAGCTCTGGAGAATATTGAATACGGTGAGTTTGCACAATCGCACTGGTATTTCATGGGGGTGGCTGGAGCAAGCTATCAGGATGTATTTCATTCTGAAGTCGAGCGGATTAAAGAACAGTTTGATACCCGTTTTGGGACTTTTGGCCGATCTATTGCCTTGGTCAATCACCCGGCGACACGTACCACCGTACCGATTGCTTCCAGAACCAGTATGGAGATGGCACTGCGCCGTATGGGCCAGCAAATGAACCGTGAAAGTGATGTGTTATTTTTATATATGACCTCTCATGGTTTGCCGAATGTATTTGAAATGGAAAATGCACCGCTGGATCTGGCACAGGTCGATCCAAAATGGTTGCGTGAGACGCTGGATGCATCAGGCATACGCTGGCGTGTGATTGTGATCTCGGCATGTTTTTCAGGCAGCTTTGCTTCCGCATTACAGAATGAGAATACCTTGGTGATTACGGCTTCAGCAGCCGACCGTCAGTCTTTTGGTTGTTCGAACGAAGCTGACTATACCTATTTTGGCCGTGCGTTTTTTGATGAAGCCATGCGTGAAAATAGCAGCTTGAAAACTGCTTTCGAACAGACCAAAGCGACTGTAGCAAAATGGGAATCAGCTCAAGGCTTTGAATCTTCGGAACCACAATGGGTGATTGGCAAGAATATGGAATTGATGTTGCCACAACTGGAGCAACGTTTATTTCCACAGAACAGTACGGCGACACTCTCCCCCTAGATAGAGCAATGCCACTAAAAGATCGGCTGCAATAATAAGGAATAACCATGGAACTTATACAGAACAATAAAAGCTTTGAAGGTGAACAGCGTATTTATCGTTTTGATTCGCGCTGTCTTAAAACACCGACCAAGTTTGGAATTTATCTGCCGCCTCAGGCCTTAGAAGGTCATAGCTGTCCTGCATTATTCTATCTGGCAGGTTTGACCTGTACCGAAGAAACCTTTGCCATCAAGGCACATGCCCAACGTCTGGCAGCACAATTAGGGCTGATTTTAATCACACCGGATACTTCGCCACGTGGTGAAGGCGTGGCAGAAGGTGACACTTGGGATATTGGTCAGGGAGCAGGCTTTTATATTAATGCCACCCAAGCGCCGTGGGCTAAACATTATCAGATGGAAAGTTTTATTGTCGATGAACTCTATGCACTGGTCACAGAAGAGTTCGTGATCCATCCTGGCAAAATCGGTATATTCGGTCACAGTATGGGCGGTCATGGTGCCTTGACCCTGGCATTTAAGTATCCGGAAAAATTCAAATCTGTTTCAGCCTTTGCACCCATTTGTGCACCGAGCCAGTGTCCTTGGGGAGACAAAGCATTTTCAAATTATTTGGGTGCTGAAAAAGAAGAATGGCTTAAACATGATGCGACCGCTTTGGTTCAGGAGAAAGGTGCATTGTTCAATGATATTCTGATTGATCAGGGATTTTCGGATCAGTTCTATAGCCAGCTTAATCCGGCCTTGTTTCAGCAAGCCTGTGATGCTGTGAACCAGCCGCTGACTTTGCGTGAACATCAGGGTTACGATCATGGGTATTACTTTATTCAAAGTTTTGTGGATGAGCATTTGCAATTCCATGCCGTGCAATTACAATCCTGAGTAGACTGATTTTTTGTTAAAAAGTCCTGCCATGCTTATATTCAGTCATCAGGGCTTTTTTATATCTGTTCTGTGCCAGTTTGCGGTTAATTCGTCTTGTCCCATACGAATCAAATGATCCAGAACCACACTTTCGAGTTTATTCAGGTCCATGGATTCATCAGTGCTTTGAATCATTACCGTTAGATGATTTTCTTCCGGCGCAAGACTCACTTCCGCATTTGGAAAATGAATCAGAAAAGCCTGTCCAGTTTCATCAATATTAAATTTATGTTTCCAGTGATTGGCCAGGCGTTTGGCAATGCGTGCGGCTTGTGGTGTCTGGATATGGGCAATACTTTTCATCATCATTCTTTTAAACTTTTTCATCATGATCCTAGCACTTTAACTCAAGCACGGATGCCGTCATAAGCCTCAAAGCGTTACACAGCGTTTTAATCTTGCAACATCCAGGTCACAGTAGCCAGAGCGGATTTGATATAATGGGAAAAATCCAATTTCAACAAGCCAGGTTCTCCCATGTCCAAGCCTTATTTAATTGCCCCTTCTATTTTGTCTGCTGACTTTGCCCGTTTAGGTGAAGAAGTCGAGAATGTGCTGGAAGCAGGTGCAGACGTTGTTCATTTTGATGTCATGGATAACCATTATGTACCCAATCTGACTTTTGGTGCAGGCGTTTGTAAGGCGTTAAAAAACTATGGCATCAAGGCGCCGATTGATGTGCATTTGATGGTGAAACCAGTCGATCGCATGATCGGAGATTTTCTTGAAGCCGGTGCGGACATTATTACTTTTCATCCGGAAGCATCCGACCATATTGACCGCTCTTTACAGTTAATCAAATCAGGTGGTGCAAAAGCTGGCCTAGTATTTAACCCAGCAACACCGCTGCATTATCTGGACTATGTGCTAGATAAAGTAGATCAAATCCTGCTCATGAGCGTGAACCCTGGTTTTGGCGGTCAAAAATTTATTCCGATGACTTTGGATAAATTACGTCAAGCCCGTAAACTGATTGATGCTTCAGGTCGCGACATCCGTTTGGAAGTCGATGGGGGGGTCACGCCAAGCAATATTCGTGAAATTGCTGCAGCTGGTGCGGATATGTTTGTGGCCGGATCCGCTATTTTTGGCAAACCAGATTATAAAGCTGTGATTGATGAAATGCGTCTAGAACTGTCTAGAGTAGGTCAGATCCAACTGTAATCGCTAGAATGTAATATGCGCATAAATATGTGGATAACTTTATGGATAAATGTGTAGATATCTATGTTGATAACCATATGGATATGTTGTATAAAATGTAATCATTTGTAGCCTGGTTGATTGCGACTTAGACAATATTTGTATAAAAGAACTCATATCGGGTTCTTTTTTATCGCTTATAACCCTTGTATTTGGTGGTTGTTTATTCATCATGGGTTAATAATTCAGCCAGTTAAAAAGTGATCAATGTCTCGTGGGTTTATGTTTCATCATGTAATTTCTCCATGCCCTATTTAAATTTAATTGATGTGTATAACTTAATATTCTGAGCTAATTCTTATGTATTGTTGTGGATGAAATGCCCGATTATTGGAACTCTTTCTGACTTGTCATTTGCAACATCTAGCATAAGTATTGGCTTCATGAATGTCGTGAAGATTTAAGTAAGACAAGGTTAAGTTGTATCTCGAAAAGTCATCTTTTGTAAAAATAACCAGACTGCTGCAATGTGGTTTTATAAGATTTTCAGAATTAGGAGGAACGAACTCCCTTGTGAATGAGCTGTCGGTCTTCACAGGAAAAATCGTCAGGACGGCCTGACTCTTATATAAAAGGAGGAGGGCTGCATGGCCTGGATTGTACTTATTCTTGCAGGTGTTTTTGAAATCGTTTGGGCTTATTCGATGAAGCTGTCTGAGGGATTTACCAGATTAACCCCCAGTATTATTACCATTGTCTTCATGGTGCTGAGTTTCGCTTTACTTGCTTATGCGATGCGTACCTTGCCGCTAGGCACAGCCTATACCATCTGGACCGGAATTGGCGCAGTAGGCTCGTTTCTAGTCGGCATTCTGGTCTTGGGTGAACCCGCCACCGCGATGCGTATGCTGGCTGCGGTACTTATTATTTCTGGTCTGGTGCTGATGAAATTGTCATCTTCATAATCTGTTTCACCTGCCTCGCTGAACTGAGCTAATATATAAAATGAACTCCAGTGCTTGGAATAGGGTGCGATCATGAACTTAAGCTATGTTTATATGGATTCTCCGGTCGGACAGTTGCAGCTGGTTGCACATGCGACAGCATTGGTTGCCGTACTATGGGATTGTGAAAAGCCGAGTCGGGTGAAACTGGCGACCTTGGTGGAAGATCCGCAGCATCCGGTATTGATTGAAACCAGAGGCCAGCTCCAGGAATATTTTGCCGGTCAGCGCGACATGTTTGAGCTGCCTTTAGACTTTGCAGGAACCGATTTTCAGAAAAAAGTCTGGCAGGCTTTGCTGGATATTCCTTATGGTCAAACCCGAAGTTATCGCGACATTGCTGTACAGATAGGAAATATCAAGGCCGTACGTGCCGTGGGGGCAGCCAACGGAAAAAATCCGATTTCGATTATTGCACCCTGTCACCGGGTCATTGGTAGCAGTGGCAAGCTGGTAGGATTTGCAGGGGGGTTAGATAAAAAAGAAATTCTGTTAAATATTGAGCGGACACATTAATATCTAAACATTGAAAAGAAATGAAAATTAGAATATGGAACATTCTACGATACAGCTATTAAGTCCACTCTGGTCCAGTTTAGGGTGGATTCTTCTGCTTTTCTTTGGCGTGATGATTTTTAAATTATTCAAGCCATTTTTAAAAGGAAAATTAGGCGAGTTCGCGGTCAGCACCTATGTCAAACTGTATTTAAAAGGTCCTCAATACATTCTGCTCAATGATTTGACGCTTCCAGATGGAGCCGGTGCGACCACACAAATCGATCATCTGTTATTAAGTCCTTACGGAATATTTGTGATTGAAACCAAAAACTATAAGGGCTGGATTTTTGGAAACGAGCGTCAAAAACAATGGACCCAGAAAATTTATAAAAACAGTTATAAATTTCAAAATCCGGTTCATCAGAATTATAAGCACATAAAAGTATTAGAATCGCTTTTGGCAGATATTGTTAGGCCGGAGACATTGCACTCCGTGATTGTATTTATGCCAGATGCCGTGTTTAAAACACCGATGCCAAATTATGTGTTTCGCGGTGCAGCTTGGATCGACTATGTCAAAAGTTTTGATCAGCAGATAATTTCTGAAACGCAATTAAAACGGATACAACTACGCCTGGAAAAAGAAGTGTTAGAAAAATCCTGGAAAACCAATCGGGAACATGTGGAGAATTTAAAACAGCGCGAGCAGCCCTGAAGTTATGTGCAGATTCATAAAAAGCCTTTGAGTGATTCAAAGGCTTTTTTATTTAACTATTTGAGGCTTTCAGTTTTTCAGTAATCTCGGTCAAAACTTTAATTCGTTTTACTTCATCCCATAATGCTTTGGCTTCAGGATAATGCTTCGACATCATGCCCAGCCATTGTTTATAGCGACCGACCATGTTCATTTCTTTTTTATAAGATCCATTCAGGAAACGAACTTGTAAGCCTCGTAATTCATTCCAGTTCATCAAAGGCGCATCTGAATTTTGACGGATACATTGGGTCAGATCCGGTGTGGTCACTGCACCACGGCCAATCATCAGGTCTTCGCAACCAGACTCCAGACGGCACTGTTTGGCATCGGCATTGCTCCAGATTTCGCCATTGGCAATTACATTGATTTTGAGTGCTTCACGAATCGGTTGTAACTGATCCCAGAATGCGGGCGGGGTATAGCCATCGGCCTTGGTGCGCGCATGTACCGTAACCCATGAAGCTCCTGCATCTTCAATGGCATGGGCATTTTCCAGCATGAAATTACGATCCATATAGCCGAGACGCATTTTGGCAGACACGGGAATATGTGCAGGAACGGCATCACGCACAGCTTTGACTAACTCATGCACGACTTCGGGTTCATCCAGCAGGACTGAACCGCCACGATGCCGATTGACGGTTTTAGCCGGACAGCCAAAATTCATATCAATCGCGGGTGCGCCCATGGCCGCTACTTTGGCGGCATTCGCTGCCAGCATCTCCGGATTATTTCCCAAAAACTGCACATGTACCGGTGTACCTGCTACCGTTTTGCCATCATTTAACAGTTCCGGACAGTAACTGTGATAAATATGATCGGGCAGAATAGAGTCGGTGACACGGATAAACTCGGTCACGCACCAGTCAAAGCTACCTACGGATGTCAGCACATCACGCATAATCGGATCGGTTAAGCCTTCCATCGGAGCAAGCACAAGTTTCAACGGTGCACACCTGTAAATTTAAAACGGTGTTATACGTTTTTTTGGTTTGAATGTCTAGGCCGTTTAAATTTCACGCTTATAAAGGGGAGTAAGCGTGAGAATGAATTTAGTACATATCAACAGAGGAGCTATCTTCAGCACAATAAAATAATAGAATTTTAAATATTGATAGCTATATTGAAAAGAATAATAAATATTCAGGTAGCAGTATGGAACAGCCTCATTTCAAGGATCATTTCTCCCAGCAATCACAGGATTATGCCTTGTTTCGTCCGCATTATCCGGATGCATTGGGGAAAATATTGGCAGACCTATCACCAAGTACCAAATTGGCTGTAGATGTCGGCTGTGGTTCTGGACAGCTTTCAGAGGTTTTGGCGAATTACTGTGATCAGGTGATTGCTATTGATGCGAGTAGTGAACAGGTCGCCCAGGCCAAACCACATCCAAAAATTCAGTATGGTCAGGCACTCGCTGAAGAGATCCCGTGTGCTGACCAGAGTGTTGATCTGATTTCGGTGGCTCAGGCAGCACATTGGTTGAATCTGGATAAGTTCTACGCAGAAGTTCGCCGTATTGCCCGGCCCAATGCTATTCTGGCTTTAATTAGCTATGGCATGTTCAGTGTGGATGAACCACATCTGAATCATTATTTTAAGCATTTCTATGAAGTGACGCTTGCACCGTACTGGCCGCCTGAACGTCGCCATGTAGATGAAGGATATAAAAATCTACCATTTCCATTTCAGGAAATTACGATTCAGCCACTTGTATTACAGGTTGAATGGAACTTTTATCAGTTAATTGGTTATATGAGTACTTGGTCAGCCGTGAAAGCTGCCACTAAAGCACTCGGACATAATCCACTGAATTTACTGGCAGATGCCTTATTGCCAGAATGGGAAGATCCAGAATTGCCCAGAGTCATTAGCTGGCCATTATCAGTGCGTGCAGGGCGTATAACCGTTTAAAGAATATTCAAGCTAAGGCCTTTTTATTGAACAATGAATTGAATATTTCAAGGCTCAGAATTATCGCCCTAGAATCATTTCCAGCACAAATTTAGAACCAATAAAACCCAGCGCCAGCAAGCCAAAACCGAGCAGGGTAAAGCGCACAGCTTTCTGCCCACGCCAGCCAAACTTCCAGTGCCCGATTAACAGTGAACCGTAAACCAGCCAGGAAATAATACTGAACGCAGTTTTATGTGCCAGATGCTGAGCAAAGAAATTGTCGATGGTAAAAAAGCCAAAGCCCAAAGCGAGCGTAAGTAAAACAAAACCGGTCATCAGCATATCAAACAGGAGCGATTCCATGTCCTGATAAGAGGGTAATAAACTGACCCAGACCCGGCGTTTGTGCTTCTTTTTCAGCTCGCGATCCTGAAAGCGCAAAATCACGGCCTGAATGGTGGCCATGAGCAATACTGCATAAGCAGACAAAGACAAAATGATATGAATGTCCAAGCCTAGAGAGTTCTGGATAATGATTTTAGCGGGCTGGGTAAAGACAAAGCCGAGAATTAGACCCGTGGCAGCCACTGGAATCCCGATCAGGTTCAGGGCAATAATAGGACGATAAGTACTATAAATAATACTCAGCAGCAGCATCAGACCTGAGGTAAAGGAAAACAGGGAAAAAACATCATAATTGATGCCTAACGGGGTATGCATATCACCATATAAAACCAGCGCATGCAGACCGAGTCCCAGCAGTGCGGTTAGCGAGACAAACCATTGATTAGGAGGACGTTTAGACATTAAATGAATGAACAGATACCAGAAGGAAGCGGTATAAGCGACTAATGCTAAGATCGTATAAACCAAGGGGAGGCTAACCATGTCAAACCTTTTTAAGGGTGATGAATATTCATTTATATAAATTCGCTGCGAACTACAGTATCCTATAGCATTCTATGCATAAATTTTCTATTTTAAGAAACAATTTTTTGCTCATGGCTATTTTAAGCGGATTTTGCAATGTTTGATACCTTAACAGAACGACTCACGCAGAGTTTAAGAAATGTTACTGGCTCAGGGCAGCTAACCGAAGACAATATTAAAGATACGTTACGTGAAGTGCGTATGGCGCTTCTTGAAGCCGATGTTGCGTTACCTGTAACTCGTGAATTCATCGCGAAAGTTAAGGAAGAAGCATTGGGCCAGGAAGTGATGACTCAGTTATCCCCTGGACAGGCTTTTGTCAAAATCGTTCATGACGAATTGACTAAAATGATGGGCGAGGCCAATGAAAGCCTCGACCTCGCTGCAAAACCACCTGTCGTTGTCCTGCTGGCAGGTCTGCAAGGTGCAGGTAAAACCACAACTGCAGCGAAACTTGCACGCTTCTTACAAGAACGTCAAAAGAAAAAAGTCGCGATGGTTTCTGCCGACGTATACCGTCCGGCTGCGATCAAACAGCTACAAACGGTTGCAGGCGAAGTGGGTGCGATTTTCTTAGAATCTCACGCAGATGAACGCCCAATTGATATTGCAAAACGTGCGATTGAACAGGCAAAAATCCAGTTTGCCGATGTGCTGATTGTCGATACTGCAGGTCGTTTGCATATCGATGATGACATGATGGGTGAAATCAAAGAGCTGCATGCAGCGATTAACCCGACTGAAACCCTGTTCGTGGTCGATGCCATGACCGGTCAGGATGCGGCAAATACTGCCAAAGCATTCAATGATGCCTTACCTTTAACCGGTGTGATCCTGACCAAAACTGATGGTGATGCGCGCGGTGGTGCAGCGCTGTCTGTGCGTGCCATTACCGGCAAGCCAATCAAATTCCTGGGGATGGGTGAGAAACTCGATGCCCTGGAGCCATTCCATCCTGAGCGTGTCGCACAGCGTATCCTCGGGATGGGTGACGTACTTTCTCTTGTCGAAGAACTTGAACGTAAAGTCGACAAAGAAAAAGCCGAAAAAATGGCGAAAAAATTGCAAAAAGGCGGCAGCTTCAACTTTGAAGACATGCTGATGCAATTTGAGCAGATGAACAAGATGGGTGGCATGATGGGCTTCCTGGACAAACTTCCTGGCATGAGCAATGCCGGTCTGCAGGATGCGTTGGCACAAGCCAACCCTGAAAAGCAGGTCAAGAAAATGGAGGCGATTATCCAGTCGATGACCATCAAAGAACGCCGCAACCCGGACTTGATGAACCCAAGCCGTAAAAAACGTATTGCAGCAGGTTGCGGTATGGAAGTGGCAGAAGTCAACAAGCTGATCAAGCAGCATGCACAGATGGCCAAAATGATGAAAAAATTTGCCAATCCATCGGGTATGGCCAAAATGATGAAGTCACTCGGCGGTTTGCAGAAACAGTTTGGTGGTGGTGGTGGCATGGGTCCATTGTTCGGCGGCAACGACAAAAAATAAGTTTTCTTTTTAAAAAAAGGCGCAATATGCGCCTTTTTTTATTGCTGATAAATCGGTAATCCGGTTTAAACAAAACAACATTTACTTACCCAAAATAAAAATCCATTCAGGCAGACTCAGGAGCATCAGTACAAAATAAAGAGAAATTTCAAATGACCCAAGTGATTGTCGTACATGGTTATACTGCAAGCCCGGAAGAAAACTGGTATCCCTGGATTCAGGAAAAAGCCCAGCAGGAAAATGTCAGTTTAAACGTGCTCCGGCTGGATCCATCGCCTACACCCGCACTGGACACCTGGGCTCAGCAAATGCATGAACAGATAGATGCAATCGATGAAGACAGTATTTTTATCGCACATAGCTTGGGCACTGTGGCTGTATTGCATTACTTGTCCAGAGAATTAAAACAGCAGAAGATTCAGCAACTGGTATTGATCGCAGGATTTAATGGCCGGTTGGGTCGCCTGGATGAAGTGAACCCTTTTATTGATGCTGCTGAAATCGATTTTGATTTACTTAAACAGCAGATTGCAGAGCGTGTGGTGATTTATTCTGAAGGAGATGACCGGGTTGCACCAGAATTCAGCCTGGAACAGGCGGACAGTCTGGATGCGATTGTAGTGAGTGCCAAGCACCATGGGCATTTTATTGATTCTCAAGGCTGTACTGATCTGCCGGAACTCTGGAAAGTGATGGAGCCCTATCTGATTAAAGCCGAAGTTTAAGCAGATTGTTGTATTTGCTAAATTTTAAAATTGAACATGAGATGGTATTCAAAAAGGCACTTGAATTCCATCTCCAGACTGTATAAAACTAGTTTTTTGTCGATGCAATTTGCGTTCAATTATAATAAGTAAAACCCTATGAAAAATATAATAAAGAAAGTTTATATCGTGCCGGATTATCAGGCGACTTCCAATGATCACTGGTATCCATGGCTCAGTCGCCAGCTTAAAAATGCCGGTTTTGAGTCAAAGCGGATTATGCTGGCCAACCCTTTTCAGCCTAATTGGGAAGAATGGCAGCAGAACCTGAAACTGCACATTCCGCATATGGATGAACATACCTTTTTAGTTGCACATGGCCTGAGTGGCCTCAGTGTTTTAAGCTTTTTACAGGAACACTATATTCAGCAGCAACGCAAGATTGGCGGTGTCATTCTGGTTTCAGCCTTTGATACACCGCTGGTGGCCTGGTCAGAACTGAATAAAATGCTGCAGGCTGTGCGACTCGATCTGAAAAACCTACCCTATAGCTATAAACGTGCGGTGATGCTGATTTCCAGTAATGATCCCTATGTGCCTGCACCGATTTCCTTGCGTTTAGCACATAGCTTGAATGCACAAATTTTTGAGATCAAAAAAGCCGGACATTTTAACAAGGAGGATGGCTTTGCCGATTTCCCCCAGTTGCTGGACATTATGAAACAGTGTCTGGCAAATGAGCTGCAAAATGCTGCAAGCCTTTAAGCAAAAGATCAGGTTCAATCCGGGGCTGATACTGGCCCAGATGCTGCGCAAACAGTAGTGCATCGCCACCAGTTAGGACCAGCTGTGCCGGAAAATCATGCAGTACTTTTTCAATAGTACTGACTAGACCCAGCAGAATGCCATGATGTACCGCATCAATGGTATTTCGTCCGGGGTTGAGTTCGGAAAAAGCAGCATCTGGGATTTTAATGCCTTTGGTATGCTCGATCAGTGAATCACGTTGCAAGTACAGGTTCGGCAGAATAAAACCGCCTAAATGTTTTTGTCCTTGCACCAGGTCAATGGTCAGCGCGGTACCGCAACTAATCACGCAATAATTTTCATGCGTTTGAGTCGCCACTGCAAGTACCTGTAACCAGCGGTCAATGCCCAGTTGAGAAGGTTCATCATAGCCACAGACCAGACCGGCATATTCTGCCTGTACCTGAGCAAAAATGACTGGAATATGCAGACTTTCTAAGATGCTGAGAATCCGCTCATTATTGGTTTTATCCTGTACCGAAGACAGTCCGACCTGATGTAACCCAAGCGCTTTGAAATGCTGGATCAGGCCAAGTAACAAATCGGCAGGGGATTGCAAATGTAATTCCGCTGCCTGTTCAATAATCTGATCTTGTTCGGTAATCCAGTATTTGAGCCGGGTATTGCCGATATCTAACCATAATTTTTTCATTGATGTATGCCTGTTCATCCGCCCTTTTTCAGGCGGAGCTGTCCCTGATAAAACGTCTGGATTCCCTGATTGGTAGCAATCTTGACCGCACCATCATCCTGAATTCCCAGAAAAGTGCCTGAATATTGTCCCTGTATATCGGTAAATTCAACTGCTTTTTGCATAAATGCAGCCGATCGATTAAAACGTGCCGCCAGATTCTGACTGCCATAATTAAACCATTGTCCGGCCTGCTGAATTGCTAGATATAACTGGGCAATCAGTTCTACTCTTGAGGTGCGGGACAATCCCAGCTCGCTCAAGGAGCTGACCTGCTGATCTGGAAGGTCGGTGGGCAGAGGATCAATATTTACCCCGACCCCGACGACCACCTGCGTGGTTGAAATCGGCTCGACCAGAATACCGCCCCATTTTCCATGCAGGCTATACAGGTCATTCGGCCATTTTACCTGTAATTCCAGCCCTTGCAGATTGGACATTTGCAGGATATTTAACGCAATTTCCAGCGCCAGACGACCATCGATGGGTTTTTGTGTATGCAGCAATGTGCTTAAATAGATGTTCCCTTCAGGTGAAACCCACTGACGCTGGCGCTGTCCACGGCCTTGAGTCTGCACATGACTGCACACCAGAACCTGCTGTACTCCCTTGGTTGCCAATTGGCGCACATCATCATTGGTCGATGTGGTAATCGGTTTGATGAGTAATACTTCCGGAAGTTGGCCTGCATCGCTTAATCGTTGTTGCAGTTCACGAGTTTCTACATCCATTTGAATCTAAACGTGGTAAATATCGTTATGGAGTTAATCATATATTTATTGATTGGTGCAATTGCCGGATTTGCCGCTGGCCTGTTTGGGGTGGGTGGAGGTCTGATCATTGTGCCGATCCTGTACATTGTTTTTACCCAGCTCCAGTACGATCCCAGCGTGATTATGCATATGGCGGTGGGAACTTCCTTGGCGACGATTATTGTGACCTCTATCAGCTCAATCATGGCACATCATCAACGAGGGGCAGTGCTGTGGCCGGTTTTTCGTAACCTTGCACCGGGTCTGATTATCGGTTCCTTCTTGGGTGCAGGTATTGCTGATTATTTATCCGGTCAGGGTTTGCAGTTGCTGATCGGATTCTTTGCTGTCTGGGTGGCGTTTCGAATGTTTAAAGGCGCCAATGTTCAGGTCGATCCGAACCAAAAATTGCCTTCAACACCGCTACAAATTGCTGCGGGTGGTGGGATCGGTGTGGCATCGGCCATCTTTGGGATTGGCGGTGGAAGTCTGACAGTACCTTTCCTGAATCGTTGTGGAGTCGTGATGCAAAAAGCCGTGGCAACCTCTGCGGCTTGTGGTTTGCCGATTGCGGTCGCAGGGGCGCTCGGGTTTATCTGGTTCGGTAAACAGGCGCAGGTCGAGGTTCCAAATACCATTGGCTATATTCATATTTATGCCTTTATGGGTATCAGCATGATGAGTTTTTTCACTGCCAAGCTGGGTGCAAAAGTGGCACATCTACTTTCACCGGCAGTATTAAAAAAATGTTTTGCTGCATTACTGACCACCGTTGGCCTGTATTTTATCGTTCAGGGTTTTACCGCCTGATTCAAGTGTTCAGGTTGAATCAATGCATCGCAGCAGGAGAATAGTTCACTATTCTCCTTTTTATGGACTTGAGTTGGCTGTACAGACATAAGATTGTCTGACAATGTCACAGTATTCACCGAAAAAAAACCGTTTAATAGCAATATTGCCCAAATGAAGGGCTGAACCAGTATCCATAAAAATAAAGACAGGAACGGTATGCCATTAGAACAAGCGCACAGTTTGTCTGAGCAGATTGCCAAGCACATTGGCGAACAGATTATTCGCGGCGAACTGGTAGAAGGCGAACGTATACAGGAACTCAGGATTGCCTCCGAGCTGGACGTCAGTCGTGGCTCGGTACGTGAAGCACTGCTATTGCTGGAACGCACCCAACTGATCGAAATTTTCCCACGCCGCGGCGCCATTGTCTCGGAAATGTCTGCCTTGCAGGTTAGAGCCCTATTTGACATGACATCGTTATTGCTCGGGCAGATGGTGCATCGCATGGCAGAAACCTGGCGTAGCCATGAAGCTGAGCGTATTCAGTTATTATTAGAACAATTGGAAGCTGAAACACGCCAAGGACACACAGAAAAGTTTTATGATTTGATCTTTCAGGGCATGGCCCAGCAGCATGAGATGGTCGGGAATCCTTATCTGATGCGCTACTATCAGGAACTGTTGCCTTCTTTGCGTCGTAGCTATTTTCTGACCCTGAATATTTCCAGACGCGAGTTACAGGAATCTTTCGACTTATTTAAACTGGTCACTGAAGCGATTTTAATACGAAAAACCCATCAGGCCACTTTATTTATGGAAGATTTTTGTCGACACTTGCGCAACCTTGTGTTGGAATCTCTGACACGGATGAAACAAATTGAACTCGCGTGGGCCAGACGCTCACGACGTTAAATCAGGACATTATGCGTTTAAGCAGTTTAAAACTTTCAGGCTTTAAATCTTTTGCCGACAGTACCACTTTACATTTTAAAGATAATCGTACTGCGGTCGTGGGACCGAATGGTTGTGGTAAATCTAACGTTATTGATGCCATACGCTGGGTCATGGGCGAGTCCAGTGCGCGCCAGCTGCGTGGTGGCAGCATGCAGGACGTCATCTTTACCGGAACTGCCAAGCGCAAACCGGTGGGCATGGCCAGTGTGGAACTGCGCTTTGACAATACCTATGGCAAGCTCGGCGGCGCTTATAATGCCTATAACGAGTTGGCAGTACGTCGTCAGGTCAACCGCGATGGCAAGTCCGAATATTTTCTGAATGGCAGCAAATGCCGTCGTCGTGACATTACCGATATTTTCCTTGGCACCGGTCTTGGTCCGCGCTCCTATGCGATTATCGAGCAGGGCATGATCAACCGTCTGGTGGATGCCAAGCCTGAAGAAATGCGCATCTATATTGAAGAAGCCGCCGGAGTATCACGTTATCAGGCACGTCGCCGTGAAACCATGCTGCATCTGGATCACACTACGCAAAACCTGTCGCGTCTGGAAGATATTGCCTCTGAACTGAAATCTCAGTTAAAAACCCTGAAACGTCAGTCAGAAAGCGCAATTCAATATAAAGAACTGGAAGGGCAGATCCGCACGATCAAGATTGAAATCCTGTCTTTCCAGTGTGAGCAAAGCCAGCGCTTACAGGAAGAATATACCCTGGAGATGAATACACTCGGGGATAAATTTAAGCTGGTACGTTCGGAGCTGACCACCGTTGAACATGATTTAGGGAGTACCAGTGAACTGTTTCAACGTCTGATTCAGCAATCCACACCTTTGCAAAGTGAATGGCAACAGGCCGAGAAAAAACTGGCTGAACTGGAAATCACCCTGCAGCAAAAGCAGTCTTTGCTCGAGCAAAATTCCACCAGTCTGATCAAGCTGGAACAGCAAAAAGCCCAAACCAAGGAGCGTTTGCAGTTAATTGAACTGCAACTCGATACCTTAGAGCAGCAATCTGAAGAGCAGCAGGCACAATTGCAGCAACAAGATGGCCAGAGTCAGGCGCATAGCCAAAATCTGACTGATCTCAAGTCAAGGCACAGTACGGTTGCAACACAATTTGCCCAGATCAAAACTCAGGTTGAGCAGCAGCAACAGCGTAAATTGCAGATGCTGGCACAAAGTGAGCAGCTGGCGAAGAATATTGAACGGATTGAACAGCAAAAACAAACGCTACAACAGCAAAATACACAGATTCAGCAACAGGCCCAGCAAGATGAGCTGGAACAGTATCAGCGAGATAAAGTTGAGACAGAATTACAGCTGTTAAAATTTGAAGCACAACGCACTGTATTGCAAGATCAGCTGAACCAAGTACAGACCGAGCAGGCAGAACAGCAGCAGAGGCTGATGCAGCTTAAATCTGAAATTCAGGTGCTTCATTCAGAAAAGAAAAACCTGAGTCAATTGCTGACCAAAGCCAACCCACATATCAAAGCCGATGCGGTACAGTTGATGCATGTGCTTAAGCTCAAGGATGCAGGCAAAATCCATGCAAGCCTGATCGAAAAGTTTCTGGCAAAATGGCTGTCTGCCCAGATTCTGGCAGAAGGCGAGAACTTTCTTGAAAAGAATGCACGCCAGTTAAAACAATATGCTGTGCAAGATAAGATTCAAATTACCGATATCATGTGTCTGGCGGACTGGATTGAATCTCCGCACTTCTCACTGTGGCGGCAAGTCGCGGTCGTCGAGAGCCTAACAGATGCTTTGAAGCTTCAAACTGAGTTGCTGCAAGGTCAGAGTCTACTCAGTCTGGATGGTTATCATGTGGGACCAGACTGGGTTATTGCACTGGATTATGATGAAGCCAGTCAGGCCGGACAGGGGGCACTCAGTCACCGAATCCGTCTGGATGAAATTGAGCTTCAGTTATCAGTACTCAAGGCCCAATTAGAACAGGCTGAACAGCAGCTACCTGAACTGAATGATCAAATCAGGGAATTCCAGTCGCAAATTCAAGGTGTTAGTGAACAGCAGAAATATGCACAAAAGCAGCTGCAACAATTCGATGTCAATATTGCCAAGGTACAAAGCAGTGCTCAGGCTTTCGCGCTACAAAAGCAGCAATTACAGCATCAGCTGCAACAACTGGATGAGCAGCTTGAAGAAGATGCCATGCAGAAAGATGATCTGGAAATTGATCTGCATGCCCTGAATATCAAGCTTGAACAGGCATTGCCAAATTATAAAATTCTGCAATTCCAGCTGGAAGAATTGAGCGCTCAGCTGGATGATTCACAGCAGCTTAGCCAGCAAGCACAGCAGGAACTGGAATTGCTACGCCGTCAAAGTGTGCAGAGCCAGCAACAGATCGAATTGCTACAAAAAGATCAGGTGTTTTTAAAAGAACAGTCTCAGCAAATTACTGCACAAATCGAGCAGGCCAAGAAGTTTGTCGATCCGGTACAGCTGGAATTGCCTGCTTTGCAGCGCCAGTTTAATGAACAGGCGCAGATCACGGAAAAGCTGCAAAAGACCTGGGAAGACTGGCAGATCGAATTAAATCAGGTGCAGAGCAAACAGCAGCAGCTGACCGAACAGCGCCACAGCTTCCAGCAGCAGGATGAAAAACTCCGCGGTACGCTAGAAGAAAAACGGCTGGCCTGGCAGGCAGCCAAATCTGATTTGCAGCATTATTCTGAACAGCTCAAAGAACTGAACCATGATGTCATCAGCGGCTTAAATATTGATATCAAAGCACATCAGGCGAAACTGGAAAAAGCTCAGGCCCAGTTTGATAAACTCGGTGCAGTCAATTTGGCGGCTTCTGAAGAATATGAAGAAGTGTCAAAACGTTATGAGGAACTCAGTCACCAGATGCAGGATCTGGAAAATACCGTTGAACAGCTACAAGCTGCAATGAAAAGTATTGACCAGGAAACCCGCAAACTGTTCATGCACACTTTTGATCAGGTCAATGCCGAACTGCAAAACCTGTTTCCTAAAGTGTTTGAAGGTGGTGAGGCGAGTTTAGGTCTTGAAGATGGATGGCAATCGGGTGTAAAACTAATGGCCCGACCACCAGGTAAGCGTAACAGCTCATTGGCTTTGCTCTCTGGTGGGGAAAAGGCCCTCACTGCATTGGCATTGGTATTCGCGATTTTTCGCTTAAATCCGGCACCTTTTTGTGTATTGGATGAAGTAGATGCACCACTAGATGATGCCAATGTGGGACGTTTTTGTAATTTAGTCAAAGAGCTTTCTGAGCACGTGCAATTTATTTATATTACCCATAATAAACTTGCAATGATGATGGCGACTGATCTTTTAGGTGTAACCATGCCTGAACCGGGAACCTCAAAATTAGTGACAGTAAATTTGGAACAGGCAAAAGAATACGGCTTAGCTGCGGAGGTATAATATGGAAATCACCACCATTATCGGGATTATTATTGCAATTATCATCATGCTGTTGGGCATCAGAATACTGCTCAAAAAACCTGTAGAGGCAGTGCCTTCACTGGATGCCAACCTGCATATCGACCCGGATAGCCAGACCCCTGTCATTCCTCGGCATGTTCGATCGCAACTGGCGAATCAGAACACAGATCCGGCACAACGTGTAGAGCCAAGCCTGAGCGTAGAAGAAAAGGCTCCTGAAAAGCCCTCGGCATTTCGCAAGGCTAAACCGAATCTGGTGGAGAAGGCTAAACCGAACCTGACTGAGCCAGTGGCGGTTGAAACATCTGCAACTGTCGAGCCGAGCGATGTGGCAGCAGCTAACGTGATAGCAACGTCTACAGCGACAGAACCAGCCGAAACAGCAGTAGAGCAAAAGCCGGCTGAAGCAGAACTGGAAAATAACCAGCCTGAAAATAAAGATACAGCTGTCGAATTCAGTCTGAACAGCAGCATTGAAAAAGCAGAAATTTCTGAATTTAATGATGAAAGCAGCATTCTGGATGCCCATCTGCATGAACAGAAAATAGTGGATGATGAAAGTGCGTTATCCAGTGCTGAAACCATTATTTCTTTACATATTTATCCGCAAGGCCGTGTACTTTCGGGTGATAAAACCCTGAAAGTTTTATTGAAATATGGTCTACGTTATGGCGAACTGGCCTGTTTCCATCGTTATAGCGAAGATGATTCAAAACTGCTATTTTCAGTACTGCAAATGACAGATACGGGTATGGAAGGCTTTGATCTGGAAACACTGTCGACTCAGGAAGTCAAAGGTCTGGCCTTCTTCCTGGCCTTGCCACATAGCGATGTACAAAATGCCTTTGATACCATGGATAGTATTTCACGTTTGATTGCACGTGAAGTGGATGGTCTGGTCTATGACCAGAACCAGCAGGAATTTACCCCACAATTACGTGAATTCTGGCGCCATCAAGCGATTGATTATCGCCCAGGACAAGTCACCTAAGTTTAGGGCTGCTTTATTCAATCTTCAAGTTGAATCCGTAGACTGCAATTTTTATAATAGCCAAAAGCTGAATATTCTACAGGGCGGATTTTCCGCCCTTTTTTATGGTGAAATTATGACCCAAGATGCCACTGTCATTGCGCAAATGCGTCAACTGATTCAACTGCTTGCCAAGCATAACCATGCTTATTATGTGATGGATCAACCGAGCATTGAGGACAGTGAATATGATCAGCTCTTTCATCAGCTCAAAGCCTTAGAACAACAATATCCTGATCTGATCCAGTCCGATAGCCCGACTGATAAAGTGGGTGGGCAAGCACTTTCAAAATTTGTGACCGTTACCCATGCCGTTCCGATGCTGTCTCTGGGCAATGTCTTTAATCAGGAAGATCTGCAGGCTTTTGCCCGCCGTATTGAAGAGCGTTTACCGAATCAAAAAATTGAATATGATGTTGAGCTGAAATTTGATGGCCTGGCCATTTCACTCTGGTATGAGCATGGAGTATTGACGCGTGGGGTAACGCGTGGCGATGGAGAAACAGGGGAAGACATTACCCAGAATGTCAGAACCATTCGTAATCTTCCGAAACTTTTAACGCCGGTCAATGGCATCATTCCCGATTTACTGGAAGTACGTGGCGAAGTACTGATGCCAAAATCCGGTTTTGAAAAATTAAACGCGTCTAATGCGGCGAAAGGTGAAAAAACCTTTGCTAATCCGCGTAATGCTGCGGCAGGAAGTTTGCGTCAGCTGGATCCGAATATTGCCGCATCACGGCCATTGGCTTTTTATGCTTACGGCATTGCCCAGTGTGTGCCGCATCACGGTCAAACCACCATGTCCGCCAGTTTGGAATGGTTACATCAGTTTGGTTTTGCTGTTGGCGAGCGTCACTTTATCTGTGACAGTATTCAGGACGTACAAAAGGTCTACGAACAGATCATTGAGGAGCGTGCCAGCCTCAGTGTGGAAATTGACGGCATGGTCATCAAGGTCAATGACCTGAAACAGCAGCAACAGCTTGGCTTCCTGAGTCGTGAACCGCGCTGGGCCACTGCCTATAAATTTCCAGCGGTCGCTGCCTTAACCACAGTTGAAAATATTAACTGGCAGGTGGGTCGTACCGGAACCTTGACCCCGGTGGCACGTCTCAATCCGGTCGCCGTCGGTGGAGTGACTGTTTCCAATGTTACCCTGCATAATATTGGCGAAATTCACCGTCTGGATGTTCGTATTGGCGATACTGTCAGTGTTTATCGTAGTGGTGATGTGATTCCTAAAGTTGAAAAAGTCTGGCCAGAATTCCGTCCGGTTGATGCAGTCGAGGTGCATTTACCCGAACAATGTCCAGTCTGTGATTCACCGGTTGTCATGCCGGAAGGTGAAGCCTTGGCGCGTTGTTCGGGTGGACTGTATTGTGCAGCACAGCGGATTGAGGCAATTCGTCACTTTGTCTCGCGCAAGGCGATGGATATTGAAGGTCTGGGTGACCGTTGGGCAGAATCATTGCTGCATCTGAATCTGCTCAAGGATGTATCTGATATTTACCATTTACATGAACATCGGGAGCAGCTGCTACAGATTGAGAAAATGGGTGAAAAATCTGTACAGAATTTAATAGATTCTATTGAGAACAGTAAGAAAACTACATTGGGTGCTTTTATCTATGCCTTAGGAATTCGCGGGGTCGGGGAAACCACGGCACGCATGCTGGCCAATACTTTCCAGACCCTAGAGGCATTGCGTCAGGCAGATCTGGAAGCATTAAAGAAAACTCCGGATGTGGGGGATATTACCGCAGAATGGATTATAGATTTCTTCCAGGCGCCACATAATCTGGAAGTCTTGGATCGGTTGCTGGCTGCAGGTATTCACTGGGATGCCCCGATCGCACCGACCCGTCAGCCGCTCAATGGGGAAAGCTGGGTGGTTACAGGGACTTTAAGCAGTATGGGGCGCGATGAAGCCACTCAGCTACTCCAGGCATTGGGCGCGCGGGTCAGCGGTAGTGTATCCAGCAAAACCAAATGTGTGGTGGCGGGTGAAAAAGCCGGTTCCAAACTGGATAAAGCAGAAAAGCTCGGTGTGGCGGTGATCAATGAAGAACAGTTTGTTGCCTTGATGAAAGATTATGGCCAGCTTGAGGCTTGATGAGCTTGGAATTTGATTAAATCACAGTGATTAAAAAGCCACCTGAAGGTGGCTTTTTAATATGGAAATTTTAAGGAATATATTTTTTTACCACACCATCATCAAGCAATTGCTGGAAATGTTCCACCAGACTTTCTTTGACCGGACGATATTCAATCCCCAGTTCATCTTTGCTCTTTTGCGCACTAAAGTAAATTGGATAGCCCATATTCAGTTCAACAAACTTCGGGCTAAAACCTGCCAATGGTCCAAAGAGTTTAAAGGCTGCTTTCGGCAACTGATTACGCGGGAACGGGAATTTATTGCCAAAGTGTGCGCGTAGAATTTGACCCATTTCAAGCAAGCTCAAGCTTTCACTACAAATGATATAACGCCCTTGGGCCTTCGGATCGAATGCAGCACGGAGATGCGCTTCGGCCACATCTTGCACATCCACGACGCCATTCCACATCGGTGGAACGCCGAGTAGCGTCATGCCATTGGCGAATTGCTGCAAGACTTCGACACTGCCAGATTGAGTGTTTGGGGTTAGGGATTTGCCAAAGACCAGTGCTGGATTGATACAAACGAGTGTCCAGCGATCCTGTGCTTCTGCCATCTCCCAGGCTTTACGTTCAGCGGCGACTTTTGAATAGGGATAAGGCTGATGCGTTTCTGAGCTGGTGCTATTCCAGTGTGATTCATCAAAACGATTAGTTTTCGTCTGGAGAATATCGATCGCATCGCCATAAGTAGACGCAATACTTGAGGTCACAATTACGCGTTTAACCGAAGCAGTTTGATTTACTGTGTTTAAAACATTTTCAGTGCCTATGACGGCAGGTTCAACAATATCTTTCACGGCATCTTTATAATTGGTCACCACAAAAGGTGAGGCCATATGAAAGACAATCTCGCAGCCTTGCATGGCCTCAGCAAAAGAACCAGGACTCAATAGATTGGCCTGAAATAACTTTAAGCTGCCTGGGCTGCTTTCAGCAATTTTTTCTAAGTGAGCAAAACTTTTATGTTTATTCAGATCACGCACCGTGGCATGGACAGTGTGCCCCTTTTCGAGTAATTGTTTAATGACCCAACTGGCAATATAGCCTGTGGCGCCTGTAACGAGGATCGGTGTTGTTGTTGTCTTGGTATTCATATTCTTCAACTTTAATTGACTCATTTTGTTTGTATCATATTGATCATATTCACTCTTGTCTTCGATTAATTAAAAAATAGATTTTCATTATTGACTTTCATGTGTTCTAAATGAAGAAGAGATCTCATGTGCACGATGCAAAAAACTATTTTTCGCTTATTTCAAAATGATAAGATTTGGCGAGTGTGGGACAGACAAATAAAAGGATAGGGTCGTCATCGTGAGTTGAATTCACGTACAATATCGATTCATTTGCAGGTATAGATCCTGCCTTATCAGATGATTCTGTTCTCTCGTTGATTATTGGCATACACATGGCGCAAGCAAAGAAATCTTTTCCGCAACAAAAATCGGAATTACATGCACGAAATCTGCATCGTAGTCATTACGATTTTCCTCAGTTAATCAAGCGTTGTCCGGAACTTGCCCCTTTTGTCAGCCCAAATAAATATAACGATCTTTCAGTGGATTTTTCTGATCCACACGCTGTGAAAATGCTCAATAAAGCATTGCTCAAGCATTTTTATGGCATTCAATATTGGGATATTCCTCAAGATTTTCTTTGCCCACCTATTCCGGGTAGAGCCGACTATATCCACTATTTGGCTGACTTGTTGAGTGCCAACAATAAAGGTCAGATCCCAACAGGATACGCAGTTCAAGTGTTAGATATTGGGGTTGGCGCGAACTGTATTTATCCGATCATTGGTCATCGTAGCTATGGTTGGAAATTTGTCGGCTCAGACATTCATTCTGCATCCGTTAAAAGTGCTCAATGTATTGTGCAGGCAAATCCGAACCTAAGTAAGGGGATTCAGATTCGATTGCAGAAGACATCGAACCATATTTTCAACGGTGTAATTAAACCCTCAGATCGTTTTGATTTGACAATGTGTAACCCGCCATTTCATGCCTCGCAAGATGAAGCAAACGCCACAGCAACTCAAAAATTAAGAAAACTTGGCAAACCGGTTGATCGGACGAAGGTGGTGTTAAACTTTGGCGGGCAAAAAAACGAGTTATGGTGTGACGGTGGCGAAGAACGCTTTGTCTGTCAGATGGTACAAGAGAGCATACCGTTTGCTGAGCAATGTCTTTGGTTTAGTACACTCGTTTCCAAGAAAACAACATTGCCTGTGCTCTTAAATGCGTTGCGTAACAGCGGAGCAGTGGATGTGAAAACCATTAAAATGACGCAGGGGCAAAAAGAGAGCCGTTTTGTTGCTTGGACTTTTCTAGATTCAAAGCAACAGCAAGCGTGGAAAAATGCGCGTTGGACTTCAGCTTAAGCTTATCCTCGCTAGGGATAAGTGCATGAGTAAGATTTTGCTTGTTTATGCGAATGAACAAGTTCAAGTTCGCTTAGATAAAACTGATACTGATGCGCTAAGCGTTTGTTATTTGATTGGCATACAGTTCAGTGAAGATATGCCACCATGATTTTAAATCTAGTTACAAAAAACCAATACGCTATAAAAGTACCTTGATCCTGTTAATCTAAGTTAGGTACTGAGTGCAACATGTTGTTTTCTAAATGGGAATTATGTGGCTTGGAGGTGTAAATGCAAGTACTTCTCATTATAATTTTATAAAAATCATATATTTACGAAATATTTATTTTGCATTCAGTTCGGCTTTTCTTCATAATAAGTCTATAAATGCTTGGGAGTGATAAAAATGCGCGGTAATCTAGAAGTCGTAGCTTATTTAAATATGTTGATCGGTGGCGAACTGTCTGCGCGTGATCAATATTTAATTCACTCTCGTATGTATGAAGATTGGGGCTTAAGCAAAATCTTTGAACGTATCGATCATGAGATGCAAGAAGAAACCGCACACGCAGATGCGCTCATTCGTCGGGTTTTGTTCCTTGAGGGCACACCCAATATGAACCGAGATGACATTAACGTGGGTCATGATGTGGTGAGCTGTTTAAAGGCAGATTTGGCATTGGAATATCATGTACGTGAAAAATTAGCACAAGGCGTTAAACTCTGTGAAGAAAAAGGCGATTACGTAACACGTGATATGCTGCGTCAGCAAATGTCAGATACTGAAGAAGATCATACCTATTGGCTCGAGAAACAATTAGGTTTAATCGAACTGATCGGCCTGCAAAATTATATTCAGTCACAGATGTAAAACCGGATGAATTAAAAAACCCAGCATGCGCTGGGTTTTTTAATATGTTGTAAATAATTAGTTGTTATTACTCATAATTCCAATTTTTTTGACATCCAGACGTTGTGCTGCTGCCATCACCATCGCGATATGCTTGTATTCAGTAGTACGATCCGCTTTGATTTTAATCTGGTCCTGATCTGCCTTTCTGGCCACTATCTGAAAAAGCACTTCCAGAGCCTGAGGGCTTGCTACGGGCTGTTCATTCCAGAAAATCTTGCCTTGTGCATCGAGACGTAATTCCACCAGCTCAGGCGGTTTTTCATCTGTTACAGGCGGGGTTCCATTCGGCAGATCGATATTAATCGAGTTATTTGGTAACGGAATCGTGATAATAAACATAATCAACAAGACCAGCATGACATCAATCAGTGGGGTCATGTTGACATCTAACATTACATCATCATCTTGATTTGAACCAACATTCATACCCATAAACTTAATCCTTCTTTGTGCTTAAGGTGTAGCGGGCGGAGTGGTGACAAAAGCAATTTTGCCAATACCGGCCTGTTGGGTGGTGCTAATAACCTGATCAATCGCCTCATAAGGTGTTAACTGGTCCCCACGAATATGCACCTCAGGCTGAGGCGTCTTTTGTGCCTCGGCCTGTAAGCGGGTTAATAAAACTGTTTTATCTGCGATATAGATTTCGTTCCAGAAAATATCGCCAGCTTTATTGACTGCCAGCTGAACATTTTCTGGTTTGGTTTCATACGGTACATTTCTTTCTTCGGGTAGATCGACAGGTACGGTATGAATGGCAACCGGTACAGTAATCAGGAAGATAATGAGCAGAACCAGCATAATATCAACCAAAGGTGTGGTATTAATGGTACCAATTACCTCATCATCATCGCTGTCGTTTGAATTGACCATCATTCCCATGGCTGATACCTCACTCTTACTTCACGTCACGATTAACAGGGTTATTGGTGGTGATTTCACCGCTGAGTAATACCGCGTGCAAATCAGAACCAAAAGTACGCACTTCTTCCATGACCGCTTTATTCCGGCGAGTTAACCAGTTGTAGCCGAGTACTGCCGGTACTGCGACTGCCAGACCGATTGCAGTCATGATCAGTGCCTCACCAACTGGACCTGCCACTTTATCAATCGAAGCCTGACCAGAAACACCAATCGCGGTAAGCGCGTGGTAAATCCCCCAAACCGTACCAAACAGGCCAACAAAGGGTGCAGTAGAACCGACTGTCGCAAGGAAGGCCAGACCGCCACTCAGATGGTTCTGGATTTTGTCGATTGCACGGGAAATTGAGATAGTGACCCAGGTGTTGAAATCAATACGCTCAAGTAAATTGCCACCATGATTTTTGGTTGACTTGATGCCTTTTTCCGCAATAAAACGGTAGACGCTGGCTTCATCCAGATTCTCGGTAGCATTATCCAGAGAAGAGGACTCCCAGAAGGTATTTTCAGCTTGCTTGGCCTGTTTGCGTATTTTGCCTTGTTGCAGGGATTTGCTGATCATGATGTACCAGGTGCCGATCGACATGATTAATAGAATAAACAGGGTAATCTTTGAAACAATATCACCTTCTCTCCACATGGCTTCCAATCCATAAGGATTATAAGCTGGCTCTTCGGCTACGGGTTCAGCCGGAAGTGGTGGCGGGGTGGGTGTTGCCGCTGTTGCAGCTGTTGTTTCAGTGACTGCACTTGTATTTGGCGTAGCCGACTGTTCTGCAAAAACTGCTTGCAAAGGCAATAATGTACTGATGGCAATTACACCGGCAGCGGTCATATTTTTTAAAGGTTTTAGTGATTTTTTCATCATGGATCTCCTGATTTTTTTCTTTATCTGTTGTATCTGTTAGTCAAGGCTAAATTCATATGGAATTTCATACCAGGATGCTTGTGGCTCGCCATTTTTCATAGCTGGCTTGAATGTACATAAGCTAAATGCTTTAGAGGCAGCACGGTCTAAGGTGCGGTCACCACTAGAACGTTTTACTTTTGCTTCTTGAACGTTTCCTGTTGCATCAACAAATACGGAAATTACTACCTCGCCCGTAATTTCACTCATTGCTGCTTCACGAGGGTAGGGAGGTTTTTTACATCCAGCTTCACCTTCAGAAACACCACGAGTGACTCCAGAAGGCTGAGGTGGAGCTGGTGCTGGAGCGGCTGCGACAACAGGAGCCGGGGCTGCTACTGGACTTGGCGAAGGACTTGCTGCAACAGGTATAGGTACTGCAACAGTTGTTGGTTGAGTCGGCGTTGGAAGTGTTTTCTGTACAGGAACTACTTTTTCAACCGGTTTCACCTCAGGCACTTGTGCCACTTTCTCCACTATTTTGGGTGGTTCAGGTGGTGTTTCTTTTGGTGGTTCAGGTTCAGGCGGCTTAATATCCTGAATGATCATCAGCTCTACCGGCTGTTCTGACGGCTTTATTATTTCTTTTGCCATACCAGCTATCAGCACCAGGCCCACCAGAATATGCAATAAAACCACCACCCCAATACCAGTCAGTTTTTTGGCGGAGTTTTTTTCTAAGTCTTCAAACTTTGTGCCCATCATGACTCCTAGAATTTAAGACAAACAGGAAATAGTGCACTGATGAGAAAATTGTTTTTAGTTACAGGCAGCATTATTTTTTGTTTGACCAAAATTAAACGGGGAAAACTGCAAACACCGCTTGGCAGCAGTGTTTGCGAAGTGATTAATTAAAAGAATTTATAGGTACCGCGTAAGAAGTAGCTACGGCCTGTAGGGTCACCATGACGCGGGTCATAACCATATTGCGCATTGTTGGTTGCATCGGAAGCAGGTGGCTCTTTATCAAACATATTCTTGATACCTGCAGTCAGTTCAAGGTTCTTGAACCCTTTATATGTTCCTGCAAAGTTGTAGACCATCCATGCACCTACATCACGTGTTTCCGAAAAATCTTCATATCCACGGACATACTGTTGCTCTAACAACATTCTCCAGTTTTCATAAGTCCAGTTCACATTGGCAATATGTTTCCAGCGAACGACTGCTGGATCATCATAAATACCTACGTAATCTTCCCATTCACCACCTGGTTCTATTTGGTAATCCATTTTGATGACATAAGTCCCATCAATTCCGAAACCAAAACGGCCAGTCGCGGTCATTGGGGTTAAATAGTTCAGGCTGAGGTCAATCCCTTGAGTTTTTAGGCCACCCATATTTTGTAAGGTAGTGTCTAAATACTGGATACGGCCATCTGGTGCATAAACAATCAGGTTGCCATAGCGATTAAGATCATCAAAAATCATATCCGGGCTGATTGTGCCGACCAGATCTTCGATTTTAATGTTGTAGTAATCAGCTGTGAAAACTAGGTTCTTGATTGGCTCGTAGACAAAACCGGCAGTATAAGAAGTCGACTCTTCAGGTTGTAAGTCTGGGTTGCCACCTTGTTTACGCTTGAATTGCATACCGCACTGATCGGCAAACTGGATGTTGTTCGGTGTGCCATCAGCATTACAAAAACGCGGGTTATTGAAAGGTGCACTGGTATAGGTTTCACTTTGCGGAGAGTTGATTTCCCATAAGCTCGGCGCACGGAAACCTGTGCTATAAGAAGTACGGAACATCAGCTCTTTTACCGGTTCCCAACGTAGCGAGGCTTTTGGATTGAAAGAATCTCCAAAGTCGCTATAGTCATCATAACGTGCAGCAAGTTGAGCTTCTAACCCGGCTACGATTGGTACGTGAAATTCAGTAAATATTGCAGTGATATCGCGATCACCTTTACTGATTGGTTTGTCCGGGTCTATACCACTGCCTGGCACCTGACGGACAAGATCGGAATTCACTTTAGCTTCCCAGTCCTGGGTAGTGTAACTAGCACCCAATGCAAAACCGACATCGCCTGCAGGCAATTCATAGATAGGACGGCTTAGAGTGAAATCCACGGTAGTTGAATCTAGCGTTGCCTGATTCGTCGGACCTGCGACATCAAAAGTAGACCATTTTCCGGCATCTTCTGGTGCTTGAGGGCCAAATGGATTGAGTGTGCCATCGTTCAAAGCTGCCTGGACTCTACTTTGGTTTAAATAGCCACTGACGAAATTATCAGTCGCTTCGCCTTTGGCATAAGTTACACCACCGTTGAGGTCCCAGCCGTAGGCTTCACCTTCGATTCCCGCAAAGATCCGGTTGGATTCATTCTCTGATTTAGATACACGGTTACCGGCTTGAGAACGTAAATAAAGTGTTGAGGTCGGACCTGTGAGGCCAGCAATATCTGGGGTAATTCCTTGACCCGGATAGTATTTGCTGGTGCTTGGAATAGTCAGGCTACCACCCCATACATCGGGTGCAATAGAAGTGGTTACATCACTTTTAGTGTAAACATATTCAGCGACCGCATTTAACGAATCGGTGAGTTTTAAGGTACCTCTCGCTAAAGCGGAAAAGGTTTCTTCATCCGGGGTAATGCCGATTAATGCTTGTGTATTTAGCAGGCAACGTGAACCAGAGATAAACGTATTTGGTGCATTATTACAGTTCTGATTGATATAAGGGTTAACTATGCCTACGCCTGGATTTGACAGGTTGGCTGGGAAGCCAGCAGTTGAGCCGATCGCCATACCTAATTCAGGAATCAGACCACCACGACGGCTAACTTTACGATCTTTCGCCATGATCATATCGGACGTACGATAATCGATTACCCCATATACGTTGAATCCTTGCTCGTCCAGATCACCATAACCACCGAAGATGGAAACATCATATTCGTCGCCATTCTTGTGTTCAGGTAATAGAAGTCCGCCAGACACGCCGAAACCTTGATATTCTCTCTTGAGAATGAAGTTGATTACCCCGGCAATTGCATCTGCACCATAAACCGCAGAAGCGCCATCGCGCAGAACTTCGATACGGTCGACCATAGCAAGTGGAATGATATTCAGGTTAACTTCAGAAGTACTGAACGGACTGTTGGCCAGACGGCGACCATTTAATAAAATCAGGGTCTTATCGGTACCAATACCACGAAGGTTGGCAGAAGAGCCTGAAGTATTACTTTTACCAATATTCTGGGATACCGCAAAACCGGCCTGATTGGCGCTGACCCTATTAAGTGCTTCCTCAACAGTGGTGACCCCCTGATTCACCAGATCTTCAACTTTAAGTACAGTAATTGGCGATGCACTTTGTGCAGCTACCCCTTTAATAGATGAACCCGTCACTGTCACTTTTTGAACCTTGGTGGGTTGCGTGGCGGAGTTTTCTGGTTCATCGGCTGCATGTGCTAAAGACAAACACATCATACTTAAGGTAAGCGTACTTAACTTGAGTATTGTCTTGCCAACTGTTGGAGTCCCCATAGATCCGACTAGTCTGTTTATTTTCATCGTAAAGTTCACCTTTCTTGTTGTGTGAAGATAATGCTGTATTCTTTTTAAGCAAAGCAAGTGCCAAGTTAGCTGTAATTCTTGTAAAAATATTCAATATATTGAGAAATGTTTACTTTATAAGGGGTTATAAAGAAAGAACTTGGTGGTCAGGGAAAACGGATAAGCTGTATTGGAAGTGATCAGAAAAAATGATATTGCAAATCAGTATTTATTGATTATTGTTGAATATTGTTTGAAAAATATGTGAACTGGTAGGCATTTTAAAATTCTGTAATGAGGATATGACAGGAGCTAAAGGAAATATTTGTTCAATTATTAAACACATGGTTAGTTGTTAAAAGATAAAGGTTTATTTTTTTAAATTATAAATGGCTGAATTGAGGTGTGCTATAAAATGACCCATTAGTGAATTATTTTTGTGCAATATTGTGAAAGTCATTGTAGGATTAATGCAATAAATACTGCAGATTGTATCTGCGTGCTTTTCCAATTCATTATTATTATAAATGATTAATAAAAATATGTTTTTTGCTGTGAAAAAAAACTTAATTGTGTGTTAAAGCCTAGAGTGGCATGGAATTAGCTTTCAAACGCTAGAGTCATAAGATAGGTGGAGTGTTAAAAAATAAAAAAACATGAAGCAAATCAAAAAGGATAGATGCTTGCAAAAAACCTTAATTATTTTAATGCTTTAAATAAATAGAAATAGGTGGGAATTTGAAATCAGTAACTATAAGGATGACAGTTTTAGCGCTGGCAGTGGCATCAGGGGAAATGGCTTTGGCAAAATCGCCTGCACAGCCAGATAAAGTTTTAAATATTGCATTTGAAGCGCCTGACGATGGTTTTGATATGGTTAAAACCTATAATTTTTATAGTGGCAGTATTGCTGAAGCTATTTTTGAGCCTCTGTTACGCTATGACTATCTGGCTCGACCAGCGACTTTAACCCCGAATACTGTTGAAGCCTTACCTAAGATTGAACAGGATGGCAAAGTTTATACCTTCAAGATTAAACCCGGAATTTACTTCAGTGATGATCCGGCATTTAAAGGCAAAAGGCGCGAACTGGTTGCTGAAGACTATATTTATTCCATGAAGCGGGTGATGGATCCTAAAAATCACTCACCGACTTTTTCGTTTATCGAAGGGAAAATTCTGGGTGCAGATGCCGCCATTCAGCAGGCTAAAACTTCAGGCAAATTTAATTATGATGCACCGATTGCAGGACTAAAGGCACTTGATCGATATACCTTGCAAATTACACTCACGCGTTCCGACTTTAATTTCCCTTATATTATGGCCTATGTCACTTTTAGTGGCACCGCCAGAGAAGCCGTTGAACATTACGGCGCACGGGCAGGGCAGCACCCGGTTGGGACAGGGCCCTATCAACTGCATAAATATGTGCCGCGTAGCCGGATTGAATTAAAGGCCAATCCCAATTATCGTGGATTTAGCTGGGATTTTAAGGGGGAAAATGCCGCATGGGACCAACGTCTGGTTAAGGAAATGAGCGGCAAAAAAATGCCGCAGATCGGGATGGTCAAGGTCAGTATTATCGAAGAAGAACAATCTCGCTGGCTGGCCCTGAAATCTGGTCAACTTGACTATGACCGACTCACCGCAAGTGGTGCAGAACAGGCTTTGGTCAATAAACAGCTAAAAAATGAATACAAGCAAAAAGGCATTCTGCATTATCCCAATAAAGATGCAGAAATTACCTATACCATCATGAATATGCGTGATCCTGTAGTAGGTGGCAACTCATTAGAAAAAATCGCCCTGCGTCGGGCAATCGCCTTGTCGTATAACCAGAGTGAAGCCATCAAACAGCTGTATAAGGGACACGCAGACAAAGCTGAAATGACCATTCCCGAAGGTGTGAATGGACATAATCCAAAGTATAAAAATAGTATTGCCTATAATCCGGTATTGGCCAACAAGCTGCTCGATCGTTTCGGTTATAAAAAAGGTGCAGATGGCTACCGGACCTTGCCTGATGGCAAACCTTTAACATTAAAAATGAATTCCACCAGTTCGAGCTCTTCCGTCATTGCAGCTGAATTATGGAAAAAGAATATGGAGGCGATTGGGCTGCGGATCGAATTTAAAATCAGTAATTTTGCCGATAACCTTAAAGAAGCCACCCAATGCAAACATATGATGTGGGGCGGTGCCTGGATTGCAGACTATCCGGAAGGAGAGAATTTTGCTCAACTCTTATATGGTCCTAATGCCCAGCAGGGTAATCTGAGCTGCTATACCTCTAAAGCCTACGATGCCCTGTATCAGGCCGCGATGAAACTGCCCCCACAGCAACGTACACCTTATTATGAAAAGATGAACCAGCAAATCGAAGCCGATAATCCCTGGATTTTACACAATACACGGGTGCGCAACTGGCTGATTCATCCTCAGGTGAAAGGCTTTAAGGCGCATCCGATCATGAACTCCGTTTGGCAATATCTGGATATTGAACCTGTTAAAAAATAACTTGAGAAGATTAAGAACCAGTATGAACGTAAATTCAAATGCTTTAAAAAAACTGGCAAGTGGAGTTTTAGTCGCCGGTTTGATGATGGCGGGTGTTGCACCCACATGGGCTGCCAATCCCGCCAATCCGAATAAAGTTTTAAAAACAGTCTTCCTTGCAGCTGAAACTGGTTTCGATCCCGGTTATATTCATGACCGTTATTCGGCCAAGATTAATTCGGCTATTTTTGAAACCTTGTACACTTATGATTATCTGGCGTCGCCAGCTAAGTTGGTGCCATTGACTGCGGTTGATATGCCACAGGTCAGTGCGGATGGATTGACCTATACCATCAAAATCAAAAAAGGAATTTACTTTGCGGATGATCCTGTCTTCGCTGGCAAAAAACGGGAATTGACTGCATATGACTATGCCTATAGCCTAAAACGTTTGCTCGATCCAAAGCTACATTCCCCCAACAGCTGGTTGCTGGATGGTCGAATCAAGGGGCTGGACGCATGGGTAGCCATGGCCAAAAAGAATGGCAAAGTCTATGAAAATCCGTTTGAGGGCATTCGGACTCCTGACCGTTACACTTTAGTATTAAAGCTGAACAATCCGGATCAAAACTTCCCGATGTTACTGGCACATGGCCCGGCCGCTGCGGTAGCTCGTGAAGTGATTGAAAAATATAAAGACAAAGCCGGTTGGGTAATGAATAAACCGGTGGGAACAGGTCCTTATGTACTCAGTCGCTGGACCCCGGGTTCACGGATTATCTTAAAGCCAAACCCGAACTATCGTGGTTTTGTCTGGGACTTTAAAGCCAATAGTGCAGAGGATCAGGCCATTGTAAAAACCATGCAAGGCAAAAAAATGCCACAAATTGGCACTATTGATGTCAGGGTCATTGAAGAAGCGCAATCACGGATGCTGGCATTTAAGAAAAATGAACTGGACCTGCTCGAAATTGAGGGTGATATAGTGGTCCAGGCACTAGATGGTGACAAATTAAAACCCGAGCTAGTCAAGCAGGGGGTAAAACTGTCACGTATTTTAGAGCCATCCATTAGCTATCATTACTGGAATATGCAAAACCCGGTCGTGGGCGGTTTCACGCCTGAAAAAATTGCCTTACGTCGCGCCATGGCAATGGCTTTCTCTGTTGAAAACATGATCAGTGTTTTACTCAAAGGAGATGGGGCAAAACTGCACATGCCTATTCCTCCCGGGGTAGCAGGCTATTCCTCCGTCTATAAAAGCAGTATTCCCTATTCAGTCAAGGCAGCCAATATGTTGCTTGATCGCTATAACTACAAAATCGGTGCGGATGGCTGGCGAAAGACACCTGAAGGTAAACCTCTGGTCATTGAACTGATTACTGGTAATACCAGTCGTGGTCAGCAACAAGGAGAATTCTGGAAAAAAACCCTGGACGGTATTCATATACAACTGACCAGTAAGGCCATGCCATTTGCTGAAGGTATTAAGCTGGAAAAACAATGTAAAACCATGTTTAAGAGTTCTGCATGGATTGCCGATTATCCGGATGCTGACAACTTTATGCAGCTGTTTTATGGCAAAAATGTCAATGTGACCAATAATTCCTGCTTTAAGCATGCTGAATATGACCGTTTATATGAGCAAAGTCAGAGCATGCCGCCGGGTCCTGAGCGCGATCTGGTTTATCGCAAAATGACCCGTATTTTAGAAGTCAACATGCCAACCCTGATGCTATATAGCACCTACCGTAATGCGCTGACACAACCACAAGTTATTGGACATAAGTCCCATCCGATTCTGTCCTCAGAATGGATGTATATCGACATTGATACCAAAAATTAAATGAAAATCTGGAGATAAATATGAAATTAAAGTCCTTAAAATTAAGTAGTTTATGTTTAATAATGATGGGGGGGTATCAGGGTATAGCGGCAGAAAGCCAGTCGCATCTGCTGCCATTATTCAAGGCTGCAGAAATTCCGTCTTTGTGTGATGCCAGTCTGGCCTCCATGCAAAAAGATATCCAGATATTTGAAAATAAGAAAATTAAAAATAAAGCCAAGGCTGGGCCATATCTGGCTGAATGGGATGAATTACATGCTAAAGCCCGGGATTTCGGTGCAGCAGTAGGACTCTATAGCAATGTAGATCCGGATCCTGCATTGCGTCAGGCAGCTGATGACTGTGAGCTTAAAATCAGCAAATACCAAACGACCCTGTATCAGAATCCGAAACTGTATGCCCAGTTCAAAAAACTGAAAGCCAGCGATCCGGTTGATCAGAAGTTTTTAGAAGACATTCTGGAGCAGTTTGAAAATACCGGGGTACAACTCAGTGCAGAAAAACAAAAGCGTCTGAAGGAAATCATTGAAGAAAGCACTAAACTGGGGCAGGACTTTTCCAAAAACGTCCGTGATAATCCTGAAAAGGTTGAATTTACCCCAGCAGAAATGAAAGGTTTGCCAGAAAGCTACATCGCAAATTTAAAGAAAAATGAAAAAGGTAATTATCTGCTCGGCTTTGATTCCCCAGAATACCAGCCATTTATGGAACTGGCAGAAAGTGATGAAGCACGCAAACGCTACCAGACGGCTTATACGCGCCGCGGAACCGAACAAAATCTGCAATTCATGAAAAAAGCCATTGATCTGCGTTATGAAATGGCACAACTTTTTGACAAGGAAAGCTATGCGCATTCTGCACTTGAATTTCGCATGGCAAAAGACCCTGAAGCCGTGAATACTTTTCTAGACGAGGTCTATGCAAAAGTCGCCCCTTTAGAAAAACAGGATGTAGAAGAACTGCGCCAGTTCAAGGCTGAAACCTTAAAAATCCCCCTGGAAAAAGCTGAAATTGCGCGCTGGAATCAGGGGTACTGGAGTGAAAAACTTCGTCAGGCCAAATACAAAGTCGATCAGGAAAAACTGCGAGATTACTTTCCGACAGAAGCAGCACAAAAATGGTTATTCGCTGTTTCATCTGATTTATATGGTATCGAATTCAAGCCAGTGAAAGTCAAGGCTTGGCACGATGAAGTGGAATATTATGCTGTGTATGACAAAGCCACAGGTGCATTCCTGGGTGGATTATATGTCGATAAATACCCGCGTGAAGGCAAATATGGACATGCCGCTGTGTGGGGCGCCTATGGTGGCAGTACTTTGAGTCAGCGTCGTCCGGTATCAGTGCTGGTGACCAATTTCAACCGTAAAGGCCTGAACAGTAATGAACTGGAAACCTTCGTACATGAAATGGGTCATGCGCTGCACGGAATTTTATCGAAAACGCGTTATACAGAACAGTCCGGTACATCGGTAGAGCGTGACTTTGTTGAAGCTCCTTCACAGATGTATGAAGAGTGGGCGCGCCGTTTAGAAACCTTGTCAAAAGTTGCCGATTACTGTGAGCCTGCCTGTCCACGTGTGGATGCTGCCATGACTGAGCGTCTAAAAGACGTGAAGAATTATGGACGGGGTCTGCATTATGCCCGTCAGGCTTTATATGCCCAATATGATATGGCCTTGCATAATAAAGATGCACCTAAAACGGACCCATTAGCCTTATGGCAAGAAATGGAAGGCAAAACAGCCTTGGGTTATGTCGCCGGTCAGCAGTTTCCGGGACAGTTTGGGCATTTGATGGGTGGCTATCAGGCGGGTTATTACAGCTATATGTGGTCTGAGGTCATTGCGCTGGATATGCTTTCCTCCTTTGGCGATCAGCTGATGGATAAGAAAATGGGTGCGCATTATCGTAACACCATCCTGTCTCAAGGCGGACAAAAGCATGGCGAGCAAATGGTGAAAGACTTCTTGGGTCGTGAGCCGGACAGTAAAGCTTTCTTTAATGAAATTTCTGGGAAAATTTAAGGAAGGTAAGCGATGCTGGCATATATTATTCGACGGCTTTGGCAAATGATCCCGACCATGCTCGGGGTGATTTTGCTGATTTTCCTGCTGTTCAACTGGGTGGGCGGAGATCCTGCCTATATTCTGGCCGGTAAAATGGCCAATGCAGAACAGATTGAGAACATCCGTCAGCAACTGGGCGTGGATCAACCGTATTACGTGCAACTGTGGATCTTTATCAAGCAGATTTTAACCTTTGATTATGGGGTGAGCTGGAGCACAGGGGAGTCGGTGGCACAGATTATCACCACCCGTCTGGGACCTTCACTGACCATTCTGATTCCATTGACCATTTTGCAAACCATTATTTCCATCATTTTGGCTTTGGGTGTGGCTTCGGTTCGCGGTTCTTTGACCGATCGCATGATCATGATGCTCTGCACCATCGGTATGTCGATCAGTATTCTGGTGTACATCATCGTGTTCCAGTATTTCCTGGCTTATGAGCTGAGCTGGTTCCCGGTGCAGGGCTGGAGTGATAATTTCGCTGACAATCTTTTCAAATACGCCTTGCTGCCTGTATTGATCATGCTGGTGGTGAGTATTGCACCAACATTACGTCTGTACCGCAGTTTTGTACTGGATGAAGTTAATCAGGACTATGTGCGTACTGCACGTGCCAAAGGCCTGGGCGAACGCCGGATTATGGGTGTACATGTATTACGTAATGCTTCAATCCCGATTATCACTGACGTGATGGCAGGGTTACCGGCGTTACTGATCGGAGCCTTTTTGATCGAGCGCTTCTTTGGTATTCCCGGCATTGGCCGTGAAGTTATTATTGCCGTAGAGCGGTCTGATTTTCCTGTGATTAAAGCGATTACGGTCTATGTCGCTATTGCGACCATGATATTCAACCTGATTGCCGATCTGATCTATAAATGGGTCGATCCGCGTGTACAGTTGAAGTAGGTGAATTATGCTGAGTGCGATATTTAAAAAAGAACAAGCGGCTGAAGTAGCACCTGAATCGGCTTCAACAGGATTATGGCAACTGGCCATGCGCCGTTTGAAACGTGACCGGATTGCCATGTTTTCCTTATATGTGGTGCTGTTCTATCTGCTGCTGCTGGTGCTGTCAATGAGCGGCCTGATTGCCAAAGACTGGAATAAGGAAGTGGCAGTCAGTTATGCACCGCCAGGTTTTATCAGTGCAGCCCCAGTCCCGGCTGCCTCTGGTGAAGAACAGGGCGCAGAATCTGTGCCTCTACCCATCAATCCTGTCGATCCTTTAAAGGAAGTTATCGCTGAATTAAATGCCGAAATTGTCGCTGAGCAAGGTATGGGCGGCAGCATTGACTATTATGGCGTGACAGATCCACTTGCAGCGGATATGCAGGCCATTAATCAGCAACTGGGTGGCCAGCTCATGGATCAGGGCAGCGAATTAAAACAGAGTCTGGTCTTTGGAGCAGATAAATGGGGACAGGATGTTTTACAGAAAACCATTAAAGGTGCAGAAACCTCGATTCTGGTAGGCTTGATCGCAGCATTTGTGGCGGTGCTGATTGGTACTGCACTGGGTGCGCTAGCGGGTTATTTTGGTGGCTGGATCGATGATGTTCTGAACTGGTTTTATAATATCTTTACCTCGATTCCTTATCTGTTGCTGGTTCTGGCGATTGCTGCGGTATTGCAACAGAAAGGTATTCTATCGATCATCCTGATTTTAGGCCTGACCGGCTGGACCGGGGTCTTTCGTCTGGTTCGTGCTGAGTACATGAAGCATACAGCACGTGAATATGTGCTGGCTGCCAAGGCGATTGGGGTCAGTAATATGCGTCGCATGTTTGTACATATTTTTCCTAATGTTAGTCATATTGCCCTGGTGCAGATGTCTATTCTGGTGGTGGCCTTTATCAAATCTGAAGTGATTTTGAGCTTCCTCGGGTTTGGTGTGCCAATCGGAGTAGTATCATGGGGAAGTATGCTGAATGAAGCACAAAGCGAGCTGATTTTGGGTAAATGGTGGCAATTGGCGGCAGCCTCGATTGCAATGGCAGTATTGGTGACAGCTTTCTCGATGTTTACCGATGCACTCCGTGATGCATTAGATCCAAAACTGAAATAGGAGTGCCACGATGTCTGAAATAAATCCAAGTAAAGCACCTGCGTTACTTCGCGTGGAAAATCTGCGTGTCAGTTTTAAAGGTGAAAATAAAGAGTATATCGAAACCGTGAAAGGGGTTTCTTTTGAGATCCCAGCTAATACCACAGTTGCACTGGTGGGCGAATCGGGAAGTGGCAAGTCGGTTACTTCACTGGCCACCATGGGCTTGCTCCCGGCAGAGAGCGCGCGTATTTCAGAAGACAGCCAGATTATCTTTGAAGGGAAAAATCTGCTCAAGTTGAAAACCCGTGAAATGCGACAGATGTGTGGTAAAGACATTGCCATGATTTTTCAGGAGCCAATGTCTTCGCTAAATCCGGTGTTTACGGTAGGCATGCAGATCGCAGAAATTTTGCGTCTACATTTGGGTATGAATAAAAAACAGGCACGGCAACGTACTCTGGAACTGCTCAATGAAGTGGGGATCCCTGCAGCTGAAACTAAAATCGATGCCTATCCGGGGCAGCTTTCGGGTGGGCAGCAGCAACGGGTCATGATTGCTATGGCCATTGCCTGTGAACCCAAGCTGCTGATTGCAGACGAACCGACCACTGCACTGGATGTGACTATTCAAAAGCAGATTCTAGACTTGCTGGAATCTCTACGTCAGCGTCGTCAGATGTCGATGCTGTTCATTACTCATGACCTGGCTTTGGTCGGTGAAATTGCCGATCAGGTGATTGTGATGCGACATGGTGAAATTCGTGAACAGGGGCTAGTTCAGGACGTATTGGACCGACCTCAGGATATGTATACCAAAGCTTTATTGCATTGCCGTCCACAATTATCGCAACGTCCGTTACGTTTGCCGATGATCAGTGATTTTATGAAACAGGATGGTTCAACCTGGCTGGAAGATATCCACCTGAATACCCAGCTTCCGCAACGCTCACGTGGACTGAAGGGCAGTGAAGAAATTATTCTGGATGTACGTGATCTGAAAAAATCTTTTTATAGCCGCAAAGGTCTGTTTGGCAAAGATGAATTTCAGGCGGTGAAAGGGGTTTCTTTTCAGCTGGCAAAAGGCAAAACCTTGGGACTGGTCGGAGAATCCGGTTCGGGTAAAACCACCATTGGCTTGTTGTTGATGCGTCTGCAACAAGCCACAGGCGGTAAAGCACTGTTTCAGGGGCGTGATATTTTAGCCATGTCTGAACAGGAATTTACCCAGTATCAACGTAAAATCCAGATCATTTTTCAGAATCCCTATGCTTCTCTGAATCCGCGCTTTACCGTGGGACAAATCCTGATGGAACCGATGCAGATTCACAAAATTGGTCAGGATGATGCCGAACGCAAACAAATGGCCTTGGATCTGCTGGAACGGGTCAGCTTGCCCGCGCAGGCTTTTCATCGCTATCCGCACGAATTTTCAGGTGGCCAGCGACAACGGATTGCCATTGCACGTTGCCTGACCTTAAAACCTGAAGTTTTAATTTGCGATGAATCGGTATCTGCGCTCGATGTTTCGGTACAGGCACAAGTCCTCAATCTGCTACAAGACCTGCAAGATGAATATGGCTTGAGTTATATCTTTATTTCGCATGATTTATCGGTGGTGAAATATATTTCAGATCAAATTATGGTGCTCAATCATGGGGAATTGGTTGAAATTGCCAATTCAGATGAACTCTATCAATCACCTAAACATGAATATACTCAGCGCCTGCTCAGTGCGATTCCAAAAGGTGTACAAGCTTAATCATCGATATAATGAAAAAACGCTCAATTCATTGGGCGTTTTTTATGTCTATATTTTGCTATTACAGTAATTTTAAAACCTGCAAACGTTGCTGAATTTCTTCACGCTGTGTTCTTTCAAACTGCAATAAATTAATTGTGAATTCTTGATGTTGATTTTTGAGTCGAATCAGATTAATCGTTGGCTCATAGGGTGGAATTTGAATGAATTGAATTTCTGTATCTACAACTAATTGAAAAGCTTTACTTACTTTTAACTTACCAATACTTCAACAAATGGTGTGAGGGTTGATCATTAAGACTTTTCGATGACCAATCCAATGCCGCACTAAAACATAACCGATCATCACAAGTGTAAAGATATTGCCATAAGCGTCTGTGGTTTCGATTGGATGATGAATAGGGGAAATCAACCCTTCATTAAACAGCATGAGATTAAAAGACCAATGTTGTTGCGTGGTTTTTAAATAAAAATGAAACTGATAAGTAAGATAATAGATAAGTACATATAAAACCCAAAAGCGTAAGGGCTGGTATTGAACAGACGGTATTGCACGAAATCGATCTTTCATTGTTATTTTTCTATTTTATAAAAAAAGTCAGGCAATTGCCTGACTTTTAGTTTAACGAGGGCTTAGAATTTTTTAAAGCCTTTATTTACGCCGTATGGACGACGTGGTGCATTTTCATCACGTTCTTCACGACGACCAAATGCTTGATCCGGACGGGTTTCACGACGAACGAACTGCGTACCATTTTGGTTTTCATTTCTGTCACGACGACCATAAGCATTGTCATCACGACGCTCGCGGCCAGTGTTATTCTGTGGCTGTTGTTCATCACTGTCACGACGCTGCTGACGCAAGAAACCACCACGGCGTGCAGCCATCGGTTTATCCTGCATACGCTCATTACGACGTTTAGCCATACCAAATAAGCCGGTACCTTGACGTGGTTTCAATTCCACAGCTTTAGTCAGGTTGTCGATATCATTTTTATCCAGTTCAATCCAGCGACCGGTACGCAGTTCACGTGGCAGAATCACAGTACCGTAACGGGTACGCAGTAGACGGCTGACTTTCAGGCCTTGTGATTCAAAAATACGACGTACTTCACGGTTACGCCCTTCTTTTACTACCACCTGGAACCAGCGGTTAATCCCGTCACCACCGAGTTCAGAGAAAGATTCGAATTTCGCCGGGCCATCGTCGAGTACCACGCCTTTGATCATGTTGTTGCGAATTTGTGGCGTAACTTCACCCATCACACGAACTGCATATTCACGTTCGATTTCATTAGATGGGTGCATCAAGCGGTTGGCAAGTTCGCCATCATTTGTGAACAACAACAGACCGCTCGAGTTAATATCCAGACGGCCAACCATCACCCAGCGATCGCCCGGAATAGCAGGCAACTGTTCAAATACAGTGGGGCGGTTTTCAGGATCGCTACGTGAGCAGATTTCGCCTTCAGGTTTGTAATAAATAATCACACGACGACGAATTTCGTCTTCAATCTGGAACGCAACTTTACGACCATCGATGCGAAGCTCATCACCTGGTTCGATTCGTTCACCCACTTGGGCAATTTGCCCGTTGACACTTACACGACCCGCAGCAATGACTTCTTCCATATAACGGCGAGAACCCAAACCAACGCGTGCAAGCACCTTTTGCAACTTTTCACTCATGACAGCATAACCTTAGAAATAATTATCAACAGTTCACCTATTTATGACTTCGGTGCATTTGCATCGAGGGCCATAAAAGCTTCCTTGGCATCCTGCAGGGGAGGCAATTGGCCCAAACTATTCAGGCCAAACGCATTTAAAAATTGTGGCGTTGTCATTAACAACGCAGGTCTTCCAGGGAGTTCACGAAATCCGGACTCTTTAATCCAGTTCCAGTCAAACAGCGTACGCAGGTTTTGACTGTTATTCGTGACACCACGAATCTGTTCAATATCCGCTCGAGTCACGGGCTGGTGATAAGCAATCACTGCAAGCGTCTCTAGTAAAGAAGGCGACAAGCGAGCCGGTCGCTCAGGCCAAGTCTGTGCAATAATATTACGATATTTTGCACGCACTTGAAAACGATAACCTTGTGCTGTTTCAATCAGTTCTATCGAACGGCCATGCATCAGCATGGAAAGTTGTTGTAAATACTGACGTAATTCCTGCTTGCTATAACGATCCTGAAAAGCTTCTTTCAGACGAGCTAAGGAAACCGCAGAGTCACTGGCAAAAATAATGGCTTCAAGCTGCATCAGGACTTCATGCAAATTGTCTTCTGTAGATAACAGCGTATTTTGATCGAGTGTCATTGACTGGCTCCTTGAATTGCGAGCGGGGCTTCAATACCTGTAGCAATAATCTGAATTTTTTGTTGCCGGGTCAGTTCCAGCACTGCCATAAAGGTCACTACCATGCCCATGCGGCCTTGGCCCGGTTTTAATAATTCCTTGAAACTGAGTACTTTGCCAGTTTCAATACAACTTTCAATATAGGCAATGCGTTCTTCCAGCAGTACCGGTTCTTGTTGCACCTGATGAATCACGGGTTCTGGACGGTTAAATATGCAAAGCAAGGCATCACGCAGTAAATCGCTTGAATAGCCTTCATTCGGCTGCTGGATTTCACCCAGACTGACATTGGTGGTAAAAGTGTCGCGTTCCAGAATTGGCATCTGGCCCAGACGTTCCGCTGCCTGTTTAATTCTTAAATAATTTTCTAAACGGTCAATCAGTTCTTGTTTTGGATCCTGTTCAATTGCAGCCAGGCTTTTCGGTTTCGGTAACAGTAAACGCGATTTCAGATCTGCCAGTAAAGCCGCCATCACCATATAGTCGGCCGTCAGCTCGATATTCAGGGATTTCATCGCGTCCATATAGGACAAATATTGCGCTGCAATCGGTGCGATATCGACCTGCAACAGATCAAAGCCATTTTTTTGAATCAGGTAAATTAAAAAGTCGAGTGGGCCTTCAAAATGTTCTAATAAAATTTCAAATGCCGCTGGAGGAATGTACAGATCCTCTGGAATTGTATCCTGCCATTCATCCAGAACCCGAATGTGCGGAGCAGATTCCATAGTGTTATGGATAATTTGAGTCATTACAATTATAGGCCACGCGAATTTTCAAAGGCATGCAAAGGCTTGATTTTCGGTATCTGATCGAAAGAAAAGCACAGGATTAAGCGTTATCATTGTACTGGAAAAGTAACCTTAAATAAATTAAATAAGCGGCCAAAGCCATAAAAACTTAAAAAAATAATGGAATTTATCGGTTAATTAAAAATAGTACCTTAAAAAACAGCAGAATAAAGCAGGAAATACTTCAGGAATCTTCGTGTTATGTTTTGTCTGATGATCAAGCGTGTTGGGTAGATGAATGTCAGTTAATTCGTTTGAAAAGCTCGCTAAACATAGCGAGTCTTATCAGAAGGTGAAATAAGTTAACGGCAGGTGTTAAGTGATTTACAAACGGATTTCCCATTAAAAAACATAAAATTAATAAATATTAATAGGTATTAATAAAATATTTCCCTATAATTTTTGGTCAAAAAAAACGCTATACTTCTGAAAAATAGTCAAGAATCACAAAAATTATTAAAAAGGTGAATTAAACATGCCACTTATTTTGCTTGTTATTGGAGTGATCGCACTCGGGGGCTTTTGGGCTTATCCAAAATATCAGATTATGCAGCTTGAAGATGAAGCACGCACGGGGCTGAAATCAGGTGGATTTTCAGCTTTTGTGGAACGAGCCCGACCTGTCATGACTGCCATGAAAATGGATTTTAGTGTGCTGGATCAATATCCCAATATCCGTTTTTACATGCGGCATATGGTATATGAGGGAGACCAGATGGATGACCGGATTAAACTGGACATGCAGGCTATGTCTTGTGAGTCGATCAATTCATTTAAAGTCATGGAACCCAAGGCACGGACGGCTATGTTGAATGTACTGGAAGATGATCAGATTATTTTTCATGTATATCTGAAAAATAAACTGGGTGAAGAACTTATGCATCATGAACAGAAGCTATCCCAGTGTCCAAACTTCATGACGGTTCGTCATTATGAACGTGCTTCAGATTCTTAAACTGTTTTTGGCAACAACCGCATACCGCTCGAATTGCAAAGAATAGGCATATAACATCAAACCATTTGCTGTTTTAATATTCTCAGGGTGATGAATGATTTTGTTGCTTGTCCGCAAACTCAATGAGGCGCTGGCAAGTCTCTGCCAGACATACGTTCTGCTTCGAATAGATCTGTAACAGCTGTCTAAGCAGACTTAGCTTCAGGAAAAATTGGTATTCCGTATGGTCAATGTCCAGAATGAGATTGGCAGAAGGATGTGCTTTAACCATGACCACCTGAGATTGCAGCGTCCAGGGAATTTCTGCATAGATCAGATCCTGTGCAGAAAATTCCTGCTGATTTAGCAGGAGATAAAATAAATCCATTCATTCTGACTCCTTTAATTTTTGTGGAAAATTCTCAGGCGGCATTTATTCAAAGGCGCTGACATCTCCCATACCACGACGAAGCACTTCAGGATGATCACCCGATAAATCTACAATAGAAGTCGTGCTTAGAGTTCCTAAACCGCTATCTATAAAAACATCAATGCGTTTACCCAGTTGCATTTCAATGTCATAAGGATCATCGAGTGGATCGCTCTGACCCGGTAAAATCAGGGTAGAGGTCAATAATGGCTCACCAAGTTCCTTAAGCAGCATTTGACACACTGGATTATTCGGAATACGTAGACCAATGGTTTTCTTTTTGGGGTGCATCAAGCGTTTAGGAACTTCACTGGTGGCAGGTAGAATAAAAGTGGTGATGGCCGGGGTATTGTTTTTCAGCAGACGATACATGGCATTGTCGACTTTGGCATAGGTGGCAATATCGGATAAATCACAACACAAAATCGCATATTGATGCTTTGGCCCTAGACCACGAATTTGCGCAATCCGCTCCATGGCACTCTTGTTACCAATCTGGCAACCAATCGCATAGGCAGCATCAGTAGGATAGACCACGACATCACCCGCACGGATACGTTCCACTGCCTGACTGATTAAGCGGGGTTGCGGATTATCGGGATGTACGCGTAAATGCAGCATAGAGGCTACTCCAAGCTTGGACTGATGGCATATTATGTGGTGCTCAAGCAATGTCTGACAATCATAAAAAAGGTATATTTGTGTAATTTAATCAAGCATTTCACGTAAAAATTCATCAGATTGTAAACTTTTGCCACCTCTGGTACAGATACAGATACATTGGATAAATCGGGCTGCATCACGCGGCAGTTTGGCTGTACCGTTAAAATAGGCCTGCACTTGGGCATAGACATTGTTTTTAAAGCTTGCGCCATCCCCGCCGTCGCCAGTCAGGTTGTCTAAAGACACCCGGAATTTACGGCCAAAGGCCTGGGCAAACATCCATTCAATCGCCTGTGGTTTGATTTCCACCTGTTCAAATAAAGCCTGCTGTTCACGGGTACGCCCATCCGGCGCATACCAGTAGCCGAGATCAGGCAGCAGACGGCGTTTGTCTCCGGCAATGGTCCAGTGGCTAATTTCATGCAGGGCACTATTGAAGAAACCGTGTGCAAACTGGATCCGGGCAGGGCTGTCTATGCTTGCAGGGAAATATTCTGGTTCAAATTCACCACGCACTAAAGTGACATTCAGATGGGAAAACCAATGCTTAAAGTGTAAGATGAGCCAGTTAACTTGCTTGGCTTCTGATGATAAATTCGGCCATGCTAAGAGTTGCACTTGCTGTGTTGAACTGTCAGAATCAGAACTAGAAAGTGTGCTAACGAGTGATGAAATATTCACTTCTGTTTGCGGCTGCAACAGATGCATATCTTGTTTTACCCAAATGGTCTGTCGAAATAAGTGCAAAATTGTATCTTAATCTTTGACAGAGTACTCATGAATTTGTAGAATTGCCGCCTTAATTATGTCAGCAAATACCTTTCCGGCACAGATTGAGCCGTTTAAATGGGCTGAACAAGGCTATAAATGGTCAGGTCAACTGCCATTGTCTCGCTTTGTTCGTATTGCTCGTGAAGCTGTTGGATCAATTGATGATCAATTGATTAACATAGACTGTAAGCTATCAATGGATGCCTATCATCGTATTGCATGGCTAGATGGTCACGTTGAAACAAAAGTTCCTATGGAATGCCAGCGTTGTCTGGAAACTGTAGTAATTGAACTGGTTTCATCGTTCCACTTAGCGCTTGTAGATGATGAGTCACTGATAGAGCGCTTGGATGAGGATGCTGATTTCATCGTCCTAGGTGAAAGTGAAGCAACCACCAAAGGTAGCATTGATGCGCCTGCGTCGGCTGATTTACTCGCGCTGATAGAAGATGAGCTGTTATTGTTGATGCCGTTGTCGCCTAAACATGAATTTTGCGAACATAAGCATCAACCTGCCATTGAAGAAGTAGTTGAAGAGAAACGGGATAATCCGTTTGGAGCTTTGGCTGCTTTGAAGGGTAAACTTAACTAATTTTTGTGTTATACTCTTGTGTATAAGACAATCGAATTTGTTCTGATCCATTTTTTCGATCTTTGTAAGGAGCCATCATGGCCGTTCAGCAAAACCGTAAAAGTCGCTCTCGCCGTGACATGCGCCGTTCACATGACGCTTTAACCGAGAATGCATTAACTGTAGACCAAGCTACTGGCGAGACTCACCGTCGTCACCATGTATCTAAAGATGGTATCTACCGTGGTCGTCAATTATTCGCTAAAGCATCTGCTGAATAATTGGTGATGTATTAAGCGTCAAGCTTAGTAGAAAAAATGGGAGCATTTAGCTCCCTTTTTTTTGTCCTTGATTTTAGGGGTATCGGTTTTTTGTTGTATTTGGCAATTACCGCCAGCAAAATTACATGCTAAATTGCGCTCCACAATGATTTAGGTGGTCTTATTGGTCAGTCTTCTTGTCAAGACTAAAGACGTACACCTCTTGAATGAAAGGATTTTATTATGTCTGCTACACCACTCGAACAAGCAGCACCAGCGACGAAAACTGCATTTGTGTTTCCGGGTCAGGGTTCACAAAAAGCCGGTATGTTGGCTGAACTTGCAGAACAGTTTGCCAGTATTCGCGAGACATTTGCAGAAGCGTCTGAAGCCGTCGGTTTTGATCTGTGGCAGATTGCGCAAACTGGCGAAAACTTAAATCAAACCGAATTTACCCAGCCGGTATTACTGACTGCAAGCATTGCCTTGTGGCGCGTCTGGCTGGAAGCTGGCGGTGTAGCACCGAAATATCTCGCAGGCCATTCACTGGGTGAATACAGTGCTCTGGTCGCATCGGGTGCTTTAAGCTTGGGTGATGCTGCAAAGCTGGTGAACCTGCGTGGTAAACTGATGCAGACTGCAGTACCTCAGGGTGTAGGCTCAATGGCTGCCATTTTGGGTCTGGATGATGCCAAAGTGATTGAGCTGTGTACACAAGCAACTGAATCAGGTGAAGGTTCTGTTGAAGCAGCGAACTACAATGCGCAAGGGCAGGTTGTGGTGGCAGGCAATAAAGATCGCGTTGAAGCGGTGATGGCACTGGCCAAAGAAAATGGCGGCAAAGCCATTGCACTGCCAGTATCGGTTCCATCGCACTGTTCATTAATGAAACCTGCCGCTGAACAGTTTGCTCCAGCATTGGAACAAACCGCCATTGAGCTGCCACGTATTCCTGTATTACAAAATGTGAGCGCGCAGGCAGCAAGCAATGTAGATGAATTGCGTCAGGCTTTGACCGCGCAACTTTATGAGTCGGTACAATGGACCAAAACCTTGCAATTCCTTCAAGATGAAGGCGTTGAGTACATCGTAGAATGTGGTCCGGGTAATGTATTGACCAACTTGGCGAAACGCTTGCCGAATATTCAAAAAGCACTTCCACTGGACAGTCAGTCCCGTCTGGAAGATGCATTAAATACCGTATTGGCGGCAGAAGGGAAAATTGCATGACACAGGAACGTAAAGTTGCCCTAGTAACAGGTGCAAGTCGTGGTATTGGTGCTGCGATCGCACAACAATTAATTCAGGACGGTTATTTTGTCGTAGGTACGGCGACTTCCGATGCAGGTGCGGAAAAATTATCTGCACAGTTTGCTGAAAATGGTGCAGGTAAAGTACTAGACGTTCGGGATGGCGCTGCGATTGATGCACTGGTGACAGACATCGAACAGAACTTTGGCCCAGTTCTTGTATTGGTCAATAATGCCGGTATTACCAAAGACAATCTGCTATTGCGTATGTCTGAAGATGACTGGGATGATATTTTAAATATTCACCTGAAAGCGGTATACCGTCTGTCCAAGCGTGTGCTGAAAGGCATGACCAAGGCGCGTTTTGGTCGCATCATCAACATCAGTTCGGTGGTGGCACACTTTGCCAACCCGGGTCAGGCCAACTATTCTGCTGCCAAAGCCGGTATTGAAGCATTTGGTCGTAGCCTAGCGAAAGAAATGGGTAGCCGTCAGATTACTGTCAACTCGGTTGCACCAGGCTTTATTGCAACTGAAATGACGGAACAGTTAAGCGAAGAGATTCGCAAAAAAATGACTGAGCAGGTGGCGTTAAACCGTTTGGGTGATCCGCAGGATGTCGCAAATGCCGTAAGTTTCCTGGCTTCAGATAAAGCCAGTTACATTACTGGTACAGTTATGCATGTAAATGGGGGCTTATACATGAGCTAAGCTCAAGTATAAACTTTCCAAATTTTTTAGATTCAATTAAACTAACGGCATTAAAAACGCCACAAGCAATGAGGAGAATTCCTGTGAGCGATATCGAACAACGTGTTAAGCAAGCAGTTGCAGAACAACTTGGTATCAAAATCGAAGAGATTAAAAACGAAGCGTCTTTCATGGATGACTTAGGTGCAGATTCTCTCGATCTAGTTGAACTTGTTATGTCTTTCGAAAATGATTTCGACATCACTATTCCTGATGAAGATTCTAACGAAATCACAACTGTTCAATCTGCAATTGATTATGTTTCTAAGAAACTTGGTTAATCGCCGATTTCAGCTTTGCTGAGCATAAAAGACCACCGTTAAGGTGGTTTTTTTGTGCCGGTTTGCAGCAATAATCCGGGTTTTACAATCCATTACCTTTCTGTCACCAATGACTAACTATGCTTGGCTATTTTTATTATAAAAATAGGAGTGATGTGACATTAACAACAAGAATGGAGTCCAATATGGGTCTTTTTGATTTTGTAAAAGGTATCGGTAAGAAAAATACAGCTGCCGCAGAGCCGCAGGCTGCACCAGCAAATACTACTCCAGCCGCTGCAGCAAAACCTGCAGAGCCTTCTGCCCAAGAAGTGGCGAATAAATTGCTCGGTCATGTAAAAAGTCTGGGACTACCGATTAGCGGTTTATCTATCAGTTATAACTCTGCTTCGGATCTGGCAACTGTCAGAGGTCAGGTACAAAGTCAGGCCGATCGTGAAAAGATTATTCTGGCAGTGGGAAATATTGATCATGTGGCAAAAGTAGATGATCAGCTGACTGTAAGCAGTCCTGAACCAGAAAGTAAATTCTACACGGTAAAATCAGGTGATACTTTGTCCAAGATCTCTAAAGAATTTTATGGTGATGCCAACCAGTATAATAAAATTTTTGAGGCCAATAGCCCACTGCTCAAAAATGCGGATGATATTTTCCCGGGACAGGTATTGCGTATTCCTGCTTAGGGCATTATGTCTAAAAAATACGTTTCTAAATAAAGTCCCATTTGGGGCTTTATTTTTTAATCAAGATTTTAAGAATCACTAGATGCCTAGATCCAGATATAAACTTTCTTTAACTTCTTCCATAACCACATAACTGTGTGATGAAGCAGAAGCGGGTAGTTTTTTCAGTAAATCTCCTAGCAGGCGGCGATAGGCGCTCATTTCCTTTAAGCGTGCTTTGACCAGATAATCAAAGTCACCGGAAATTAAATGGCATTCCAGTACTTCCGGAATTTCTGTCAGATTACGTGCGACCTGATCAAAGACATCACCCGATTTGGCAGAAAGTTTGATTTCCAAAAAGACCAGTAAATTGCGTTCCAGCAGTTCCGGATTTAAACGCGCGTAATAACCCATGATAATGCCTTCGCGCTCCAGTCGTTTCACTCGTTCTGAACAGGGAGTGGTTGACAGGTTTACACGCGCTGCCAGCTCGCTAATGGCAATCCGGCCATCGCGTTGCAGGATATCCAGAATCATGCGATCAATGCGGTCTAATTTACGCATCAAGATTTCCCTCTTTTTTTTAATTCTGCTCGAAAAAATATTTATTTCACTGAATATACAGTTTGAATATAGTGAATTTAACTACTAAGGGGAAAATATACTAGTGAAATAAACTAAAAAGATGTTTGAGGCTAAAGTAATGCGCGTATTGGTTTTGGGTAGTGGTGTGATTGGTGTGGCAAGCGCTTACTATCTGGCGCAGCAGGAAGCAACCGTAACTGTACTGGATCGTCAGGCAGGTCCGGCTCAAGAAACCAGCTTCGGTAATGCCGGGCAGATTTCTCCGGGATACTCGACTCCTTGGGCAGCACCAGGTATTCCTTTCAAGGCAGTCAAATGGATGTTCCAGCATCATGCACCTTTGGCGATTAATGTCGATGGGAGCCTGTGGCAATTGCAGTGGATGGCGCAAATGCTGAAAAACTGTAATGCCCAGGATTATGCCGTGAATAAAGAGCGGATGGTGCGTGTGGCTGAATACAGTCGTGACTGTTTGCGTAATTTACGTCGTGATATTGGTATCTCTTACGAGAACCGCTCTAAAGGTACCTTGCAGATTTTCCGTAAAGATGCGCAGCTGGATGCGGTTCAGCGCGATATCGAAGTTCTGAAAGAAACCGGAGTAGAGTTTGAGCTGCTGGATCGCGATGGACTGGCGCGTGTAGAGCCGGCATTGGCTCAGGCAAAAGACAAACTGGTCGGCGGTCTGCATTTACCCAATGATGAAACGGGTGACTGCTATCTGTTTACCAATGCCCTGGCAGAGCATGCCAAAGGGATGGGTGTGGAGTTCAAGTTTAATCAAAACGTTGAAAAGCTGATTGTAGAAGGTGATCAGATCAAAGGTGTGCTGGTAAATGGTCAGGTGCTCACCGCAGATAAATACGTGCTGGCCTTTGGCAGTTATTCGCGTGATTTTCTTAAACCGCTCGAACTGAATTTACCGGTATATCCGGTGAAAGGTTATTCACTGACCATTCCTATTTTAGATCCGGCCTATGCACCGCAATCTACCGTGCTGGATGAAACCTATAAAATTGCAATCACCCGTTTTGACCAGCGCATCCGCGTAGGGGGAATGGCTGAACTGAGCGGTTTTAACTTGGGTCTGAATGAAGACCGTCGCGGCACGCTGGAAATGGTGACCCGTGACTTATTCCCGGGGGGTGACATGAATCAGGCCAGCTTCTGGACAGGCTTGCGTCCAATGACTCCAGACAGTACGCCAATCATTGGAAAAACCCGCTTTAAAAACCTGTTCCTGAATACCGGACATGGCACATTGGGTTGGACCATGGCCTGTGGTTCGGGCAAATTGATCAGTGATCTGGTATTGGCACGTGATCCTGAAATCAGCACCGAAGGTTTGTCTTTGGCACGCTATCACCAGGCGGCCTAAGACTATCTGATGCGGAATATTCAAGGAGGAGTTTATGCCACGTCCCATTACTGCAATCATTCATCAACAGGCAATTGCGCATAATTTGAGCGTTTCACGCCAATGTATGCCTAACAGTCAGGTTTTTGCCGTGGTCAAGGCCAATGCCTATGGACACGGGATTGAACGTGTTTATACGGCACTTCAGAGTGCAGACGGGTTTGCCTTTCTGGATATTGAAGAAGGTAAACGGTTACGTGCGCTCGGATGCAAAAAACCGTTGCTGTTGCTCGAAGGTATTTTTGCCTTGGAAGATTTATTTGAATGTGCAAAGCATGAAATGAGCTTTGCCATTCATTCCCGGCATCAATTGCAATGGTTGAAACAGTTTGGCGAAATAGCGCCCGATGCACAGTTTGATGTGTATTTGAAAATGAATAGTGGCATGAACCGTCTGGGTTTCGAGCCGCAGCAATATGCAGAGATCTGGCAGGAACTGCATCAGCTGAACAATGTCCGTTCAATCACTCATATGACCCATTTTTCCGATGCGGATGGCGAGCGTTTTGGAGCGGATGGAATTGAGCATCAAAACCTTGTTTTTAGCCAGACCATTCAGGGGCTTGGGGGTAAAACCTCACTCAGTAATAGTGCGGCCATTCTGCGGCATCATCAATCCCTGCATTCCGATATTGTACGTAGCGGCATCATGCTGTACGGCAGTTCGCCGGATTATCCAGCCCATACAATTCAAGACTGGAATTTGCTCCCGACTATGAGCTTACGCAGTGAAATTATCGCCATTCAAACTGTTCAAACAGGCGATAGCATTGGCTATGGTTCCAGATTTATCGCCACGCAGCAGATGCGGATCGGGGTGGTGGCCTGTGGCTATGCCGATGGCTATCAGCGGCTATCGGCGACCGGTACGCCAGTACTGGTTGATTCAGTGAAAACGCATACACTGGGTCGGATCAGCATGGATATGCTGGCCGTCGATGTGACTGCACTGCCACAGGCGGATGTAGGTAGTGAGGTGGTACTTTGGGGGCAATCTTCTCAAGGTGTGCTTTTGCCGATTGATGAAGTGGCTGCCAGCTCGGGCACCATCGGCTATGAGCTGATGTGTGCAGTGACCGCTCGGGTTAATTTTCAGATTGAAAGCTAAGTTTTTAATTCAGTTTTATTTACATATCCAAAACAAGGAAGATCAGCCTGACACAGGCAAATACAGCGATCCAGCGACTCAACAGCAATCAAATCATGAGTGCAGTGACCATACATCATCAAACTGTCTATTTATCAGGTCAGGTGCCGAATAGTACGGATCTGGATATGCGCGGACAGACACTGGAAGTCTTTGCCAAAATTGAGGAATTGCTCGCCCTGGCAAATACCGATAAAAGCCGGCTGCTTTCTGTCCAATTATTTGTAAAACATCTAGATGACTTTGCCACTGTGAACCAGCTTTGGGTGGAATGGTTGCAAGGTCATGGCACTCCGGCACGTGCCACAATTCAGGCAGATTTGGTCAATCCGGACTGGCTGATTGAAATTGCAGTCATTGCAGCTCAAGCTTAATTTGATTTTTGAGGTTTAAATCTGCCCCGCAATGATTGAGCTGGTTCAAGTGCAGTAAATCTCACTGAACAGCGCAGTAATAAGTATGAAAATGTCATATCAACGTTCGAGGACTGAACGCTTTAAATTCAGCTTAAAGCTGTGGTAAAAATTAAAAAGGATGTAAAAATGAAGACCACCCCAAGCACAGAAGACGTAAAATCGTCGCCACATGAGTTGCAACGAAAACTCTCTAACCGACATTTACAGTTAATCGCCATCGGTGGTTGTATAGGTACCGGCCTGTTTATGGGTTCAGGCAAAACCATTGCCCTGGCAGGCCCTTCGATTTTGATCATTTATATGATCATTGGTGGAATGTTCTTCTTCCTGATGCGTGCATTAGGTGAAATGCTGCTGTCCAATCTGAATTACAAATCCTTTATTGATATGGCACATGATCTGATTGGGCCGGGTGCAGGTTATTATATTGGCTGGTCATACTGGCTCGGTTGGGTGCTGGTGGGTATTGCCGATCTCGCGGCGATTATTACTATCTGAGTTTCTGGTTGCCCGAGGGCACAGCCTTTACCCCGATGGGACAGGCGATGATTAGTGTTGGCTGCGTACTGTTTATTCTTGCAATTAACCTGGTAACGGTAAAACTGTTTGGTGAGATTGAGTTCTGGTTTGCACTGATCAAGATTTTAGCCATTCTCGGTTTGATAGTTGTCGGTGGTTATATGGTGTTTAGCGGTTTTCAGGCACCGGGTGGCGCCGTTGCCAGCTTTAGTAATGTCTGGGCACATGGCGGGTTATTTCCCAAAGGCTTTACTGGTTTCCTGGCAGGTTTCCAGATAGCCATGTTTGCCTTTGTTGGGGTGGAACTGCTCGGCACCATGGCGGCAGAAACCAAAGATCCGGAAAAGAACTTACCCAAAGCGGTCAACGCAATTCCTACGCGGATCATTCTGTTCTATGTATTGTCATTACTAATGATCATGTCGGTCACACCATGGCATCTGATTCCTGCCGATCAAAGTCCGTTTGTGAGTTTGTTCCTGTATGCAGGTATTCCGACTTCCGCTATTATTATGAACCTGGTAGTTTTGTCGTCAGTGATGTCCTCTATGAACAGTGGGGTGTTCTCGACCAGCCGTATGTTGTTTGGTCTGGCACGTGATGGGCAGGCACCTCAAGCTTTAGCTCGGTTATTTAGCAGGGCTGTACCAGCCACAGGGTTGTTTTTCTCCTGTGCTTTTATCATGCTGGGGGCGGCGTTTCAATATTTTGTGCCAAACACGATGGAAGCCTTTACCTTGGCAAGTTCGCTGTGTGTGATCCTGTTTATCAGTATCTGGAGCATCATCATGGTGTGCTACATCCGTTACCGTAAGCAGCAACCGCAAAAGCATGCGGCTTCGAATTTTAAAATGCCGGGTGGGGGATGGATGTCTTATATCGTATTGGCATTCCTGTTGTTTGCATTGATTATTTTAAGTCTGGAGTCTGATACTCTAAAAGCGCTAATGATTAGTCCTTTGTGGTTGATTATTCTGGCGGTGACCTATCGTCTGCTGTATAAACCAAGAATAAAAAAGCGTAATTAGTCTTTAGACATACAGTAATTATGGGTTCGGATAATTAAAAAGGGAGTGGAAGAAACCACTCCCTTTTTATGAGGATCTATTTTAATAATGATTGGAAATTGAGTTAACCGCGAATCATGGATAAAAAATTAATTTGATAAAATAGCAGAACTAGGGCCAAACCCGATCAAAATTAAAAAATAGACACCGGATTCAGCGGATGCTGACTTTATTAATGATAAAAGTCTTTTTGCAATGATCTACCTACAATAGGAGCCTCATCTCTTAACATTAGAAAAACAGTCTAAGAGCCAAAATTTTGCAATCATTAGCTAATCTCTTCAGAGCGCAAAGTCTGGATCCTCAAATGGCCGATGAATTGCTGCTAAAAAATAAGCGTGATCTGATCTGATACTTGGAATGAGATTCATAAGAGATCGAACAATCTAAAATTAAATAATTATTTAATAAAATTCAAAAATTAGAATATGTAGGAGTAGATATGAATATCTATGTTGAGCATAAAAACAATGGCCTAAGAGATATCGTGGCAAAATTATTGGATGAAGCCGGCATTCATATTAATGGTGACCAGCCTTATGACATACACATACATAATGAGGATTTTTATAACCGGGTCTTACAGCAGGGCTCATTAGGTCTTGGTGAAAGTTATATGGATGGCTGGTGGGATTGTGACAGGCTAGATATTCTATTTTATAAAATTTTACGTGCTAAGTTAGATAAAAAATTACCGCATAATTTAAAAGATATCCTCAGAATTGCAATTTCTCGAATTAGAAATTTACAGACTCAAAAAAGAGCATGGAAGGTGGGTGAAGAACATTACGATCTTGGTAATGATCTTTTTAACCATATGCTTGATCCATATATGCAATATTCTTGTGCCTACTGGAAAAATACCGATAATCTTTTTCAAGCCCAGCAACAAAAACTCGATTTAATCTGTCGCAAGCTTGACTTGCAGCCGGGTATGCGATTATTAGATATTGGTTGTGGTTGGGGGGGGTTAGCCGAGTATGCAGCTAAAAATTATCAAGTTTCGGTTGTAGGTATTACTATTTCTAAAGAACAACAAAAGCTAGCAGTTGAGCGATGTAAAGGACTCGATGTTGAAATTTTGCTCATGGATTATCGTAACTTAAATGATCGATTCGATCGTATCGCATCTATAGGCATGTTTGAGCATGTAGGGCTGAAAAATTACGATACTTATTTTCAAGTCGTACAACGTAATTTAAATGCTGACGGATTGTTTTTATTGCACACCATTGGTTCTAATACAACCAGGATTGGTGCTGATCCATGGATAACTAAATATATTTTCCCTAATGGTTACATACCCTCAATCGAAAAAATTGCTCATTTTAGTAGTGACAAATTTATTATGGAAGATTGGCATAATTTTGGTACCGATTATGATTTAACACTTCGGGCTTGGTCTGAAAGATTTATTCAAGCGTGGCCAGAAATTGAAGCCAATTATAGTACGCGCTTTAAACGAATGTTTAATTATTATTTAAATGCCTGTGCCGGAGCATTTCGAGCAAGAGAATTACAATTATGGCAAATCGTATTCAGCCCAAATGGTATAGAAGGAGAGGTTCGAATTGCACGTTAGAATATGAGATTAACGATGAGTTACGGATTAGAATGTTTCTTTAAAATCATCCAGAAAATTTCTGCTGATCTCATACTTTTCTACGTTCTTTAAGATCAATTTAGAGCGATTTTCGGACTAAAAATGATTTTGAGGCTTAAGCCAAGAAAATGCAAAGGCAGCAGTCATGAACATGAGGTAGTAAACCGAATTTAAGTAACAAGAAAATTATTTGTATGAAGGTCTGTTGAGAATTAACGTGAGTTAATTGCACTGGCAAAAAGATGAATCATAGCGTGAAAACCTGAATCTGGTTTTCTCTGCGTAGGGCTAGGCATTTAAATTCTTTTAATTTGCAAAAGTCATTAGCGATCAAATGCCTTACCTGCCCATAAGACTTGAAACTCTGTAGCTTTGATTAATGGCTTAACTTCTACTAAATCAATAAAGTGTCCGGGCATTAAGTAGAATTTAACTGAATTCCAAAACTATCACTTAACCCTAAAATTTTAGTCGTCATTCCCTCTCTTGCTTTGTCTATAATCTGACTATGACGATATGCTTTAACGCGATTTATGCAGCAGATCGGCATTGACCAGATGTTGCATTGTAGCTTTTTCCAAGCGATGTATCTGGCTTCTGGCATTGCTCGATAAGATGCTGTTTAAATTCAGTTGTACAGGTTTGACGAGACTTTTTTTAGCGTTGGTATAGTGTCTCTACCTGTCGTTAAATTCTTAAATAGGTGTCCATCGAGATTTTTGGATATTATCCCCATATTCCTGAGTTAGAAAAAGTGGGATTTACTAGATGCTTACATGGGTATTATGGAAAACTTGGCTTAAGCAAGATTTGGATTAGTGGGTAAAAAAAGATTTAAAAAAACCTCCTATTGGAGGTTTTTTTAAATCAAATAAATTAAAACTGCGGTTTAACCACCACCAGAATTACCACGGCAAATAAGATCAGGGTTGGCATCTCATTAAAATAACGCCAAAACTTGTGTGACTTGTAATGTGGATTATCAATCAGTTTCTTACGGTAATAGCCACACACCAGATGGTAAATGACCAATAAGCCGACCAAGCCGACTTTAAGGTAGAACCATAAGGCTTCATGGTAATGCTGCGTTGCATCACCCCAGTCGACCAGAAAGTGTGCGGTAATCAGAGTGGCCAGCATAGCTGGCCACATGATGCCACGGTACAGCTTACGCTCCATGACTTCAAAGCGCTGATGGCTAAGAACATCTTCGCTCATGGCATGATAAACATATAAACGCGGCAAGTAGAACAAAGCCGCGAACCAGCAAACCACTGCAATAATATGTAATGCTTTTACCCACAAGAAAGCATCAGAAGGAGCATCCATTAAGTCACCCTAAAATGGGCGGCTTAGCCTTCCCATTTTTTGAAGATGAGACAGGCATTTACGCCGCCGAAACCGAAACTGTTACTCATCACAGTATTCAATTTTGCGTCACGTTTTTCAAGCACGATATCAAATGGTTTTGCACCTTCATCCAGCTCGGTCACGTTAATGTTTGGAGCAATAAAGTCATTTTGCATCATCAGAACCGAATAAATCGCTTCTTGTACGCCGGCAGCACCAAGACTGTGACCTGTCATGGACTTGGTTGAGCTTAGTGGAGGAACCTGACCTTCACCAAAAGCACGTTCCATTGCTTTCAGTTCTGTGATGTCGCCTGCCGGAGTAGAAGTACCATGTGTATTTACATAGTCAATCTTATCTATACCGTGTTGTTTGGCTTCTTCTAAAGCCATAAGTACACAACGTGTTGCACCTTCACCAGATGGCGCAACCATGTCGGCACCATCCGAGTTAGCTGCATAGCCTACTACTTCTGCAAGAATGTTGGCACCACGTGCTTGCGCATGTTCCAAAGACTCAAGCACCACAAAACCACCACCACCGGCAATCACGAAACCGTCACGGTCAGCAGAATAAGGGCGTGATGCTGTTTCAGGGCTGTCATTGTATTTAGAGCAGAGTGCGCCCATCGCATCAAATAATAAGCTTTGTGACCAGTGATCTTCTTCACCGCCACCTGCCAGCATTAAATCCTGCTTGCCAAGTTGAATCAGGTTGTAGGCATAGCCGATCGCATCGGCAGAGGTTGCACATGCACTGGTAATGGTATGTGCCACACCTTGTAATTTGAAAGCTACGCCAACGTTTGCTGTAATGGTGTTAGTCATGTTGCGCGGTACAAAGAAAGGACCGACTTTACGCGCGCCTTTGGTTTGCAATAATTCGTTCATTTCAATGACAGATGCAGTTGAGCCGCCGCCTGAACCACCGGTAATACCATAACGTGGGTTACCCGCTAATTCTTCAACCTGTAAACCTGCATGTTCGACTGCAGCAAGGGCAGAGTTGTAGGCATACATCGCACACACGCCCATAAAGCGTTTGAGTTTGCGGTCAATACCGTCAAAATCCTGCTCGGCTGCAGCACTGACATGACTTTTGAAATTGAGTTCAGCATAAGTCGGATTAAAACGTGTTCCTGAAATCCCGTTTTGTAAAGAATGGTTTACATCCTCTAATGTATTACCAATACACGAGTTAATACCCATGCCAGTGATGACAACACGTTTCATCTACAGATCCTTATAGTTTAGCTCTATGCCCAGCGGCAGATACAGGGACTTTTAAATCGCCAAATTCAGCGCTAAGCCTTATTTCATGATGGGGAACATGATAGCAGAAAGGCTTTTGAAATCTTATGGCAAATGTTATGCCGTGTGACAGTCGGTTGAGTTTGTGAGTCGGCGTGTAGGGGTTTTACTAAATGAAACAGAATAAAGTTGAGATAAATGCTGACTACACCTAGTATTTATACCAAATACAAGCACATGAATGCTGAGGTAAAAAATGGTAAATGCTAATAATAAACAATCTAATGGTCTGATTTCGAATGCCTTTGGAGTGGCGAAAAAGTTCAGTTCAACCGGATTGGATTTATTGAATCATGTTGCACCGGATTCGGTAACTAAGGCGCTAAAGCCTTCAGGCTCTGATCAGGTGATTAATGGTTCGGCAAAGACGAAAAGCGCTTTTTCAGCTAAAAAATATGACAATCCTCAGCAAATGCTCCGCGATCATCTTCCAAACGTATCCCGTCAACTTCTCGGGCACCGTTTTAATACCGTGAATAATGTCGCGCATTTTGTTTCTCCAGACCTGACAGAAAAAGTATCCAATTATTTTTATGAGCGTTTGAACCAGTTTAGTAATCAAACCAGTTCAGTGGATGCCATTCTGGATGAAGCTGGAGCGAAAAATTTAGAGGAACTCACTCAGGACGTCGATCGCTCGAAACGTATTTCACAAGCTTTGGGTGAGCAGAATAAATGGATTGCGGCAATACAGGGCGCAGTGAGTGGTGCTTCAGGAGTGCTGGGCACCGCGATCGATATCCCGGCTTCTTTACTCATGGCGCTGCGTACCATTTATCAGGTTGGCCGTTCTTATGGTTTTGACCTGAGTAAAGAAGAGGATCAGGAAATTGTCCAGCATATCTTTAGACAGATAGACCTCGGCCTGATTGCAGAAAAGCAGACCTTGTTGTGGGGCTTAAAAGCTGTAAGCAATACGCTTAAAACCCATGATATTTCCCAGTTACAGGCAATGCTTGGTTCTGATAATGATGTCAGTGCCATCAAGCAGTGGCTAAGTCGTCATGAGGTAGAGTCTAAATGGGAATGGATGAATCATCTGCCAAAAACTTCGATTTTGGAACAATTAACCAAACTCACTCCTCTGGCAAGTGCAGGTATTGGTGCAGTATATAGCCATCGTTTTGTTGAGGATGTAAATCAGAAAGCTCAGGAGGCCTTCTCACATGCACGTCAATACCTGATTCAGCATCAGGATTCAGAACTCTCACCTTATGCTGCCTATGAGAAAGCAGTCAGTTTGTTGCAACAGGCATCCCCTAAACTGCTCAATGGTGCCTCTCAGGTGGCTGAACCTCCGAAAGATAAACCGATCATGGATAAAGAGATTCCGGTTGAGGGAAATGATAATATTAGCCAGGTCAAGCTGGTCAAAAAAGAGCAGAATGATCTGAGTTCTCAAGAAGTTGAAGTGAAGGAAGATGAAAAGGTAAGTGAAGGTCTGGAGGCACTCAGCGATGAGTTGGTTGAGCCTACGGCAGAGAAGCAGTCACAACAACCAGCTTTAACCAAAACTTCATTTGATCCGGAAGTTGAAGCTGAATTTCATCCAGAAGCTGCAGCCGAGGCTGAATCTACTGCAGAGGCTTCAGAGCAGGGGGGAGATGAGCCTGAAAATTCAGAAACTGAATCTGAAATTCAAGAAGTTACAAAAAAAACCGGTAAAAATTCGAAAAAATAATCGAATTTTGAGGCTGAAATAAAAGCATGCAATGTCGTGAGAATCGGCATTTGCATGACTTGATTAGGTTGACCAATTTTGCATCTTGAATTACAATTGCATGCCCTCAAAAAGTAGTATTTTTTTGGGGCTTTTTATTAACGGGAGAATTGCCAAATGGCAACAACAAATCAGTTGATCCGCAAGGGTCGTACGACTTTAGTTGAAAAATCTAAAGTTCCTGCGTTGAAGGCTTGTCCACAGCGCCGTGGTGTTTGTACACGTGTTTACACAACTACACCTAAAAAACCAAACTCAGCAATGCGTAAAGTTTGCCGTGTTCGCTTAACTTCAGGTTTTGAAGTTTCTAGCTACATCGGTGGTGAAGGCCATAACCTGCAAGAGCACAGTGTTGTTCTTATCCGTGGTGGTCGTGTTAAAGATTTACCGGGTGTACGTTACCATACCGTTCGTGGTTCTTTAGACTGTGCTGGTGTTAAAGATCGTAACCAGTCTCGTTCTAAATACGGTACTAAACGTCCTAAGAAATAATTCGTTAAGAATTAAATTTTAAGAACGTAGAACCGCAATCCTTTATCGTCTCGCTTGTCTGATTTCTGCATTTAATTTTGTGAAATTCAAGCGACGTGTAGTAAGGCCAGCGAATGCACATGACACTTTGTGCTAATGCTGGATAAACCTGAAGTGTCATCTTTATAGGTAGTTTAAAATGCCAAGACGTCGCGTAGTCGCTGCTCGTGAAATCCTTCCGGATCCTAAGTTCAGCAGCCAAACAATCGCTAAATTCATGAACCACGTAATGCAAGATGGTAAAAAATCTATTGCTGAAAGTATCGTTTACGGTGCTTTAGACCGCGTTCAAGAAAAATCTAAAGTAGACCCAGTTGAATTTTTCGAGACTACTCTTGAAAAAGTTCGTCCAATGGTCGAAGTAAAAGCACGCCGTGTTGGTGGTGCTACATACCAAGTTCCTATGGAAGTGCGCCCATCCCGTCGTACTGCTCTAGCGATGCGTTGGTTAGTAGATGCTGCTGCTAAGCGTTCTGAAAAAACTATGGCTTTACGTCTTGCTGGCGAGTTGCTTGATGCATCTGAAGGCAAAGGCGCTGCGGTTAAGAAACGTGAAGATGTGCACCGTATGGCTGAAGCCAACAAAGCATTCTCTCACTATCGTTTCTAAGCAGATAAAACAGGCCCTATTCAGGAAGGTGATAAGACCGTCATGGTTTTGTCACCAAAGCGCTTTAAGTTGCTACGCAGCTTAAAGCGTCCTGTTTTAAACAACAAAATTTAGGAATGCTAGAAATCATGGCACGTCAAACCCCAATTTCTCGTTACCGTAACATTGGTATTTCTGCGCACATTGACGCAGGTAAGACAACGACTTCTGAACGTATTTTGTTCTACACAGGTGAGAGCCATAAACTTGGTGAAACTCACGAAGGTTCGGCAACTACGGACTGGATGGAACAAGAGCAAGAACGTGGTATTACCATTACCTCAGCAGCTGTAACATGCTTCTGGAAAGGTATGGGCAACCAGTTCGAACAACACCGTATTAACGTAATTGACACCCCGGGACACGTTGACTTCACGATCGAAGTTGAGCGTTCTATGCGTGTTCTTGACGGTGCGTGCATGGTTTACTGTGCTGTAGGTGGTGTTCAGCCTCAGTCAGAAACTGTATGGCGTCAAGCAAATAAATATAAAGTACCTCGTATTGCGTTCGTTAACAAAATGGACCGTACTGGCGCAAACTTCTTCCGTGCAGTTGAACAAGTTAAAACACGTCTTGGCGGTAATCCAGTGCCAATCGTTGTTCCAATTGGTGCAGAAGAAAACTTCCAGGGTGTTGTTGACCTAATCGAAATGAAATCGATTATCTGGGATGAAGCATCTCAAGGTATGCAGTTCGAATATGGTGAAATCCCTGCCGAATTACTTGAGCTAGCTCAAGAATGGCGTACTAACCTAGTTGAAGCTGCTGCGGAAGCATCAGAAGAACTGATGGACAAGTACCTAGAAGGCGAAGAGCTTACTAAAGAAGAAATCGTTGCCGGTATCCGTAAGCGTACACTGGCAAACGAAATTCAACCAATGCTTTGTGGTTCAGCATTCAAGAACAAAGGTGTTCAACGTATGTTGGACGCGGTAATTGAATTCTTGCCAGCGCCGACTGACGTTGAAGCGATCAAGGGTATCCTTGATGACAAAGCTGAGTCTGAAGGTTCTCGTGAAGCGTCTGACGAAGCGCCGTTTGCTGCGTTAGCGTTCAAAATCATGAACGACAAATTCGTAGGTAACTTAACCTTCGTACGTGTTTATTCTGGTGTTCTTAAAGCGGGTAGCCCGTGTTATAACCCAGTAAAAATGAAGCGTGAGCGTGTTGGCCGTATCGTACAGATGCATGCAAATGATCGTAAAGACATTGAAGAAATTCGTGCAGGCGACATTGCAGCGTGTGTAGGTCTTAAAGATACGACTACGGGTGATACATTGTGTGATGAAAATCACGTGATCACTCTAGAGCGTATGGAATTCCCAGAGCCAGTAATCGCACTTGCAGTTGAACCTAAAACTAAAGCTGACCAAGAAAAAATGTCAGTTGCTTTAGGTCGCTTGGCGAAAGAAGATCCATCGTTCCGCGTTCGTACAGACGAAGAATCTGGTCAAACGATTATTGCTGGTATGGGTGAGCTTCACCTTGACATCATTGTTGACCGTATGAAGCGTGAGTTTGGTGTTGAAGCGAATATTGGTAAACCAATGGTTTCTTACCGCGAAACAATCAAAAAGACTGTTGAGCAAGAAGGTAAATTCGTACGTCAAACTGGTGGTAAAGGTAAATTCGGTCACGTATACGTACGTTTAGAGCCGATGGATCCTGAAGCTGGTAAAGACTACGAGTTCGTTGAAGAAGTTGTAGGTGGTGTTGTACCTAAAGAATTCTTCGGCGCGGTTGACAAAGGTATCCAGGAACGTATGAAGAATGGTGTCCTTGCTGGTTATCCAGTAGTTGGCATCAAAGCGACATTGTTTGATGGTTCTTACCATGATGTCGATTCTGACGAATTATCGTTCAAAATGGCAGGTTCTTATGCCTTCCGTGATGGTTTCATGAAAGCGGATCCTATCCTTCTTGAACCGATCATGAAAGTTGAAGTAGAAACTCCAGAAGACTACATGGGCGATATCATGGGTGACTTAAACCGTCGTCGTGGTATGGTTCAGGGTATGGACGATTTACCTGGTGGTACTAAAGCAATCCGTGCTGAAGTTCCATTGGCTGAGATGTTTGGTTACGCAACTCATATGCGTTCTATGTCTCAAGGTCGTGCGACTTACTCTATGGAATTTGCTAAATATGCTGAAACTCCACGTAACGTGGCTGAAGGCATTATTTCCAAGTTCCAGTCTGGCGGTAAAAAAGGTGACGACGAGTAATCTTTCGATTACTATAAGCCCAAACTAATTCATAGTTAAACCCAAGTGCTCATGCAGTGATCCTGCATGGGTAGTTTAAAAAGGAAGATCTCATGGCTAAGGCTAAGTTTGAACGTAATAAGCCACACGTTAACGTGGGCACAATTGGTCACGTCGACCATGGTAAAACAACTTTAACAGCTGCGATTGCAACTGTATGTGCGAAGAAATTCGGCGGCGAAGCGAAAGACTATGCTGCAATCGACTCTGCACCAGAAGAAAAAGCACGTGGTATTACAATTA
>NZ_JAGFXZ010000012.1 GCF_019038395.1 Acinetobacter sp. BY419
TGAGGATCAGAAAGCTTGTTTGAATCGATGTATTTCATCCGCAGATTATGCACGAATGCTAAGAAATCTGGAGTGCAAATATTAACCAAAAGAAGATCGTTTTTTGATTTATGAAAGAGATCTATTAAACATATGGGTTAATTTTCGTATAGTCATTCAACTGATGGCTTTAATCCTCCTAAAATTTATAAAATTACAGGCTTTCCAAATATGAAAATACCAAAAATAATTCATCAAATTCATACAAAAGGAATACATTTCTTATCTGAAGAGGATAAAAAAGCAAGAGCCCTCCTTCAAAAAAATAATCCTGATTGGGAGTGCCGTTTTTATGATTATAATGACATGCTTAACTTTATTAAAAATCATTATTCTTCCAGATATTTAAATGCGTTTCTTAAAATAAATCCATTATATGGTGCTGCACAAACTGATTATTTTCGATATTTGTTGCTTTACAGATTAGGTGGGGCATATTTTGATTTAAAAAGTTTTACCATCTGTAGTTTAAATGACATTCTTTTAGAAGGTGATGAGCTGCTTGTCTTTGAATGGCAAGGAGGAGCAGTTGAATACGAGGAGTTCGGAAAGCATAAACAAATTAAAAGAGGTAAAGAATATCAACAATGGAATATTATTTCTTCGCCCAATAATCAATATTTGGCCAACGTGATTGAAAAAGTAACAGAAAATTTAGAAAACTATACTTTTATTAAATTCGGATATGGTTGGGATGGCGTACTCAACACCACCGGACCTATTCCCTATACGAATGCAATCGACGAAGTTACGGATAAGCATGGACTACGTTGTCTAGGGAGCAGTTGTCAAAATGGAATTATTTATAGGGATAATTCTGCACCAAGAAGATTAGATCGCACCCACTATTCAAGGCAAAATAAGCCAATTATTAATTCAGACAGCTTTTTTAAAAAAGTAGAAGTTGCATTATTATTAATCCTCTTTAAATGCCTTTCTTTTCTGAAAAGATATCTTAAGAAAATGATCTATTAAACATCAAAATTAAAACCATAAAATTATTCATGTGAAATGTTGGTTAATCTGTTGATTTAAAAGTATTTATATAAATTTAAAAATGATTCTAGTGTGTTTTTTATTCATTAAAAGTCACGGTTTCTAGCTGTAAGAAACAAATGCAAGAATAAAACTATGCGTAGATGAGAACCGGCCTGATTATTGTACTTCTAATCGTAGCGATGCTTGGTCTTTTACCGATTAGCCGAACAGTAGTGCATTGAGATCACAACAAGCCACAACAACAGCGCGCATCACAATGTCAAAATCCCGAGTCATGATGTAATATAAAATCCATCATGATTATAAGTATCTATCTACTTAGATACGACACTGAAAGGATTACAGCATGCAACAAGAAGTCATCATTGTCGGTGGTGGGATGGTGGGCTTAAGCCTCGCACTGATGTTGGTAAAAACCAATATTGCGGTCAAACTTTTAGAAGCCGTCAAATATCCAGATTATGATGATGAAAATCTTGCACCGTATCATTCCAGTTTTGATGCGCGTAACAGTGCCTTATCACGCCGTAGTGTGCAGATCTATCAGGAACTTGATCTTTGGGGTGCACTACAGGAACATGCCACGCCAATTCTGGAAGTCAATATTACCGAACAGGGCAGTTTTGGTAAGGCGCGTTTAGTTGCAGAACAGGAAAAAGTTGAAAGCTTTGGTCAGGTCATTGAAAATGCCTGGCTGGGTCGTGTGCTTTTAACCCAAGTTAAAAAAGAACCGCTGATTGAGCTGATTGATGGCGTACAGGTGACTTCACTGACTCAAGATGCAGATTTTGCTTATATCCAGGCGCAGCGCGGCGAATCTTTACTAAAATTACAGTCCAAACTGGTTATCGCAGCCGATGGGCGGGATTCTTTCTGTCGTAAAGCCTTGGGTATTGGTGCTTCAGAACATTATTATGATCAGGTCGCAATCGTGACCACCGTACAAACTTCGAAACCGCATCATCATGTCGGTTTTGAGCGTTTTAGTCATTTAGGGCCTTTGGCGCTACTGCCATTGCCGGGTGAATATCGCCGGTCAGTGGTCTGGCCAGTGAAAAAAGGCACAGAAAGTGAATGGTTAAGTGAAGAGAATGACCAGCATTTTCTGGATGCCTTGCAGGACACTTATGGTGACCGTGCCGGAAAGTTCCAGAAAACCGGTCGTCGTTTTAGCTTTCCACTCTCTCAAGTCTTGGCTGAAAAGCAGGCGGTGGGTCGTGTGGTACTTATGGGCAATGCTGCGCATACCATTCATCCGGTCGCCGGGCAGGGTTTTAACCTGTGTATGCGGGATGCGCATGTATTGGTACGTTACCTGAAAGAACAGCAGGCGCAAGCCGCAGACTTGGGGGATGCCGTGGTATTACAGGATTATGAAAAATCCCGTCTTAATGACCAGCAGCGTGTCATCAAGTTCTGTGATTCGGTAGTGCGTGGTTTCAGTAACCAGAATCCATTTTTAAAGCTGATGCGTAATACAGGTTTAGTCGCCTTTGATACTGTTCCTGGCATCAAGCCACTCGTTGCAAATTATGCCATGGGGTTGAAAGCATGAGCTTAAAGCAAAATAACGAAATACTAGATGTCGTCATTATTGGCGGTGGACTGGTCGGTGGACTCACGGCACTATTGCTGGCCCAAGGTGGCGTGCAGCCTACAGTTCTGGATGCAGCACCGATTCTGGATGCAGATAAAACCTTGAATGTGGCCAATCCACGTGTGCTGGCCTTAAGTCAGGCCACTATTCACCTGTTAAAAACGGTAGGTGTCTGGGACAAACTGGCACGTCAGCAGCCTTATACCGGCATGCAGGTCTGGAATAAAAATGGCTATGGTGAAATCAATTTCGGCCAGCCTTCAGAAAAAACACCATCAGTAGAACAGGCTTTAGGCTCAATGGTGGAGCCGAGTATTCTGAATCTCGCCATTCAGCAAAAGATGCTTGCAGATGTACAGGATTATCGTACCCAAGTCAAAGTCAGTCGCGTCGAACGTGGGGTAGGTGCGTGGATCATTCATCTGGCAGATGGCACTCAGCTCAAAACCAAACTGGTCATTGGTGCAGATGGTGCAAACTCCTTTGTCCGTGAGCAAGCCTTTATTGATATTGATGTGCTGGATTACAAACAGGCCGGGATCAGTTGTGCGATTAAAACGGCTCAGCCACATCAGCACATGGCGCGTCAGGTTTTTCTGGAAACCGGCCCCCTGGCTTTCTTGCCTATGGCAAGTCTTAAAGCAGAAGAGCAGGGACATTGGCAGTCGATTGTCTGGACTTTACCAGAGGATTATGCCGAAGAATATGCTGCGCTTTCAGGAGCCGAGTTTAGCCAACTGTTGACTCGTGAAAGTCATCATATGCTGGGTGAAGTCCTAGAGGCGACCCCACGTGCCACTTTCCCGCTAAAAGCCCGTGCGGCTCAACAATATGTTCAAGATGGCTTGGCCCTGATTGGGGATGCCGCACATGTAATTCATCCACTGGCAGGTCAAGGGGTGAATATTGGCTGTCTGGATGCAGCCATACTCTGTGATGTTTTGCTGCATGACCAAGCACGTGGCGTATGGGCACATGAGCAGACCTTGAAACGCTATGAACATCGCCGTAAAGGCCAGAACGATGCCATGATGCATAGCATGTCAGCGATTGGCTGGATGGAAACGACTGGATTCTTTCCGATCGTTTGGGCACGTAATTTCGGCCTGAAACAGGTGGAAAATCAGCCAATATTAAAAGAGGCATTTATGGCGCAGGCCAACGGTTTGAGTTTACTTAAAGACACACGTTACGCAGCTTAAGATAGAAATGTAAATTTTTTAAACAAACACCCATCAAGAGTAACGATTTTGTTTAAAAAAGATACGATTTTTTTATGTTTGGTACTAGGCGAAGCCCAAAGAGATTGCTAAATTTCACTTAATTCAACACCTGGCTTGGAATACCAAGCCAGCGCCATTTTTGGGGAGATGCAAATGACAGACATGAATGATTATGATGATGACGTTGAAGATTCAATTGTTGACGATGATGAAGCAAAAGCAGCTGAAAAAGGCGCGGTCGATAGCACAGAGGTCGTCAATGATACCGATCTTGTAGAAGCTGAAACCTTGACTGTCACTGCAAAGTTAAAGAAGCGTCAGGCACTTGAGGATGAAATTGCGGCTTTCCTTGCGAATGGTGGTCGTATTGTTGAAGTTCCAGCAGATGAATCAGTAGCTAAAGAGTAAGTCTTTGATTGATTTGGCTCTATAAAAAAACACCACATTAGTTGTGGTGTTTTTTTTTGCAAAGCAAAACCTAAAAGAAACATCTAGAACATTAATCGTTGGCCGAAGTTAGTTCTAAAGCACGCTGATAAGCGATTTTCTTTTTGATACCGGTTAGATCTGCTGCCAGTTGTGAAGCAGCTTTAACCGATAGATCCTGTAATAAGCGATTCAATAATTTATCCAGCTTTTCCTGATCCAGATCTTTTTCTACGGTGGCACCGCCAATCACCAAAACAATTTCACCTTTTTGCTGATTGTGATCATTGGCAATGAATTCAACCAACTCACCTAAGGTCATTTTCTTGATGGTTTCAAAGGTTTTGGTAATCTCACGCGCAAAACCGACAGGGCGATCTGCACCAAATACACTCACCATATCTTTAACGCACTCCAGAATTCGATGCGGTGCTTCATAGAAAATCAAGGTCTGGGTTTCATCTTTCAGTTTTTCCAGATTAAGCAGGCGCTGACTTTGTCTGGATGGCAGAAAACCTTCAAAACTGAAACGGTCACTCGGCAAGCCCACTGCACTTAAGGCCGCAATCGCAGCACAAGCACCGGGCACAGGAATAACACGGATATTATGTGCTTGAGCAGCCCGGACAAATTTAAAGCCAGGGTCGCTAATCAGGGGAGTACCCGCATCACTGATCAGGGCCATATCCTCGCCATTGAGCAGGCGCTGAATCAGCTGATCAATCTTGTTGCTTTCATTATGTTCATGACAGGCAGTCAAAGGTGTTTGAATATTAAAGTGTTTAAGCAACTGTGCTGAAGTTCGTGTATCCTCAGCAGCAATAAGACTCACCGACTTCAACACCTGAATTGCACGATAACTAATATCATCTAAGTGCCCGATTGGAGTCGCAACAACAAATAACTGAGCACTCATAGGTTTCTCCATGTGGAATAAATTGAATAATAAAAAATGGAAGATTAAAAATAAAATATTAGGCTTGTGTTTAGTCAGCTACATCAGCAGCGTACAAGCAGAAGTGTTGATTATTCTACCCGAATCCGGACCTTTGGCGCGAGCTGCATCGAGTATCAAACAGGGATTTCTCAGTGCCTATGCTACTCCAGGACAAAAAGTTCCACTGAAATGGGTCAATTCCAATCAGAAAAATATATCGCGGTTACTTAAGCAGCATGTCAATAAAAAGACCAAAATGGTGGTGGGTCCATTGGCACGTAGCGATGTGGAACAGTTGCTGAAAAGCAAACCGAAAGTACGCACACTCAGCCTGAATGATGTGGCCGAGTCATCGCCACAGGTCTGGCAATTCAGTTTATCCAAAAAAGAAGATGCCGCTGCCTTAAAAACCTTATTGCACAAAGACGGAATTCAACAGCTGCTGATTTTACGCCAGCCGGGCAGTGAAGCCGAGCATGAACTGTTGCTGATGTCTTTATTCAGTCAGAGTGATCTGAAATTTAAGATCCTCAACAAGGCGCCCATATTTTTAATGCCGAAGCAGGGGCTCCTATTTCTCGGCAATGCAGAGGGGCTGACTGCGATACCCGAATTAAACCACAAGCGGATGTATACCGTGGCCAATGCGATTAGCGAGCAGCATACGCCGCCGCAAGGGATCAAGTTCTGTGATGTTCCGGTGCTTTATCTGGCTGACTGGCCGGATGTTCTACAGGCCTATGCCAAAGAACCGGTCAATCTGTCCTATCAGCGACTGATTGCCTTCGGGGGCGATGCCTGGCAGATTACCCAGCAGTATTTGTCCCAGCCGCATTTGCAGAATATTGAATTTCAGGGCAGAACTGGCCGGATACAGATCACTGAGCACGGTATTCAGCGCATTCCACAATGTTTTCAGTATAGCGGCACCGGCGTCAAGCTGCTTTGAACGAGGGATGAGTGATGCGACAGCAATTAGGTAAATGGGCAGAGCAGCGAGCAGCTCAACTGATGCAACAACAGGGCTTTCAGTTGCTAACAGCCAATTATTACAGTCGTTATGGCGAGCTGGATCTGATTCTGGTGCGTGAACAGGAGCTGGTCTTTGTTGAGGTCAAAGCACGTGCACACACCCGATATGCACAAGCCATCGAGTCGGTTTCTACAGCAAAACAGGGCAAGATGCTCAAGACGGCCATGTGTTTTATCCAGAAAAATCCACAATTTGCACACTATTACTATCGTTTTGACGTGATTTGTTTTGATTTTAAACAGCAATTTGCAAAAACCCTACAGCATGACTTTTCGCAATACCCTTATGATCTGGAATGGATTGAAAATGCTTTTACTTTTGATCAGGAGTTTATTAATCTCTGAACAAAATAAGGTCTAAAGATGCTTATATTTACTTCAAGATCATTGTAAAGTTCAAGCAGAATTGACATGATCTGAGTGTGAAACAGATTATTAGATTGAAAAAAGACGTAATAAAATGAAGGAGTCTTGCTGAGTGGTTAAGCGTATTGCAATAACAATGCTGTGTGTCGCAAGTTTATCAGGTTGTGCCAGTTTTATTTCCAGTGGCACAGGTACGGCTCCTGTAGGAACTGAAAGTGGGGCGCGTACTTTGGGGCAGGTGTTTATTGATTCCTCGATTGTCCGTACCGCAAAAATAAATCTTTATAAACTGGATTCGCGCTTCAGGCAGGCTCGGGTCAATATTGAAAGTTTTCATGGTAATGTCTTGCTAACTGGTCAGGTACCGGATGCCCATCTGAAGCAACTGGCAGAAGACAATGTCAAATCCATGAGTGATGTTAAAGCAGTACATAATTTTATTACTGTCGGTAATCAGATCGGCTATAGCACCATCATGCAGGATACTGCGGTGACTGCAAATACCCGTGGCCTGATTATGAAAGCCACAATAGTTTCGGACAGTAAAGTACATGTGCATACGGAAGATGGTGTGCTGTATGTGATGGGACGCTTAAACAGTGCCGAGATTGCTGACCTGAATCAGGTATTACAACAAGTGGGTAATGTCACCAAAATTGTGACTCTGGTCGATAACGTTGAGCAATATTCAAGTCTGGCCAATCAGAACTTTGCTGCACCTGCGTATGCGCAGCCAGGGATTGAGCAGACGCCGGTTGCAATTGATCCCGATACAGTTGAACCGACCTATGAACCATAAGGTCGGTCAGTTTAAAACCCAACTTTCACATCGTATTCTTCAGTTTCAGCAACAGTATCAAGATTTCAGGTTATACGATTTTGGCAGTTATGCCCTAAATCGTTTAACTCCGAAACAGGGTTACACGCTCGAAACCCAATTGGCCTATGGTCTAAAATCCCGGCAACGTTTTGATCTGTTTCGTAGTCAGCAGCCTTTGCCGCATCGCCCCCTGATTGTTTTTGTGCATGGTGGCGCCTGGTTGCATGGCGATAAAAAGGACTACCAGTTTATTGGTGAGGCCTTTGCCAAAGAAGGCTACGATGTGGTGGTGATGAATTATCATCTGGCGCCACAACATATTTTCCCGGCCTATATTCATGATCTGCATTTGTTGCTGAATCATTTACAGCAGTCTGCCAACCAATTAGACATCCATACTGAAAATCTGGTCTTGATGGGACATTCTGCCGGGGCATTCAATGTCATGTCAGCCTTGTATCATCCACAATCTGCCAGTATTGATCACAGTCAAATTCGTGCGATGATTGGCCTGGCTGGCCCTTATCATTTTGATTATAAGAATGATCCAATTTGTGCCGGTGCTTTTGATCAGGCCGTGCCATATCAGCAGGTCATGCCATACTATTTTGTAGAAAATACCCCGATCCGGCATTATCTGTTTATTGCCGAGAAAGACAAGATCGTAGGGCATTTTAATAGCCAGGATTTGCACCGTGTGCTGAAAGAAAAGGGTAATCATAGCCATTTGATTCATATTCCGAAACTTGGCCATATTACGATTGTGGGTTCGCTCTCCAGTTTGTTTAGCCAGTTTTTCCAGACCAAGTCACAGGTGCTTTGGGCGCTTGAGGATGCATTTAAATCCCCAGACTGATGGCTGGATTAAACCCAGCCCAATACATAAAAAAGGATCCAGGGGGATTATCCACTGGATCCTTTTTTTGAGGCTTTTAGCTAAATGCACGTTCGAATACGAACTTATAGCCAGGTTTTGGTATCATCTGCGACTGCCGTACCTTGAGTCACATGCATGATCATGGCATGTGCAATACTGCCTTTAAACGGAATTTCCGGCAGCTGATCGAATTTAAAGAATTGCGCATCGCTGATTTCTTCTTGTTGTAACTCGATTTCACCCGCGGCATATTCAGCTTTGAAGGCAATCATCAGATTACTTGGAAATGGCCAGGGCTGGCTGGCCAGATACTGAATATTCTTAAGCTGCAGACCGACTTCTTCTAGCGTTTCACGACGTACTGCATCTTCCAGGGTTTCACCAACTTCGACAAAACCGGCAATCAGGCCATACATCTGGCTTTTGGTATTGCGCGCATTTTTGGCCAGCAGAATCTCGTCTTTGCCTTTGGTAATGACGGTAATGACACAAGGCTGTACCCGTGGATATTGACGATAGTTGCAGGATGGGCAGACCATTGCATATTCAACAGTATGCGCTTCAGTGGCTGTGCCACAATGACTGCAAAATTTGTGATTACGGCGCCATTCTAACAACTGTACTGCACGGCTGGCCTGTTCGAATTGCTCGGTATTCCAGAACTGTAACAGCTGACGGATTGGAATCAGCTGCAAGCCTGCAGGAATGGGCTCATCGGGAAGGAGGTCACGGGCGATCACCTGATCACCCGTGTGGAGTAGCAAATCACTTGCTAAGGCTTCAACCTGTGGAAGTTGAAAGTGTTGATCGACCAGCAGTTGCTGTTGTTGAAAAATATAAGCAAGTGATAATTTGGACATTAGGCAACTATTTTGAGCTTCTCACTACTGTCCAATGCTACCTGAAACATCGCCTGTAATACAGGCTGTTTGTTCTTTAAGTTATCAATCATCATGTCGGCACTGGCCAGCGTGTCTAAAGCACGATGAATCTCTTCCGGGGTTAATGCAATTGACAGATCAACACGGTTTTTGATGAATGCAGCTGTGGTGGTGAATGCCGTACGAACATGTTCTGCATTCAGGAACAGCATCGCCCCGCCAATTTCACAGAACTGTACCGACACTGGTTCGAGTGCAGTCAAGTCATGATCTTGCAGGTAATTGTTCAGAACCTGGCTGGAAAGCTCAATCAGGGCCTTGGTTTCAGTGAGTAAAGCAGCATGTGCTTCATCCAGGCGGTCCAGAGAAATATTCATGTTGTTGACGCGCAGCTGCAAACGGCTCGAGGTGTGATGACGTTCCAGTACCCCAATCGAGTTCATGGCAGACAGAATGACATTCATTAATTGCTGGGCAAAGTTGGCATCTTGCATCATCTCGGACTGGCTCAGCGTAGCGGCCTGACGGGTCAGATCATGATAGGCTTCATTCAGGTTCAATACCTTGAAAATATTCGCCAGATTATTCAGTTGTGCCTGCAATTCCTGGGTTTTTTCAGGCGTCATGTTCTGATAGTTGAACTCGATGTCATTACGAATTTGTGCCATTTCTGTGGTCAACAATTCGCTAATGGTATGCATCGTTTCAAAGTCTGGCCCGTACAGATGGCGACTGAAGACCTGTAACTGCATATCGGTCAGCAGGTCATCACCAATATTGAGCTGGCTACGGATATATTGCGCAGTGTCATCTTCCTGACTGATGCACAGACTCAGAACATTGGCTAAATCAGCCAGCGAAGCCTTGAAACCGTCTGCTGAACTAAAATATTGTGCCATGTTGCGTTCAATGCTCACCAGTGTGCGTAGACGTGGCTCATTAATCAGCAGATGATCAATATTGTTGAAGGCGACATAGACCAGATTCCAGTACTGTTTGCTGGCATGTTGTTCTGACAGTCCGGCCAGATAGGCACCCACCAGTTTGATGGTTTGCAGGTCCAGTTCACTTTCTTCCTGATGGATCAGCTTGTTCAGTGACAGTTTATACAGGCGGTGTACATATTCGGATTTTTCCAGACTTGGTGCTTGTGGTAGTGCAAAATCAGGGGTGATGCAATCTAGCAGCGATTCTATGTGCTGACCTTCAGTCGTCAGTGGTTTACCCAAAGCCAGTTCCAGACGGTTCAGGGTGTCTAGTAAAAACTGTGGAATCTTCACTTCACGCAGGCAGATAAATTCAATATAGCGTTTCAGCATGGTGGTGCCTTCACTCAAGGCGATGACATCCTGAGTATTGACTCGCGCCGGATTCCCCATAATCTTGCGCATCAGTTCGGCTGAATATTGAGCAACTTTTGCCAGGCTGGACATGTCAATGAGTGCCAGAACCTGGGCGCATTGTTCAAACTGATTTAATGCATCATCAATGCCAAAAGGTAAAATCTGGTCTTCTACCAAGGTGCTTACTGCTGATTCGACTAACTTGATCGAGTTATCAACCTCATTTTTTATTATCAGTAAGGCTGTTGGATCAAAATGTATAGAGGTTTGGTAAGACATGATCTGCACCTTTCCTGGAGTGTTATCTGTATATGAGCCCCGCTTTAAAATGCGGGGCCTCTTTGTATTTAACTATAACTGAAGAACGATAGTTTTAAACCTAAACTATCTCCGGAAATGTAGATTTTATTTCGCGAAAAGGCAAGCAGTTCCATGTTTTTCTTCAAATTGTTTGACCCATTTCTCATGTTCCTGCAATTCTTGTTCTGACGGAAGAATCACAGGCAGTTCAATTTCAACTCTGGCCATCCCTGAGCGGCTGTTCTGGTCTTCAGAATGCGACAGGGCATCGATATCAAACGATACCTGGCCACCGGTCATCGCCAAATAGACATCGGACAAGATTTCTGCATCGAGTAAGGCGCCGTGGAAAGTACGGTCGCGTTTTGGAATCTCGTAACGGCGTACCAGGGCATCTAGCGAGTTTTTCTGCCCAGGATACTTGGATTTGGCCAGCGCCAAGGTATCTGTGACTTCACAGACTTCTGATAGGGCTTTAAAACCAGCACGTTTGAATTCCATATCTAGGAAGTTCATATCGAAGCTGGCATTATGAGCGATGATTTCTGCACCTTTTAAATAATCAAACAACACTTGAGAAATTTCTTCAAAGAGTGGTTTGTCTTGCAGGAACTCATCGGTAATCCCGTGGACATTGACCGAGTCGCCCACGGGCGTTTTTGGATTGGTATAGATATGAATCGAGCTTCCAGTCAGTTTGCGGTTGATCATCTCTAGCGCACCGACTTCGATGATGCGGTCACCATCCTGATAATAAAAACCGGTGGTTTCAGTATCCAGAATCAGTTGACGTGGGCCGTGCGCATGTAAGGTTGCCGGTGTAATCACAATCTGGGGATGTAGCTCGCTACGGGCACTGGCTCCCTCTACAGCTTGCAGTTCGGAATCGCTTTGCTCAGTGCCGGTAACTTCTTCCACGTCATTGATTTCTTCTGGCAGATCTTCCGGATCTCCTTCGCTTTCGGCCAGGTCCAGACCAAAAGGATCGTCTAATAACCAGTCAGGTTCAGATTTTTTTTTATCTTCAGAAATTGAAGAAGCTTTTTTGGATTTTTTCAGGGTTTCATCGGCGCCCTGGTTGGCCAGCTGATCGGCCATTTCATTGCCCGGATGTCCAGAATGACCTTTGACCCAGTGCCATTCGATCTCGCGTCCTTGGCAGACTGCATCCAGTTTTTGCCACAGGTCCGGGTTTTTGACATCTTTCCAGTTTTTCTTTTTCCAGCCGTGAATCCATTCAGTAATGCCTTGTTTGACATAATTTGAATCGGTATAGATCACCAGTTTGTCTTGTTTGTCACAGAACAGAATGCCTTCAATCGCAGCGGTCAGTTCCATACGGTTGTTGGTGGTATGGTCTTCACCACCACAGAGTTTGTGTTCTTGCTGTTCATTAACAATGTACGCACCCCAACCGCCTAAACCCGGGTTGCCGCGACAAGCGCCATCAACATAAAGTGTGATAGTGTGTGACATAGATTAAATCCGATCAAAATAGAACAAACTGGAAGGGTTATTGTATAGCGCAAATGCAGTCGATCAATCTATATGTTCCGGATTTTTTAATTTCTTGTAACATTTAACGTGAATTCGCGGTAAATTATTGCCTTGTGTCTTCAATATGCTTCACTACAATGGCATATCTAAAAAATAAATTTATATACGAGTTGTTTGGATTTCTTTATGTATAAACCAACCGCAATCTTGTGGCAGCCGACATTACCTACATTTCTAAAATTTTCTGTACTGGGAACTGCACTTGCTTCCCTGGGACTGACGGGCTGTTCATCTACACAAAATGCGTCCCAAACAGCGAAAAGCAAGCAGATTGGATCACAATATCTGGATGGAAGCAGTCTGGACGGACTGGAAGATTTACTCTCTGCAACGGATATGCGCGCAGTCGAAGGCGATCGTTTACAGATTCTGAAACATGGTGATGTGTGGAAACGTATGACCGTAGGTTTCAAGATGGATTTAGGTGTCTGGAATCCGCGGATTGATGCGCAGCGCGGCTGGTTTATTTCGCGGCAGCCTTATCTGGACCGTTTAAGTGCGCGTGCATCACGTTATTTATATTATACGGTAAAAGAAGCAGAACGCCGTGGCATGCCAACCGAGCTGGCGCTATTACCGATTATTGAAAGTTCTTATGACCCGGCAGCGACCAGTAGTGCGGCAGCGGCAGGTTTATGGCAGTTTATTCCAAGCACAGGCCGTATTTATGGTTTAAAGCAGACGCCCTTATACGATGGTCGTCGTGATGTAGTGGAATCGACCCGTGCAGCCTATGAATTTCTAGGCAGTCTGTATAACCAGTTTGGTTCTTGGGAATTGGCGCTCGCTTCTTATAATGCTGGCCCAGGACGGATTCAGCAGGCGATTAACCGCAACAAGGCCGCAGGTTTACCTACCGATTATTGGTCATTGAAACTGCCACAAGAAACCATGAGCTATGTGCCACGTTTCCTGGCGGTTGCACAAATTATTAAAACTCCAGGTAGTTATGGCGTGAGCCTGCCACCGATTGCCAACCGTCCGCATTTCCGTGAAGTCCCTGTGGGCGTTGCCAGTTTAAATGAAATTGCAGCTATCACCGGATTGAGCCGTGCAGAACTGTATCAATTAAACCCGGGGCATCGTGGCGATCATATTGATCCTGCAAGTCCGCGCCGTATTCTGATTCCTGCTGACTTAAGTCCTTCAGTCGATGAAAAGCTGAAAAAATTATCCGGTTCAGGTGGGTTGTGGGCAGGTAGCGTGAACAGCTTGCCGAAAAACACGACGACAGTGGTACCGAGCAAAGCTGCGCCTCCAGAATTAAATGTGAAAACGATTACGCCTTCAAAACAGACCCCACCAGTTGTTGCAGGTACTCGGCCTGTAACGACAGTTGCCAAAACAACGGCTCCAGCAAAAACAGCCACTACTGCACCTGTGGTGACCGCAGCTGTGAGTACGGCGACGACGGCAAATACTGTTACACAGACTACGAAAAAGCTTTCGACGCCTCTAGGCTCATCTGCCTTAGCCAGTTTTGCTGCACAAAGTGATCTGCCGATTCCAAGTGCGCCACGTATTCCAGTAGCAGTGACGCCTGCAACGCCTGTGAAACAGATTCAGGTCGAACCACCGATTTCTGCCGCTGAGCGTCAGCAAATTCAGCAGGTGGCCACCGCACAGGATATTCAGAAAACTGTGGATGAAATCCTGCAGCCTGTTGCAACACCAGCGGAACAGGCTCAGGTGGTTGAAGAGCTGAAAGCATTGGCGCCAGCAGGCACAGAAATTGTTGATCCTTATGATGGCAAAATCAAACTGACGGCTATTCAAACCAGCCTGTCTGTGGCTGAGCAGCAAGGCAAGGAGCTCACCAAAGGCTTCTCTTATCCGAAAGAAGTTGCCGACAATACCACTGCGACTTCGGTTGAAGCCCGGTTGAATCAGGGTAAAAATTACGTCAAGACCGATTCTGAAGTGGTGGTAGTCGCACCTAAGGGCAAACGCAGTACCTATAAAGTCTTACCGGGTGATAATCTGGCCCTAATTGCGGCGAAAAATGGGGTGAACTGGCGTGATGTAGCGAAATGGAACCAGATCGATCCAAACTCTACGCTTTATGTGGGAACCACGATTTATCTGTATGATGCCAAACCTGTACAGGAATCCAGCAAAGCCAAAGAAAAGCCGGAAACTTATGTGGTTCAGGCCAATGATTCTCTGACCAGTGTAGCGGCCCAGTTTGGTTTTAGCGTGAAACAATTGGCTGACTTTAATGGCCTGAATACAAATAGCGGCCTGTTCGTTGGTCAGAAGCTGTCACTCAAAGAACCGGCTGCATCCAAAGTTAGAGTAGAAGACACTAAAAAAGCTGAAACTACCAAAGTTCAGACCAAATCCTATACGGTGAAACGCGGTGAGTATCTGAAACTGATTGCCGATCGTTATGGGCTTTCAAATGCCGAGCTGGCATCCTTAACATCGGGGCTGACTGCGGGTAGCAGTTTGATGGTGGGGCAGAAAATCAATGTGCCACTTCAGGAAGTTGAAGAACTGACGGCATTGACCCAGAAGACTGAACAGAAGTTTGAAAATGTTAAAGTCGATCAGACTGCAACTGAAAACTATCAGGTCAAAAGTGGTGAAACCCTGTATAGCATTGCCAATCAAAGCAAGCTCAGTGTATCTGAACTGGCAGCTTTAAATGGTTTTGCGGCCAATAGCGGTTTACGTATGGGCCAGACGGTCAAGATTCCAGCCGGCAGTCAGGTGCCTGAAACTTACACGGTACAATCGGGTGATACGCTGACCGGCATTGCAGCAAAATACAATCTTTCGATGGACCAAGTGGCGAGCCTGAATAGCATGTCACGTAATGCCGGCTTACGCGTGGGGCAACGCCTGAAACTGAGTGGTGAAGTTGCTGAACCAGTAGTACGTGAAGTGGTCGCTGAAACTGCAGCGAAGAATGTAAAATCAGATTCGCATGTGGTGAAATCAGGTGACACTTTAAGCTCTATTGCGCGTCAGTATCATCTTCAGGTTAAATATCTAGCCGATTTAAATGGTCTGAATGCCAATAGCAACGTACGTATTGGTCAGCGTCTAAAAATTGAGGGTGATGTTCCGGCGGATAAAAAGGCTGAAGAGACTAAGGTTGTGGTCAAGAGCACTAGCACAAAAGCAACTGAATCCTATACCGTCAAGTCAGGTGAATCCCTGAATGCAATTGCCAGCCGCTTAGGCATGAGCGTGACTGAGCTGGCTGAGTTAAATGATCTGAGCCCGCGTGCCGGATTACGTGTCGGTCAAACGCTGCAAATTCCAAAATTGGTGAGTGAATATAAGGTCAAACGGGGCGATACCTTGATCGGTTTGGCCTCACGTTATGGTCTGAACAGCAATCAGTTGGCGGAAATGAATGAGCTAAAACCGAGTGCACAATTACGTATTGGTGATGTGATTAAAGTACCAAATTAATTCATCGTGAGATTTTTTAGTTTATTTGTTTTAAGCATGGTTGTCCCGCTGGTCATGACTACCAGTTGGGCAGCCGTGATCACCACGCCTTATATTGCGCTACATAGCCATCCGAAATATGCTCAGGCCAAATCTCTGCCTTATGCCAACCCGCAAGCCTCGAAGGGTGGTGTGCTTATTCTGGCTGCTGATGGTAGTTTTGATAATTTAAACAGCATGAATGGCAAGGGGAATGTCACTGAAGGCATCAACTATATTTTTGACAGCTTGCTGTCTAAATCACTGGATGAGCCTGGGGTGTATTATCCCTTGCTGGCGGAAAAAGTCAGTTTTGATCCCCAAAAAACCGCGTTTATTATTTTCCATTTAAATCCGAAAGCACGTTTTAGTAATGGGCGGCCCCTAACTGCAGCAGATGTCAAATACAGTTTTGACTTGTTTCAGACCCAGTCCAATTTTGGCCTGCAAATGTATCTGGCCGACATCAAAAAAACAGAGGTTCTATCCCCTTTACAAGTCAAAATGCATTTTAAATCCGGACATAATCCGGAAATGGCCATGATTGTCGCGCAGATGCCAATTTATTCTAAACGGGAATGGCAAGGGCGTAATTTTAAAGACCTGACTCTGAAACCGATCCTGGGTTCAGGGCCCTATGTGATTGAACGTATAGATGCCGGACGTAGTATTGTCTACAAGCGTAATCCCCGCTATTGGGCGAAAGACTTGATGGTCAATCGCGGGCGTTATAATTTTGACCGGATTCAGTATCGTTATTATCGTAGCCCGGAAATTAAATTCGAAGCCTTTAAGTCGGGCCAATTTACCTTGCATGAGGAAAAACAGGTCAATCGCTGGGTAAGAGATTATCAATTTCCTGCAGTTCAGCAAGGCCAAGTAAAACGTTACCGCTTCCGGCATCAAAACCCGATTCCGACCCAGAGTCTGGTCTTTAATACCCGACGTCAACCCTTTGACGATATCCGTTTCCGGCAGGCCTTAAGTTTCGCCTATGATTTTGAATGGCTGAATAAAGCCATGTTTTATGGTGAATATCAGCGCCTGAACAGCTTTTTTTCCAACAGTGACCTGGCTTCGCGTGGACGGTCAAGTGCCCAAGAGCTGCACATTTTAAAGCCACATTTAAAACATCTTGATCCGGTTCAACGTCAGGCGGTACTTCAGGACGGGCAATATCCTCGGTCGGATGCCTCCGGTTTTAACCGGAACAATCTGTTAAAAGCCCGGCAATTGCTGTTAAAGGCCGGTTATCGTTATCAACAGGGTCGGTTGGTCGACGTTTCGGGTCAACCGGTACAGATTGAGTTCCTGCTGCATCAGGTGGAACAGCAGCGTTATCTGATGCCTTATCTGCGTCATCTAAAACGTTTGGGCATTCAGGCACAGGTCCGAATGGTAGAAACTGCGCAATATTATGAACGTCTGCGAAATTATCAGTTTGATATGATTGTCGATACCATGCCTCAATCGCTGACACCGGGGCAGGAGCAAAAACAGTTCTGGGGCAGCCAGGCTGCAACGCAGGCGGGAAATTACAATTATGCCGGGATTCGAAATCCTGCTATTGATGCCGTGATTCAACAGGCGATTCAGGCACAAAACCGTGAACAGCTGGTAAATAGCACGCGAGCCTTGGATCGTTTGCTGAGGGCAGGTTATTATCATGTTCTGACCTATGGTACTGGCGAATACTGGTATGCTTACTGGAACATGTATCAGCAGCCCCAGCTGAAACCTAAACTTTCTGCCGGCATTGATTACTGGTGGGTCGATGCAGCAAAGGCCAGACAGGTGGCCGATTATTTCAAACAGCATTAAGCTCCAAGCCTATCAGGGAGTGCCATGAGCACTTATATTCTCAAGCGTCTGTTGCTGATGATTCCAACCTTGCTGATCATTTTACTGATCAATTTCATGGTGATCCAGCTGGCACCAGGGGGGCCAGTGGAGCAAGCGATTTATCAGGCACAACAGGTCAATGGTTTAGCACATACCGGATTGCAGTATCAGGGACAGCAAGGCCTTAGGCCTGAGATGATTGAGCAGATCAACATTCAGTATGGCTTTGATCAACCGCTGCATCTCCGCTTTTGGGAAATGTTGAAGCGCTACGCACAATTCGATTTAGGTACCAGTTTTTTTAAAGACAAGGCCGTGACTGAACTGATCTGGGAGAAATTACCGGTATCGCTCTCTTTGGGTTTGTGGAGTACCTTGTTGATCTATCTGGTCTCCATTCCTCTGGGCATCATAAAAGCCCGAAAGCATGGCAGCCTGTTTGATCAGACGACCTCTTTAATTCTGGCTGTGGGCTATGCCATCCCAGCCTTTATTTTTGCCATTTTACTGATTGTGTTTTTTGCTGGCGGGTCTTATTTGCAATGGTTTCCTTTGCAGGGACTCAGCTCTGAAAATTTTGCTGAACTATCCTTCTTCGAAAAAATTCAGGATTATTTCTGGCATATGGCCTTGCCACTGTTGGCCATGGTGCTTGGCGGGTTTGCCAGTTTGACCTATCTGGTGAAATTTTCCTTTGTTGAAGAGCTGAGCAAGCAATATGTCCTGGCTGCGCGAGCCAAAGGTTTAAATGAAAATGCAGTCCTGTATCGGCATGTATTCCGTAACGCCATTTTAGTGCTCGTTGCAGGGTTGCCAGAAGTATTGATCGGGGTGTTTTTTGTTGGAAACCTGTTTATTGAGATTATCTTTAATCTGGATGGGTTGGGTGTTTTGGGTTTTGAGGCCATTATCCAGCGAGACTATCCGGTGATTTTCGGCACTTTGTTTGTTTTCACCTTACTTGGTCTGATACTGCGTTTACTCAGCGATTTGCTCTATCAACTGATTGATCCGCGGATTCATTTTAGTTCGCATCGAGGATTACAATAATGTCGTCCTTGATGCAATTGCGCTGGCAACGATTTAAGCAGCACAAACTGGGATTTGGCTGTTTTATTGTTTTTAGTATTATTTTTATTATTTCTCTGGGTGCAGAATTCATTGCCAATGATAAGCCCTTGCTGGTGAAATACGATCATGCTTTATATCTGCCTGTCTTAAAGTCTTATCCGGAAACGACTTTTGGCGGATTATTTGAAACGGAAGCGGAGTATAAAGATCCCGTCGTACAGCAACTGATTGCGGAAAAAGGCTGGGCCATCTGGCCCATCATTCCATTCTCTTATCAAACGCCAAATCTAGAATTGGCCGTACCGGTTCCATCGCCACCGAGTACCCAGAACTGGCTGGGGACAGATGATCAGGGCCGCGATGTTCTGGCGCGGATTCTATATGGCTTGCGGATTTCACTTTTATTTGGTTTTGCGCTGACCTTATTGTCTGCAGCGATCGGAATTTTGGTGGGGGCTGTGCAGGGCTATTATGGCGGCTGGATTGACCTGATCGGGCAACGCCTGCTCGAAGTCTGGAGCAGTTTACCCATGCTGTTTATGGTCATGGTGCTGGTCAGCCTGTTTACTCCCAATATTTACTGGTTATTTCTGATCATGCTGTTATTTGGCTGGACCACTCTGGTCGGCATGGTACGTGCTGAATTTCTACGCGCACGAAATCTGGAATATGTCTGGGCCGCCAGAAGTATTGGGGCCGGTGAGGGGCGAATCATGTTCAGGCATATATTACCGAATGTCATCGGTTCAAGTCTGTCGCAACTTCCCTTTATGCTGACTGCCAATATTACCGCACTGACAGCGCTGGATTTTTTAGGTTATGGTTTGCCACCCGATTCGGCATCCTTGGGAGAGCTTTTGCTTCAGGCCAAAAACAACTTAAATGCACCGTGGCTGGCTTTGTCCGGATTTTTTAGTTTAGCGATTGTGCTGAGTTTGCTGATGTATATGGGAGAAGCAATACGAGATGCTTTTGATCCAAGACACTAAATCGGGCCAACACTCTATCCGACAAAAATAAGCAGATGAAAATTGTGTAAATTTGACAAGACTGATTGTCAATTGTTCTGGCTTACGTTATAAACAAGTACAAAATAAAAGTAATATCAGGACAGAGCATGACCCAATTGGCCGATTCCATTCAAATTCGTAATAGCACTTTCAAAAACCGTATTATTAAAGGCGCCATGAGTGAAGCACTTGCCAATGATGCAGGTCAGCCCAATCAGGGGCATTTCAAGCTGTATGAATCTTGGGCCGAAGGTGGTTTGGGGTGTGCCATTACCGGAAATGTTATGGTGGACTTTCGTGCCAAGAATGAGCCGGGCGTTGTGGTGGTAGAAACCGAACGCGATCTGGATCAGCTTAAAATATGGGCGGAAGTGGGCAAGCAGCATGGCATGATACAACTGGTCCAGTTGTCACATCCGGGTCGTCAATGTCCCAAAGGCTTAAATAAAGAAACGGTCGCGCCGTCTGCAGTACCGTTTAGTCCGGCACTGGCGATGAGCTTCGGGACACCACGTGCCCTGACTGAAGAGGAAATTCTGGATATTATCCAGCGTTTTGCCACTTCAGCTCGCATATGTGAAAAAGCCGGTTTTGAAGGTATACAGTTACATGGCGCACATGGCTATCTGATTAGCCAGTTTTTATCTCCGCTAACCAACAAACGTCAGGACGAATGGGGTGGTAGTATCGAAAACCGCACCCGCTTTCTGTTGGAAACTTATCAAGCTGTCCGTGCTGCAACCTCGGAAAATTTTATTATTTCAGTCAAACTGAATTCAGCCGACTTCCAGCGCGGTGGTATCTCGGAAGAAGATGTCATCTATGTCTTTAAGGCGATGGATGCTGCGGGCATCGATATCATTGAGGTGTCAGGTGGTAGTTATGAAGCACCTGCCATGGCTGGCGTCAAAGCAGAAAAGCGTAAGGCCTCGACGGTTGCCCGTGAAGCCTATTTCCTCGATTTTGCCGAAAAAATCCGTCAGGAAGTCAATTGCCATATCATGGTTACTGGCGGGTTCAGAACAGTTGAAGGCATGAATGCTGCACTCGACAGTGGCGCCTGTGATTTTATTGGTATTGCACGTCCCTTTGCAGTAGAACCGGATCTGGGCGATCGTCTGATTGCAGGTCAGGATGTACGTTATGCGGTTGAAAAAATTAAAACCGGTATTCCTGTGGTCGATAAAATGGCCATTATGGAAATTATCTGGTATGCCGCGCAGTTTAAGGAAATTGCCAAAGGCAGGCAGCCTGATCCGAAACTGTCACCGTTAAAAGTCTTTTTGCAGTATCTCAAAGGCAATGTCAAAGCAGTGATTAAAGGACAGTTAAATTCGCGTAAATCAGCTTAAATTAAAATAAAAAAAAGGGCACCTTGAGGTGCCTTTTTTTATTTATTCAATAAATTATTTAGGAGTAATGCATTGCCTCGGTCTGGAAAGGGAGTAGTAACTGACTCAGTTGACGGGTCGCCCATAAGCCGATTTCAGTATGATGCATATGTGGTGAAGTATAGGGAATCAGCAAATCAATTTTCTGTTCCGCACCTTCGCAACGCATAAAACGACTTTTCAATTGATTTAAGCGTTGCTGATCTATACGGTTCATTGCAGACTCTACTTTCACCTGTAATGGCGCTGTGCTACGTGAAGACAGGCGAGTTGCTAAAGTCGCACCCTGAATCCAGTCTTTAATGATCTGTTTTTCGGTCGCATTGAATACTCCAAACATTTTACCGTTGGGGTGATCAATCATTTTCCAGAAACGGCTTTGTTCCACTGGTGCATCTTTTACAATCCAGCCTTTTTCAGTCATTACATTCAAAAATTCGGCAATCTGGACAGGATCGGATAACCAGTCATTGATGGTCTTGCCACTAAACTGACATTTCTGATTATGAATATATTGGCCGATTAGCGCTTTGTTCTGGAACACTTTTAAAGCCATATGCTCAATATCCAGTTCCTTAATGATCTGAGAGGAGCTTTTACCGATGTCATTCAGTACATAGCCTTTTTTAATCAGATCAAGATAATGATCTGGGCTTTCGGCAAGCGCATAATGCTGTACAAAGGCTTGCAGGGATTTCTGCGCATGGCCATTATGGGCATTATCAATGGTAATGTGTACATTGAAGTAATGTGGATCAATGCCCAGTTCAGCCAGTTCATAATTGGTAATTAACAGATGTAGCGGTAACTGTTCATAGCCGAGATTAAAGCCAATGACCAAAGGTAAGTATCTGGCTGGGGCATAAGCCAGTGCCAATTGCACGGCAGCCTGCTCATAGTAACTGGCATCCAGCTGCTCCGCATAACTGTTCAGCTCATAGTGACTTAGCAAGTCCTGATACATGGTGACATGATTGGCACGCGGATGTCCTAAACCGAGCTCTTCCAGATAGATGTAAATCAAATCTTTCAGCTCAGGCTGATTATAGTTTTGTACGGTCGAATATAACCAGGCACCATCCACCCGTTTAACCGGTGCAACTTTCGCCAGAAATTCGAAAGCATGTGAAACCGTTGGAAAATATTCCCGAGCTTGTTGCTGTTTACGACGGTTTACATAGGCTTGAAAGGTGGTACAAATTTGATGATGCTGTGCTAAAAGATGCTGCTCAACCTGTGCCGGTTGATCTAGCCATCCTAATGTATCTATATTTAGATTTTTAATCAGATCGCTTAAATAAGATTCGGCTTGTTCAGTTTTAGTATGCGTCGAAATTTCAGTATCTTGAAAAAAGTCGACCCAATCCTTAAAGCTTTTAAATTGATAATTATGATTTTTATTTGGCGATAAAGGTAAACTTAGCTCTGTGCTGACGAACATAATCTGATCCTTGCAGATTTCTCTTGATTTACCTTAACGTGCCCTCTAAAACCAGGGTGTTGAATTTTTGTTCTAATTTATTGGTGTATTGCTTTAAATGAAAATGAACGGATATTTATATGCGTAGAAATGTTAAAAAAAATACAAGTTATAAAATGAAGAACAAGATAGCGTTCCAAAGAGTGAAAGTATAATTGGAAAGAAAGGTAAAACCTGGTTTAAATATTTGAGAAATAAAAAAAGCCCGAGTCACAATGCTCGGGCTTTTTTGTTGAGATGTTGCCATCTCGAATATGGCGTCCCTACGGGGATTCGAACCCCGGTTACCGCCGTGAAAGGGCGATGTCCTAGGCCTCTAGACGATAGGGACAGTACAGAAGATAAATTTTAAAACCCTTACTTTTAGCTTGAAGTAATGGCGTCCCTACGGGGATTCGAACCCCGGTTACCGCCGTGAAAGGGCGATGTCCTAGGCCTCTAGACGATAGGGACTTAATAAAATGTACTTCTGAAAATGGCGTCCCTACGGGGATTCGAACCCCGGTTACCGCCGTGAAAGGGCGATGTCCTAGGCCTCTAGACGATAGGGACGTTTCAGAGGTGGGCGTATAATAGGGTGAAAATAGGGGGGTGTCAAACGCATTTCCATAAAAAAAATGATTTTACGGGTTGAGTGTGTAAATTTAAAACAATCCTGTGGAAATGCGGGAAAATTGCATGAATTAAGCTGGATCTTTAAGCAATTCCAGCATGGCAGTCAATACTTCGGGATGCTGTAAATAGCCTTCAACATCGTGTGGGCGTTCCACAAAAGTGCGAATTTCCTGATTGATAATGGCAGGTTGAAAGTTAAAAGGGTTTTTTGAGAGTGGAAATGCGGTGAGAAAATCCTCATGTGAATAAAAATTTATCCAATCGCCTGAAATTGAAGCAGGTCGTATGATCGGTTGCTGGAGATGAGCTTGGATGACCCGAAATGCCAGCGGTGATCCGAGGGTAATAAAACGTTTAATATCCAGTTCCGGGTGCTCAATCAAATAATTATAGGCAATCACGGTTCCAAGCGAATGCGCCACCAGAATCTGTGGCTTGCTGCTATAAAGTTGATGATGAATGCGAAGGTGAACTTCCTGCATAAACTCTGGATTGGCCAAATAAAGATAAGTTTCCTGTAAGAATTTTTGCAACAAACTAGCATGTAAGCGGGGGAAATAATTGATGAGTACCGCAAAATCGCGTAAGGCAATATCTTTGCTTAATGCTGTGATGAACTTCAGTTTCTGGTTAAAATTGAGTGCATCATCAAGGTTTAATTGTGGGACGTCACAAATTTGATCGGTACGCTGATCTACAGGTGGTGCGGGTTGCCGCTGAACTGGATGCAGGAAGGGAAAATGCGGCCACTGCTGTGGCATTAAAATATTTGCACTGAGCAGATTATGCAAATGATGCTGAGAGAGTAAATCTCCATAAAAAGGGATGCGGATATGCCGTTTTAAATAAGTAAAACGAGCTTGCTGTTGCGGGTTTTTGCGTAGGCCTCTTTTGAGAAGGTGCAGCCAGTGTTGACGTAATGAAGTCGCCGTATACTGTTGCTTGTTCATGCCATGAATAAAAACAATTTTCATCGACGCCCCATGGAGGCTGATTAATATATAACCAGTATAGACAAAAAAGAGCGACTGGAGTCGCTCTTTTAAATCTGGTACTTAAGCTTTTTTGTGGTAAAACGCATAGTAACTGGCATAACACGCTGCAATAAACAGCAGACAGCCGAAGAAGCTAATGCGCATAGATGGGTCAAAGACCATACTGACACACGTAATAAAACAGAAAGTAAAGCCCAGGATTGGTACAATCGGGAATAAAGGTGCAGCAAAGCCTAGTTCTTTGACAGTACGGCCTTGTTTATACCACTGACGACGGAAGTTGAACTGGCTTAAGCAAATACTCATCCAGACCACCACCATGGTAAACGCCGCAACGCCCAACAGGTTGGTAAAGATAGTTTCTGGCGCAAACTGTTCAGACAGCAGGCCTGGCAATGCACCCAGCATAGTGACCATGACTGCAATATACGGTACACCGCGAGCATTGAGTCTTGAGAATATGGCAGGTAACTGTTTACTGTAGGACAATGACCACATCATGCGTGAAGCAGCAAACAAGCCAGAGTTGGCAGCAGACAACAGCGCAGTGATAATCACAAAACGAATGATGTCTTCAGCATATGGGATACCAATGTGTTGGAATACTGTCACGAATGGACTGCTACTCACACCTTCAGCGGCTAAGCCTGCTTCCTGATGCGGAAGTAAAGCCGTCACCACGACAATCGTACCCACAAAGAAAATTAATAAGCGGAAAATCGCAGTATTAATCGCTTTAGGGACATTTTTTGCAGGATCTTCAGTTTCGCCAGCAGCGACACCAATCAGTTCTGTGCCAGAAAAGGCAAAGTTCACGATCAGCATGGTAGCAAAAATCGGGAACAGACCTTCAGGGAACCAGCCCTGTGCAGTCAAATTGGTAAATAGAGGTGCAGCTTCATGGCCCTGATAGCCCAGAACGCCAAAGATGGCCAGTAAGCCCAAAAGAATAAAGGCAACGACAGTGACTACTTTCACCAGTGCTAGCCAGAATTCGGACTCGGCAAACCAGCGGGTAGAAATCATATTTAGACTAAATACGAATACACCAAAGATAATGGTCCATAACCACATGGAAATATCCGGGAACCATTCCTGCATCAGCAATGCGGCTGCAGTAAATTCAGTTCCAAGAGTGACTGACCACGTCAGCCAGTATAACCAGGTGATGGTATAGCCCGTGCCTGGTCCAATATAACGTTTGGCATAAGCACCAAATGAACCAGATTCCGGCATATGAACGGCAAGTTCGCCCAAACACAGCATAACCATGTATGCGATAATACCGCCCAGGAGATAAGCGAGAATGGCACCTACAGGCCCCGTTTGTGCAATGACTTCACCCGACCCTAAAAATAGGCCTGTCCCGATTGCGCCACCCAGCGAAATCATGACCAGATGTCGAGTACTCATAGCGCGTTTTAAAGGCGCAGAATTGCCCTGATGCGTAGCATCATTCGGAGATGAGTGCATAGGAAATAAGAAATACTTCAGAGGAATGAAGCGAGCTATTGTAGTGAAAAACTACAAATCTGCAATCGAATAATAGTAATTTCGAATAAGGTATGATCGTATGAGATCAATAGATGGCGTCCCTACGGGGATTCGAACCCCGGTTACCGCCGTGAAAGGGCGATGTCCTAGGCCTCTAGACGATAGGGACGTTGCGAGGTGATGCGTATATTAAGGATTAACCTGGGTTTTGTCAAAAGGGTTTTAGACAAAAATACGCTAAAAGTTCAAACATTAAACAAGAACAAAGCAATAGTTTTATTTTTGGATTAAATCAAGGGTGTAAATCAGTTTGCACGATCAAAAATCCACATCAAGGCATTAAACTTCTTCTACTTTACAGGACTTTAAGCAGCATTTATTTAATGGTCAGGTGTTTGGTATTCAGCCGGTTTGCTGGGTGGAACTGTCTTTTCCGCTGGAGCTTCTGTTTTATCTTCACGGTTAACGATATATAAATACAGCGCCGAAGGTGCCAAAATAAGTAAAACAAGCAGGATTTTCTTGAGCATGGGAATATATCAGTTCCTAAAATTAGTCTGATTATAGCCTAAGCAAATCTAAAAGAGCACCGGAATGCTCTAATCAAAGGTTTAGAATTTAAAAGTAACATCTGCGATAAATTGACGGCCGATTTCGGTCATAACTCGTGGTGTAGAGGATGATGTTGATGCGCCTGTAACATAAGTATTGACACGGTTGGTCACATTGTTAATTGTTAGACCGAAGATCGCATTCAGTTCCTTAGATACTTTCCAATCATATGTGGTACGCGTATCCCAAGTAAATTTGGGTCTGATTTCAGAGGCTTGGTAAACATCAATTTTTTGGTCATTGTACTCGGTTTTGCCATTTAGAATCATGTCATTGTAGCTATCTTTATAGCTAAAGAAATTTGATATCTTTAGAGGCGTTGAAGCAAAGCCGATGTCCCAGTTTATTCGGGCAGTCCAAGGCTGATTAAAGTTTGGGGCAGGGCGATCAGCCCAATGAATAATTTTACCACCATAGGAAACTAAGCGATCCTGATTGGCAGGATTATACTCATCACTATAATCTGTGTAGCTACGGAAAATGTCGCTATAATCGAAACCCAGTGCGATAAAATGATGACTATTTCCCAATTGTAATGGTTGGTGATTTTTCATCGTGAAAGTATAAATATCTGCTTCACCTTTACCAGCATTACTATATTCATAAGAATATTTAAAACCATCTCTCGGGATATCTGTGCGTGTACGAGAAATTTCGTCACGATACTTACGGTTAACCCATTTTAGCCCCAAATCCCAATTTTGAATTTGACCGTTAACTCCTAGAACGGTTTCATCGCTAAACGGTGTATCAAGTTCAGAACGGCGGGTACTGGAGGAGTTGAGACTTGGGGTTTCGATCCATGGCGCTTGAGGGTGTTGGCGGGTCATTTTATACATCAACTCGCCAATCCCATCATTCAGCTCTGTACCTAAGGTTTGTTGGCCATAATATCGATTCCACCCTGCTAAGAGTTGCAACTTTTCATTACTAAATGGTCGATAAGAGATCGAGCTTCTTGGTGCAATATTTAGGTTGCTACTTAAAGAATCATAATCAGCACGTAAACCTAAGCGTGCAGTCATGTTATTCCATTGTATTTTGTCTTCAGCAAAGAGATGGAAATTGTCCTGCTGAGCAGAAAAAGTGCCGCCTTTATATATTGAGGCATTTGCAAAATATTGACCTGTCCATCCTTGTAGAGTGGTTTTTTCATCACAGAAAGGGTCATCTACAAGACAGCTGGCACTACCCAAATTTTTTAAATTGGAGGCTGTAGAATTTGAGATATAAACATTTGAAGAACGGTTCCAGTCCACTTTAGCGTGATTGTAGCCAGTTCCTACAGTCACTTGATGCTGCGTAGTCCCAATATTAAAATGATCGAATATAGCAGTGAGACCATAAGTAACAGCAGCTTGATTTTGTTCTAAGTTACCCAGTGTGGTGCCTTCGCTGACTGTACTTGAATTAGTCCAATCTTTGCTGCCTTCAGCATGGTGCCAGATCAAGCCATAGTTTTTACTGCTTTCACGTGAGCTGTCTGAATTTTGGTAAGCTAACTTATGGATCAAAGTTGTAGAACCCACTCGGTGTTCAAGTTCTGAAAAAAGCGTTTTCGTTTTGGTTTGAATTATACTGTCAGAATGTTGGCGACCTTCTGTATAGCTAAGACTATCAAGTAATCCATAGTCAAAACCAAATTTTGCTTGAATAGTATCAGTTGGATTATAAAAGAAAGTAGATCCCAAATTTGTGTTATTACGCTCTTGGTCAATTTTCCTCGGACTTTCGAAACCACTTAAGACAGGAATAATAGAACTGCGTTGTGATGCGTAGCTATTAAATCCCCATTTTTCAGAGAGTTTTCCGTATATATTTGTGCTTAAGCCTTGCTTGGTATATTCCTTTTGATGAGCCTCACTAGGTTCCTCAAATAATTCTTCTTCTTTAGGGCTAATTGCATTATAACGAGCCCAATTGTTTTCAGTGTAGTCATAATTAATAGAGCCATGTAGTTTACCAATTTCAGTGTTTGGGGCACATGTTTTGGCATTAATGACTCCACCAGTAAATTGACCGTATGAAGCAGACACATTGCTATCTAAAACTTCAAGTTCACAAAGCAGGTCAGTATTGAGTGCCATAGCTTGTGAGCCTGTACCAAATCCTTGATACGTATTTGAATCTGAATCGGCAGGATTGATTAATAAATTATTGGATATTCCATTAATAATGAAATTATTTTGAAAAGTCTGTGCGCCATTAATTGAAATTTCTGCTGGTTTTATTTCTCCTTGTTTAGCTGCTGCAAACTGTGCCTGACTGAATTGCACATTCGGATTTATCTTTAAAAAGTCAGTTATATTTTTTGAGCTATTCGGCGTCTTTTGCAAGTCTTCTTTGTTGTAAACGGTTTTTCCAACTTCATTTTCTGCTTTAGCTTCAACCACAATGGTAGATAATTTGATTGAAGCTTCCGATTTAACTTGTTCTGGTTTATCAGGGTTTTCAGCAAAAACGGCTGAATTCAATGCAGTCAAAACCGCAATAGAAAGTGTTGAATAAGCAAAACGCATGAGAAGAGTTGAATCTGTAAAAGATAATGAAAGCGATTATCATTAACTTGAGTGTATCAATCAATAGTAATGAGAATTATTTCCATCAATTAATTTACAGGTGTACAAGAATTAAGCGGCTTAAACGATGAGAGAGAAAATATGAAGAAGAGGAGAAAAAAGATGGCGTCCCTACGGGGATTCGAACCCCGGTTACCGCCGTGAAAGGGCTATGTCCTAGGCCTCTAGACGATAGGGACGTTTAGAAGATGGCGGTATCTTATTGATCCGCCACCAGAGTGTCAAGCAGGTAAGGTGCGAGTTTGTTTAAAATATAGCAAAACAGTTCAGCTGTCTTCTGCGTATCATATAATGCAGAGTGGGCTTCTTTGCCATCAAACTCAATCCCAGCCTGGATACATGATTTTGCCAGTACTGTTTGACCAAACATCACCGCACTCAAAGTCACTGTATCGAAGACAGAAAAACTATGGAACGGGTTCTGGTTTTTGGTGCCAGTACGTGCAATCGCTGCCTGTAAAAAACCTAAATCGAAATGTGCATTGTGACCCACTAAAACCGCATGAGTACAGTTTTGCTGACGACGCACTTCATTGACCGATTTAAAAATACGCTTTAATGCCGTTTTTTCATCTTCAGCCATGGCGATCCGCATTGGATTCGAAGGATCAATTCCAATGAATTCCAGTGAGCGGCGATCGAGATTGGCACCTTCAAAAGGATTGATATGTGCATGGTAAGCTTGACCCGGCACAAACTGGCCATCTTCATTGTAAACAATCGGAATAGCCGCAATTTCCAGCAATGCATCAGTCTGCGCATTAAAACCTGCAGTCTCGACATCGACAACTACAGGTAAGAATCCACGAAAACGTTGACCAATGATTGGGAGCGTTTCATTTGTCACACTTTTCTCCATTGGATGGTTTTACCCGCATATAGCGGAATAATCTGTTCACCATCCAGATAGTCTAAACTTTCAGGAATTACTTGATCTTCTTTAACCAGGGTAATGGTACTGGTATTACGTGGCAGGCCATAGAAGTCTGCACCAAAGTGGCTGGCAAAACCTTCCAGGCGTTCAATTTTACTCACTTGATCAAATGCCTGAGCATACAGCTCAATGGCAGTCGGCGCACTATAACATCCTGCACAGCCACACGCATTTTCTTTTGCATTTTTTGAATGCGGTGCGCTGTCTGTCCCCAGGAAAAATTTAGGGTTGCCACTGGTCGCCACTTCTAGCAAGGTTTGCTGATGGGTTTGACGTTTTAAAATCGGCAAGCAGTAGAAATGTGGCTTGATGCCACCCACCAGCATGTCATTGCGGTTGAACAATAAATGTTGCGGAGTAATGGTGGCAGCGACATTACGGTCCTGCTCAAGCACAAAGTTTGCCGCTTCGCTGGTAGTAATGTGTTCTAGCACCAGCTTCAGCTTTGGAAACTGTCTGAGTAACGGTGCCAGTACTTCATCCAGAAAGCGCTTTTCACGGTCAAAAATATCGACATGATTATGCGTTACTTCACCATGTAGCAATAAAGGTACCTGATGTTCTTCCAGCTGTTCAATTACGCCATAAACTTTGCTCATGTCGCTCACACCACTGTCAGAGTTAGTGGTCGCACCCGCAGGATAGAGCTTGATGGCATTGACATGCGCAGATTCTTTGATTTTTTTGACTTCACTTGCCGGTGTGTTGTCTGTGAAATACAGTACCATACGCGGGTCGAAATTTATCCCTTCAGGCACATGCGCCATGATGCGTTCACGATAGGCATTGGCCTCTTCAACGGTTTTAACGGGTGGCACCAGATTCGGCATGCAAATTGCGCGAGAAAACTGTCTGGCTAAATCAGGAACGGTACGTTGAAGTGCTAAACCATCACGCAGGTGAACGTGCCAATCATCTGGCTGGAGAATCGTAATCGTATTCAAGGCAAATTCAGTCGAACAAATAAAACAAATGATAATCCATCTATGCCAAAAATGGTAACGAGAAAGGGCTACAAAATAAGGGATATCTATAAATTAATTTCAAAAAGTATGTTATTTTAAAATTACTAAAAAAATTACATAAATACTTGGCAATGGAATACAAGTACAGTCTAGCGAAATTGCAAGATAATAAAGAAGACATAGAAAAACTGATTACACGGCAAAGTCAACGTGTAGGCCCGGTCTTCCCTCAAAATCTGGAACAAGAATTCTGGACAAAAAATCTGGAACGTGCCCGCAAACATGTTGAAAAATATGTTTGGGGTGGCGTATTAACTTATTTCATTTTTTTAGTGGTGATGATTCCTACAGATTACTGGATTATCAGTAAAGAATATTTTGTACACGATTTTGTGCTGTCTATGCTGGGGCTGATTAATGGCTGCGTGTCATTAACCATCTTTTATATGTTTTCCTGTGTACCCAAAATCAAACGGTTTTTCCCACAGGTATCAACACTGCTGGTTTTTTGGATGCTGGTTTCGATTTCATGTCTTACCATGTCGATTCAAACTCCAGCTTTACAGCATCAGTCGATGGCGATTGTCACCATTATTTATATTCTGGGTTATATTCTGACCGGCATCAAGCCTGTACAGATGCTGGTAACTGGAATGGTCGCTGCTGCAACCACCATTATTATATTGTCAATCATGTCGATAGAATTTAGCCCGCTAGTTTTTGGAAGAATCCTGATCGGGAGTTGCTTACTGGGTTATGTGATTAGTCATATGATTTTCGCGCGTGAACGTGTGATTTTTCTGTACAGCATACGCGCTAGAATCAGTGAGCAAATCCAGCGTATTCATACCACTGAATTATTACATTTAAGTCAGTATGATGAACTGACCAAGATTTCGAATCGAAGAACCTTTGATGAAACGCTGCAAGTCCATTTTGAACGTGCACGTCGTGAGGAAACGGCATTGTCCATTCTGTTTATCGATGTGGATTTCTTTAAAAATTACAATGATTTTTATGGACATCAGAAAGGTGATGATGTTATTTCAACCATTGCCGAAACCATCAAGAATGCCATCCGTCATATGGACTTTGTTGCGCGCTATGGCGGGGAAGAGTTTGTGGTGTTGCTGCCTGAAACAGATGCCCATGGTGCTTATGCCGTGGCTTCAAATATCTTTAAGGCGATTGAGCGTCTGGAAATTCCCCATGAAAAATCTTCAGTTGCGAAACACATCACCATCAGTTTAGGCATTACTGTCTATCGCGGTGAAACAGATATTGATAAGGATGCATTATTGGGAATTGCAGATCAGGCGCTCTATCGTGCCAAGCAGCTTGGACGCAATCAGATTTATTATCAAGCCCTTCGCTCAGTCAATTCAGATATTACAAATGGTTAAATGCCCCAAGCATCAATAAGAACTAAAAAAAACCGCTCATCAAGAGCGGTTTTTTGACTTAAAACAAAACTTAGTTTTTGTCTTTAAGTTGTGGCACGGCAGATGCTGTACCGACTGCAAGTAAACCGGTTTCTGTATAGATGCCGAGTTTCGCGCGAGTATCCGTGATGTCCAAGTTACGCATGGTCAACTGACCGATACGATCCATCGGAGAGAACATAGAATCACCTTTCTCCATGGTCAAACGCTCAGCTTCATACGTGAGGTTAGGAGATTCAGTGTTCATGATCGTATAATCATTACCACGACGAAGTTCTAAAGTTACAGTACCGGTGACTGCTTTAGCAACCCAGCGCTGTGCTGTTTCACGAAGCATAAGCGCTTGAGAATCGAACCAGCGACCTTGGTAAAGCAGACGACCTAAACGTAAACCGTTGATACGATATTGTTCGATGGTGTCTTCGTTATGAATACCCGTCACAAGACGTTCGTAAGCAATATGAAGAAGAGCCATACCCGGAGCTTCGTAAATACCACGAGATTTTGCTTCGATGATGCGGTTTTCAATTTGATCCGACATACCTAGACCATGACGGCCACCGATACGGTTTGCTTCAAGAATGAATTCAACTGGATCTTCGATACGTTGACCGTTGATGGCAACAGGGAAACCTTCTTCAAAAGTAATCGATACTTCTTCAGCTTTAACTTCTACGTCATCTTTCCAGAAAGCCACGCCCATGATTGGGTCAACGATTTTGATGCCTGCATTCAGGTATTCAAGATCCTTGGCTTCGTGAGTCGCACCTAACATGTTTGAATCTGTTGAGTAGGCTTTCTCTTTTGACATTTTATAGTCAAAACCGTTGTCGATCAGGAACTGTGACATTTCTGCACGGCCACCAAGCTCATCGATAAAGGTTTGGTCTAACCAAGGCTTATAGATTTTAAGCGCGGGATTGGTCAACAAGCCATAACGGTAGAAACGTTCAATATCGTTCCCTTTATAGGTCGAGCCGTCACCCCAGATATTCACGTCATCTTCTTTCATGGCAGTGACAAGCATCGTACCTGTTACTGCACGACCAAGAGGAGTCGTATTGAAGTAAGGAACACCGCCAGTTGAAATGTGGAACGCGCCACATTGAATTGCAGCAATACCTTCTAATGCAAGCTGTAAACGGCAGTCGATTAAACGTGCTTTTACTGCGCCATAAGCTTCAGCTTTTTTTGGAATTGCATCGTAATCGTCTTCGTCTGGCTGACCCAAGTTCGCTGTGTAAGCATAAGGTTCAGCGCCTTTTTGTTTCATCCACAAAAGAGCAGCAGAAGTATCTAGACCACCAGAGAAGGCAATACCAACTTTTTTACCTACTGGGACATTCTGCAAGATAGTTGCATTATCAGACATTGTTCATCCTAATGATATGAAATAGGCACGCCAGAATTGGTGGCCTGAAAAAATACATATTGTATCAATTGTATCATTAATTTATTTAGGTTTGCTTTAGAAAAGAAAAACTCGTTTTAAAATCTGTATTCAATAGGCTTAAATAATCATAAATCGCACGATTTTGATCAGAATTCTGCTAAAAAAGTAAAAATTCTCTATATTCAGCCGAATAAAGTTAAAAAATCAGATAAAACAGGAATAAACCTATGGAAACGCATATCCCACCAATACCTAATTTAAATCCTAAAACCAAGAATGAAACGCTGGCACTGTTGCATGGGATTTATGCCGGCCTGATTGGTTTTAGTACAGTACTATTTTTATATCTTGAATATCAGCAATCCAGTGTTTCTATGCTGAGTTTAGGTGGGGTACTGCTGCTTTTAGGCCTACTGATGTTTTTTAATATACAGGCCAGTATCAAGGTCAAGCAGGGTAATGGTTCAGGAAGGACTTTATCCAGAATTATGGCAATCCTGATGCTACTGAGTTTTCCAATTGGTACAGTATTGGGCATGATTGCATTATGGAAATCCAGTGCCCGGCAATGGCAGAACTAATCCGTCACACATAAAGCGAACCGATTTTGAAGATTGATGTTTGTGCCTGAAAATGCTGAACTCCGGGTCATAAAAAGCCTCTGAAAATCAGTTAAAGTAAGGGAATGACTTGTTCAGCCAAATATAATCAGGGATTCGTTATGACTACGACGCGCTATGCCAACATTTTAAAGCCACTGCATTTGGGGTTTACCACCATTAAAAACCGGGTGGTGATGGGGTCGATGCATACTGGCCTGGAAGACCGGTTCTATAATTATCCCAAACTGGCTGCGTATTTTGGTGAACGTGCAAAGGGTGGTGTAGGTCTGCTGATTACCGGTGGAATATCGCCAAACCGTCAAGGCTGGTTGTTACCGGCGGGCGGTACCATGAATACATTGGGGGACATTGCGCCGCATCGATTAGTTACCCATGCAGTTCATAAACATGGTGCTAAAATTCTTTTACAAATTCTGCATGCCGGACGTTATGGCTATCAGCCTTTTGTAGTCTCGGCCAGTCCGATCAAATCGCCGATTTCTCCTTTTAAACCCCGTGAAATGTCAGATAAGCAGATTCTGAATACGATTCAGGATTATGTGAAAACTGCCAGCATTGCTAAAAAGGCCGGCTATGATGGCGTAGAAATCATGGGTTCTGAAGGCTATTTGCTAAATCAGTTTTTAAGCCGTCATGTCAATCAGCGTACCGACCGTTGGGGTGGCCCAATCGAAAACCGGATGCGTTTTGCCGTAGAAATTGTCAAAGCCATTCGCGAAGAAATTGGCGAAAAATTTATCATCTGTTTCCGTTTGTCGCTTCTCGATTTGGTACATGATGGTAATACCATGCAGGAAGTGATTACCGTGGCTAAAGCTTTGGAAAAGGCCGGGATCACTTTACTTAATACCGGTATTGGCTGGCATGAAGCGCGTATTCCTACCATTGTGACTTCTGTACCGCGTGCAGCTTTTGTCGATTATACCGCTGAAGTCAAAAAACATGTTTCGGTGCCGGTGATTGCGTCCAACCGGATCAATATGCCAGACACCGCTGAAGAAATTCTGGCTTCCGGTCAGGCAGATATGGTGCAAATGGCACGTCCATTCTTGGCAGATGCTTTCTGGGTCAATAAAACTGCGACCAATCGTGTGGATGAAATCAATACCTGTATCGCCTGTAATCAGGCTTGCCTGGATCATACCTTTAAAAACCAGCGGGCAACTTGTCTGGTCAATCCGCGTGCCGGTTATGAAACCGAACTGGTCTATGTCAAAACCAAAAAACCAAAAAGTATTGCAGTAGTCGGTGGTGGCGTTGCAGGTCTGTCTGCTGCCACAGTCGCAGCCAGTCGCGGGCACGATGTAACGCTATTTGAGGCCAGTCATGAAGTGGGTGGACAGTTCAATCTGGCTAGGGTCATTCCAGGGAAAGAGGAATTTCACGAAACTATTCGTTATTTTAAGGTTCAGCTGGAAAAAACCGGAGTTGATCTGCGTCTAAATACCCGAGTCAATCATGAGCAGTTGGAGCGTGAAGGTTTTGATGAGGTGATTGTGGCCACAGGGGTTGTGCCACGTGCCCTGAATATCGAGGGCAGTCAGGCACCACAAGTCTTGTCTTATGCTGAAGTACTACGCGGTGCGCCAGTAGGTAATCGTGTTGCGGTCATTGGCGCAGGTGGTATTGGTTTCGATGTGTCCGAGTTTTTGTTAAAGCCGCCACATCAGGTACAGCCGCTACCTGTGGATGAGTGGAAGCGTGAATGGGGTGTGGATTCTCAACCGGATTATGTGACTGAAGGTGGGCTACAAGTCGCACAAATCGATCCGCCTGTACGTGAAATTTATTTATTACAACGTAAAACGACAGCAGTGGGGGCAGGCTTAGGCAAGACTTCAGGCTGGGTACATCGCGCGCAGTTGAAAAAACATGCAGTGCGTATGTTGCGCGGTGTGCAATATAAGTCTGTCACGGATGAAGGCTTATGGATTGAAGTAGATGGTCATGCTCAATTATTGCGTGTGGATACCATTGTGGTGTGCGCAGGCCAGGAGTCGGTAAAAGATTTGATGCCACTTGCCGGGGAAAATACCTTGGCGCAATATCATATTATTGGCGGTGCAAAACTGGCTGCTGAACTGGATGCCAAACGCGCTATTCGTGAAGGAGCTGAATTGGCAGCCAGATTGTAGAGATTTGATGAAACTATATGCAGTTGGTTGCATTCACTGTAATTTTCACTTGTCAGTTGGATAAAAGCTCCGTATTATTGCGCACATGGAAGCGTGGCAGAGCGGTTTAATGCACCGGTCTTGAAAACCGACGAGGGCTTATACCCCTCCGTGAGTTCGAATCTCACCGCTTCCGCCAAATTTTAAAAACCCCAGTTGAAAGATTGGGGTTTTTTATTGCTTATGATTTTAATAGAACAATTTAAAATAACGGGTGACGAAGAATGTCGACATTCAAAAAGTCGATAATTTATAGATAGATATTCTTCAATCGCATACTTCAATCTTGATCAGAGCCAAAGCAATTCTTTCCACGTGTTGGTAAGCAGGCTGTTCCAGTTCTTCACCAAAAATATCCGGGTCAATTTCCTCATAGGACCAGATTAGATTTGGATGCTGTTTCATCAAATTTCTAAGCTGCTGTAAAAACAGATTGCCATGCTCAGTCACGGTCACACCTGTATACAGAAATAAACGTCCACCAGAATTTAGCCGCTGTACACCTTCTTTGATAATCCTGAATGATAATTCACTACCATCCAGTTCATTGCCGCCATGCCGGTATTGACGTTGTTCGGGATCAATCAAATACGGCGGATTGGCAAAAATGAGGTCAAATTGGCCTTCAAGACTGGAAAATAAATTACTCTGAATTGGATGAAGATGGTTTAAGCCGGCAAAACTGATATTGATCTGGCTATAGAGCAAAGCTTTAGGATTCAGATCAGCAACCATGATTTCATTATTATCTGGAAACTGTCTGGCAATGCTGATGGCTGCTGCTGAAGTACCACAGCATATTTCCACCGCCCGTTTGAAAGGGCGAGGCTGAGCGGCTAGATATTGCTTGAGATGATAGACAAAACGATAAGTATCGGGGCCAAAAAATACTGCATCCTGCTGGGTGGTCGGAAAAGCAGAATGAATAAAGAGTTCACCATCGAGTGAAGAAACCCGGACTTGACTCCAGTATTGATCTTTCTGAATTCTTAGAAGTTGATGTTCTTGCAACAATGCAAAAAGAACAGGGTCAAGATCAGTTTTTTTGAAGCTTAAATTCCACCCAAATATATCCTGAAGAGTTTTTTCTTTATGAGCTTCGTTACTTTTTCGATCCAGAATTCGCTGGTGAGAAAGAGGGGTAATCGTTGTAAATTGATAATCTTGTCGTTTTAAAAAGGCTAATAAATAAAGCAAAGCTTGCTGCTGACTGCTTTGAATCTCTAAAATTTGGTTCATACAGATATACTCTTCTATTTATTTAACCGACATGACAAGGTCAATTCATCCTTGTATTTGCAAAAGATAACTCTCAGATAAGCCATGATTGATAAAAGTCTTACGGCGCTTGATTCTGTGGAAACATATCAACTTATATTCACCTAAAAAATGATGCAATTAAGTAAATATATGATGAGAATTGGTTAGATTTATATAGATGAAATGCATCATTTGATAATAATTAAAGTCTTATTTTTATTTAAAAAATATTTATTTCTATTAATTATATATAAAAATGGCTATTGGTCGAAGTGATCAATAGCCATCAGAGCTGAGAACTTTAAAAGCTTAGCTTGGTACTTCAGGTAAATCAAACCAGATTACTTGCGCATCTTCGCTTGCTTTAATTTCGGAATCATCCAGAAAAGCAATTGCACCACCCGCCTCAACTCTATGCTCTGCGATCTGGACAGTGCCAGAAACAACATGTACATAATTAATATGCTGGGTTGCTTTCACTTCCAGACTTTGACCTTGCTGAATCACCGCCGTTTTGACTTCGGCATTCTGACGAATATGCATCGGAGCATTATCATTCGGACCACAAATCAAATGCCACTGATTCGGCTGCTCATGGGGATCAAGATGAATTTGCTGATAGTTCGGCTTGGCATCGTGTTCATTAGGAATAATCCAGATTTGCAGTAAGTGAACCTGTTCATTGCTCTGGTTCATTTCACTGTGGCGAACCCCTGTTCCGGCGCTCATCAGCTGCCATTCACCCGCAGAGATTCCGCCATGATTGCCCATGCTGTCCTGATGGGTAATGGTTCCTTTCAGCACACAGGTCAGAATTTCCATATTGTCATGTGGGTGTGCTCCAAAACCCTGATGTCCATCGATTAAATCATCATTAATCACGCGTAAGGCACTGACACCCATGTACTTCGGGTTATACCAGTTACCAAATGAGAAGCTGTGTTTAGAGTCCAGCCAGCCCATTTTTACATGACCACGATTTTCGCTCGGATGTAGAAAAGCTTTCATGATTTAATCTCGATATTATTTTGAACTTGAGATCATCATACTGTCGTTTTAAAACTGAAAAAATCTCAAATAGGCGACAGATCATTGCATTTTTGCAACGACACAGCTTAAAGCAAAAAGTCAGGAATAAAAAAGCCCGCTCAAAAGCAGGCTATTTTATTTAAATCGGTAGACCGGTCATCATTCCAGGAAACGGACAGTTACACCAGATTTCACTTTACGGCCTAAATCATTGGCATCCCAGTTGGTTAGACGGATACAGCCATGCGATGCAGTTTTAGAAATTGCAGACGGGTTTGGCGTACCGTGAATACCAAAGGATTTTTTACTTAAACCAATCCAGATATTACCGACCGGACCATTTGGACCGGGTGGTAAAGATAACGGTTTCTTGTTATTGCCCTGAACAAAGTTGCTTGGGGAGTAGCTATACCATGGGTTTGGGGCTACTCCAGTCACTTTATAAGTACCAGTAGGAGATGGAGTATCCGAACTACCAATAGTGGCAGGGAAAGAGCCGATCATCTGGTTACGGTTATTAAATAAATACAACTGCTTGGCACCTTTATGCGCCACAATTAAATGGATGTCTTCAGGAACTTCGTTGCGGATATTGGCAACAATCAGTTTTTCCCCGACTTTTTTAAAAGTCGCTTTCGGATTTAACTTTTTCAAAAAGTCTTCATCCATATGGAACTTTTCGCCCAACATTTCAGATACACGGGTGTAATACAGGCCTTTCATCTTAGCCTGTAAGGCGTAATCACGCGGAATAGACTGGGCATACGGACCTTTAAGGTCATCCTCAGTAATGGTGTACTCAATAAAGGCAGGCTTGGAACCTTGTTTTGCTACTAAGGCATCCCAAGTTTCTTTAGTCAGTGTTCCAGTAGGCTTGATGCCATTCATTTGCTGGAAAGACGCAATCGCTTTAAGGGTATTTTTACCGCTCGTACCATCAATTGCACCTGGAGAAGCATGGGCATTATTCAGCATGACATGCGCACGTGCATATACAGGAAATTGACCTTTACCGATATTTTCATACCAGTCCGCATTATTGAGACCCTCTAAGGTCCAGGAAGCTTTGGCTGCAGCAGAGCTGGTTGGAGTCTTGCTCGTTGGAGCCGCGCCAATATCAGCTGTCTGGTCTTCAGTATTTTGTAGTACATTCAGAGCATCAGAAGCTTTATTCAGGTCTTGTTGTTCTTGGGCAGTAATTCTGGTTTCAGCCTGAGCTGCCGAAGCTTCAGTCGCTAAAGGATCAATCGGATCCTGTACTGAAACATCAGTCGCTACTTGGGGGTTTAATGGTTGTTCAGCAGTAGACGCAGCGAAAACAGTACCTGCGAAAATGCAACCTAGACTCACAGCGAGCATTGTGCGAACGAACATGTAACTCAACCTTAAAATATTTCTTAACTATGTGAAAAAACACTATAAGTATTACAGAAAAAATGTGGAGATGCAGTAGTTGTTTTGTGTAATTGATCACATTCGACCACTTCACATAATCGATTTTTAAAGTCGCCAGAAGTTATTAAAACTGTAGCCTTTTTGCTATGATGTCGACAATGTCAAAGAAAGATGGGAATGTGAATGACGACCTTAAAAAATGATCGTTTTCTGCGCGCATTGTTGCGTGAGCCTGTAGATGCTACACCAGTATGGATGATGCGTCAGGCTGGCCGTTATTTGCCTGAGTACCGTGAAACGCGTGCCAAGGCAGGAGATTTCCTTTCACTTTGCAAGAATACTGAACTGGCCTGTGAAGTGACCTTACAGCCTTTGCGCCGTTATGATCTGGATGCCGCGATTTTATTCTCAGATATCTTGACGGTTCCCGATGCTCTGGGATTGGGACTGTATTTTGAAGCCGGTGAAGGTCCGAAATTTCACAAGACCATCCGTACCGAGCAGGATGTCGCGAATCTGCCTGCATTTAATGCCAAATCAGATCTGGATTATGTGATGAATGCAGTTTCGACCATTCGTTCAGCCTTGGGCGGCCAGGTTCCTCTAATTGGCTTCTCGGGCAGTCCATGGACGTTGGCAACGTATATGGTCGAAGGCGGTTCAAGCAAAGATTTCCGTTTTACCAAACAGATGATGTATGCGCAGCCTGAAGTTTTGCATGCTTTACTGGATCGTCTGGCTGATGCAGTCACTGAATATTTGAATGCGCAGATTGATGCAGGTGCGCAAGCGGTACAGATCTTTGATAGTTGGGGTGGGGCATTAGCACATCGTGAATATATCGAGTTCTCGCTGAACTATATGAAGAAGATTATCGCTGGTCTGCAACGTGAGAAAGATGGTCGCAAGATTCCGGTGATTCTGTTTACCAAAGGCGGTGGTCAGTGGTTGGAACCGATGATTACAACTGGTGCGGATGCCTTTGGTCTGGATTGGACCACGTCATTACAGGTTGCGCGTCAAACGGTAGCAGGTCGTGCAGCACTACAGGGTAACCTGGACCCTGCAACTTTATATGGTTCATCAGAAACCATCATTAAAGCGACCAAAGCCATGCTGGATGATGCCTATGCCAATGGTGAAAAAACCGGTTATGTGGCCAATCTGGGACATGGTATTACCCAGTGGGTCGATCCGGCCAATCCAAAGGCATTCATTGATACCGTACATGAGTATAGTGCCAAATATCTTTAGGATGTAAACCTTGATCGATCTATTCAAATCAGGGTTTGAATTTACTTATAAGGCAGCTTCGGCTGCCTTATTTGGGATTTTACTCCTGCTCGCTTTTGCACTGACAGCTTCCATGGGCAGCGATCGTTTTTTTGGTTTTTACCGCTATGACTATCTGTTGTTTTTTGCCTTGTTGATTCAGGTGGTACTGCTCTATACCAAACTGGAATCCTGGGCAGAAGCCAAAGTCATTGCGCTGTTTCATGTTATGGCCATGGTGATGGAAATCTTCCTGACCCATCCGGCAATTGCTTCCTGGTATTACCCACAACCCGCAGTATTTAAAATTATGACCGTGCCTTTATTTGCCGGTTTTATGTATTCTGCGGTCGGCAGTTTTTTTGCGCGTTCCTTGCGTTTATTTCAGGTGTCATTTGAAAAATTGCCACGTTTTAGCCATATGCTGGCCCTGGCAGTCTTGTCTTATATCAACTTCATGAGCAAGTTTTTTATGCCCGACTATCGCCTGATTCTATTTATCTGGAGCGTAGTGATGTTCTGGAAAACCAAAATTCGCTTTCAGCTCAATCGACATACTTTTCAGTTGCCGATGTTGCCAGTATTGTTGGTTTTGGCATTTATTATCTGGATTGCCGAGAACATCAGTACCTTTTACCAGATCTGGCTCTACCCAAGCCAGATTGAACAGTGGCATATGGTGGGATGGGGCAAACTCGGGTCTTGGTATCTGTTGTTATTGCTGAGTCTGGTCTTGGTGTTAAAAATCTTGGGACAGCGTAATTCACAAGGCAATTGGACGCTCAAACAACAGTAAAATTATTCAGGTTATGTTTATGTAAAGCATGTATTTTTTCGATTGCACCAAACTTGACTTATCGCTACTCTGCTGAGTATGTAATTTAAATTACATAATAAGCGTAATAACAAAGATTGCATGAGAATAATTGGAGAATAAATATGTTAAAAAAAATTATGCTGGCGGCAGTTTTGGCGACTGGTTCAGGTATGGCAATGGCTGACCAAGATGTCGGCTGTGGTGTCGGGAGTCAGGTATGGGCAGGTCAGTCTGGTATTATTCCTAAACTTTTAGCAGGGACCACCAACGTTCTTTTCACGAATCAGTGGCTCGGGATCACTTTTGGTACTTTGGGTTGTAACCAGGGCGGTACTGTAACTGCTCAAGTGGTGACCTTTACCAATGAAAATGCTGAAGCACTGGCGCGTGATATGGCAGTCGGTGAGGGTGAAAGCCTGAATGTACTGGCTGAACTTTTGAATATTAAATCTGAAGATAAAGCTCGTTTCTTTAGCGTTTCCAAGCAGAATTTCTCTGAAATCTATTCTGAGCACAACCAGAATACGCTTCAAGTTCTAAGCTCATTACAAACGGTTATGGCCAAAGATGACGTCTTAAAATCTTACGTCTGATCCGCACTCTGAAAACCCTGCTGTCCTGGCAGGGTTTTCTTATGAATAAAAGAAATTAATGAGAATAAGTTAACTGAATGAAATATGCGTTCTTTCTGCTGGGTCTCGCATTCAGCCCTTTAAGTCTTGCCAGCGAAATTAATCCAGACATCCAGCATTATCTAGATCAGGCCGAAACTAAGCGTTTGCATCAGAGCACCACCTGGCAACGGCTTATGTATGCCACTGCAGAGGGACACAGTGAGGTAACCTACTCAGGTTATTTTCTGGCAGAACAGGGAAACACGAATTTAAAAAAAGAAATACAGCATAATATTCAGGCCTTATTCTCGACTGCAGAAGCAAATCAGTCCGTCCGCTGTAAGTTCCCGGCACGAAGCAGCTGGTTAATGCAGCAATTGAATATCTCGGAGCAACAATTGCCTGCGGTCAGTTGTCCAGATTTGGATAAATGGATAGGCGAGGTTAAGCCCTATCAGGCGACCCTGATTTATGCCACGGATTTTATGGGCAATCCCAGCTCGATGTTCGGACATACCTTATTACGGCTGGATCCTAAAGATCAGCAACAACTCAATCTGATTTCTTATGCAGTCAACTATGCAGCAACCGTCGATGGCAATGACAACTGGTCATTTGCCTGGAAAGGACTGACCGGGCAATATCCGGGTGAATACTCACTGATGCCGTATTACCGCAAAGTAAAAGAATATGGTGACTTTGAAAGCCGCGATTTATGGGAATACGAATTAAATTTAAGTCCGCAAGAGACTAGATTTCTGGTACAGCATCTTTGGGAAATGCAACAGGTCAGTTTTCCTTACTATTTTATCAATGATAATTGTGCATATCGTTTACTTGGGTTATTTGATCTGGTACGCCCTGAGTTGAATTTACAGCAACAGTTTAAGTCAGCCGCGATTCCGATTGAAACGCTGAAAGTGGTAGAACAGCAGGGTTTGATCAAACAGAAAGTTTATCGTCCGGCTCTCGAAACTCAATTGCTGGCCCAGTCCAGACAGCATGGCAAAGTCCTGGCAAAGACTGCACATCAGCTGGCTTATGCAGAGACAGATACCATGTCTTCAATTTTGCAAGCTTATCCTGCAGAGGATCAGGCTAAAATTCTGGAAATGGCCTATGATCATTTATATCTGGATTTTCTCAGACAAAAAGTAGATGAATCATTTTCCCAGCCACGTTTCCGCACGTTATTGGGCTTAAGAAGTCAGCTGAATATCGAGAAACAGCGTAAAGCACCGGAACGTCCAAAAATAGATCCGGTACAAAGCCATCATGCACGCAATATCAGTATTCAGGCCGGACAGGTTCAAGGTGAATCCTTTGTCCAGCTTGGGCATCGGCAAGCCTATCATGACTTGATTGATCCGCAAGGCGGTTTTCGTACTGGCACACAGCTGCTGTTTCTGGATGGTGGCTTGCAATATCGTGACAGTGAACTCAAACTGGAACATTTGGATCTATTTACCGTCAATTCCTATAACCCGGTGAATCCGTTTAATACCCCATTATCCTGGGGCTTTAATCTGGGCTGGAAACAGGAAGCACTAGATGCGCATGGTCAGTTTAGTGAAAATAAACAACATGGCGTCGCCAGTCTAAAAACCCAAGTGGGTTATAGTGTGGCAAATGCGAGCCGTGAACATCTGTGTTATGCACAAATGCAAAGTCAGGTTCAGGTAGCTAAAGCACTCGATCAGGGGTGGCGTGTGGGTCTCGGTCCTACTATAGGTTGCCAGAATATCTGGAATGATCAGATCAATAGCCTGGTACAAGTAGAGCTTCCTTATTGGGAAGATTCGCATAGCTGGCATCTGAAGCTGAATACCCAATTTCAATATGCTTTTACTCCACAAAATGCGATTCGCTTGTCGTGGGAGTATCAGCAGCAACACGCTAAAGACTGGGATCAATGGAGTCTGGGGCTGATCCGTTATTTCTAAATAGGGTTCAGGACTAAAATAAATATCAGTATTTCAATGACCTGTTCATGAAGCTTTACGTCTGGGTAATCGATAAGCAGCATTAAAATAATCTTATCGATATTTAAGTTAAATCCCCTTAATTTTGCTATATTTATCACATAATATTAGTGCAAATTACAGTGTATTGGGGAATGGGTTGTATGAATAATGAATGCATGGCAATGCTGGCCGAGCAGTGGAAGCATATCTGTCAGAATTATTCATCAGATAACCTATTACATGCTTTCCAGTTTATTCAAGATCATTCGCTGGTGCTGGTCGAAGAGTTTTATAAAAATATGCTGCTCGAAGCAGAAGCATCACAGTATTTTACTGATGATCTGATCCAGCAGCGCTTACGCGATACTTTAAACCAGTGGCTGTTAGAAAGTTTTAGTGTAGCAATCAATAAACGCTATATCGAAGCGGTACAAAAACAAAATATCGTTGGACATGTGCATGCGCGCGTGGGAATTCCATCGTGGCTGATCATGCGGGGTATTCGCGAAATCGAACGTAAAATGTTTGAATTGCTGAGTCTAAACCCCCAGCCAAACATGCTTACCACCTGTAGTTATATTATACAAATCATGGGGTTTGCTACAGAAATTATGTGTCGCTCTTATGAGGCCAAAACAGCCATGAATCAGGAAATCAAACACAGCTATCGTGTTTTTTCAGCGATGCAGGATGTGGCAGTTCAAAAAGATAAACAGCGCAGCTCATTGCTGGACTGGGAAAATGAGCTGATGTTCAAGGTCTTTTCCGAGCATGAAAAACTGAATCATCCGATGCTGTCCAAGTCCGAATTCGGTTTATGGTTTATCCATAAAGCATCTTATGCTTTTACCGGTTCAGATCAGGTCGATTTAATTATTGAGCGGATTTATCAGGTCGATGAACTTAATCAGGCCATGATGGACTGCACTGATAAAAATAATGTTCTGGGACTGATTCAACAAATCCGTGACTTAAATCGTGAGATCCAATTGCTGGTCGACCAGTTATTCCAGGTCGCAGAATATATTGAATCTGGTAATGATTCATTGACCCAGCTATTAAATCGCCGTTATTTAAATACGGTGATTTCACGTGAAATTACCTTTTCCCGCAAGAACCATACTCCCTTGTCTTTACTTGCGATTGATGCCGATTTCTTTAAAAGCATAAATGACAAATTTGGGCATGCGACAGGTGATCTGGCGCTAAAATTTATTTCTGAAGCGCTGCAAAAATACAGTCAGGGTAGTGACTATGCTTTTCGGGTCGGTGGTGAAGAATTCTTATTATTGCTGGTCGATACGGATGAGCAACGTGCCCTGAATATTGCTGAAAGTATTCGTAAATATGTTGAAAATGGCATGATTAGCACGGCGCAAGGACAGCAGTTTAAAATTACAATCAGTATTGGATGCGCGCTCTATGATGGACATCCGGATTATCAGCGATTTTTGGATGCGGCAGATGCGGCACTGTATATGGCGAAAAATACTGGCCGTAACCGGGTGTATGTGGCACAGCAGCCTTTAAATCCTGCCGGACAGCAACTATCAGTCTAGCTCGAAAATAGTTATCATCCGGCAATGTGTTGCTGGATAAACTCCTGAAAATTTTCCTTTTGCTGTATATAGTCGGGATGATTTTTAGCTTCATCCCATTTCTGTTTAAAAATTTTGGCAGCCGCAGCCTTGACCGGATCTTCGTGACTACGGGGTAGTTCTGAACGGCCATGCGCACCGCTTAAGCCTTTTTTGTCGTCTGGAACCGGCCCATCGTATTTTTTGCCACCTTTATGGTTGGCATAACGTCGGGCACGGGTATAGCCCATCTGTAAAAACTTGCGTGCCATGTCCGCACCGACAAAATCCTCTTGTTTTAAATATTCCAAGAAAAGCTGATAAATCTTGTCACTGCTGGCTTGAGCTTTTTCTTCATCGGCAAAACGCCAGTGTGGCAGAATTTCTGATTTATAAGGCTCAACCAGCAACACGCCTTGTTCGCCACGCCCAATCCGATACAACTCTGGCCGTTTGCGAAAATTAATCTTTTCAAAGTCCAGAGAATAATCAAAACTATTTGATACCACACGTGACTGACGCTTTGGTGGCGGCTTTTTGGCGGATAAGCTCATAGTGAGGCCTTTCTCTTATATTGAATGTCACTCAATAAATAATTCAATGAAAACATAAAAATATTTAAAAATTAAATATCAAGATTCTGAAAAGCCCCGGTCACGGGGCTTTAATTTTACTTAGACTTTTTAGAACTGGTTTTTGAAGCTTTAGCCTTGGTCGACTTGCTCTTAGAGGATGTACTAGACTGCTTCTTGGCAGGTGCTGATTTTTTCGAAGAAGACTTTTTCACTTTTGTGTCGTCATCTTTGCTCTTGTTACTACTTTTTGCTTTGGCCGGTTTTTTCGCGGAAGACGTTTTTTGGTCTTTCGCTTTATCGCTGGCTTTTGAACTTGCGCTTTTCTTCGCTTTCACTTTTTCATCTTTGCTGGCATTCTCTTTTTTAGAAGATGCCGCTTTAGATTTACTGCTTTCAGCCTTTTTGCTGACTTTGCGATCACTGTCTTTGTCACTGCTCTTGGTGGATTTTTTCAGCTTTTCATCCTGAGTCTTTTTTATGGTTTTTGCTGATTTTTTGCTGTCTTTCGCCTGGTTGTTTTTGCTATTCGCCATGGTTACTTTCCTTATCATCATTAAAAATCAATTAGAAAGATATAAAGCGTGTTGCTGTATATCAACTTCAATTCACTCTAAAGGGAGAGTGACAGGATTGAAATTTTATCGTGTATCTAAATGTAGGCTTGTTGCAAAGACAAGCAGACCTTGTTTAGCTTCGAGTATAAGTAATGCAAATTTACCCAGTTATCTATTCAGTCCATCTATTTCTCGGTCAGGTTTAGGCCATATAAATTTAATATATTCAAATATTTTAAGCTTTATAAACATAAGAACCGGAAATTAAAAAACCCCGAATGATCGGGGTTTTATGTATTGATTTTTTAAGGCTTAGTAGCTTTCTGGAACTGCACTTAAAAATTCACGACGTGTTTCTTTATCGGTTTTAAAATCCCCAATAAAAGACACCGTCCGTGTGGTTGATTCCTGTTTACCGACACCACGCATCATCATGCACATATGTGCAGAGTCAATGACCACGGCGACACCACGTGCTTTGGTGATTTCGGCAACGGCTTCTGCAATTTGCTGGGTCAGATTTTCCTGAATTTGCAAGCGGCGCGCAAACATCTCAGTAATGCGGGCAAATTTGGACAAGCCTAAAACATGACCTTCCGGCAAATAGGCAACATGTACACGACCATAAAATGGCAATAAATGATGTTCGCAGAGCGAATAAAATTCGATGTTTTTGACCAGTACCATTTCACGGTTGTCAGAAGGGAAGACCGCTTTGTTGGTTACTTCTTCAAGTGTCTGGCTATAACCCGAGGTTAAATATGAAAATGCTTTCGCAGCGCGCACAGGCGTATCTTGGAGACCAGGGCGACTTAGATCTTCGCCAACGGCAGTAAGAATGTTTGCGTAGGATTGCTGCATAGTCATATGACGTATTCACTTAAACTGAGAATGAACAAGGACGGCATTGTAGCAGAAAACTTTTACAATGCCTTGTTTTGAGGCTAAAACCGTCTACTGTTTGAACTTTGGATTCTTTTCTGCACGTTTAAGCAGAACCAATACCGCACCGGTACCACCCTGTTTTTCAGGTGCGCTGACAAATGCCAAAACATCACGATGTTGACGCAGCCAGCCGTTGACATAGGTTTTTAAAACTGCTTCCGGGCCTTTACCATGCACGATCTTAATCACGTTCTGGTTTTCGTCTTTGGCGATTTGAATAATCTGCAGCACCGCTTGACGCGCTTCTTCCACGGTACAGCCATGCAGATCGACAGCTTCAAACCAGCGCAAGTTACCGGCTTTTAAGTCTTCAAATACTTTATGCTGCAAGGTGGCAATGCGATAGCTCAAGTTGGCCTGACTCCCGACAGGATTAAGCATGGCCTGAGTATCCGATAATGCCATTGTATCGGTTTCCATCGGACCGGTGGCCGCTGCACGCTTTGCCAGAACGTGTGCATCCGGCTTTTTCTTGCGTGGCTTGTCCAGTTGAACCGTATTTCCTGATTCAATTTTTTGCACGCTCTGCATTTGTTTGCGGAATAATTCGAGTTCTTCTAAAGCCTCTTGCTCGACAGTCTTTTCAACAGGTGCAGCAACGACCGCAGAGGTATGCGGCTGTGTAATTTGCTTCTTAAAAGATTTCAGCAGGTTGTACTGATCTTTAGATAATGAAGAATCGTGTTTACTCATAATGTAAAAACAAGGGAGGTGCGGAATTTAAAAGAATTATAGTCTGAAAATAGATAAAGGAGAAATGAAATGCATTCATGGACATCCATCGTAAAATTCCAGCTTTCAATCCCGGACTCATGTATCACCATTGAGCCAATTATCTATCAATGATAGAAAGCTATTCATTGATTTTTTAATTTTATAGGTTAAACGATTGCCTCTACAGAGAATATCTTCTTAAATATAACAACATGATACCTAGAAATAAAAGATGAATTATTCCGGCAGTTGTTGGTGTGACGAAGTAAAGTTTAGGGTGAATACAGAGATTCATAGCACGTATCACTGTCACTGCAGTTTATGTCGAAAACAGAGCGGGACAGCCGCCAATGCAGCGACTTTAGTGAATATTCAGAATTTTGAATGGACTGCTGGATCGTCCTTTATTTTATATTATCGGAAAGATACTGGATTTAGCTCTCATTTTTGCTAGTGCTGAGGCTCCCCCGTACCCAATCAAGTAGGCACCACTGCATTTATATGGATTCCTTTAGGGTTATTAGATGCGAGACCTAGGATTCTAAAGAAATTGAATTTTTGCCTGAGCTCTAAAATAGAGTGGGCGGATGAAATCAAGGTAGATAAAAGCTATACCGGGGTGCCAGAGTTTGAAAAATTAAAATACTGTTTTGATCAGTAGACTTAGCTTTCAGGTATAGAAAATGTATAGGTCATATGGATATATGAAAGTACAAGATTATATTTTAGAGCACAGGCTCAAAGTGCAGGGGCTCGTTTCGAGGCAGTACTTTGTCAATCTTCGCCTGTTTTATTTCCACTCTCTTTAGTTCTGCTTAAAACAATTGCAATGTAATTTGAGTTTATCTGCTTGTGAAACTTTGCTGAATAAAATTAAAAAGCCCAATTCTGAGATTGGGCTTTTTTAATGCTTAGGTGAGAATTTACATTTTAAACCGCTTCAGGCTCACCAAACAGGTCACGGAAAGCATGATCAGGACGTGGCTGTTTCATAAAGCTTTCACCGACCAGGAAGGCATGAATGTCATGTTCCTGCATCATGGCAACATCGGCAGGCGTTGCGATTCCGCTTTCAGTGACCAGTAAGCGTGAAGGATCAAGTAATTTTTTCAAACGTAGTGAGGTGTTTAAATCGACATCAAAGGTTTTTAAATTACGGTTATTCACACCCAGCAGGCAGCGATCTGAGAGTTTCAGCGCACGTTCAAGTTCAGCTTCATCATGTACTTCAACCAGAACGTCTAAATTGTGCTCGAAGGCAGTTTTCGACATTTCTTCCAGCTGCTGATCAGACAGGCATGCCACAATCAATAAAATACAATCTGCATCTAAAGCACGCGCTTCGATAACCCCATAAGGGTCGATCAGAAAGTCTTTGCGCAGCGCAGGCAGGTCACAATGTGAACGGGCAATCTGAATGTTTTCATCTGCACCTTGGAAAAAGTTCACATCGGTTAGGACGGATAAACAGGCTGCGCCTGCATCCTGATACTGTGCCGCAATTTCCGCAGGGTTAAAATTCGCGCGAATAATCCCTTTAGATGGTGAAGCTTTCTTGATTTCAGCAATAACACCGGGACGTTTCGAGATCAAAGACTGGGCGAAACCACGCACGGGTGATGCACCTTGTGCGAGTTCTTCCAGATCTTTATAACTTTTCTGCTTTAAACGTCGGGCAAATTCTTCTGTTTTACGGTCAACAATTTTGCCTAAAATTGTATTTGCGATATCTACCATGATCAAAATCCCTGACTGAATTAAGCTTCGTACTGTTTGATGGTTTTGGTAAATTCAGACAGTACACTCATTTTCTCAAGTGCCTGACCGCCATAAATAATATCATGTGCAAGCGCGACACCATGTTTGTAGCTGCTGGTTAAACCCGACACATAAATACCGGCACCGGCATTCAGGGCAATCATATTGGCGGCTTTGTCACCGATCTCTGATTTTTTCTTGCCCAGTGCATCCTTGATTAATGCCAAGCTCTGTGCCGAATCTTGCACAATTAAACCGGTCAAGGTTTGCGACTGGATGTCTACCGATTCAGGCGTAATTTCCCATTCAGTCACTTCGCCATTTTTCAGTTCAGCCACATAGGTAGATGAAGCAATGCTGATTTCATCCAAACCATCACGTGAATGCACTACCATCACATGTTCGGCACCGAGCTGTTTCATGACTTCTGCAATCGGACGGCACAGTTCATTGGAAAATACGCCAATGACTAAACGATTTACTCCGGCCGGATTCGTAAGCGGGCCAAGTAAATTGAAAATGCTGCGAATCCCTAACTCTTTACGTGGGCCGATTGCATATTTCATGGCTTTATGATGATTCGGTGCGAACAGGAAACCGACACCGACATCACGGATACAACGCTCAGTTTGCTGCATATTCAGATCAAGATTAATCCCGGCCTGTTCCAGTAAATCTGACGAACCTGATTTGGTTGAAACACCACGGTTGCCATGTTTAGCAATGGTAGCGCCTGCTGCCGCAATCACAAATGCAGAAGCTGTAGAGACATTAAACAGGTTTTGACCATCACCGCCTGTACCCACGATGTCCACTAAATACGGAATATCGCTGACATCAATTTTAGTGGCAAGTTCACGCATGACCCGTGCGGCTGCGGTAATTTCATCAATGCTTTCGCCTTTAAGGCGTAAACCCATCAATAGGGCACCAATCTGGGCATCGGTTGCTTCACCTGACATGATGGCACGCATCACGTCTTGCATTTGATCCTGAGTCAGGTGAATGTTTTTAGTAATATTGTTTAAAGCTTGTTGAATATTCATAAGGTGTTCTTAGGCATAAATTTCGAGAAAGTTTTTAAAGATTTGATGACCATGCTGGCTCAGAATCGATTCAGGATGGAACTGCACGCCTTCGACCGGCAATGTCTTATGTTTCACACCCATAATCTCTTCCATAGAGCCGTCAGCTTCATTGGTCCAGCAGGTCACTTCCAGGCATTCAGGCAAGGTAGCTTGATCAATCACCAGGGAATGATAGCGCGTTGCAGGAAATGGAGACGGAAGGTTGCTGAAAATCCCGGTATTGCTATGGTACATATCGGACAATCGGCCATGCATTACACGTTTGGCACGTATGATGTTACCGCCAAATGCCTGACCAATACTCTGATGACCGAGACAAACGCCTAGTAACGGAATTTTACCAGCAAAATGCTGAATCGCAGGAATCGAAATTCCTGCTTCACTTGGCGAGCACGGGCCAGGACCAATCACGAGATACTTGGGTTGCCATCGCTCGATATCTTCCAATGTTACGGCATCATTACGGACTACTTTTACTTCTTGATTCAGTTCGCCAAAATATTGGACGATGTTGTAAGTAAAGGAGTCATAGTTGTCGATCATGAGAAGCATATCGCACGTAACCTCTTGAAAATTATGAAAATGAGTATCTTTGTTTCTAATCGTTACTCACTATGTTACTCACTTTATAGAAAGTGACTGATTTTACAGGCATTAAAAAGCCGCTCAATCAAGCGGCTACTTTACCAGTTTTTGAATGCCTTGTGACAACTTCGTTCACATAACTATTGAGGTAGTAACTTCGAGGGCCATCTTTGCTAGGTTGCTCAATTTCTCCTTTTTTGATCCGGTCATATAGAGTCGGCTCACTCATGTTCATCCGCTTCGCAAATTCCTTAATACTCACTCGGCGCTCATCTTGATTTGCCATTGCTCTTTTAAGCTCCTGCATCTCATCAAAAATAGCCTGGAGTAGATTGTGCTCAGATTCAGCTATCACGTTCCACCTCCAATCTTTTACCTGCTTCTATTTCTGGCATCTTCATAAAAGTAATCCAGTGCGTATTTGCCCGTTTTCCGCTAATGTGCCCAAAGACAGGCTTGTGATTTGTCAGTTCCAAAATTTCACTAACTTTAATCTGGGCTTCATTCCTTTTAAAAATTAAAACTCCATCGGTGGCCAACACGCGAAAACATTCCTCAAAACCTTTTCGAATATCTTCACGCCAGTCATCGTTCAGCTTTCCATACTTAAGAGCCAACCAGCTCTGCTTTCCTGCACGAACCAAGTGCGGCGGATCAAACACGACTAAATTAAACTGTTCATCATCAAACGGCATGTCGCGGAAATCCATTTCAATATCTGGCGCTACTTCAAGACTGCGACCATCACACAAGATATGGCTTGCAGTGCGGATATCACAGTAAACTACATTCGGGTTCTGACGATCAAAGTGCATCATGCGTGATCCGCAGCATGGATCTAGAATTTTTGCATTCACGACACTTCTCCCAGACTCTGCATCACCCCAAATCGGTCATGCTTTGCTATATAGCTGGAAAGCATGTGGTAAATAGCGTCAGCATTTCCATCATCAACTTGAACGCCTGTTATGCCGGATTTATGAGAAATGGATAGTCCTAAATCACCCTGATATCCCTCTACTGCTAAAAAGAAAACATCAGCTTGTTGCTGTTCTAGCACCAAATTAAAAGGCTTGTCCTTGTGCAGCTCATCAATGATGTAGTTGGCGACTTGGACGTTGGTTAGTTGAATTTCAGTCATCACGCCACCTTCACATCTAGATAATCAGGGTTATCAAGATGCTCTTCATATTCACCAAATAGCGCCTGACATGCTGCATTACCTGTTAAATCACTTTTTAAAAGCACATAGCTCAACGTCTTACGTGTGCCTTTACCAGTAAATGTTGAACTGCCATCGGCAAGGTCTTTCTTTGTATAACCTAGCTTTTCCAGCCAAAGCTTGAATCCGGCCTCATGCTTCTGTTTGATTCTGAAGATCATCTGTACCCCCAGGTATCCGAAAAATTTCGTAGGCAATCATCAATACCGAACAGGTTAATATTGCGGTAAGTTCTAACCCGACCCTTGTACTGCACGAGCAGCACGCGGGTCATTGAAGAGTAGGAATAACTCATGAAGTCTCCCCAGTTTCAGCAGCCAAAGCATCTTTGCGCTGTGCATAAATGCTAAGCAACTCTTGGTGATCAGCTGGAAGTAATTTAGCTGCAGGTATCGCTGGTGCTAGTCGCTCTAAAGTTTCAACTGAATCCATGTCATAGATGCGGTTGATCAGAACCTGCTTCTTCTTTTTGTAGAACAGATCGATAGGGGCACTACCATGTTCAACACTTTCTACTGATGCTTGTTTGCGTGCGGCATTTTCAATTTGATCAATGAAACTTGGTTGCGCAACTTCAGTGACTTCATCTGGAGATAGTTCGGGTTCAGCCTTAGGTGCGTACTGTTCAGGATCCAGCTCAAGAAGCTTGTCTTCAGTCAATTTGCATAGGTGCTGTTGATCTTTTTGATCTAAGTACCCATTGGCCAAAAATACGTGACGGAATGAAAGCACATCTTGGGTCGTGGTAAATTGATCAATCTGGGCAGTGAACTTCTCAACAAGCTTTACCGGATCAGTTTCAACTGAATCTTCTTCGGTTTTTTCTAGTGAAACTTCAGTAGGTGCAGACGATGCTTCTGGTACAACTTTAACAGGCGGAACCACCTCTGGCTCAGGCTGTTTTTCAATACCTGGTACAGCATCACCTAGACCAGCTGGAATGCCGGGCTGCTCAGTATCTTCCTTGGCTTTTCGACTACGACGTTTCTTTTCAGGCTTGTAATGACTTTCTAACGTCAAAGGGTAAGCAATAGTTCGTCCAAGAAGTTTACCAATTGCTTGTAGCTGTAATTCAGCATTCTCCTGATCCATCTGGGCAAAACCATTTTTTACACATTCAACATACTTTCCAGAAAGTGAAGTGAATTGAGTGTGTACCACACAATGAGGGAAAACTAGGAAAATCTCCTGATCCTCCACAACATCATTAAGAGTTAAAGGCTTGGTGAAGGTAATACCAGCCAGCTCCATTGTTTCAACCTTGATGCAGAACTCATAGCCTGGCATAGCGAAAATCGTAGCAGGGAATTGAGACAGGTCATCAAAATCCATTAACTTACCAGCAGCGCGGCACATGATATTTCGGCCAGCCATCATTGCTTCAAAAGCTTCTTTGCTATTTAAAATTTTCATGCGTTCACCATTTCTTTTGCTATTAGTTCGATTTCTTGTTTAACCGCTACCAGTTTGCTGGCTTCAATTTGATTCAGTGCATCAATACCAAGGTGTTCACATATGGTTTTCGCATCCAGACCGCGCTCATCGATAAAGGCTTGAAGCTCGGCCAATTGCTGGTCATCGATACCAAAGAACTCCTCCGGATCTACCCAGGCATTACGTTGTTTGTCGAACTTGCATTTAAGTTCCATTGCTTTACGAACCAGTTCAACACGCATATTTTTGTAATACTGGTGCTTATCATCAATAGATTCGGTGAGCTGATTTAAATCGCTGGCATACTGAGCTTCGGCACAGCTTTGAATCCAGTTCTCTAAATCTTCCTGAGCTTTCATTGTTGCCAATTGTTCAGGTGTCATGGTGTTGATGTGATCCTTAGCCTGCTTAATCAGATCAGCCAGGAAAGACGGATTGGCTTTTAAATCAGGTACCCATACCTCACCAGTTTCACCACCTAGGCCACCTGCATTTTTGGCATGGTGAGTAGGGCATGGTCTAAAGCTGATAACCCGCTCATGTTTACCTTCGCCTGTTTGTACAGTAGTCAGGTAACCCATTACATCTGCAATGCGATATAGCTCATTACGGTTCTTACCCCCCAGATCTGGTCGGTAAATTACCTGGTCACCATTCTGATCTTCTGAAGCATGAGCAATGAAAACCACGTCTTTGCCTGAAGCAATCAGCGTATTTACATATTGCTTAAAAATGTTGTTGGCCAAGCCCTGTGCTTTCAATTTCAAAGAGCCATCTTTCTGTTTATTGGTCGCATTCAGCATTAAATGAGTTTTGATGCTTTCAAGCATTGCACCAACGGTATCAATCACAATCGTCTTGAATGGTTCCAGATCCTGCATGGTCAGATTAGCGACATCGGCCCATTGATTGACCTGAACTACAGCACCGCGACGCAATTCACCAGTACGATGAGAACCCTTGTCAAAGTCGAAAGAAATAGCTTTTTCGCCGGTGAAACCAATCGATGTTTTACCCAAGCCTGGATCTGCATACAGATACACGATGATGGCTTGGACAAGTAGCGGCTGATCCGCTGGAATAATATTAATCGCCATCTCAACGTACTCCTGGCTGACGGTTATTACGCTTAAAGTTCTTATAGTCTTCGGATGCAAAGAAGCCGGTACTTTCCAAAACTTGATGACGCTTGTTTTTACGCATAGCAACACGTGCATTTTCTAGCCCATCTAAAATCCATTTTGGAGTAACTGCTTTATCCATCTTCCTCAATGAGCCATTAGGCTGGATGGAGTAGATGATTGTGTTGCAGAAATAGTCAGCAATAGTCCCAGAGCTTTTGACACGTAGGGCAAAATAACTTGCCCGGGTTTTACCCACTCGATAGATTTCAAGCCCTTCAAAGGTCTTGATGTATTCAGAGAAATAGCGATGAGTTGAGCCAAACTCTACCAGCATTGGAATAACAGGTAGCTCATCTGCTTTGAATTGCAGGAAGCCGGTGTAGAGGTCAACAAAGCTAATTTGAGCTCGATCATTAAGCGGAGACCAGTCATCAGAGCCACATTCACACCAGTAGACTAATTGGCCATTCAAAAGGGCATCAAAAATTTGATCAGCAGAATTTAAAATCATTTCGCACCCCCAACAGCCTTAGCAATCGCTTCCGCCTGATAAGCAGCTTCCTGATCGGCTGCATAGGTAAACATCGCAGCAAGACCAATGAAGATAGATATAAGGAGCAACAAGGCAGAGAAGTTACTCAACCAATGTGGTTTAGGAGTAGGCACTGGATGCTGATACAGCTTTTCAGAAGTCATGCTTGATGGCTTGAATTCCGGCAAGTTGCTTTGAATTGGGTTTTTGTTCATAATGATTTCACTCACAGGTAGTATGTGGGTCACGCTCCAGGTTGTTACAGCAACGCTGGGGCTTTTCTTTATTTGTGAAATAATATTAGCATACTAATATTATCAGTCAATAAGTTTGCTAATATTTTCTTATTTTATTTTTATTTCATGTTTTAATAGACAAAAGAAAACCCACACAGGGTGGGTTATTTGGAGTTTGTTATGGACAAGTCAAATCACTTAAAAATAGAAAGTCTGCTTCATGATCCACGTTCTCATATGGTTAATCGCTTAATCTTTAACGGTGTCACAGATGCAGAAGTGCTGATTAGTGCTACTGATAAGCTATTAAATTTCATCGGAGAAAGCGGATTGTTTGATAAAGCCACACCGGATGAAAGGGCTTTATCAAACTGGCGCAAAGATATGGTTGATCGTTTAATGCATCAAGGTCTTACAGATGCTGAAGTTATAATAAATACCGCAAATCAACTTTATGTTTTTTTGGTTAAGCAATGAATTAAGTGTGATTGATATTTAACTTATTTAAGGTAGGTGAAAATAGTCGGATCTTTTTCAAAGTATAAGATGCTGTACTTATTACCACGTGATTGTAAATAATTCTGAATATCTGCCAATAAATTGGAAGATTCACTTAAATTAAAAATAAATGAATTTAAGCTAATGCGCTCAAAACCAGAAATTTCTCTCCTGTTGAAACTTTTAATTTCCTCATCAGAGATATTGAGACCATTAATTATAAGCAAGGCTTTCATTCTTTTCTCCACCCGATCCAAGAGCCGCGTCGGGTTCGCGTTTTTTATTAATTAGTCTCAGGTGATTTGCTTAGGGCTTTATCCTGATACATTTTTTCATCTGCCTCTATGATAGCTGCTGATAGACCGTATGCTGGATTTCGCATTGCAAGACCAATTGCAGCACTAATGCCAGCTTTTGCAATAGCAGTTTGTATTCTGGTTGCAAGTTTATCCGCATTTACTCGGTTGGTTTCAATACTAAGTACAGCAAACTCATCACCACCTAAACGAGCGGTAATATCATTGCTCCGGACAGTGTTTTTGAGGGTTAAAGCCATTCTTTGAATGAGTTCATCACCTGCAGCATGCCCCAAAGTGTCATTGGTGATCTTGAGGTCATTAAGATCAATCATAAGAATAGCAACAGGGTGACCATATCGCTTACAGCGCTTTTCTTCTAATTCAATGAACTGGTCCCAAGCACGACGGTTAAAAAGGCCAGTCATGGGATCGGACAATGCCTCCATTTCAAACCGTTCAGCTTTACGTATGTACTCAGCGGCTTTTAATTCAGCTTGAATATTATAGCTAAGCACTTGTGCTAGCAGCTCAAATAATGGAGCTTCCTCGACCAGAGTTTTAGATTGAGGTTCAGGATCAATTGCACAGAGAGTGCCAAAAAGGGACCCATCTTCTTTATACAGAGGTTGGCCGATATAGGCTTTAATTGGTACTAGGTGATTTATAGGTGCGTCTACGTAAACTTGAATATCAGGTGAAGAGGGGGCAATGCGGGGCGCATTATTTTGTACCATGTGTGAGCAGAACGAATCTGCCCATCGAAATACTTGTCCTGGCTTAACGTTATAGCCATTATCTTCACTTAGTAACACGATCCAGTCATCACCTTCAGTACGGGTAATCATCCATAACTTAAATCCAAATCGTTGAGATAAGAATTTTAATATAGCTTGGCCAGCTTCTTCGAAATTCTTAAAATTAATATTATTCATTAAGTTAGTCCGTTATTTGTACCAAGAGAGATATGACAAAACATAATTTTTAGGCTACAGCGCCGTATATCGTTATTTTAAACTGATTAGCTCACTAATTATTCAAAAAATTTAATTCACTTTACCTAAAGTTTCTAGAAATTCCATTGGCTAATAAATAGGAATATTACTTCATATAATAAAAAGAAAACCCACTGCTGGAGTGGGCTTTGGATCTTAATCTTATAATTCTTTGGCTTCTATAATTTGTGCCTCTTTATACATAGTATTTAGTTCTTTGGCTCGAACTTTCAAATACACAGGATTATATCCCCACTCGGCTTCCTGTATTAAATTTAGATTTTTTTGATCTAAAGTGTCATTTTCTAGGATTGCTAAGATTTCTTGTTGTGTTTCAATATTTCTTATGCGGATTTTTCTTTTAGCTGAATGTGAAGAGTCAACATTAACTACATGATAGATTCCATCAATACGAACATCTGTCCATTTATTAGGTGATGTTTTCGTTAATTCTTTGGCTGCTTCACCTGAAAGACGAATTTTACCATCATCAAAATCTATACTTTCAGCAGCTTGAGCACTTTTAATTAACGAGTGACTAGCATTTTTAGCTTCTTCTTTTATTGTTTTAACTTGAGGAGCAACTTGAGCAGCTCGCGCTAGAACTTCATTAGTTTCATTAGCTGATCCGTCTGAAAGAAGAGCAACTGTCGCAAGTCTTTCTTGTTTTTCGCTAACATCTTTTTCTAGTGCAATTTCAGCAAGTCTAATTTCTTTCTGGTTTTCAAGGTAATTATTATGAACTTCGTATCCACCGTATAAAAGAATAGTAGATAAAACAAGGATAAAAATATGTTTACTTGTCATTTTACCAACTAATAACCCTAAAAGTTTTTCAAATAACTCCTGGATATTGAGTTCAAAACCAGCAGATCCATCAACAACTTTAACTTCGAGTTCTAATACGTCTTTTTCGTGTTTAGAAAGTTTTAGTATCGAGGCATCATTGTACTTGATTTGAGCATAGGATCGATAGATAGCATTTTGTAAGTCAATAAATCCTTTCATTACTGAAGGGGTTATTGTCTGGTGAAATTTATCACCAGTAAGATGCATAGAGAATTTATTTAAATCCAAAATTTGCAGATCAAAATGATCCAATTCGTCATTGAGCGCTTGCTTTAGTAATTCCAAAGCATCGTTTAAATTATTGATAATATGTGGCTCATGAACAACCTCAACCATATGTATCCCCTTAATTTATAATTAATAAAGCTAAAAAACCAATAAAATATCTGGATCGTATTCTAGACATCTATATAAAACCCAAGCCACATATAGCGGCTTTTTTTATTCAACTAGCCAACAAAAATTGATTGGGTGTTAGAGCGCAGAATACTTTTCCAAAAACTCATCTACCCATCCTTGTGCCACCTCAAGATTGGTTATGTCGGTCAGCTTTAGATTCGTCTCTTCTGCTTCGTTAAAGCCTTCAATAATAGCTTCAAAGATATTTGCTTCACTAATGACCTCACGTGCTATTTCAGCAGCGTCATAGCTTTGTTTGGCTTTCTTAAGCGAAGCTATTTGCTTATCAACCCCTTCACCGATTTTACTTAATGCCAACTTAAACTCTTGACGATTAATCATTAGCGCAGTTTTGGATTTATTAAGTGTTGCGATCATTGCGCTTTCCTCTTCAAGAGTTTTTTGTTTATGGGGTGCTTCTTTATTAAAAGCCGCATATAGCGGCTTTTTTCAGAGTTTATTGGCTAGAAGCGCGCTTAAAGTTTTCATCATTCATGCAATATTCAAGGCTATCTCTAAGAATGCCTACCATTCTATAAATATGTTCCGGCTTTTCTATAAAGATTTGCCCGTTGTTTTGGATCTCCAAGCCAGCGCGCTCAAGTTCGGCTTTGCGCGTTTCGTCAACAGAGACATTAAATTGAATAGTTGGTCGTTTACGATTCACATCATATCTAAACAACCATCTGTTGGTTTTATTTTGGTATAAAACAGAGTAATAGCTTTCTGTATCACGCCCCTCAATTTCAATATCTGGGAAGAGCTCAGTTACGATACGCAGTAAATCTTGCTCATCCTTTGTAGTAATGATTTTCTCATTGTCAGGATGCACAATAAAGTCGGGCTCAGGAGCTTCCAAAACAATCTTAGATTGGTTCTCAACTGGTTTCTGTTCCACTGGTTGAGCAGTAATGATTGTTGGAGATGATAAGCCTTTGACAACGGTATCACTGATAGCCTGCTGTACAGCTTGCTGAACAAAAGGTTGAATTGATTCAAGGAATTTAGTGTTAAGCTGGCGTTGAATGTTTGCCTGCTGTGCAACATACCGAACAAAATCAATATCAACTTCATTGATACTTCTCTTGATCACAGACTTAAATTGTTGGATATATTGATTTTCTTCAGCAAAAAATCTTAATTTTTCCGCATGAAAATTATCATGTTTGAATTCGGCTAACTGTGTTAGATCTTCAGGATCGGCTTTTGTGAAATCAATTGTTAAAAATGGTTTTTCATCCATAACATTGGTGTTTATTAGATCTGTAAAAAATCTCCACTCACGACCATTTGTAATAGCACCAATAGTTACACCTAGGCTGCTGTTAAAATATCTTGATAGTTGTGGTGCATGATTGGTTAGATCTGCAACATAAGGCTTAGCTTCAATAAACATTACAGGCTGACTATTGCAATATAATGCGTAATCTACGCGTTCAGTTGCCTTAACTCCCGGAAAATCAGCTGCAAACTCTGCAAGAACCTTTGTGGGATCATATGGATTAAAACCCAAAATATCCAATAAAGGTAATATTAGCGCTTGCTTCGTGGTCTCTTCCGTTGAGCAATGGACACCCACTTTTTTTACATGCTCGATATGATTTTTTAATTTTTGTACGAAATTATCCATGTTTTTCCCCTCTGGAATATTAGCTTTGCCTTGAATGGCAAGTAGCTTTTAGTTAAATCTTTCTGCATACATTAATGACGTTACTAATTAATTCTTAGTTATCTATAGTGGTTCTAAGATTGAAAATTTTGACTACCATTTTTCTATTCTTGTGATTTGCCATATCCAACCGATTACCTGGAAGTCTTGTGACAATTTCTCTTCAGCACTTAATACTATTTCAGGAAATTCCACAGAGTTATCAGATACTATTCTGACACCTCCAAAAGGAAGGTTATACAAACGCTTAGCGTAATGAAGACCACCAATACAAATTACAAATATTCGACCATCTTTAATTTCTTTACGGCCTATATCTATGTGAATAGTGTCTCCATCCTGAATTGTTGGGGACATTGAATCACCAGTCGCAGTTGCTGCTACAGCATTGTCCTTGCTAATTGACAGATTTCTTAATGTCGTTTTTGGAATACGTAACTTACGCTTTTCATTAGCGATGTGCTCATTTATTGATCCAGATCCACATGCAAAACTAAAGTCCTCAAAGAAAGGGATCTCCACCTCATCATCTTCAAGAGGTGTTTTCTCATCCCATGCAGATACCCTCTGAAATTCCTGATCCTTGATGGATGTGGGGTGTTCACCTGTTTGCAGCCAGTAAGCATCCACGCCTAAAAAATTTGCAATTGCGGGTAAATGAGAAGAGGAATCGACTCTTCCTGTTTCGAGCTGACTTAAAGCGGACTGAGTTATTCCAATTGCTTCAACAACATCTTTTTGAGATTTATTAGCTTTCTTACGAGCCTCTTTTAGTCTGTCCTTAAGCATTACGACGCACCTTGGTGATGAATGTGTTTAGCTTATTAGTGCACTAATATTAAATCAAATTAGAATGCTTATTGAATTAATATTAGAAAACTAATATATTAATAAGGATACTTATATTTTGATGAGAGGATGAGGATGCAAATCCAATATCAAGCCTTAGTTGAGCATTTTGGAAGCCAAAAAGCTGCCGCAAATGCCCTACAGATAAATCAATGCACCATTAGTGGTTATGTCAACGGTAAATGGCAGATGTCTGAAAAAGTTGCTGCTCGTGCTCAAAAAGTCACAGGCGGAAAATTTAAAGCTTCTGATTTATGTTCTTCGCTTAAAGAAATCGAAAAACTATATACCTGAACCAGATCCATAAGCCAATTATCACTCATTGATAAAACAAAATAAACGTGAACAAAAACAGGGATTCACATGATTCTAAAGAAAGAAACAAGAATAGCGATTCACCAGATGATTAATCAATCTGAAGGATTTGATCCAAAGGACATTGCACAAGTCACTGGTGATGCGCACAAGACGATTTGCAACTATGGCAATCCAAATATGGAAAACCATGATCCAAGTCTCAAGAAGTTTGAGGCGATCATGCTTTTGACCCAAAACCCCGTGGTTCTGAAAGTTTGGGCGCATATGCTTGGTTTTGTTCTTATGCCATCAGGTGGAGAAGGTTCACATCGTCAGATGACTATTGTGGAAGCATTACTTCAAATGAACTCTGAAACAGGGAAAGCAAATCAAAAGGTTTATGAAGTTTTAGAAGATGGAATGGTAACACCGCAAGAGTATGCAGAAGCGAGTGAAATTCTTAACCGCATTATTGAAAACGCTAAAGCAGCAGATATGGCTTTAAGCAAACAAATGCATAAATTCACACAAAATGAAAAAGCCTGACGGTCGAGGTCAGGCTTGTTCGATTCATTAATCATGGAACCAATGAATATGAGATCAAATTTAGCACAACATCAAGGTTCTTTCAAATGTGAAGCGACTACAACAGATCAAGTAAATCGATGCTTGCTTGAGGAAGTTGAAGCACATGAATTTGAACTGGGCTTGGCTCCTGATGCTGCATACGTCAAACCAGTTGGTTCGAGCAGAGTGATGGCTGAAGCCGGCGAAAATAGGGACGGGGAATGATATGAGCTTAGATGCTTCAAACTGGGCTTGGAGAGTGGAACTGAGCGAAAAGAAAGGTGGTTGTCGTATACCACTGAAACGCCTCATTCTGCTTTCATTAGCTGATCGTGCTGGTGAAGATCATTGCTGCTACCCGAGTATGCAACGTCTGGAAAAAGATACAGGCCTTGAACGTAAAACCGTACTGAAGATCATTGCTGAACTATTGGAAGACGAGTTAATTGCAGATACAGGTGAGCGCAAAGGTTCTACAAAGCGCGTAAAGGTCTATCGACTGATTGGAGTGAATGGTCGGGAAAGAGTGCCAAAAACGGAACTATTACAGGATAAAAATTTGTCTGAAATAGTACCGGAAACGGAACAGTACCAAAAACGGAATGATTCCGTTAACGGGACTTTGAATAGTGCCAATAACGGGACTTTGAATAGTGCCGTTAACGGGACACAGAATCTCCCAATGAATCTCCCATTAGAATCTAAAAATAAAAAAGGGTGGCTTTGCTTTAAAAAACTTCGTGAGGAAATATTTTTGGCAGATCCCGATTTGGATTTTGAGATGCTCATGAATTCAACCTGGGCTGAACGTGAGAAACGTGCGTTCGAAATCTACAACGCTGAAAAAATTCTTTGTGATGAACTCATGAATTTTCATTTTGCAGACTGGTTGATCAATGCCTACCGAACCAAGTATTCAAAAACTGGTGTAGACACAAATGCAAAATCTTCTGCAGAACCAAAATACCTGACTGAAAAACAGATTCAAACCTTTGCTCAGAAACTTGCAAACCATCCGGAGTTCGCAGGCAAGTATGCAGAACCTGGTGAGTCCTATGAAAAACTTGCTGCTCGTATTGCAGTGAAACTCGAGAAACCTGAACAGGCCAAGAAATGGGAAAGCTACCTGAAACAGGTTGGATTTAACGGTTTACTAAGAGGAGACGCAGCTTGATTGAAGCAGATCGAACCTACATGCACCTGATGATCTTCAAGATTCTGTCATCCACCAAAGGGCGTGTATCTGTAAAACAGATCCATAAAGCGATTGAACCCAATATGGGAATTTCTATCCGAAGCTTGCAGCGCTATTTGAATGGACTGGTGACTTGGGGATTAGTGGCCAAAGATGGGGAGACACCACAAGGATTCACTTTGACGGCAACAGCAAAATTACTCTTCTTGGATTTAGCAAAAGGAATTGAGCATTGAAAGCTTATTCAATCGCTGAATACAAGAAAATGGTAAAAGCTATCAGACCGAAAGGGCGCTCGAAACGCCCTAAGGTTAAAAGTGAAAAGGTATCGAATGAGTTTGAAGCGAAGCTGGCCAAAGAACTTAAAGCTTTGAAAATTGAGTTCCAACAAGAATTCGAGTTTCACCAGGCACGGAAGTGGAGAGCTGATTTTCACTTGGTGGGTAAAAAGATATTGGTTGAGGTGGAAGGCGGGATCTGGAATGGAGGAAGGCACACAAGGGGTAAAGGCTACCTTGGGGACATGGAAAAGTATAACGCAGCAACAATAATGGGTTTTCAGGTAATACGGTTTAGTACGGATCAAGTGAAGTCAGGTCACGCGATCCAGCAGATAGAGAAGATGGTAGGGGATTTGGGATGAATGCAGCGGTGAAAGCAGAAGTAATGGATTGGGCGAAATTTACTGTTGAAGAGTGGCTTAAGCAGTATGGGGCATACATCCAGATATCACGTATGAAGTCAGGTAATGAACCAGATTCCCTAAGAGTCAATCAGATCTACTGGCTGATCTGTGAAAATAACAAAGGGATTGCACCACGTAAGGATCAAGTCATTTGTCAAATTAATGATTTTGAAGCTGAACAGGTGCGGAAGTTGATTGTTGATTTTAATAAGTCGAGTTCGGTTTGTGAGTCAGGTAAGCGTGCGGTTCAATTATTTGTAGAGCGTAATGTACGTGGACTATCTGACCGCAGAATGGAAGATGAGTTTAAATTGGGTCGAAATGTTCTGCGAAATATGATCTATGCGGGTAAGTTTTACTTGGCTGGACATGATAAGCGATTAAGAATCGAATAGTATTTGACTGGCATGCCACGATATGGCATATTTCGTTTATAGTGCACGAAGTATGTAAGTTGCACAGTTAAGAAGCTCGCCAAATGGCGAGCTTTTTTAATATTGTAGATGGTATAGTGGGTTACTAATTTAGTAATTTGTTTTATGTCAGATTTTTATAAATACCGATACACTCAAATAAGTATATTTGGCTCATTACCAACCCACAAAGTACTTGTAAGTAACGTTTCTAATAAAGCAAAATTGGTATTTGCCGATAATACTTTTATATATGGCTCAATTTCTGATTGGAGGTTACGTAATTCAGATTTTGATTCTCGAGCATCAACATGGTTAGAAGAGCCAACGGCTTTTTTAGAAGATGAGAGAAGAAGATTGAAGCTTTATCAGGCTTCTCATCTATTGTTTAAGACTGAGCCGATGATGGGTTAAGGTGCTTAATTAATTTAATTTTTTCTGTAAATTATTTTATTTCTAATAAAGTTTGCTTTGATGCTGCTTATGACGTATAAAGCTTACTCGTTGATGCGGGATGGAGCAGTCTGGTAGCTCGTCGGGCTCATAACCCGAAGGTCGTTGGTTCAAATCCAGCTCCCGCTACCAACGAAAAAGATTCAAAGTTTATAACCCAGTCTACCCAGGCTGGGTTTTTTTATTGTTTTTTTAAACGACTAAAATACAAAAGAGATTTTTATGACCTCAGATATTCATCCATTGTTCTTGTCTATAGTTCTCGTTTGATTAAGAAAGATATAGATAACCTACGCCAGACTTTTCAGGAAATTTTTCTATAATACTGTTAGAGACGAAGTGCAAAAGCTCATCGAAAGGTGGGCTTTTTTATTGCCCGTAAAAAGGCGGCCTATACCTACTGGAGTGCTGACCAGTGGAACATGCCATCGAGTAAACTTCCTTCGGGAATCTAGACCAGGGAGTAGCGTCCCGGCCTAAAAAGGATTGAAAGCAAGTCAAGCAGACCGTGCATGTTAGGTGTGTGTGATTGTGAGTAGCGTCTAGCTCCGCGGAGAGGGCTTTTTAATAGGTATATTCTTAAAAATACTTTATAAATAAATGTATAAAGGTAATGAACTGGTAATGACTTAAGAATCCAGCTATCCTTTTGACGTTGTCAACTTTGGTGACACATTTACCCAAATCAGCGCAAATGATAGGGGGAGCCCACATTGTCTCTCATGATGTGGGCTTTTTATTGCATAAATAAAACAATATTTCACTATTGTATAAAAAATAATCTCAGCTAGAATGGTTCCAAAGATTCTATCGCTGTAGTTTCTTTCCAATTTCTGCCTCCTTTCACCAAAGGAGGTTTTTTTTTGGATAATTAATCTGGAATTTATTGCAAATGATTCTCAATAATATTTAATGTATAATGAATAATATAAATCAACAGATATAGAAAAATAGATGTACTTATAAGCCTGCGTCTTCCCCAAGAAACAGGCTTTTTTTTGACCGAAAATTCGCCAAACATACTTGGCAAACAAAGCCCCTCGCAGAAATGTTGAGGGGTTATTCTTTTCTTATTGGTGGTGAATATGGACATCCTAGAAGCAAGACGGAATGATGCGATAATCCTCATAGCTATACTTTACCTTCAACCCTTAATGTTGAGTGATAAATGTAAGATATTGATTGATAATATATAATTTTATAAAATTTACTCAATATTAAATATAATATTCTCTTTATCATATTTTGCAGAATATGCTACTACCGACTCAGAATAATTTTTCTTATCCTTGTCCGTATAATTAATAGTTATTGAGTCTTCCGTATCTGAATACTGTATTTCATACTGATATGAAGCATTTGGCGTTAAATCACCAATGGCATCGACTCTTTTTGAAGTTGTGTATTTGAAGTTGACATTATAAACAGGGGTTTCAGTTTTGTTGTGGACGGTGATCGTTCCCCGATCTTTGTTTCCAGGTGAGCAAGCCACTAGCAGTATTATACTTGCCACACCTAAAAAAATGTTTTTAATGAAAGTCATAGTCACTTCCCCCTATAAATACTAAAAATGCTTTATATCATTATGAAAGCTTAATAATCCAAATCAGAATGCCACTTTTACGCTGGTACAACTCATGTGTCATTCATTGTCATTCTATAAGAAAGAATGTCGGAATGTTTGAAGGAAGTTAAATAGCCGAATTAAAAGATATAAGTATAGTAATAATTAGTGTATTAACATTGTTGATATGGCTAGGCTCATATACGCCGTCTTAGGTATGATCCTGCTTTTATATGATAAAGACAGAAGCTTATGAAAATTATCCAGAATTTATCTTTACTTATAGCTGCAGTTACATTGACGGCGTGTGCAAATAATCCTGAACAGATGCCTTCTCATCAACCAAATACGATGACTAGCTGTGTAGCAGAGGAAGCAACAAAACTTGTTGGGCAAACTGGCTTATCTGAAGCAACTATTAAAGCCAAGACTAAGGCTGAAATTGTACGCATGGTAGCGCCTGGTCAACCGGTAACTTTAGATTACCGTTTAGAAAGAGTCACAGTAGTAACTGACCCACAAACTAAAATTATCGTTCAGGCATCTTGTGGCTAATGGCTCAAGACTAAGTATAAAACCATCTTCGGATGGTTTTTTATTAGGTGATGTTAATGGATATAGACCTCTATAAATGCTTAACCGCCAAAGCTCCAATTAAAAAGAAACCACGCACCAGACCACTACCTAAAGCTGGTGAGAAATACCTAGAAGTCTTCGATCGATTGAAAGAAATCCTTGTTCGGATGGAAATCAAATATGAAGAATACTTTCATTTTAAAAGTACAAAGCACTGGCGTTTTGATTTGCACCTTATCGAATATCGATACCTCATAGAAATCGCTGGCGGTCCTTGGTCGGGTGGCCGTAAAGGTAAACTGGCAACCAAAGCTTGGAGCATAGATCGCTATGATCACGCTGAAGAAATGGGTTATCGATATCAGCGTTTTGAAATTAATGATATCAACATGGGCCGAGCTACTAAGTGGCTGAGAAATTTAAAGGCATCACATGGAACAATTCAGACCATTCCCACCGACGGATCTGATTGATCAGGCCGAGGAAGAAGAAGCCATTCGCTTAGCACCAGCACCAGAGCTTAAAGAATGGGTTGTGAATAACTGGCTAACTTTAGGTGGTGAACTACATAACCCAGATCATGACCATATTGCTGAACTACTCCATGACAATGAAGAGTTTCTTGCATTCGCCTGGGCTTCATCTGCCGCCGTAGCGAAAAAACGTATGGTGCTGGGTCAATGTGAAAAGGTCATGTTTAACCAGGGTGGCTGGAAGAAAGCACGTCAGGAACAACAGATGCGAGACTGGTTTGGCTTTGTACCTCAATACCTTATTACTGTAGATGCCACATTCTGTGAACAAGCCTCAGATCGTGAGTTCTGCCGTTTAATAGAGCATGAGCTGTATCACATCGGTGTTGAGCGGGATGAAGATGGCGAAATCATTTATAGCGATATGACTGGACTGCCTAAGCATTACCTGGCTGGCCATGATGTCGAAGTGTTCTTTGGTGAGGCCAGACGATGGGGTGCAGACGAATCTGTTAAACGGCTTTTGGAAATCGCCAAGAATGCGCCGTTTGTATCGGAGGCAAGTATGGCGGCATGCTGTGGGAACTGTGTGATTGGTTAGAGCTGAAAAGGCTCATTTTTTTTGCCTGTCTTGCTATACGTAGCTATACAAAGAGGTGTTTATGGCAGCACTAAAAGAGCCTGTAAAAATCTTTATCGTTCAGTCTCTTGCTTGCTTTGAAACCCCTCAACAAGTAGTGGAAGCTGTAAAGCAAGATTTTAAGATTGAAATTACTAGGCAGCAGGTTGCACTTTACGATCCAACCAAGGTGGCTGGGCGTAACTTAAGTAAAAAACTGAAGGAACTGTTTGAGCGCACTCGTAAGGACTTCCGAGAGAATATTGAAGATATTGCAATTGCTAACAAGGCTTTTCGTTTACGTGAACTTCAAAAAATGTATGAAGACTCTGGACGAAATAAGCGTGCAAAGCAAAATCTACTGAAGCAAGCCTTTCAAGAGACAGATGGGCGTGTGACCAAGCAGGAAATCACTGGTAAAGACGGTAAGCCGATAGAAACCATTAATCAGAATGTACCTACGGATAGCTACCTGAAAGCACGGGAGCGAGTTCTAAATGAATACTGACCCAGCACGGGAATTAGCGATTCAGCTTGAAGCTCAAGAAGATCTATATTTCTTTTCGCGTTTTATGTTTAAGGAACGGCGCAAGTACAAGTGGCTGCATAACTGGCACCATCGTGTGGTATGTGATGCACTTATGAAGGTGTATCGCGGTGAAACCAAAAGGCTGATTATTAATATTCCGCCTCGGTATTCCAAAACAGAATTAGCAGTGATTAATTTCATGGCCTGGTGTTTTGGTAAAGCACCTGATAGTGAATTTATTCATGTCAGCTACTCAGCCAAGCTTGCAGCAAATAATGCCTTTCAGACACGAAATCTGGTGCAAGAAGCAGCCTACAAACGTGTATTTCCTGACTTTCAACTACGTGATGATAGTAAGGCTAAAGACGATTGGAGAACCTCTAAAGGTGGGGTGTGTTATTCGCAAGGTACAGGCGGTACGATCACAGGCTATGGTGCGGGAAAGCTTCGAAATACTTTTGGTGGGGCTGTCATTATTGATGACCCGCATAAAGCGAGTGAAGCCCGCTCCGATACGATCCGTAAGGGTGTAATTGAGTGGTTTCAAGATACGCTCGAATCTCGCACCAACTCACCAGATACACCCATCATTGTCATTATGCAGCGTTTGCATGAGGAAGATTTGGCAGGCTGGCTACTTGACGGTGGTAATGGTGAGGAATGGGAGCACTTATGTCTTTCAGCGATTCAGCCGGATGGATCAGCACTATGGCCAGCTAAACATAGCATTGAAACGCTTGAACGAATGGAATTAGCTGCGTCTTATGTGTTTGCAGGCCAATATCGTCAGAGACCATCACCACCAGCCGGTGGTTTTTTTAAACCTGACAATATTGAAATTGTGGATGCATTGCCTGCGGATATTACCCACCAAGTACGTGCATGGGATTTAGCATCTTCTGAAAATGAAGGTGACTTCACAGCAGGTGTACGGGAGGCCAAAAGCCGAGATGGTTATATCTATATCGTCGATGTACAGCATGCACAGCTAGGTCCCGACGGCGTTGAAAAACGTATCAAACAAACTGCCGAGATGGATGGTAAATCAGTTGCCATTCGCTTACCTCAAGATCCCGGACAAGCCGGTAAAGCTCAAGCAAAAAACTTCATTACTAAGTTATCTGGTTTCAATGTAAAAGCTGAAACAGTGTCAGGTGACAAGATTACCCGTGCTCAGCCTTTTGCAGCCCAGGTCAACGTAGGAAACGTAAAAATGCTTCGCGGTGACTGGAATAAAGCATTCATTGAGGAATTGCGAAACTTTCCGAATGGTAAACATGATGACCAGGTGGATGCTGGTAGTGATGCATTTAATGAGTTGAACGAAGCAAGAGTTGGTAAAAAACCATCTGGCGCGGGTACTCGAACCTATTGATAAGGAAAAAACATGGCAAAGTCTAAAAAGGACAAAGCGTCAAAGAAGGCTTTGTCTTACGGTAATTTATACACTCAAGAAGCAGTCACTCAGTTTTTGGTGAACTTTGGCAAGCAACCGGATACGGATGAAGTACTTCGCAAAGCAGGCATTACTCGTCACAGATTGCGTGTACTGCTTGATGATGACGAGATTGCACAAGCCACAGAAACCCGTGTAGATGCACTGTTAGCAACGCCGTTGAGAGTTGAGCCGAGTGATACCAAAGAAGCCGAGATGTTGAATCTGGTATTGAAAGAATGGTTTCATGAAATTGCTAGCGGTGCCATGAATGCGCTGTTCTTTGGTTACTCAGTCCAAGAAGCAGTATATGAGCTAAAGCCAGAAGGTTATATCGGTTTGCAGTGGATTGGTGAAAAGCCAATGCAGTGGTTTGAGCCTAAGAATGATGGCCGATTAATTTATCGACCAGAAGGCATTGGTGCCGAGCATGAAGTAGACCAGGTATTCAAATTCTTTTTAACGCGCCGTAAAGCTACTTATGAGCAGCCATATGGAAAGGCGCTATTGGCCACATTGTATTGGCTATTCTTCTTCAAGCAAAACGGTTTCAAATTCTGGGCTAAATTCCTGGAACGTTTTGGGACCCCGATCTTACTCGGTAAGTGCAAAGACACTGAAACTGATGATATGAGTAGGGCGTTATTAAATGCTCATGCTCAAAGTGTCTTATCAATTGATATAGAGGATGATGTACAAATCCTTTCAGCACCAGGAACAAATGGATCTGCAGGTGCAGCTTTTGAATCATTCAATGATCAGCTAATTCGACAGATTCAGAAGGTCGTATTAGGGCAGACGCTCACCAGTGGTACCGATGGAACTGGTAGCCGTGCATTAGGACAGGTACATGAAAATGTACGGATGGACAAATTAAAATCTGATATTCGATTGGTGACTCCGACCTTACAAGCAGTGGTTGATGCTTTGTGTACCTTGAATCAGTGGGGTGAATACAAGGTCATGCTTGGTGAAAAGCCAAAACCGCTTAATAAGGACCAAGCAGAGCGTGATGTTCATCTTAAGAATGCGGGTGCAAATCTGTCTAAAGAATATTTTGTTCGTGAGTATGGGCTACAAGAAGGGGATTTGAATGAGCCGGTGCCTACTAGCTTCACTCAATTTACTGCTTTACCTCACCAGGCATTCAACTTTAAAGCATCAGCCAACAAGCTCTCGCCAGAACAGCAGGAAGTTGAAGAGCTGACTGATGATCAAGGTGAATTGCAGTTACTGAAACCGGATCAAATCAAGGAATTGGTATTCAAGTCTGATAGTCCTGAAAGTCTGGCTTATAACCTGATGCAATTACTACCTGGTGCAACTCAGACTCAGTTCACAGCTAATCTGGATCAGGCTTTGTATGCTGCAGATGTGTTGGGATATGTGACCGCTCAAAATGGGAAGTAAGCTATGCAACCAGTCACATTCCTTGAAGCGCTTCGGTACGCTCACAGTAAAAAGATCGTGCTACCTGATGAGTTCTATTCGATGGACCTAAAGACCCGACAGATGGCAACTACGGTTAGTTTTCTATCGAGTCTTGAGCAAATTGAAACAGTTATTAAGGCGGTGAATAAATCCATTGCCGACGGCGGTACCTTTAAAGATTTCCAGAAGCTGATCGAAGAATCTGAAATAATTCTGCCAAAGCACTACTTGGACAATGTGTTTCGTACCAATATTCAGAGTGCTTACGGTCATGGTCGGTGGCAACAACAGCAACGGAATAAGGCTAAGCGATCTTATCTGATGTATTCGGCGATCAATGATAGCCGGGTGCGTCCGGCACATTTGGCTTTGAATCGGATTGTGTTGCCGATTGATCACCCATTTTGGCTGACACATTACCCGCCGCTGGGGTTTCGTTGTCGTTGCACCGTGATTGTCTTAACTGAGAAGCAGGCACTGAAATACGGCATTACACCTGATGATAAGTTGCCGGAAGTGGCCGAGGCTTTGGATTGGAGTTCTCATCCATTACAGTTTGGTGAACTTGAATCACTGGTGGATAAAAAGATCAGTACTTCGTCCTTGGATAAAGAGTATTTGCTTGAGCAAAAAGAGATCATCAGGGCAGAATGGACGGCGAGTAAAAAGCTCACCAGTCTATTTGCTCCGATGGATGATAAAACTCGAGATCTATTCGATACGGTGGCCAATACAGTGATTCCACTAGATCCAAGTATCCGGCCAAGTGCAATCCGCACCTTTCTGGACTATGTTCAGGGTAATGATTCAGCGCTGACTGGCTACTTAAACTCTACTCCAAGCTCTCTGGCTGATGACGTACTTAAGCGCTGGCTGAGTATCGATATGGCAGTAATTCAAGCTGTGGCAAGCAATGCAGCTTCAACCGTGGTGGGTGCTGCGACACTTCAACAGGTAGCTGCATATCAGGTAGGGCAGACAATCCAGTTTAATGCGCCGTTGCTGATGGCTGAAAGTGCTGGGGACATCGTGATTAAGATTGAGAATGCTAAAGGTCTCGGTATCGATCTGGATATGTTGAATGCCGGTAATGGTGTTTTATTTCCAATTGGACTGTCGTTTGAGGTTGTTTCGATTAAAGCGGTTGAAGGGCAGATGGTTTACACATTAAAAGCATTGGTGAATTAAATGAAGCTTATTTTAAAAAATGGCATGAGTGTCCTGTATAAAAATGGCATGTCATTAACTGGATTGAATATCGACTCAATTGTTGCGGAATCAAAAGAGGATCGAGCAAATCTTCTAATGCTTTTGATGGGTGCTTTAAAAGTAGATGAAGGCGGTTGTCATCAATTAGGTCGTGGTTTCGGCTCAAATGCTCTAGCGATAAATCCCGATGTATCAAATGGAAGTCGAGCGCTAGGCAATGATGCTTCTGTGGGCACCGACTTAAAATCCAACTACTCATTAGAAGAGAAGTTGCGAATTATTGATACATTGGCTTCTGCTCTTAAAAATGAGAACTCAGTGTTCTATGATCACACCAAAGAAACTGAAGAAAAACTCTTGGCATTAATTCGAAGTATTTAAAAACACAATCATTCAAGACCACCTATTAAAGGTGGTTTTTTTATGGAGCATGAAAATGCCAGATCCAAATGAAAAGCAAAAAAAGGAGCAAGACCAGTTTTGCTTCCAATTAGGCCAAGTCAGTGTAGACAAGCCTGAAGATGGAAAAAAGAAACGTACCTTCTCGGGTATTGCTTATAGCGGTGAGGCAATTACAGACCATTGGTATTGGGACAAAGTTGTATTTGATCTTGATTCCATTCAAATCAAAGGTCGTATCCCTGCATTACTCGAACATCGAACCAGTCAGCGTGCTGGAGCAATTAACTCTCATTCTGTTAACCATGCCGAAGGTCTGAAAATTGAAGGTAATTTACTTTCAAATGAGTTTGGCACTCAAGTCGCTCAAGATTCTGATGATGATTTTCCGTGGCAAATGTCAGTTCGAATCTACCCAACCACAGTTGAAGAGGTCAAAGAAGGCTCGGTGATTGTGAATGGTCGAACATTCCAAGCGCCTGTTGCGATTTTCCGTGGTGGTCGCATCCGTGAAGTGTCTTTCTGTGCGGATGACAACACAAACGCAGTGGCAGCCAGTCACTCTCCAAAACAATTTAATCAACCAGAGGACACAGATGTGACCGAATTAGAAAAGGCTCAGGCCAAAATTACAGAATTGGAAGGTCAGGTGAATACTCTGACTGAACAAAACAAACAGTTCGCCGCTGCAAAACGTGAAGCTGAAATCACTGCATTAGGTAAAGACTTGGGCAAAGAGTTTAGCGCTGAAGATGTTGAAGAAATGAAAAAGCTTGATGAATCTGCATTTGCATTCTCAGCCAAGCAGCTTCGCCAATTCTCGGCAGGTAGCCAGCAACCACCAGCTGCACAACAGCCACAGCCTGCACCAGGTGTAAATCCGGCATTTGCACATTTGTTTAGTCATCAAGCGAACGGTGGACAAGGTGGTGGACATGCACCACAAGGTTCTGCGCTTGATCAGGCTTTCAGCCAATTTGCCGCAGCACAACAACAAGGAGCTAAATCATGAGCCAGGTAGTAACAGGCACTATTGAGAATAAACAGCTGGTAGTGGGTGATGGTGTACGTACTGAGAATGCCAAAGCAAAAACAGCAACGGCGTACAAGCGCGGGGATTTACTGAATGTGGGTGCTAATAACCTAGCTGACCATCCGGTAGTCACTGAAGGGGTGGTGGGAGACTGGAATGTTATCGCTGTATCAGATTTCACTGTAGAGCAAGCTACTTACCATGCTGTTAATAATTTGGAAATGCCGATCTATGTACAAGGTGCATTTGATATTGCAGAAGTTACAGTGAATGGAACGCCGTTGACTACCGCTCAATATGATGCTGTGCGTGCACAGGCATTAAAAAACAAAATCGAACTTCGTAAGGTCGTGGGGAACTAAGACATGAGTCAAACTTTTACATTTCAGAATGCACCGGTTGAATTACTGGATGTTCCGCAGCTGGTTCTTTTAACTGACACTACTCAAAAGGTAGATACTTGGTTGATGGATCGCTTTTTCCCTCAGCGTGTTTCGTACACTAAAAAAGAAGTTCCAGTAGGTGAGCTAAATACAGCAACTCCACTTGCGCCGTTTGTGACTCCGACTGCAGCTGGCCGTCAGATCAAAGTAGGTGAATCTGGTAACGTGAAATTCGTTAAGCCGGCTTACCTAAAACCGATGATGACGGTGATGCCGAGTGAAGTACAGAACACGGCGCTGATTGCACGCTTACGTCAGTTCGGCGTAATTGCCACCGGTTCAAATCGTTTATCTGATGCGGATCTGCTACTGATCGATCAAGCTCAAAAAGCATTGTATCTGCGTCAGTCGATTGAAAACCGAAAGCTATTAATTGCGCGTGACGTGCTTCTCTACGGTAAAACCACTTTTGCCTCTGCAGATTTCCCGATGTACGAAGTGGACTATGAACGTAATCCAGCGTGTAACTACGCACCATTAATCAAATGGGGACAGGCTGGAGCAACACCAGTAAAAGACATTCAGGCCATGATTGACTTGTCTATCGAGCATTCAGGTACATCACCTATCATGGCTCTGACCACTTCTAAGGTATACAACACCTTAATCAAGGATCCAGAGTTTAAAGAAAAATTCATTGCGCCGTATGCTGGTATTAGCGTTCCACTAACTCCGACTTTCGATCAAGCTGATAAGCCTCAATTCCGTGGCACAGTGGATAATATTGAAATCTGGACTTATGACGTGAGCCACAATATGGGTGGTTCCTCTGATCGCTTTATTCCTGAAGACTTTTTTGGTCTTGTTTCGGATGCGAATGGCTGGATTGCACATTGTGCATTGCAAAACGTTGAAGCGTTTGGCCAAGCTCTGGAATTCTATTTGGGTCAGTGGCAGGAAAAGAACCCTTCAAGTATTCAGATGCTTGCTGAGTCATCACCACTTGCGGTTCCAAACAACAAGAATGGCTTAGTCGGCGGTCGCGGCTTCGTTTAAGGGGAATCAAATGCCAAAGTATATTGCAAAACAATCGATCGGGCACTTTCGTCCAGGTCAGGAAATAGAGGGGCTTGAAGCTAAACAACTTCAGGCCCTTTTAGCATCCGGGGCTATTGAAGAATATCAAGAGCCTGAAGAGCCCAAGGCAGACAACATATCAGCACGCTTGGCTGAGCTTGAAAAGGCCAATGCTGAGCTGACTGCAGCCAATAAAACCTTAACTGAAGCCAACAAGACAGCAGATGCCGAAAAAGCCAAAGCCGATCAACAAATTGCTGATCTGAAGGCAAAGGTGGCTGAGCTTGAAAAGGCGAAACCTGCTACAAAACCTAAAGCAGATTCAAAACCTGCAGATGAAACCAAGTAGGTGACCTATGTATGCGACTAAAGCTGATTTAGTCGCTCGATTTGGTGAAAACGTACTTAACCTTGCACGCATGTTTCCTGCTGATGCTCCAGATCCATTAGAGACAGCATTGCAAGATGCTTGTGAGGAAGTGGACGGATATCTAGCAGTACGCTACCCATTACCCTTGCCAAATGTGCCTAATAATTTAAAGCGAATAGTGTGTGAAATTGCTCGCTATAAACTTTATTTTGAGGAGGCACCTGAAGCTACCGAAGTCCGTTACAGGATGGCGATAGATTTCTTAAAGGGTGTGCGTGATGGTAAAAACTCACTGGCAATTCTAGATACCAGTAACCAAATCAGCGACGACCAACCCAAAGGCAGACCATCAACAGCACCCATCGGCACAAGTTACACCGGTGGAGTATTTGGTGATGCCACTTTAGACATGATGCCCAGCATGAAGTGAGGTGTTTTATGGCTTTCTCAATAACCATTCAAGCCGATAGCTCACCGATTGAAGCAGTGCTGAATCAATTAGGTAACTTTGATTCGCTGAAGAACCAGTTGTTTGATGAGATTGGTGCTGGGCTTGTGAATAGTATTCAGCATCGGTTTCTAACTGGTACTGGTGTGGATGGTAACCCATGGAAGATTTCATGGAGAGCCAAGCTGCAAGGGCGTGATGGTGTGGGCGTTGGTGAAACACTGCGTGATACTGGCCGTCTAATGAATTCCTACACACACAATGTTCTTTCAAGCGGTGTTGAGGTGGGTACAGATGTTGTGTACGCACCCCATCTGCATTACGGCGCAACAATCCTGCCCAGGAATGGCCAATACATCACCTTTGCAGTGGGTGGGCAGTATCGCAAAGTGAAACAGTCAGTTCTACCACCACGGACCCAGCTCGGTATTAATGCTGAAGATGAGGTCATGATTTTGGATATTGTCGGGAGTTTTATAGATGAGCACCTTCTTCGCGGTGCGTGATGAGATTGCAGAAAAGCTGAAAGAAATTCCAGAGTTTAAGCAGATCTATACGCCGTTGAATTCAGTCAGTGTGACAGAGATGTCACAGGTCACGCCGTCTGCACACGTCAATTTTGTCCGTATAGATAAAAAGGCAAGTGCAGGTCGTGGAAGTATCAACCAGATCGGCCAGCAGTGGGCGGTTACGGTGGCATGCCGCAATGCTCAATCTCAGATGACTGATGGTCGAGCAGTAAGTGATGAAGTGGGTCTTTTGACTGAGAAAGTTATTCAGTTACTTGCCGGCTGGCAGCCTCAAGCATCACGTACCGCACTGGATTTTATATCGGTCCGAGATGGCTACAGTCCAGGCTTTGCATATATCACGATTATTTTTGAATCACAAAAATTCATTTAGGAGCCAGTCATGGCAAAACAGTACAAGGCAACTCAGCCTGTCGGTCGCTTTCAAAAGGGCGATATGGTCGGCGGACTGAGTGATGCACAAATTAAAAAATTAGTGGCAGATGGCGTGATTCAGGAAGCACCTGAACCTAAAGCTGCTCCAGCCAAGAAAAGCACAGGGGATGAAAAGTAATGGCTAAGAACAACTATATTTCTCTACATGGTAAGTTCTACCTGGCAGAAATTGTGAATGGTGTTGCTGGTGCAATGCGCCATATTGGTAACGTGCCCGAGTTTGAATTGGAGATCGGTGCTGATGTCATTGAGCATCAGGAATCAATGTCTGGTAAGCGAACTACCGACTTCACCATGATTACTACCACATCAGTAAACTTCTCTGGGCAACTAGAAGAAGTTACTCCTGAGAACCTTGAATACATTCTATCGGGTATGAATCATACGGTAGCAACTAAAACTGAAGCGGATGTATCTTTAGGTACTGTAGTCGCGGGTCAAGAAATCAAACTTGATGGTTATAACCTGAAAACCGTTTCATTCAAGGATTCAACCAGCGGTACAGCCAAAACGGTCGATCCGGAAAGCTACACACTTGATGCCAAGTTTGGCACAGTAATTTTCCATGATGTGGCTGACTTAACCATGCCAATTCTGGCAAGTTATGAAACTGGTGCTGTAACTCGCACTACTTTGGCTTCTGATTTTGAAAAAGAGTATCAGCTCTTCTTTAAGGGGATTAATACTGCAAATGGCGACCATGTTGCGGTAACACTGTGGCGAACCAAGAAGTCACCTGAGACCAATTTCCCATTGATTCATGAAGAGTTAGGGCAATATGAAATCTCTGGTCAGGCTTTATCAGACATGACTAAAGAATCAGATCCAGCATTAGGTCTCTATGGTCATGTTGTAACGATTCCAGCAGCTGTCTAACAAACACAGGCACAAAGAACTCCACGGCGCTTAAGCGTCTTTTTTTGTGCCTTTTTTAAGCCACTATCTATTTCTCATAGTGGGAGAACCTATAAAAATGGTTGCCACAATGAAAAGAAAACAGAAACAAGGCACTGCCAGTAAGCCGAATAAGGTACTAATTCAGGTTCTTTGCATAGATCATTTTACCTTTCAATAAATTTTTGTAACTCTAGTGTTATTAATTGATTGCTTTGTTTATCATGCGAATGATCAACAATGGAGCATTGAAATGCTAACTAAAGCTGAATTTTTGGTGATTGGACTAATGGTAATTACCTTAATATTCATCGTTTACAAAATAGGGCAACGTTGTGACTGGATTCTCTAATAATTTACAATTCAAAATCTAAAAAAAACCTCCTTCGGGAGGTTTTTTTAATAAAATTACTTTTTAGTTTTAAATTAACTTAAAAAGTATTGTAATGTTTAGCTCGTCTACGGGAGGGAATTATGAAGAATCTAGGGATTTGGATATTCATATCTGTACTGGCAGGATGCAGTAAACAAGAGTTTAACGATCAAAAAACCGATCCCACGGTATTAGAAGAAAAACAGTTAAGAGAATCAAGAGAATGGGTTGGAAGTTTTATTCCTAATCCAGATTCATCTAAATTTCGCAATCAAGTGGGAGATTGTGGAGAAGTAAGCTATAAGCAAGCAGACAATAGTTATGTTCCTTTCCAGCGATTTATTGTTCTTGAGAAGAATATAGTACTTATAGAAAATAAGACGGAAAAAAAGCAATTTGAATTATCTTGGAAGAATGCTTGTGCATCTGGCTGAGATTAGCAAATACAGAACCTTCGCTTGATATTTCCATTTTGTAGCTTAAATGTAAGTGAGAGCTTTTTCATTAGTTCAAATAACTAATATACGATTTCGTATTTTTTTGACTATAAGGCTATTTTTAATGAAATATTTACTTGGTAGCTTTTTTTTAGCTTTAGTACTTACAGGGTGTAATTCTTATCCTACTCATGAATCTCCTTCATTAACACTGAATGCGAACACCACAATAGAAACGCAAGTTATAAACTTTGTTGGGCCAATGGATCTAACGATTCAACTCAAGTCATCTGATAATTTTGAAACAGCAGAGATGATTGATAACTCTGGCAAAGTTCATCATTTAAAACAAACTGTAGCAGCCAGCGGTGTACGTTTAGCAAATGATGAAGGTGTGTCTATTCACTTTAAGCGCGGTGAAGGTGTTGTAGAATTGGTTAAAGGCAAGCCGATTAGTATTACTGAGTTTAAAAAATAGTATTATCCTCAAAACTGACCCACTCTAAGAGTGGGTTTTTTTATCTCAAATTGAATCTTGATGTTTATAGTTAGTTTTTATGTAGTTTAATGTGATTGAGTCTTTCATTTTTCTCCTATACAAATGAATAAGAATTGGAGAACTCAACATGCCAACCAAAGCTGAAGTTGTTGTGATTATATTGGCGATAATTGCCATAACTTTGATCATTCATACAGTAGGACAAGGAGTTAATTGGACGTTCTGAAATATGAATATGTATGAACATTAAAAAGCCCTCAATTGAGGGCTTTAGTTTATTCATCTGAAGAGTGGGATTTTTGATCTTTTCCATTCCCATATTCCAAAGCAATTTGTTGTGCTTCAGCAGCAGCAGTAGCCTCTAGAGGTACAGACTCATCTGCAATAGCTACTGTTCCAGTAAATCCGAATAAAGTTAGTAATAGAACATGCGAATACTTTTTCATTTGAATTTCCTCTTCGTATCTAAGACTTAATTTCAGTGTAGAGCTGAGACTAAGCCAGCAGTGTATTGGCTATGTCCCTATATGTAAGATGATCAAGATTTTAGTTATGGCGCTGCAGGCTTATGTAAGCGCAATTATCAGGTGATTTTTTTTGTTGAGTTGATTAACGAAAAGTTAAGAACCCTTGCTTGAAAATATCTATTCAAGGTTATAAATTAACCGAAAATGATAATAAGAGCCTAGCCATGGTTGATTACAATAAACTTCAACAAGAAATAGAAAATATGAAGTCTGGTGCTATTAAATGGATTGGTAGTAATTTCGAACTAAATGACATGCAGGAAATTTATCATCTCTTGTTAAATTTAGAGAGCGAGGGTGTCATTGATATTATTGCTATAGGTTACGAGTCTTATACAGGGCATCGGCTCGTACACAAAGTTAAAGTTGAAAAAAATTAGAACTCATATTGAGAGTTTTTTATCACAAGTAAACCACCTTCTGGTGGTTTTTTAATATCCGAGATCCCATCATGAATGATTTTTTCCTAGCAACGAATCGAAGCATCAAAATCAATGATATTGAAGTTCGTCAGATCCAGATGAAAGACTTTGATACCTGGACAATGCATGCTGAAGTTCTGAAAAACTTCATCAAAGACCAGAATCATTCAGATGAGATTTTGACAGAACTATTCAATGCTCATGGAGTACAAGTCATCTCGACTATGGCATGCGTCACTGATCTGGACCATGAATCACTGGTAAAGCTTGCCGCTGATGAGCAGGGATTTAAAGATCTACTTAAAGCAGTGCTTCTCGTTAATCAAGCTTATTTCAAATACGAGAATCCAAAGCGCGGCATCAAAAAGAAAGATGACTCCACTTGGTTTGATTCATTCCAGTTTCTGGTATCAATGGGCCACCATCATAGTGAAATTATGCAAATGACCTACGGCGCATTCCAGAGCTACGTTAAAGCGGCAAACAAGCTGTATAAGCAGGGAATCTTCAATAGCGCCGTTGCAGCACGTGTAGCTCAGTCTGACAAAAAAGGCTTTGAGTCATTCAAGAAAGAAATGGTTTCTGATTGATAGTGCAACACCCTAAAGTTATGATGTGAAAATAACTATTTAGGGGGTTAATGTGAAAAAATTATTATTAGCTTTATGTTTGGTGTCGGGGTTCACGTATGCAGAAAGGACAACTACCAGCATTCGCACTCCATCTGGTGATTTGGTAAGAATTGGGGATTCTCATCAAGCACTGAAGGATAAATTGGAAGTAAGTAAGCCAAGATTTTATGTCCTAAAAGATGGGCGGCTTCACTGTGCTGCTACTGAGTATGTGAAAAGTGTCGACCTTCAAGAATACACTGTCATTTTATGCCGAGACAGAATTGTGAAAATTCTTTGGCGTAATCTTTAAGAGAGGCAATAGATGAAGTATGTATTTGTTGGACTTCTCATTCTTGCATCTGGCATGCTTTATTTTATGCACCAAAGCAATAAGGCGTCAGCTGAAAGATTGAAGCAGGCTGAGATTGCACACCAACAAAGACGTATGCATGAAAAGCCTGATGCAATCAAAAATGAAAGCATGAAGGAAACAGTGGCTGCTAAGAGTGTGGTTGAGCAAAAACTAGAAACTTCTGGGCAACCTGGGCGGGCAGTCTCGGAAAAAACATCTGTAAGTAGTGGTAATAAATATACTGAACAAGAATGGCTGTCTATCTGCAAATCCGCTGCAGGTGCAGCTAGGGCAATAATGAATAGCCGCCAGCGTGGTGCCACGATAACAGACATGATGGATAGGGTTGTTGGTACTGCGGAGCCAGAGCTTAAAGGTATTGTGCAGGCATTTGTAGTAGAAGCATATGAGGAGCCGCGTTACAACGTGCCTGAAAATCAACTAAAAGCTGAGATTGACTTTGAAAATAATGCGTATTTAACGTGCTTAAAAGCCAGAAGTTAATCAAACATAAATATAAAGCCACCTACGGGTGGTTTTTTAATGCCTTAGATTAGCATTTGAAGTGCAACACCATGTTGTTGCCATAATACCTGACTCGGACTTTTAAAGCCGAGTCTTTTTCTTGGACGATGATTTATACGGTCAGTGATTTCTGAAATGTATTCATCCGTATATTGATTCAAGTCACTTCCTTTTCTAATGTATTGTCTGACTAAGCCATTCGTATTTTCATTCGTACCTCGTTGCCAAGCGCTATAAGGATCAGCGAAATACCAGTCTATTTCTAATTTTTGAG
>NZ_JAGFXZ010000013.1 GCF_019038395.1 Acinetobacter sp. BY419
CTTCTTGGGTAAGGTGAGTATAGTTCATGATGCAACTTTGACTTTGGTCGGTCGGAAGCAAAATGCTAGCTCATCTTGCTTCTTTCCAATAATTTAATCTCTGTTGCACTTCATTTGAGAATCTAAGTGCCTAAAATTCAGAGGTCATCATGGCTGGAAAAGAACTCACCTTCAAATTAGTAATGGATGCTGATACCAAAGACTTTGTATCCAATGTTCAGCAATCCGAAAAAACCGCAAAAGCCCTCTTTGATGCGATAAAAATAGAATCAGATAAACTTAAAACAGCATCTGAAGAAACAGCAAAAGAAGTCGGTAAAATTGTACCAGATGACCTCCAGAAAAAAGCGGACCAAGCTAAAGGAAAGTTAGGTGAGGTATCTCAAGCTGCTGGCGATCTACAGGGCCAAGCCGTTCAGGCAGCCGGAAAGATTGATGGCTTGGGTAGTGAACTTCAAGAGACAGCAAATAACGCCAATAAGGCTGGATTTGAGCTTGGTAGTGCCATTCCAGGTGACGCTGTTCAGTTGGCGGAAATGCTAGGCAATAAATTCTTCTCTGCCGCAAAAGAGATTGAATCTCTGGGCGATAAGTCGACAATCAGTGCTGGTGAACTCCGTGCAATGTCTAGTGCAGGTGAGCAGGGTCTTAATGAGCTGAATTTGGCACTGAAAGCCGCTCAGGCTGAATTGGTTCGACTGCAAAGCACTGATGGCACCTTGCAAGATATTGAGATTGCCAAACAGCGTGTTTTAAGCATTCAAGATGCCATTAACGAAGCATCCAGTGCCTTCAACTACTATCAAGGCGTTGCTATCAATGCAATGAAGGGCGTGGATGGTGCTACTCAATCAGCTATTAATCAGGTGCAACGTTTTAGCGCTGTAGATCTAACTGGCGTGGTAGGGGAAGCGCAGACTGCTACCCGTGCAATTGAAAGTATGGGTGACGGCGCAAGCCTCAGTACCAAAGAAATTGAACGTATTGGCAGTATTGGCACCAATAGTATTAATACCTTAGAGCGTGAATTACTGACAGCAAGAAATGCATTTTCAGCATTAGAGCAAAGTAGTGAAGCGGTAACGCTTAATGAGATTAAAGCGGCTGGTGATAAAGTCAAAGGTCTTGAGCAAGCAGTAGATCTGACTAAATCAGCTTTTTCGGAATTTAATGTAAAAGCCACCACTGCAATGCAAGGTGTTTCCACAAGCACAGATAAGGCATCCGGTAGTGCCAAGCAAGCTGGGCATGCAATTTATGAAGCATTAGGCATTAAACCGCCGTCCGTGATTAATGATGCTATTGCAGACCTGACCAGAAAGCTCGAAAACTTTAAAGCCAATAGTAAATTGCCGGCTGAAGAAGTAGAGCGTGTAACCAAGATCACTGAACAGCAAATCGAAAAGCTTAAAAGTGAATTGAATGGTGTTGAGCCTGCCGCACAAAAAGCAAATTCTGGAGTTTCTGTTTTCTCTAGAGGCATGGATGGCGCTAAGTTTGCTGTAACCGCATTGGTGGGAGCATTAGCCACAATTGGTGTGGGCTTAGGTCTTCAAGAACTTGCCCAGGCGGCAGATTCTTATACCAACCTTTCAGCACGAATCAACATCGCTACCAGTGATGGTGGAAATTTTACTCAAGCCATGGCTGGGGTACATCAGGTTGCGCTGATGACCAACTCAAGTCTGGATGCTACTGCGGGCCTATTCACGAAAGTGAATGATACTGGTAAGCAGATGGGGATGACCCAACAGCAAAGTCTTGATCTGGTCAAAACGATTAATATGGCCATTCAGACTGGTGGTGGATCGGCAGCTGCAGCTGATGCAGCAATTACCCAGTTCACCCAAGCCTTGCAATCAGGTGTACTTCGTGGTGACGAGTTCAACTCGATCATGGAACAGGCTCCAGGTATCTCTAAAGCCTTAGCTCAGTCACTCGGTGTAACTACCGGTGAACTGCGTAAGATGGCAGAGAATGGAGAGCTATCAGCAGAGAAAGTCATTAAGGCTCTGCAAAATCAATCAGCAGCAATTGAAGCAGACTATGCCAAGTTCCCAACCACCATCGGCAATGCTTTACAGAGAATCGCTACACAGTGGCAAATCCTAATTGGTGAGATGGACCAGGCAAACGGCGCATCAGCAACGGTAGCACAGTGGCTGGTAACTCTTGCTGACAACATGAGTATTGTTGAAACGTTGCTTAAGGATATTGGCTCTGGCTTTGTTTGGATTGGTGATCAACTTTCATTTATTGATATCTCAATTTTTGACAGCCTTAAATCCGCTTTATCTAGCGCTTACGATGCTATTAAAGATGTTGTGTCAACCTTATTTGATTTTGGTAAAACAATTGTAGATATCTTGGGAACATCGCTTACCAATGCCTTGGCGGTGCTTTCATCGTTTACTGGTGAGGCAACAGCAGCTGCTGAGCAAGTAAGTTTCCTAGAGCGAGTGCTACAAGGGTTATCAATTACATTTGGTTTTATTGCAGATGGTGCATCAGCAATAAAAATCGGGGTAAATCTTTTAGCTGGGGCATTTTTCGATTTAGCATCAGCAGCCAATAGTGTTCTGGCGGCAGTCACATGGGGTGATGTTAGTAAGCAATTTGCAGCAAATGCCGATGTGATGAAGGACAAGGCTAAGCAGTATTACGCCGAAGCTGAGAAAGATGCATTAGCATTCGAATCCAAAGGCATACAGCGTATGAAAGAGGCTGTACAGACTCAGGATGAGAAAAATGCCGAAACTATAGCTAAAAATAAAGAAACTTTCGCTGAACTAACGAAACAAAACGAGGATTTAACTCAAAAATCCAAAGCATTGGCGGATGAGCGTGCAGATATAGATGCACAGCTAAACCAAGCACGAAAGGATGGCAATCAGTCGACCATTGATTCGATTATCCAGAAATCTAATGAGCTTGAGAGTCGTGAGAAGGAGCATGCTACCAACAAAGCCGCATTAGATAAGGATAAGCTGGCTTCAGCTCAGGCTTATGCCGAAGCTGCTATCAAGGCCAATGGCGGTGTCATGGACGGCGTGATGCAGGCCGATCTATTAACCAAAGGCTACATCGTAACCATCGATGAGGCTGGCAAGGTTAGTGTTCAGGCAAGCCAGAGTGCAGAACAGGCTGCAGATAGTGCTGCTAAAAAGGAAGAAGCTCTTAAGCTGGCCAAGGAAAATGTTAAGAAAGCTGATGAGGAATATCTGGCTTATCAGAAACAGGCTGCAGTTGAACGTGCACTTCTGGAACAACAGATTGAGCAAGCCAAGAAGACTGGTGACTTAAATGCTTTAGCTTCCGCTCAGGCATCCATTACTGTGATCGATGCCAAAGAGGCTGAGCTGTCGAAAAACCGTGATCTGCGTATAGCTGAATTAAATAAAGCTAATACTGGATCTGGTCAGGTGGCTGAAACTGCATATTCAAGAGCATCTGCAGCTGCCAAGCTATTTGGTGTGGATCTGGATGTCTCGCTAAACAAAGTCTCTAAGTCGTTTTCCAGTTCCGGGAATGAACTGGATGGACTTAAGACTAAGCTGGGTGAGGCGGGGTATACAGGTAAACAGGTTGGTGATGTTCTTTACCAAGCATGGGAGGAATGGCTTAGTAAGGCCAAAAGCCAAGCTGAAATTGATGCAGCAAATGCCAATATGCGTGAGTTTGAGGCGCAAGGGGTGTTTTCGACCAAGCAGGTTGAGCTTGGTATCATGGCAATTCGCAATGCAAATGCTAATTTGCCAGATGAGCTTGATGAGACCGGTAAAGCTTTCGAGCGACTTGGCATCAAAACCAAGGAGCAATTAAAGCTGTCTGCTCAGCAGGCCTTAATGGATTACAACACTATTCGAAATAGTGGCCAAGCTACTGCCGAAGGGATTGAGCAAGCACACAAAAAAGCAGCCCAAGCAGTAGCACTGTCTGGTGATGCGGGAGTCATAGCTGCATTTAATGCTGCGGATGCTACACAAAAGCTCAAGGTTGAGATTAGTGATACAGGTATTGCCGCCGTCAAATCCATGGATGACTGGGAGAAGGCCAATCATCGTGTTAGAGATTCTGCACGCGGTATCGGTGATGGTTATCGTCATGCAGGTCAGATCGCACGTGAAGAAGCTAAGTCTTCTACAGAAGCCTGGGCTGATGCGGTCAATAAATCCAAAGGCGAATTTGATAAGGCAATGAAGCAGCAAAGTAAGGCACTCGGTAGTCTGGATGACTATGATTCTTATACCAAGAATGATGTTATTGCTATGTTGAAATCTGAGGGATATGACGATGCACAGGCCAAAAAACTTGCTGGTAATATCTGGTCGCAAGCCATGGAAGCGGATCGTGATGCCAAGATGTCGAGTTATGGCAATAGCGGTGTAGGTGGTCTAGATACACTCATGAGACAGATGTATGACGATGCGGCTGCTAAGGGAATTACTACGCAACATGGTACCAACAAGATTAATGAATTGCTGCGTAGTGTCAATGTAGCTTCAACTGGTTCCAATAATTTGAATGACTATGCGCCGTCTATTCCTTCCGTACCATCAACTAAAGATTTTAGTAAGGGTGGTGAGAGTGTGAATTACAACATTCAATTCGGAGGTCAAACCCTATCCCTTACAGGCGATGCAAGCCAAAAGGATGTGATGACCAGTCTGGTAAACCAATTAAAAGGTATAGCGAAATCAACATGAAACTCATTCGCTTAGCAACATCCGAAACCGTCCCATTAGAGGACGGTTTTTTATGGCCTGATGAATTTTCATGGAAGGCCATTGAGCAGAATCAGGACTACGCCATGGATGGGACTTTAATTATTCAGGAAGGCAAAAAGAAGTCGGGCCGACCAATTACCTTGCAACCCGCAGATCCACAAATGGGCTGGGTCAGGTTGCGTGAACTGCGGACTGTTTTGGAATGGTCCAGGCTGCAGGAGGAAAATTTCAGACTGCAGTTTGAGCAGCCACATGACAACCGGCAATTCAAAGTCAAATTTAATCACCAGGATGGGGCTTTAGAGGCCGCACCGGTGAAGGGAATTCCAGCGGTATCACTGGATGATTATTTTAATGTGACCTTACGCTTTACGGAGTTAGACGATGGCGATTGAAACCAAAGATTTAGTGATCTACAAGTCTGAACGCTTGACCGATAACTCGGATGGCGGTGGTAAGTATTCTGGTGTCGTAGTACAGGATGGCATCAGCAATAACCTGTTCAATGATGTGTCGGAAATGGATCGGACCATGGGGGATGTCTCCATGCGCAAGATCTTTCCAGCGGTCACCACTGAAGATACTGATTTACTGATGGGTGCAACGGTATTTGTCTCTGAACTGCCGAAGGATCCAAACGTATCCGCATTATTATTTAGCACCAAAAACTGGAACGATGAACGTCAGGCTGCCCAGAACCGGGTGGAAAACTATTTAGCCAAAGGCGGGCAGATTGCCGGCACACCACTCGATACCCATTGGCAGGGCATGTCATCACTCCAGGTCGCCATGTTTCCTCAGGAAGTGGAGTCTTCGGTAGGCGATACCATTGTGCTGGTCAGTGATGAAGGTAAGGTATTGGAACGTGAGCAGTACGTGCGAATCACCAAGGTTGAGACCCGTACTGCCATTATGGTCATCGATGGTAAGAGTGTTGAGTATAAGGTGGCAACCTACTCACTCAATGATCCGCTCGAAGTTGATTTTGTCGGATTATCGGCACGCCAGTGGTACAACGGTGAGAAATCAAAAACCATTCTCCGCGATACCATTGTGGCGGATACCGGCCTTTACTATTCATCTACAGCGCTGGCATCTGCTGCGAATGTGGGTGAATTTACAGTCAATGCCAAAAGTATCTTTGCCCAGCTGATTCCATCGGTCCAGACTGAAACACCGATCATTGATGTGAATGCTGCAGGTGAAAGCGTGGTACTGGTGGCGGGTAACGAAGGCACGATCACGGTCAATTACCCGAATATGGTGATTGGCGTCAGCCAGAACCTTTACATGGGCTCAGCAGTGATTCCATCGAGTGTGTCGCTTAGCCTGCAAGGGCAGCAGATTACCGATCAGGGCGGCCTGCTTAAAAATACTCAAGGCACCCAGGTCGGAACGATTGATTATCAGCGCGGTTTGATTCAATGGACTGCTGCAGCGCCAGCTGGCAATGTAAGTTTGAATATCACCTTCAAGCCTGCAGCTGCACCGAATCAGTATTATCAAAGCCACGCGATTCCAGTAACCCACAATAGCCAGGGTAGCAACTGGTCCGGAGTTTTAATTCCGATTCCGGCACCAGGCGCACTTTCAATTTCTTATATGTCGCAAGGCAAGTTCTATGAACTTAAAGATGATGGTTCAGGGCAGTTAAAGGCTGCCAGTCCGTCATTTGGTTCGGGCATGATCAACTATGAAACCGGCTCATGGCTATTAACGACTGGTGCCTTACCGGATGTGGATACGCCGATCCTGCTGAACTGGGGCACACCGATAGTCACCTTCGTACGATCAAATTTAAGTGTAGAAAAAGCTGCCTTTGATTTTGATTTAGGTCGACCCGGTGTATTGCCGGGCATCACCATCAACTGGATGCTTGAAGGGGAAGTGAAAACTGCAACCTCCAATGCCCAAGGCAAGTTTACTGGTGATGCCACGGGTGCAATCAATTATGCCACCGGTACCGGCAAGATCATTCCAGGCAAGCTGCCACAGAAAGGCACAGTTTTCTCGGTGATTTACAACTATGGCCAATCACTTGAGCAGACCAAGATGGATGTTGCACCGGATGCCAACCAGAAGCTGGTCTTCAACATTGGTACCGGACCAGCAATTCAGCCGAATAGTATTTTTCTGGAAATTCCCGTTCAGAGTGCCGATCGGGGAACAACTGGAACAGTACGGCTGTTTGATGTGCCAGTGAATGCAACGCTTGGTAACCTAGTCAATGAGCGCGGTCAGGTACAAGGAACTATTACCTATGCTACCGGTGCGGTCGAAGTCACACCACAGGGTACGGCAAACAAATTTATTCAGAAATTTCTGCTAATGATGTCAGTAACGTATGCATCAGCATAGTGAGGAAATATGTCTTTTTATTCTCCACAACCATCCAGCGTTCAAGGCGAACAGGTAGAGCTGAAAGCTTTTGATGCTGTCGATGTACAAGTGAAATACCGTGATACATCCGGCTCCAATTCGGCCACACATACAGTGATGGCAAACAAACTCAAGCTGGATTTATCCTCCGGTTTTGATGAGCAGATTCTGACAGGCTCAGCCCGATTTAAGGTGGGTGCTGATACCTTTCTGGATCGTACTGGTTTGCTATATCGCAATGTGAATCCGGCCAATAACAGCGGGATTCAGTCAGGTGTCATTCAATACGGCACTGGAATTGTTGAAATTGACTCCTGGACTCCGAATGCAGATAACATGGTCAGTCTGGAATCCTTAACCACAACAACTGATATGTTGCCGGTTAACAAGATCAGTTTCAGAACCCCGATCATGCCGATCCGGCCACAATCATTAACTGTGGTGGTGGGAACACTTGAATTTGGCCAGCTGACACTGACCGCTGATGAAAATGGGGTGATTGAGACCAGTCGGGCGCATGGTCAGGTCAATTGGGAAAATGGTTTTATCACTATTTACTTTTACACCAAAACCAGAATCGCAGAAGCCAATCGGGCAGAGATTGAAGCCAAGGACTGGTACGATCCGTTGCTTGAATATCAGGAAGGTCTGGACACTTATATCAATGTTCCGGTCTGGATCGATGCTTCATCCGTACGCTATAACGCTGTGGCTTATACCTACATTCCACTTGATTCAGAAATCTTAGGTCTGTCTGCCACACGTTTGCCGATCGATGGCCGGGTGCCGATCTTCAGAGTCGGTGGGATTGGTATTGTCAGCTCAAGCAAAGCGCAAGAGCTACCCAGTGCAATTGCTGGAACCACATACGATCTGAACGATCAGCGCATTTCATGGGCAGAACTTGAGGATGCTAACGGAACGAAAGTCGCTTTCGATTTGTACACAGTTGATTATGATTATGGCCGCGTGACATTGGGCGGTGACTTCGTACTGGGCAATCTGGTTGCACCACTAACAGTGAAATACCGCTATCAGGATATGGGGCTGATCCGTGATGTACAGATCAATGGCCAGCTGACTTTCACCAAGCCTTTAACCCATCACTATGATGCAGTAAATACCATTGTGGGATCTGCTTTGGTCATTGCTGATATGCAGGCGCGATATACCCGTAAGTTTGTACAGCAAGCCTGGAATAGCGTCTGGAATGATGAGCCAACGGGTTCAGTAATTTCGGCTAATTTTAATGATTCACTTTATCCGATTCAGGTGACAAATAAAGGGGCAATTCAGGAACGCTGGGCAATTGTATTGACCGGTAATGACACCTTCTATTGTGTTGGTGAATATACAGGTCGCCTCGCACTTACCGGGTCGACCAGTACAGATTATGCACCCACCAATCCTATCACTGGTGTGCCGTACTTCATCATTAAAAAAGAAGGCTGGGGTACAGGGTGGGCCAATGGTAACGTCTTGCGATTCAATACAGTGGCTGCAAACTTTCCAGTCTGGGTGATTCGTACCGTAAAACAGTCAGAACCTGCAGTATTGTCAGACCAGTTCCAGATCATGCTACGTGGCGATATTGATCGCAGGCTCTAAACATTAATTGAAATATGACCGCGATACGCGGTCTTTTTTATGGGTGAATAAAAAATGGCAATGAAGCAGACTCAAACTAAATTTTTTGCTTTTTCAGATGTGGGTCTAGATTTGGCTAGTATCTCAAGAGCAAGAATTCCCGCAGCATTTAAAAAAGTTTTGAACACTGGCTATAACGAACAAACCGTTTTAAGCGTTTCCGTCACTGGGAATCAGGTAGTGTTCACCTATGGCGGAGTGCATGGATACACCGAAAGCCGAGTTTTAAAGGTGCATTCTGGCCCATTATCAGAGATTAATGCCGGGGAATTCCACATTGATTCTGTCACAGTTAATACAGTCACTCTCACTATTGATGATGCCCCGGCGAGTATTTCTGGTGGCTTTAAAACCGTAGTTGCACCTTTAGGATGGGACCTGGTGTATGAACTGGATTTAGTCCAGCTTTATAAAATGCGCTATCTGGATGAGCGCGAACTATATGTCAGATTTGTATTTTCGCCAGCAACAGGACAGCATAAATCCACTTCAAATGTCTGTGTGGGTAAAACCGCAAACGAAGCCACGGGGGAAATCACCGATCCAGATACTTTAGACGATGGGAAAACCAATATTATTCCCGAGATTGGCTTGCAATGGATGTTTTCTCAGCAAGTTAACGCGAGTGATGCGAACTTCACAGCGGCACAAGGGCTTGCCAACTATGGAAACTTTTTTATTGTGGGGAGTAAATACCATTTAACTTGCATGAGCAATGGATATGCAACTAACTACCCTGGGCGGTTTTTTGCAATTTTGCCAATCCATGTTTTTGATTTTGATGCTTTGGATTATCCACTCATAATTGGGATGCGCTCAACAACGGTAATGAATACGATCAATAGTAGTGATTACTACCAGTTTAACGGGCAATCCACCCCCCCAACCTCCCATTTTTATATTGGCAAAATCCCGGTTGCGCTAGACCCTACCAGTAATGCCAATGCAGGTGATGTAATAAATGGACAAACATTGGCAGCAGCCAGTTTTTTCCCTGAGTCATTGGATACATTTAACACGTTTGCGGCTGCACCTATAACACTTTATGAGCGAACTACACGGCAGTTTTTAGGCTTTGTTTCAGGTGGGGCGTATCGCTCAGAGATACTTGCAGCCCAATTGGGAGCGATTGGGGCAGTATCCTTACCCAAAATAACTTCAGATGATTATGGGGTAACGATTCCGTATCAGGTAGTCTGGTCTCACCAGGTGAGTGGTTATATTCATGTATTTACTGCGCCGGTGGAGGAAATAAAAATTGAGAGCTAAAGTATTTCGGATTTTTTGTGGTGAATATACTGCCGACCCTGCAAAGTTACAGGCAAAAAAATACATGAAAGTGGGCTTAAGGAATACACCATTTCTTCCGATGACTAATGATCATGGTTTTGGCTTTGTCACCGGTACCACTAAAAAAACAGGCGCCCCGATTGGAAGCGTGGATGTAGTTTTATATAGACGCGAAACAACGGAGAAAATCTGGCGAATAAAGTCAGATGAACAGGGGAATTATAAATTCAGGAATGTTGCGAAAGGGGCAGAGTGCTTTGTGGTGGCTTTAGACCCGAACCGTGAATATAACGCAGTGATTTCTGATGGAGTGGTGGTAAAATGATCCAAACCTCTTTAGCTGCCGGACTGGCCCAACTTCAGGCACTGGCAAACTTTTTAGATCAAGGTAGCGCAAATGCTACCTTTATTTTTCATGACGATGCGAAGCCTGTAAACGTCAGTGTAGCAGCAGATAATAATGCCAGACTGGTTACATTGACACTGCCTAAGCCCTCAATCAAACAGGTACATACCGATCATATAGAACTAAATCAGACGGACGCAGCGACTGTTATAAAATCAGGTACCGCGGTTTGGGCACGTTTATTTAACGGTGAAGGGAAAGCAGTGGCTGACTTTGCAGTGGGCTCAGATATCACATTGGCCAATCCTGATCTGGTGCTGGGTAGCACCCTCATGATGAACTCACTGATTCTACGACCATCAACATAAATGAGGTGGACATGTGTCGAACTATATTCCACCCGATGGCCACCAGGTAAACCTTAACTTTAAAGATCCAGTCACAGGCTCTACCGATCTCAACTTTGGTAGTGAAAGTCAAAATCTTGCCTCTCTGGATGCGGTTTTCAGTACAGCCTTGGTTGCGGAAATCAAGGCAGTCAGCTACAGCAATGATGTACTGGATGCACGGATCAATACCGGGTTTAATGCGGAGTTCAGTGCGGCTACAGGCCAGTTGGCTCAGCTAGATGTACAGCTGCAAACCGGCGTTATAGCTGAATTATCTGCCGTCAGAATTGATCAGTATTGTGCAGTGGATGCGGTCATTCAAACTGGATTTAATGCCCAATTCCAAGCGTTATTCGATATCAACCATCTGGTCGGGGTGTTTTACGGTTTTGATATGTGCTATCAGAAAGCGATTGCATGCCTGAGCACCACAGAAATTCCGTGGGCCAAGCCAATCTTAAGAGTCTCAAATGAGGCTCTTTTTTATGATCAGGGCTTGGTAATTTCTAATCAAATGGATATCTGGCATGAGCAAGCAGGATCATTAACCCGGGCGGTCAGATCTTTGCATGAGCAGGCAACCGGATTAGGCTCTGATGCCTATGTGATTTGGGAAGAAGCCGATAAGCGTTTTATTCATCAGCGCTACCTGCATGAAGAAACGATTAAATTGCGCCATAACCGGGAAACGGTCTGGCAGGAGATGATCCGCAAGCGCAAGACTTTTACCTGTTCACATGACGTGGCCCAAGTCTTTGAGCACTGTTTTTCGTTTGAGTGGGATAAAGGGCTTGAGATTGTCACCAGGTCAGATTTGCCATGGGATCAAGCCAAAGCGATTCATTACCGCAAGCATCCGGTTCAACCTTGGCCAAAGCCTGAAATGCCCGAATATGAAGGCAGTACAGATCTAAATTTTATCTGTCTCTGTCATGAGAATGATTCACACAATGTTGTTTTAAATTTTGGTGCGGATGACTGTATTCCAGCACTGCCGAAAAGGAACTGGTGGTATATCGTGAATACACTAATAGCCGAGCGACTGGATACCGGCGAGAAAATTAAAGTCATAGAGGGTACTTACAGTACCAGTCGATCTCAATGGTGCTGGACCTACTCCATTACCGTTGCTCATACTGAAAAAGACAAGCTGCAGCCAATTAACGGTCAGCCGGTGATCCTGAAAGTCACGATCAATGGTTTTGAGCATCATATTCTGCTGGAAGATCCGGAGGAAACCAGACGCTTTGCCAGTATTTTATATACTTACCCAGGGAGAAGTATCACAGCTCTAAACTCGGCTAAATACGCAGCTTCACGTTCATTTATTCAGGATAACGAGCGCACTTCTGTGCAGCTGGTTCAAGCGGAATTGGATCGGGCACAATCAAATACTGTTCTGGACTGGAAACTGATTGATGAACTGGGCTGGATCGTACCGGTTGAAAGCCTGAGTTACGCAGAACTGGCACCCATCGATGCAATCAAACAGGTGGTTGATGCAGGCGGCGGCTTTATCTATAGCCAGAAAGCAGGCAACACGCTGACTGTTTTACCCCGGTACCAGAAAGGCTATTGGGACGCGATGACGGTGGATGATTATGACATTCTGCTGTCTGAAAGCTTGGTGATGCAGCAAAACATCAAGAAGAACGATGAATATATTGCTGACTTCAATGCCATCATTATAGTGAATAGTCGAAGTGGTGAAAGTCTGAAAGTACAGCAGCGCGGTACTTCGGGTGATGTACCGTTAGAGGCGGTCACTGGTCCATTATTTAATGTGGTGTCGGGTGCGAGTTTCGGCAAAAATGAACTGGTCAAAGCCAATATTCAGGAGCTGCACACTTTCTCGGATATCCCGGTTAGTCAGGAAATTGGCGAGATGCTACCAGGTAAGTCGATTGCCTTTAATGGCCAGTGGTGGGGTGTCATTGATGGGGTGAGTGGCAGTTTCTCGCATAACAAGGTCAATGAAACCATTACCGTGGAGCGTATCAGTCGTGACTAATCCTTTATTTGAACTGCGCAAGCTGCTTAATCCGACCCATGCGGAATACATCGGTACCATTACTTCAGTGAAGCACCCAGAATACCGGGTGCAGATTGATGGCGGATCCGGACCGGTATTATGCACATCCGGCACAGCTTATAATTTAGGCGCAAGGGTATTTATCGCCAATCAGGTAATTTTAAGGCCAGCACCCACGGGTCAGCATTCAGAAATAGAAGTCTAAACTTAACCAAACGACAGCACCTTTCTAGGTGCTTTTTTATTGCCAAAAAATAGGGGGATGTATGACTAAAGGGGATGTATATGGACTTTCTTAGTCAAGTATTGGAAAGCATAAAGAACCATTCACACATTCTTTTTACAGGTGTGCTGGGTGCAACTTTTGGCTTTCTATTAAGTAAGGAGCCAACCCGGGATCGCTGGATAGGATTCTTTGCTGGCTTCATTTTATGTGTGGTCTTTGCTAAACCGGCAAGTTTATTTCTTGCTAGCGGTAACTATCCAGAACTATTTGGTTTCATTCTGGGCGCTGCTGGTAAAAGTACAGCTGAAGCATTGCTGAGTTTGGCTCGATCAAGAGTTCTTGGTTTAGTCAAAAAGGAGAATGAAGATGCTGCTAATCATAAGTAAGACGGCATTGGTGTTATTTATAGTTTCATTTGCAATCATGGCATTTCATCCAAAAATCCAGCTCCCAAAACACATTGATTTTCTATTGGTGTTGTCGATCCTTTTTGGGGCAGCGCTTTTTGTTAAAGATGAGTATTCGCCAAGTCCGGCCGGAACCCTTTTTTACACCACAGTAAGTATTTTATTCGCACTCTTTACCCGACAGCTTTATATCTGGGGTAAGGGTGGTGCACGTCCTAAATTTTTTAATACGGATAAAGATGATGAACGCCACTCAAATTAAAAAACTCCAAAAGTCAGTAGGTGTGCATGATGACGGCATTATTGGCCGTGGCACTCTGACTGCAGTATTTAAAAAAATGGGTGCCAGTCAATCGCGTGCTGAAGAGCTTAGCCTTGCCGCTAATGTTCATTTACGAACCTTTGGCATCTTGGACAACTCACTTCGCTTTATACACTTCCTTGCACAACTAGCACATGAGTCTGGCAACTTCCGCTATATGGAAGAAATCGCTTCTGGTGCCGCGTACGAAGGTCGAAAGGACCTTGGTAATATACAAACGGGGGACGGAAAGCGATTTAAAGGCCGAGGACCAATTCAATTAACAGGCCGTACCAACTATCGCAAATATGGCCAGCAACTCGGCATCGACTTTGAAAACAATCCAGAGATTGTGGCGATTCCTAGCATCGGCCTAATGGTAGCCTGTAAGTTCTGGTTTGATAATGGCCTGAATACTTTGGCTGATAAAGATGATGTGCTGACCATTACGCGTCGGATCAATGGCGGTACCAATGGCCTTGCTGATCGTAAAGCTCATCTGGCGAAATTAAGAGGGTGGTTAGTCTAATGCCAATACTCACAGTCTTATGGAAATACAAACACTGGATCGCAATTGCGGTCTTTTTTGTTTTATGGGTAGGGCAAATTGCCTATACCAATCATTTGAGCGGAAAGCTGCGTAAGTCCAGCGAGCAATGCACAGTAAAAATTCAAGATAGAGAACAAAAACATCTCAAGGCTCTGGCTGAGAAACAAAATCAAATTAACCAGGTGAGTGCGGATTATGAAGCAGCAAAATCAGAACAGCGTGTACAAGTCGAAACCGTTACACGTGAAGTGCAAAAGATCATTGAGCGTCCTGTTTATCTCAACTATTGCTTTGATGATGACGGCCTGCAGCAACTCAACTCACTTATCGCCAGTGGTGCCAGCAAACCTCCTTGAGCCTTGTCCTGACTTGCAGAAATTAGAATCCGGGCAGGGTAAAGTCGCTTTGGTCTGGTCTATTGATGTAGTGGCTAAGTACAATGACTGTAAGGCACGGCACGGTGCTATTGTGAAAGCCCTCTAAATGAGGGCTGCACAGCTCATTCGATTACGACGAATGTGAATGTGGGGATATGTGTTGGGGTTATTTAATCCCTCCACCCATCCACAATATCAGCCCAATCCTGCATCATCTTTTTACGATCTGCTAAATATTTAGCATGGTTGTATGACGCACGCGTTTTATTCTCATCAGCATGGGCCAGTTGGGTTTCGATCCACTTTTCATCATAGCCAAGCTCATTAAGCAGGGTGGATGCTGTAGCCCGAAAATCATGAGCTGTGACATTCTGCATAATGTACTGCAAGGCTCTATTAATTGTAGTAGCTGGCATCATCCCGCCATTATAGACACCTTCAAAAATATACTTCTTACGGCCAGTAAGCTTCTTTTGCTTGAGTAAAAGTTGATAAACCTGCTCAGACATTGGAACCACATGCGTTCTATTTTTCTTGGTCAGTCGCAAGCCTTTTTTCAACTGCTCTCGCGTCTGCTTTTCAAAAGTAATAGTCCTTTCCTCAAAATCAATAAATGACCATTGCAGTCGACGCACCTCAATTGTGCGAAGCATGGTATAGAACAAAAATAAAATAGAATTAACTGTCGACTCAGCACCACCATAACTGTCAATCCGTGCTCTAAACACCTTTCGTTCAGTTAAACTTAATGGTCTTGCATGCTCTACGTCTGGTCGCACAATGACTTCGCGTACCGCATAAGTCGGATCATTTTCAGCTCTTAATGTTGCAATGGCATATCTCATCACAGAGCCAATCTTTTTCCTGTTTTCAATTGCTGTGACTTCACCAGTGCCGCGGTTATCCTGACTCTTAACACGTTTCACTGTATTTTGCATGATCCTCAAAACATCAGCAGAGGTCACATCTTTAATATTTTTATGTCCGATGACTTTGTAGATATCCTTTTCCATTGCCCGGTGAAAAGCATCTATATAGGTTTGAGATTTATCCTTTAGACGATCCGCAGCATATTCCTTTGCGATAGCCTCAAAACTATTTTCATCACAAAGTAGTGCGGCTTTTTCTTGTTGTCGATGCACAGCTGGATCAATGTTGTTTGCGAGCAGTGATTTGATTTCGTCTTGCTTTTGACGTGCCTCAGCCAAGCTTACGATAGGGTATTCACCGAGACTGATCATTGAGGCTTTTCCTGCATAACGATAGCGTACGCGCCAAAGCTTTGTACCGGTAGAGCGAACCTCAATACATAGTCCGCCTTGGTCAGCAATACGGTATGCTTTTTCCATTGGTTTTAGTTTTTTTAGCTTGGTATCGTTAAGCATGTGAGTAACGCAAGAAATTAAATATTGTTACTCACTATATTACTCACAAAAGTGATTAATACAATTTAATTCTATTTTATGGTATTTAACTTGAAAGGCTTGAAAATAAAGACATAGAGATTTTGATTTAATGGCATTTTACAGTATTTAATTATTATGATAATTCTCGATCATTAAAAGCATGAGCTTAACCTATTGAAATTAATGCACTTAACTGTGCTAAAGTTATCCAGATCGTACTTTATTCGCGCTTATTGCAAGCACTTGTGTGACACGACTAAATCATTGATTTCATTGTGTGAAAATAAAGCACCATTCATCATAGCAAAAAATAGCCGTATTCGGCGCAACAATTTTCTCAATTTCAGTGCTTGAGGGTTATGGAACAGTTTGGATCAAGTATTTCTCATGATTTAAATTACTTTCATTACTCAATGCATCATTTAAATTGATTATTTTCTGGATCAAAAATTGATAAATTAAAAATAAGTTAAAACACAGGCCTAAAAATATGCAGAAAAAAGCATCACTTGATTAATTAAACTTTAAATAAAGTATGTTTGAGTAAGTATATTTAAAGAAAATGCTTCAAAATAAGCACATAGGGCAGCCTAAAAACAGAACTTTTCTTTACCTAAATACCTTGAAAATTGCTTAATTTTTAGCAATAAACGAATAAAGTTTAAACAAAAAGCCAAAAAAGCAGCAAATTAGCCACAAAAATCTATATTTTTAATACGGTTTCATACAGGCATGCACTGTTTAAGTGCGCTAAAAAATATAGCTTAAACAAAATGAATGAAGAATGCTTGAATATAGTGCATTTAGTTTTTCACCTAGTATAATAGCTGCAAAGTATTTTTATCATTTTATGATTTCTTATAAAGATTTCAAGATTTTATCTATACTTTTAAAAGTTGGTACGGTAATTGCTTAATAACTATCAACTGCTAACACGCACTTCACGGGTGCAACAAAAACATCGGAGCAAAATGAGCATGGCGAACAAGGTCCTTCAACTCATACAAGAAAGTGGCGCAAAATGGGTCGATTTTCGCTTTACTGATACCAAGGGTAAAGAGCAACACGTTACTTACCCGGCAGACAGTATTGATGAAGATACATTTGAAGACGGCAAAATGTTTGACGGTTCTTCAATTGCAGGTTGGAAAGGCATCGAAGCATCGGACATGATTTTACGTCCGGACGCAGCAACTGGTTTTATCGACCCGTTCTTTGCAGAGCCAACAGTTGTTGTAACTTGTGACGTAATCGAGCCATCAACTGGTCAAGGTTATGATCGTGATCCACGTTCGATTGCGCGCCGTGCAGAAGAATATTTGAAATCTACCGGTATCGGTGATACTGCATTCTTTGGCCCAGAACCAGAATTCTTCGTATTCGACGAAGTAAAATGGGAAATAGACATGTCTGGCGCGCGCCATACATTGATCGCTGAAGAAGCTGCCTGGTCAACCCACAAGGACTACGAGGGTGGTAACTCTGGTCACCGTCCACGTGTAAAAGGCGGTTACTTCCCGGTTCCTCCTGTAGATTCTTCACATGATATGCGTGCAGACATGTGTGCAAGAATTGAAGACATCATGGGCCCAGGTCGTGTAGAAGTACATCACCATGAAGTTGCATCTTGCCAGTTAGAAATTGGTGTGAGCTTCAACACTATGGTGCGTAAAGCGGACGAAGTTCAACAGTTCAAATATGCAGTTTGGAACGTTGCGCATCAATATGCAAAAACTGCGACTTTTATGCCTAAACCAATGGTAGGTGATAACGGTTCTGGTATGCATGTTCATATGTCGATCTCTAAAGATGGCAAGAACCTGTTTGCTGGTGATGAATATGCAGGCCTTTCAGAAATGGCGTTGTACTTCATTGGTGGTGTGATTAAACATGCTCGCTCTTTGAATGCGATCACCAACCCTTCTACAAACTCGTACAAGCGTTTGGTTCCACATTTCGAAGCACCGATTATGCTTGCTTACTCAGCGCGTAACCGTTCTGCGTCTATCCGTATTCCTTACGTGTCAAGCCCGAAAGGCAAGCGTATTGAAGCACGTTTCCCAGATCCAATGATGAACCCGTACCTAGGTTTTGCTGCTTTGCTAATGGCTGGTCTTGACGGTATTCAAAACAAGATCCACCCAGGTGAAGCTGCTGACAAGAACTTGTACGATCTTCCTCCTGAAGAAGAAGCGAAAATCCCTACAGTTGCGCATAGCCTAGAAATGGCGCTTGAAGCACTTCAAGCGGATCATGACTACCTGTTAAAAGGTGGCGTGTTCACCAAAGAAATGCTTAATGCATATATCGAGCTTAAAACTGAAGAAGTTCGTCGTCTGAACACGACTACTCACCCAGTTGAATTTGAAATGTACTATAGCTTGTAATTCATTCCGAATTAAAGCGAAGAAAACCCGCGCATGTCGCGGGTTTTTTTGTATCATCTGTTTATAATTTTAAATGATTGATGGGCTTAAATGGCACAACGTAAAAAGTACACCAGCTTTTATCCATGGATCGATCCAAAAGATCATGATAAAGGTTTCAAACTAAATTTCTCTGAAGTGACTTATCTTGAAGTGGGGCGGTCGCCTGAGGGTTATAAGCAGGCTCAATTTGTGGCGCTAAAAAATCCAGAAATGGCGTTGGATTATGCCTATCCTGAATCATTTTATTTGAGTGCTGAAGGTTTTATTTTAATTAAAACCCCGCAAGGCAAATATGAAATCATTGCAAAAACAGATAACTGTTAATAATTAACAATGAATAGTCATTCTAAAAATCAAGGTCAGCGTATATGGATGCCAACTCTGCCTGCAGAGTTAAAACCATGGCTGTATGCATCAGGTTCACTCACACAGCAACTGACCGATTTGGCTCAGGGGCAGTTTCGTGTCGAGCCAATTCAGGAGCATTTTCAGCGTTTGAGCTTCGCTAATGCTAAATGGATGCAGATGTCCCATCAGCATACTTCATGGGTACGTGAAAGTTATCTTTATGGTTCAGAGCAGACGCCTTGGGTGAAGGCAAAAAGTATTTTCCCAATATTAAGCCTGCAAAAAAAAGCCCGAATTTTTCAGCATATTGGCCGTAAGCCGATCGGCTGGTTTCTGTTTCAGCGCACCAATCCACTCTGTCAGCGCCGGGTGGTACTTTTAGATGAAGGCTGGACCCGCCAGAGCTGCTATACTTGGCATGGCTGTAAATTTATCGTACAAGAAACATTTTTACCGGCATTTGAACACTTTATACAAAATTCACGGGCTTGATTTTTATGGCAACCGCACAAGTAATCACCTGGCGTGAGCGTCTTAGCGCCTATTATTATCTTTGTCGTTTTGATAAACCGATTGGGACTGAACTGGTCTTTTGGCCCACCATGTGGGCGCTGTGGATTGCCGCTCAGGGCATGCCAAGCATTGAAATTTTGATTCCCATGATTTTGGGCGTGATTTTTATGCGGGCGGCAGGTTGTGCCATTAATGATTTTGCCGACCGTAAAGTCGATGCGCATGTGGAGCGAACTAAAAACCGTCCACTAGCGACCGGAGTCATCAGTGCCAAAGAAGCGGTGATGGTATTTCTGGTTTTGGTGGCTGCCAGCGCCTGTCTGTTATTTTTCTTGCCGATTGAAACTTTTTACTGGTCATTTGGGGCTTTGTTTTTAGCGTTTATTTATCCTTTTATGAAGCGCTATACCCATTTGCCTCAAGTGTTTTTGGGTGCGGCATTTTCCTGGTCCATCCCAATGGCCTATACCGCAGTCGGACAAACGCCTGATTTAATCTGCTGGCTTTTATATTTTGGTAATCTGGCCTGGACCGTGGCTTACGATACCCAATATGCGATTGCGGATCGCGAATACGACTTGAAAATTGGGGTGAAATCGACAGCGATTTTATTTGGCCAGCGCGATATTCAGATAATTAGTGTATTGCAGATAAGCAGTATTTTATTGATAGGTGCTGCTCTTTGGCTGGAAAACTTATTGGTTCCATTTGGCTTGCTAGCACTTTTGCTGGTTGCTGCTGATTTTATTTATCAATGGTTTAAAACTCGAGATAAAAATCCGCAAATGTGTTTTTGGGCTTTCCGTCATAACCGCTGGATTGGACTCATTATTTTTGCAGGAATACTCTTAGCTCTCAGGTAATGACCGTATATCGGATAATAACAAAAGCATCCTATAAGGGTGCTTTTTTTTATGCTTAATTTTGAGTGATCTCTATAAAAAGAGATAGGGAATAACAATAAAAGGATAGAAATATGCAGAACGGTTATAAGAAATTGATGTTGGGCGTACTGTGTTCTTCAGTACTATTTTTATCTGCGTGTGGTGATGACAATGACGACATTTATATAGGATTTAATCCGGTACGAAACTATACCGTAGATGATCAGGTGAAAGAAGTTGTCGAGCGTCATGATATCTTTACTTATAGAATGGAAAGCGTACAAGATCGAGAGATTCGTGCAACTGCGCTGGTATTTACCCCAAAAGGTACTCCACCTGTAGGCGGTTGGCCAATCGTTGTCTGGGCACATGGTACTACTGGTGCTGCTGATAAATGTGCACCTTCACGGCTTGCGCTAGATGGGCCTGAAAAGGCCTTGGTTATGGGGCTGGTACAACGAGGTTATGCGGTGATTGCGCCAGATTATGAAGGCTTAGGTAATGATAATGTACCTCATCCATATTTACATCTGGAAAGTGCTGCCAAGTCAATATTGTCGGCGATTAGTGAAGCCCAAAAACAGTATGGTGGACTGCTGGCTAAAGACTGGGGAGTGATTGGTTGGTCTCAGGGTGGTCATGCTGCCTTGGCCGCTGCAGAATTTTATAAGGCTTTACCAAATAATACCTATCGTGGTGCAGTTGCGATTGCCCCGGCTTCCTATCTTAATGATACCTTGGAAGAAGGGCTTTTATTTGCTCAAGGTCTGGCTGCGTCAGGGAATGTGGCACAAGCAGTTCCAATTGCTGCGACTTTATATACGTATGCCGCTATCGTCAGTTCAGGAATTAAGGCGGAAAAAACCAGCTTTAATTACAATCAGGCCTTTGTCAATGCCAAGGTTGATCTGGCTAGGCAGGCTGAAAGTTTATGTTCCCCTGAGCTTGCACAACGTTTTGGTGCAGATATTCAAACGACATTACAAAGTGGTGTGAGTTTCTCGCAATACCAGGCATTACAGCAAAACTTCCTGAATGATCCTGATATTATGAATTATCTGATAGATAATCAGCCTGCACAAACTCGACTTGATCGTCCAGTTTATATTTTTCAAGGTACAGCAGATACCACGGTACCTTATACCATTACCGAGATATTATATGAAGGGATGCTTGCAGATGGAACTGATGTGAAGTTAATTCCAATACTGAATGCAACGCATGCCACAGCGGTCACTGAAAATATTCCAGCACTGCTCAATACGGTAGAAGCGGTCATGAATACCCCAGTGTCCTGATTAAAACAAGAATGATAAATCCATGTTGGCTTGAGGTCGGCGTGGATTTAAATATTTTTCGGCCTTGAGCTATGACTTTATTTTGTTATATTGAGCAGTGCAATTAAATGACGAAATTAAAGTAGGTTTGTTATGTCTGAGAAACCACAGCCCCGCAGTGTCAAAAAGCTATTGATCTTCGGTACGCTTGCACTTTGTATTCCGGTGTTTTTAATAAGTATGGCATTTCTCGCGGTAAATAGTGATGCTAAAAATCAGGAGAAATATAAACAGCAGCAGGCAGATATGATTGCGCGTATTGAAGCACGAGAAGCTGCGGAAAAGCTCAAAGCAGAGCAGGATGCTAAGGTAAATTCAACCCAAGCTGTGTCTGAAAATACAGCAACAGCACCTTAATTTATCTCACCCAACTTTCAATGCCCTTTACACTTCTCTGAAACTGTATTTTCTGCGTATCGGATAGTCACATGGTTTATTGCAAACTGGCTAAAGTGAGTGTGGGTATTCGATATTTCTTGATGAAGTAATTTCTACTCTAAAATAGAAAAATCTAGCCACCCCTCATCCGATTGGTGACTAGATTTAAATGGTCTTAAAGCAATTCTTTGCGCAATTGCTCTGGGGATTTAATTGAAAGTAGTCCGGGAGCTACATCAAATGCTGTTTTGGCACCATATTGCTGAGCCTGATTCAGGCGGTAGCAGGCACGGGCATAAGCCACTAAAACACTTGCGGTAAATTCAGGATTGCTATTCAGCTTTAAAGAAAACTCAATCACTTGTTGTTGATCATCACTTGTATTGCCACTACGGATGACAAAACCGCCATGCGGCATATCCTGATGATCTTTCAGTAAGGTTTCCTCACTGATAAAATTCACGGTCGTATTATAATCGGCAAAGTAATCAGGCATGCTGACGATAGTCTGTTCAACCGTAGCAGCATCAGCACCTTGTTCTAATACCACATAACAGTCACGATGATGTTTATCTTTAGTGCTTAACTCAGGTCGTGCGCCACTGCGGACTTGTTCAATCGTATCTGTTGATGGAATGGTATATTGGACTCCCGCTTTCACGCCTGATACACGGCGGATTGCATCTGAATGACCCTGGCTTAAGCCTTTACCCCAAAAGGTATAAGTTTCACCATCTGGTAATAATGCTTCGCCAAATAAACGGTTAATGGAGAACATGCCAGGATCCCAGCCAATAGAAATCAAGGCTGTTTTTTGGTTGGTAACCGCAGGTGCATCGACTGCAGCATAGTATTCCGGAATACGTGCATGCGTATCAAAACTATCTACAGTATTGAACTTGCTTGCAAAGACAGGAGTCTGTTGCGGTAAGTCATCTTTAGAGCCACCACACAGAATCAGCACATCAATTTTATCGCTAAAATCATTTAATAGTGCATCGATGCTATACACGTGAGTGTCTGCAAAGCAAGGAGAGACGCTGCTTGGTGAGCGACGAGTAAAAATACCCACAAGCTGCATATCGGGGTTTTTCTGAATGGCAGCTTCAACACCGCGACCAAGATTACCGTAACCCGCGATACCAATACGAATAGAATTTTGCATAAATAAACGATCACTGAATAAAAAAAAGAACGCTAAAAATAAACAAGATGATGATGACCAGATATGAAATAGGCAGAACAGGATCATCTTGCTTATATTTTGTTTTCGAAAGGATTATAGAGCGATAACTTAAATTTTAGCACCCTAAGTATCCAGAAAGGCGGGTTTAACTGAGAATGCTTTTAATGAGTGCGTAAATTTGGAGCGTATTGGCTACTAATGAAGCACGAGAAGCTATTCGGAAATTCAAGGTAGAAGGGGAGGTTTTGATCAATCCAACCTAGGTTGTATTGGGACGTGCCGCAATTGCACCTTAATTTATCTTAAATCCCTTTGCAATTGTCTAATGCTCGGAATCTGGGTGTATCGAATCACGGTATAGCCTGCTGCAATCAGCATGGCATCCCGTTCAGCATCTTCCTGCTCTTTGCCAATATGGCTCGGATCATCTAATTCGATAATCGCTACTACATTATATTCGCGGTCAAGCACTACAAAGTCGGTGACTTTGCGATTGAACTGATTGCGCATCTTCATCTGGTCATGCGTGATTAAGGCACTAAACGCGACTTGGGCCAGAATATGATGATGAGGAAAGGCATCTTTCAGACGTGTGAACATTCTGCTTTCAAAGGCAGTAATCACGCGCTTCGGATAGAATTTCTTTTGACGGGTGAAAAGATGCGGGAAAAGCAGGCAAACTAATGCAAATGTTGCCAGGCAGCCAATCACAAAAAATATAAACTGACTCAAATTAAACACAGATCACAAATAGGGAAGAATAAAAAAACCCACTTCGCAATGAGTGGGTTTCTTCAGAATTTTGGCTCTCCCACCTGGGCTCGAACCAGGGACCTGCGGATTAACAGTCCGTCGCTCTACCGACTGAGCTATGGGAGAATAGATTGGCTCTCCAACCTGGGCTCGAACCAGGGACCTGCGGATTAACAGTCCGTCGCTCTACCGACTGAGCTATTGGAGAATCTGACAGCGATTATAGAGAGATTTGAAAAGGGGTCAAGGCACTTCGAGAAAAAAGCTGAAGAAATTGAATCAAGTGTTTTAAAAATAATCGAAAAGGTTTTCAGTTCAAACTGTTATGTTCGTGTCAGTCAGTTCGAGCTGCAAGATGGTTATCAACCTTAATTTTTATAAAGGATCTGAATTATAAGACATGAGAGGGTTGATTGCGCATACAGAGATCAGTATGAGCTCAATTTAAAAAATGCAGAGATAAAAAAACCCACTTCGCAATGAGTGGGCTTTTTTAGAATCTTGGCTCTTCCACCTGGGCTCGAACCAGGGACCTGCGGATTAACAGTCCGTCGCTCTACCGACTGAGCTATGGAAGAATAGATGGCTCTCCAACCTGGGCTCGAACCAGGGACCTGCGGATTAACAGTCCGTCGCTCTACCGACTGAGCTATTGGAGAATCTGATCGGCATTTTAGGGAGGAATACCCAGGCCGTCAATCAATTAATGTAAAGAAATGAATTGTTTGCTTTATAAATATTCGTTTAGGGCCAAAAAATAAAAAAATCACCCAAAATGGGTGATTTTTTTAGCAAAGAAATAAAAAATTATTTCTCAACACCTGCAGGCTGACCTGCATATTTTGCATTTGCGTAATCCCAGTTTACTAGGCTTTCTAGGAAAGTAGAGATGTACTTAGGACGAGCATTACGGAAATCGATGTAATAAGCATGTTCCCAAACGTCAATCGTCAATACTGCAATTTTACCATGCGCCATTGGCGTATCAGCATTTGAAGTTTTCATGATTGAAAGCTGGCCATTTACTTTGTCAGCCACTAACCAAGCCCAACCTGAACCGAATTGAGTGGTTGCAGCAGCAGCAAATTCTTCAGCAAATTTTTCGTAAGAACCGAAAGCTTCGTCAATTTTTGCAGCCAAAGTACCAGTTGCTTTACCGCCACCGTTTTTAGCCATACAGTTCCAGTAGAACGTGTGGTTCCATACTTGAGCAGCGTTATTGAAAACACCTGCTTTAGAAGCATCACCAGCAGTCGCTGTAATGATTTCTTCTAGAGTTTTGCCTTCAAGCTCAGTACCTGCGATCAGGTTATTCAGGTTAACCACATAAGTATTGTGGTGTTTGTCGTGATGATATTCTAAAGTTTCTTTGCTGATGTGTGGAGCAAGATCTTCGTAGCCGTAAGGTAATGCTGGTAAAGTAATGGTTGTCATGTTCTCAATTCCTTGCATTTTGCTGGGTTTTAACAATAAGTGGCTTTATTGTAATAGATAATCGGGCAGAAATGGGCATCGTGTATAAATAACAATACACAATAAATCCTGAAAATATATGAATAAAGCCTCTGAGCATAACCGTCAGTCGAATTAAATCGGATTGTTTAATTCGAAATAATCATACTCAATATTAAACTGTTCTGAAATGGCTTTGGCCAGGTGTTGTACACCGTATTTTTCAGTCGCATGATGACCACAGGCATAATAATGTACATTTAGTTCCTGAGCTTCATAAAAAGTACGTTCAGACACTTCACCTGAAATATAGGCATCACAGTCTTGTAGCGCCGCTTTTTGAATATAGTCTTGTGCGCCGCCAGTACAGAAACCCACTTTTTGTATCAATGATTTTCCAGCAGGCAAATGTAGCGCATCATGGCCGAGTCTATCTGATACATAGGCTTTGAATCCTTCTGGTGTCATCGCCTGTTTTAAATAGCCGATGTTACCAATCGGATGTTTTTCACTCGGATCGAGCTGTTCGATATTTTCCAGTTCTAGTAAATCTGCAATGGCAGCATTATTACCCAAGGTCGGGTGACTGTCTAAAGGCAGATGATAACCTACTAAAGAAATATCATTTTGAATTAAAGATTTAATACGTTTACCACGCATCCCGGTAATTGGGTAGGCTTCACCTTTCCAGAAATAGCCGTGATGAACTAAAAGTAAATCTGCGCCTTGCTCAATTGCGGCTTCAATTGCACTCTGGGAGGCAGTCACGGCACACAGGATTTTATGCACCTCGGATTTGCCTTCGATCTGCAAGCCATTCGGTGCATAGTCCTTAAATTCACGCGTTACCAAAGTCTGGTCACACCATTGAATAATATCGTTTAAATTCGCCATAAAATTCCTGTTAGTTTAAAAACTTGCCATATTTATCGATCGTTCTGATTGTAACTAAAGCTGCACAAATCTCTGTGGATTTCTTTGTGTTTAGTTATGTATTTAGCATTACAATAGAACATAAATTACTTAGTCATCAACGAATTAAAATATTTTAGAGGATAACAACGTGCGCCGCACCTTTACATGGTTACCCTGGGTGTTACTGATTTTAGTCATTATCGGTTTTTTGGGGTGGCAACAGCTACAAAAACCAAAGGCACTAGTTGCGCCGGATGGCGTCAAAATGCCTGCTGAAAAAGTAGAGCCGTTGATTGATACAACGCGTTCAGGAGCTGTGGTCTCCTATAATGCTGCTGTAAGAGTAGCAGCACCGGCTGTCGTGAATATTTTTACTACCCAAAAAGTCAAGCAACAGGCGCATCCTTTGCTGACCGATCCGGTATTTCGTGAATTCTTTGGCGATCAGTTACCTGACCAGTATGGACAAAGCCCGAATGAAAACAGTTTAGGTTCTGGTGTGATTGTGCGTCCGGATGGTTATATCCTCACCAATAACCACGTCATTGCGCAGGCAGACCAGATTGTGGTGGCTTTGCAGGATGGGCGTCGCGCTGAAGCCAAGGTGGTAGGGACTGACCCGGATACTGATCTGGCCGTAATCAAGATTGACCTGGATCAATTACCTGTCTTGCCGTTCAAACTCAGTGGTAACGAAGTCGGTGATGTCGTCCTGGCGATTGGTAACCCATTTGGTGTCGGTCAAACCGTGACGCAAGGGATTATCTCGGCAACAGGTCGTTCTGATCTGGGCATCAATACCTACGAAGACTTTATTCAGACCGATGCTGCGATTAACCCGGGTAATTCAGGCGGTGCATTAATTGATGTCGCCGGTAATTTAATTGGTGTGAATACCGCAATCTTTTCTCAGTCTGGGGGTTCGCTGGGGATTGGTTTTGCCATTCCTGCCAAAATCTGTCAGCAGGTATTGAATGCCATTCTGGAAGATGGCCGTGTGGTTCGTGGCTGGTTAGGCATCAGCTTATTGCCTGCGGAACGCGATGATGTGCTGCAACCTAGAGAAAAAGGTGTCACCGTGGCCGAAGTGCTACCGGATGGACCTGCTGCCAAAGCTGGGATCAAGCGTGGCGATAAAATTATCAAAGTGAATGAGGAAGAGATTAATTCCGCCTCACATTTGATTAATTTTGTGGCCTTGCAAAAGCCAAACAGTACTATTCAGATTGAAATTGAGCGTGGTGGAAAAACCATGAAGCTTGAAGTCGGGGTGACTGAACGTAAAGCGCAAAATAGTGCTTCACAATATATTCCTTTGCCCGGTCAGTAAATGTACTCAAAAAAATCCCTCCTAATGAGGGATTTTTTATGCTTTATTTCAGCGTGTTGTGATACAAAAGTGAAATATTAAGCGCTTTATAAATCATTTAATTTAATGAAATACCATTAAAAGAGAAAATAAAAATGGCTTTTATGACGGCAGATCATGCCAAAATTTTATCCAATGTCGCTAATCTGGATATTGAAATATACAAGCCGCGTCTGGCACAACTCATCGAAGACAATGCCAAACAGGGAAATACTGCGGTGCTGACAGTTTTTCCCAAACATCTGCCCTTGGATGATATTCGTTCCCTGTCTGCCGAGCTAACCGAGCTTGGCTATAATGTGCGCTTTGAAGTACATGAATTTTATTACAGCTTTAATGTCTATTGGTTATAATTTTAACAATTGTTCAAAAAAATTCCGGTTTAGGCATATATTTTGCTGCATTCATCTCATATTTGATTGATGAGAAATGTATGTCTTTATTTATTTATCCTGGAGCACAGGCCGATGCGCCTTATGTAGTGCTTTCTTCCGGACTCGGTGGACATGCCAGTTTCTGGAATCCACAAATTGAGGCTTTGCAGCAATATTTTCATGTCGTGAGCTATGATCAGGAGGGTTGTCATCAAGATTCTGATCTATTACCAGCAGATTATTCCGTAGATCATATGGCCCGGCAAATTTTGGATTTATTAATCAATGAGAATATTCGCGAGTTTCATTTTATTGGCCATGCCTTGGGCGGCCATATCGGCATGCAGCTGGCGATTTATCAGGCTAAGCAGGCATTTAAGTTACTGAGTCTGACCATGCTGAATGCGTGGGGGGAATTGGATGCACATACGCAAAAATGTTTTCAGGCACGCACATCCTTGTTGCTGAATAGCGGGGCCGAGGCCTATGTGCGGGCACAGGCTTTATTTCTGTATCCACCGCAATGGATCTCCACACATATTGGACAGTTGACTGATGTGGAAAATCAACAGCTACTGGATTTTCCACCGTTGGACAATGTCTTGGCACGTATAAAGGCTGTGCAGGCATTTCAGCTTAAAACAGAACATCAGCAGGCATTAAAAGATATTCCCGTACATTTGATTGCCAATCAGGATGATTTTTTAGTGCCTTATCAACGTTCGCAACAACTCCAGCAGTTATTGCCGCATAGTCAGCTTAGCCTGTTTGAAACAGGAGCTCATGCAGCTACCGTTACCGAAACAGGCCGGATGAACCAGAGCATGCTGCAATTTTTAAAAGCAGCCTGATATTTTCAGCAAGCAAATCTTTTTACTCAAGCCAGAACCCGATTCTGGCTTTTTATTTTTTCTAATGAATCATTTTTATGGTTTTTACAAAAAGACTGACTGTTGCTAAAAGAGCAAATGCTCAATTTAATGCACCTGAATGAAACACGATGAGCAAAATTGATTCAGGGGTGAAAACCTTTTTTTTACTAAAAATTCAAAAAACCAAATATTAAGTAATTGAAAAATAATGAATAAAAATAATTGGCACGCGGATTGCAATATTTTAAGCATAAATAAAAACTTGAATTTACCGCAGGTTTTTGAATGTTAGTTAAAAATAATGAGGTGTGAAAATGAAAATAGGTGTCTTCTGTCCAATTGGAAATAACGGCTGGTTACTCTCTGAAAATGCACCCCAGTACATGCCGACTTTTGAGTTAAACAAACAAATCGTACAGCGTGCTGAACATTATGGTTTTGATTTTGCACTCTCTATGATCAAGCTGCGCGGTTTTGGTGGAAAAACTGAATTCTGGGAGCATAACCTCGAAACCTTTACCCTGATGGCAGGCCTGGCAGCCGTCACGAGCAAAATCAAAATTTATGCAACTGCGGCCACATTGGTAATGCCGCCTGCAATTGTGGCGCGTATGGCATCCACGATTGATTCGATTTCCAATGGGCGTTTTGGCTTGAATGTGGTGACTGGCTGGCAGCCACCAGAATATACCCAGATGGGCATGTGGCCAGGCAACGACTATTTTGGCAAGCGCTATGAATATTTGTCTGAATATGTACAGATTTTGCGTGAACTTTGGGCGACAGGTAAATCAGACTTTAAAGGCGAACATTTTCAGATGGAAGACTGCCGTGTCAGCCCGCGCCCACAAGCGGATATGAAAATTATCTGTGCCGGTCAGTCGGATGCAGGTCTGGAATTTTCTGCACAATATGCTGACTACAACTTCGTATTTGGTAAAGGATTAAATACCCCAACGGCCTATGCAGAAATCAATGACCGCCTGAAAGAAAAAACGGATGCCACCGGCCGCGATGTACAGACTTATGTCCTGTTTATGGTTATTTCAGCAGAAACCGATGAAGAAGCTCAAGCCAAATGGCAGCACTATAACGATGGTGCCGACATGGAAGCGATTAACTGGCTGATGAATCAGGGCGGGAAAGATACCACTTCTGGTGCAGATACCAATATCCGTCAAATGGCTTCTAGCATATCACCGGTTAATATCAATATGGGTACGCTGGTGGGATCTTATAAAAATGTGGCACGAATGTTGGATGAAATTGGCGAGATCAAGGGTACGGAAGGTGTGCTCCTGACTTTTGATGACTTTGTTCAGGGTGTGGAAGATTTCGGTCAGAAAGTCCAGCCATTAATGAAGTGCCGTGAACATATTGTGATTGAAGAGACAGCACCCGTTCTGGAGAAAAGCGCATGAGTGAGCACATCGTATCTGCAGGCTTTACTGAAACATTGGGCACGGGCAAAGTGCTCAAGGCGGAACCTGAAGCGATCCGTCTGGCAACTGAACAGACTGCTTTAATTGTGATTGATATGCAAAATGCCTATACCTCACAAGGGGGGTATCTGGATCTGGCCGGTTTTGATGTCTCGAAAACCAAGCCGGTGGTAGAAAATATTAAAAAAGCAGTCGATGCCGCGCATGCAGCCGGTATTCAGGTCATCTATTTTAAAAATGGCTGGGATGAAGAATACAAGGAAGCGGGTGGAGCGAATTCCCCTAACTTTCATAAATCCAATGCCCTGAAGACCATGCGCAAGCAGCCTGAATTGTACGGTAAGTTCCTGGCCAAAGGCAGTTGGGATTTTGAATTGATTGATGAGTTAAAGCCACTGCCACAAGATCTGGTAATCGAAAAACCTCGTTATAGCGGCTTCTTTAATACCGCGCTGGATAGCATGTTACGTGTTCGTGGCATACGCAATCTGGTATTTGTTGGGATTGCCACCAATGTCTGCGTGGAATCGACCTTAAGAGATGGTTTCTTCCTGGAATATTTTGGTGTCGCGCTGGCAGATGCCTGTCATCAGGCGGGTCCGGTCGAAGCTCATGAAGCCAGTTTGTATAACATCAAAACTTTCTTTGGCTGGGTGTCAGATACTGCAAATTTTGTAGAGACCTTTCAAAAAGAAAGTGAATCACTAAAAGAAACCAGATTAGCTCAAAGCGCTTAAACAATTTAAATAGCAAGATTAAGGAAAAACAGCATGCCTAAAGAAGTCATTATTCCAGCAGGGACATCGAAACCATTAGCGCCGTTTGTACCGGCAACCAAGGCAGACAATATTGTTTATGTGTCAGGAACATTAGCCTTTGATGAAAATAATAACGTCGTGCATGTCGGTGATGCGGCAGCTCAGACCCGTCATATTCTGGAAACCATCAAACGGGTGATTAAAGAAGCCGGTGGCAGCATGGATGACGTGACTTTTAACCATGTATTTGTCAAAGACTGGGCCGATTATGCCGCGGTTAATACAGTCTATGCAGAATATTTTCCGGGAGATAAACCGGCACGTTATTGCGTACAGACCGGATTAGTGAAACCTGAGGCACTGGTCGAAATTGCTTCGATTGCCCATGTATAAGCCGATTTACCTGATTCAATCTCATCATTATATGCCCTCAGTTTGTCTCTAGAAGCTGACTTGGGGTGGGGAGAACAGCATGAATGTCAAACTGTCTAAAATCATCACAGACACAATTACAGAGAATAATGCATCAAATAAGCTTGTAAAGACTGAAACCGCAGCTGACGTATTTACCCAGATCGACCAGCAGATTTTCCGTCAGGGTATGTCCAATCTGGGTGCTGCGGTGAACGTGATTACCACAGAAGGCGATGCAGGTCTGGCTGGCTTTACCGCATCCGCCGTGTGTAGTGTGACCGATACGCCACCGACTTTACTGGTCTGCCTCAACCGTTCAGCATCGGTATATGAAACTTTCAAGAATAATAAGGTGTTGTGTGTAAATACCTTAGCCTCACATCAGCAAGATTTATCCAATCTTTTTGGTGGGAAAACACCGATGGCAGAGCGTTTCAGTCAGGGAAACTGGAAAACTTTGCTGACCCAGTCACCTGTACTCGAGGATGCCTTAGTCAGTTTTGACTGCGAGGTGGTGCAGCACGTATCTGTAGGCAGTCATGACGTGCTGTTCTGTGAAGTGAAAGCAATGTGCCAGAGCCAAGGTAATGCGCTGATGTACTTTAACCGTTCTTACTGTGAGCCACACAAAATGTGCTAAATCAATTCAGTCCTAATCAAGGAGGGGAAGCCGATGCAAGAAAAAGAAACGTGGTTTCCAAAATTTAAGCCTTACCAAGGCAATATCGATTCAACACCAGTGCAAACAGATGAATATCTGCCAGCTGGAAAAAGCATTATTCTCGGTTTACAGCATGTGTTCGCGATGTTTGGGGCAACCGTGCTGGCACCGCTTTTAATGGGCTTTGATCCCAATCTCACCATATTTATTACCGGGATTGGCACAATTTTATTTTTCCTGATCACTGGCGGCCGATTGCCGAGTTATCTGGGATCCAGTTTTGCATTTATTGGTGCCGTGGTAGCAGTTACCGGCTATTCAGGGGTTAGCGCGAATCCCAATATTGGGCTGGCACTTGGGGGAACGATTGCCTGCGGTCTTGTCTATGCGCTGATTGGTTTGCTGGTGATGAAAACCGGTACTGCGTGGATTGAAAAGCTGATGCCACCGGTAGTCACGGGCGTGATCGTGATGATTATCGGTCTGCATCTCGCACCGGTCGCGATCAAAAGTGTATCTGCCAACCAGTTTGATTCCTGGATGGCGCTGGTCACCATTATATGTATCAGTGTGATTGCCGTGTTTACCCGCGGGATGGTGCGCCGTTTGCTGCTGTTATTGGGCTTATTGTCTTCCTACCTGATTTATTTCCTTTTCACCAATGTGATGGGCTTCGGAGCTGCGATTGATTTCAGTAAAGTCAGTGAAGCGGCATGGTTTGGTTTGCCGAGTTTCCAGAGTCCAGTCTTTGAAATGAATGCCATGCTGATGATTGCACCTGTGGCGATTATTCTGGTAGCAGAAAATCTGGGACATTTCAAAGCAGTATCTGCGATGACCGGCAAAAACCTGTCGCCATATATGGGTCGCGGTTTCTTTGCGGATGGTGTCTGTACTTCATTATCAGCGTCTGTCGGTGGTACGGGGATGACTACCTATGCTGAAAATATCGGTGTCATGGCAGTTACCAAGGTTTATGCAACCACCGTGTTTTTCTTTGCCGGTATCTTCGCCATCTTGCTGGGACTTTCTCCAAAATTTGGTGCTGTGATTAGTACCATTCCAGTGGCCTTACTGGGCGGTGCATCCATCGTCGTATTTGGTTTGATTACTGTCGCTGGTGCCAAAATTTGGATAGATAACCGTGTTGACTTTAACAAGAACAGTACGTTGATCATTGGTGCTGTCTGCCTGATCATGGGTACAGGTAACTATAGCTTGCAGATTGGCGGTTTTGATCTGGGCGGGATTGGTACTGCGACTTTGGCCGCGATTTTACTGAATCTGTTTCTGAATCGTGGTGAAGATAAAGAATTGCCTGCACCTGCATCGACCACAGCGGAAGTTGAGGCTAAGCCGGTTGCTTAATAGGAGGAGTATTTTTTGAGTCATACAGTTGCATTTTTAGGACTTGGGGCAATGGGCTGGCATATGGCCTCTCATTTGCCAAAACTTGGACATCAGGTTTGGGTCTGGAACCGGACTGAACAGAAAGCGCTAGATCATGCTCAATCTTTCAGGACTCAGGCTGTAGATATTGAACAGGCCGTTCAGGCAGACTTTATCTTTTCCTGCTTGCCGACCAGCCAGGATGTAGAGAATTTAATTGCCAAACATCCACCAAAGCAAGGTGCGATCTGGATTGACTGTACCAGTGGTGTGCCGGAATCTGCACAAAAACTGGCAAAGCGACTGGAGCAACAGGGGAGTTATTATCTGGATGCACCCGTTTCTGGCCAGACCATTGGGGCAGAGAAAGGCACTTTAACTGTCATGGTGGGGGGCAATGCGCATGCATTTGCACAAGCTAAACCGGTTATTGAAGCTTTTGCCGGCTTGATTGAATATGTCGGTGAAAGTGGTTCTGGTTTTGCAGTAAAAGCAGTGAACAATACTTTGATGGCTACCCATTTATGGGCACTTGCTGAAGGCTTGACGGTACTGAAAGGGCAGGGTGTAGATTTGGGTAGTGCGCTGAACTGTATCAATCATTCCAGTGGTAAAAGCAGTATGTCGGAAAATATCATGGCACAGCGTGTCTTAAATCGTGAATTCAGCAAAACTTTTGCGCTAGATTTATTGCAGAAAGATATCGGTATTGCTTTGGAACTGGTACAGCAACAGCAACTGGATTTATCAGTCATGTCTTTAATTCAAGAGCAGTTTCAGCAGATTGCCAAGCCTCTGGCCAGCCAGCTGGATTTTTCCGCAGCGGTACAAGGACTGGAACAACGTACCCAAATTGAATTGAGGGGATAAATGTTTTAGAGAACAATTTTAGTCAGAGAGGCGGTTCATATTAAACCGAATCCAGAAACACTGATTTTCTATCTAAAAGTAAAAGCCGGGAATTTAAAAACTCCCGGCTTTTTAGAGTTCTTTCATAAATCATTTTTCAATCATTAACCATTATCAAGGAAATTCCCTCTTTTTATAGGAAAAGTTAAGGAGAGGTTTTATAAAAAATCTCCTCATCCTCTTGCGAAGCAATGCTCTCGTTCCTTAAGGAAAAGGAACTTTAAATCCTATTTTAAATATTAATCAGTAATCAATTTTTTGATTGATGAAACTCTTAAATAGCCTAAGCCGATTTTAAACGCTCTCAGGCCTCTGTAATGTCCAAACCTGCCTTCATCTTTAAATTCTAGTGATTTGCCTGATATTCCTGAATCACTTCAAGCGCCGCACGAAAGGCTTCCTGAGTTGCCGGTGCGCCGCAATATGGCAGGCTATGGAGTAACACTTCCTGAATTTCCTCAACCGTCGCGCCATTATTCAGCGCACCACGAACATGGCCTTTCAGTTCAGTTGGGCTTTTTTGAGCTGTAAGGAAGGCAATGGTAATTAAAGAACGGTATTTACGTGGTAATACACCTTCACGTTGCCAGGTTGAACCCCAGGCATGTTCATTAATCCAGTCCTGTAGAGGCTGGGTAAAAGTCACGGTATTTTCCTGTGCACGTTTGACGAAACTTTCACCCATGACTTCAGTACGAACTTTCAGGCCATTTTCATAATCTTGTTGTGACATGGTTTACCCTCAATTTTCTTATAGGACTAGCTTAGTACTTTTAATGCGAAATACCATCGTGCAATAGTCGTAAAAAAGTGGCTGAAAAGCCACTCGGAAAGATTCCAAAGTGAAGTATTGAATTACCACCCCACTTTGGAAGTTATGCCACCTTTGATCAAAGTTTAATTTAAGGTGAAGTTGAGTGCGAAGGATCGCTTTGAACAGAGGTATCGGTTCCTGTGGCATCAGCCTTGATGAGATACGGATTTTTAAGCTCCAGAATTTCCTGTAAATGCAGATCAAAGATATCAGTCAACATACTGTCATAACGACGTGTATTATAGTGAAGCAGTTTTTCTGCTTCTTCATCATTAATAAAGCCATATTGCTGTGCATCTGCCACATGCTCGGCAAAGCTTAAACCCTTAAACTGACCTTTGTTTTCAGCTTTTTTAAAGCGATCCCAAAGCTGTTCAATATCCAGTAACATAGTGAAAGTCGATTCCATGCGTCCGGTTACATCAGTTTCATGGGTGTTGTAATAGACATGCTTCTTCAATGCCTGACGGAATGCGTTATCTTCCATCATGCTATTTGCAACCTGCTGTTTGAGCTGGTCTGAAGGTTTCTGTACGGGACGGCCAAATGGGAAACATAACAGTTTGACCATGCCTGCTGCTGCACCCACCGGGAAGTTGGTAAACAGATCATAAAATGCTTCCTGCGCCGTATAGAGTGACTTTTCTATTGCAAGCTGTGCATGTAAACGTTCATCTTCAGTCTTTTTGCTATGCTCAAAATACTTCAGAATAGAGGATGCAATAAACAGATGAGCATGAATATCGGCTAGACGTCCAGACAGCATTTCTTTGCGTTTGATATCGCCTGCCAGCAAACCCAGACACATATCCGCAGTTAAGGCAAAGTTGGCACTCAGCCGGTTAATGACCTTGTAATAAGGGCGGGTAAAGTCAACCGCACTTTGCGGTGCTGCACTTGAACCACCGGTAAAGGCGTAGGCAAAGGAGCGGGCGGTACGGTTAAAGGTATAACCCAGATGCTTAAACAGTAAATTGTCAAAAGGGTTGAGTGCTGCTGCCGGGTCTGCAGCCTGCAAGAGTTGTAATTCTTCATATAGATAAGGATGGCAACGCATTGAACCCTGGCCAAAAATCATCAGGGAGCGACTGAGAATATTCGCACCTTCAACAGTAATGGAGACTGGAATCGCCTGATAATAAGGTGCCAGAAAATTACGTGGTCCCATCTGAATGGCGCGGCCACCGACCACGTCCATACCGTGATTCACCACCTTACGCATTCCTTCAGTGGCATAGTATTTGGCAATCGCTGTCATCACAGCAGGCTTACCGCCCTGATTAAGGCCACACGTCACCAGATAACGAAAAGCTTCCAGCATATAGGTATCACTGGCGATTTCACTATTGGCTTCCTGAACACCTTCAAACTTGCCGACTGAAATTTTAAATTGCTGACGGATTCGGGAAAAAGCCCCGACATTTAAATAAGTCATTTCCGCCGTAGAAGTCGAGAGTGCCGGTAAGGAAATGCCACGACCTACAGCCAGACATTCCATCAGCATGCGCCATCCTTTACCGGCATTTTTTACGCCACCAATAATCCAGTCCAGAGGAATAAATACATCTTCACCTTCAACTGTACCATTCATGAAAGGCGGGCCGGGATTATGACGAGGGCCTACTTTTACACCTTGGTGACTGGCAGGGAGCAGGGCACAGGTAATGCCATATTCAGTCTGCTCACCCAAAAGATGATCCGGGTCATACATTTTAAAGGCCAGACCTACCACGGTTGCAATGGGTGCCAGCGTAATCCAGCGTTTGGAAAAATTCATTCTCAAGCCTAGGACTTCCTGACCTTCAAACTGGCCATAGCAGACCACACCCGTATCGGGAATGGCGCCAGCATCAGAACCCGCTTCCGGACTGGTCAGGCCGAAACAGGGAATCTCTTCACCTCGCGCCAGGCCCGGCAGATAACGGTTTTTCTGCGCTTCGGTACCATAATGCAGCAACAGTTCACCCGGACCCAGAGAGTTCGGCACCATGCAACTCACGGCTGTGGTAAGGGAACGTGAGGAAATCTTGCTCATCACCCGGCTTTGGGCAAAAGAGCTAAATGCACGACCACCGTATTCTTTGGGGATGATCAGACCTAAAAAGCCATGCTCCTTGATATATTGCCAGACATGATCAGGCAGCGCTTTCTGCTCATGAATTTCCCATTCATTCAGCATGCTGCACAAGGTTTCAACTTCATTGTCGAGAAAAGCCTGTTCTTCTAGCGAGAGTTTCGGATAAGGATAATTGTTAAAGGTTTCCCAGTTTGGCGCACCCATAAACAGTTCTTTTTCCCACCAGCTGGTTCCGGAGTCGAGTGCTTCACGTTCTGTCGGACTGATACTCGGCATGGCACCGGCCAGCACTTTATAGGCCGGTCTGGAAATGAATGACATACGCAGAGGCTTGATCATCACCACGAGGCTAATCAGGATGAATGGAATGCCGAGAATCAGCGACCATGGGCTAATAAAGGCACAGACCACTGACATGACCATCAGCACGATTGCACCCGCACTACGCGAGAGCTGAAAATAGAATACAGCCCATAAACTCAGTAACAGCAGTAGCACAGCGAAAATAAATGACATTGTTATATTTCTCCAGATTTATACAACACTGTCTTTGCCGGGATCTCTCAGGACTATTTCACCACTATTCATTCATTTTTAGTCGTTTGAGGATCAGACAGGTTCAGTATTACATTTGTGAGAATGATCTTTTTCAAGTATTGCAATGTTATGTTTAAGTCTTTCATCTATTTTGAGGTTGTTTGAAAAATGCTCAGTCTTCAAGTGAGAACGCGCAAAGAAATGTGAAAATAAGTAATGACTTAATCTTAGCTTAAACTAAAAAATAGCCTTTAATACTGAAGAAAAATTAAATTGAAGACATAAAAAAGCCCTCTACAGAAGAGGGCTTTTATTTAAACAGGGTTAAGCTTCAATGGTTTGAACAGCAATTTTCTTGGCAGGGTCAGTTTTGCGACGCACTGCCGGCACTGGTTCGCCGTAGTATTGGCGGTCGGCAAAGTAACTTGAACGAACCATTGGAGCCGCCCAGATGTTGCGGAAGCCCAGTTTTTGGCCATGTGCAGTATAACGTTCGAATTCTTCAGGAGTTACGAAGCGATCAATCGCTGCATGTTCTTTTGAAGGCTGTAGATACTGACCAATGGTCACATAGTCCACGCCATGTGCATGTAGATCATCAAGTAATGCAATTACTTCTTCTTCAGTTTCACCAATTCCGACCATCAAACCACATTTAGTCGGTATATCCGGGCAGTATTCTTTAAACATTTTCAACAGGTTTAAAGAGTGCTGATAATCAGAACCTGGACGCATGGCTTTGTATAAACGCGGCACTGTTTCGATATTATGGTTGAACACATCTGGCGGACATTCAGTCATGATGCGCAGGGCAATATCCATACGGCCACGGAAGTCTGGTACCAGAATTTCCAGCAAGGTATTTGGGCTTAATGCACGTGCTTCCTTAATACAGTCGACGAAATGCTGTGCACCGCCATCGAGTAAATCATCACGGTCTACTGAAGTGATTACCGCATATTTCAAACCCAGGTTGGCAATGGTTTCAGCCATATGACGCGGTTCATCTGCATCGAGTGCATTCGGACGGCCATGCGCTACGTCACAGAACGGGCAGCGACGGGTACATATATCCCCCATGATCATGAAGGTGGCAGTTCCCCCACCAAAACATTCAGGCAGGTTTGGACATGCGGCTTCTTCGCACACCGTATGTAATTTTTGCTGGCGCAGTGTGGTTTTGATTCGTTGAACTTCTTCAGGTGCCGCCATTTTTACCCGGATCCAGTCCGGTTTGCGTGGCGTTTCAACCGTAGGAACAACTTTTACAGGAATGCGGGCAAGCTTTTCCGCGCCGCGAAGTTTGACACCCTGTTCTGGTTTACGGTTTTCAGACATATTCAACTTTTCCACTGTTTTTGAAGGGGGAGATACTCAAAGATAGCGCGTTTATTATAACGGACTTCATTATAAATAGGGCAAAAAGGGGTATTCATTTAAAAAATGTTCTCATCAAATAATATATGCGAGTTAAATACACCAAATCAACAGGATTTACGTCATAATATGCACTAGATTAAAGTGAAATGTTTTTAATTTTAAGGAGCGTTGAATGCCACGTAAGAAAGAGGTCGTTAGTGGGGCTTTCGTTAAGTATGATGCGGTAGTTCTAGGTTCAGGCCCTGCGGGCGAAGGCGCGGCAATGAAACTTGCCAAATCTGGTAAGCGTGTTGCGATCGTTGAGATGCGTGAACAGCTTGGTGGTAACTGTACCCATGTCGGTACGATTCCAAGTAAAGCATTGCGTCAAACGGTATCCAGTATTATCCGTTATCAACGTGATCCACTGTTTCAAAAAGTCGGTGACTGGAAACAGTTCACCATGAAGCAAGTACTGCGTCATGCGCATAAAGTGATTCAACAACAAGTAGATACACATTCGCGGTTCTATGATCGCAATAAGATCGACATTTTTCATGGTCGTGCCTACATTCAGGATCAAAACACCATCTTTGTGTTTACGCCTGAAGGTATTAAAGAAACCTTAATGTTTAAGCAGTTGGTAATTGCGACAGGTTCACGTCCTTACCGCCCAGACATCCTGGATTTCAATCACCCGCGTGTATTTGATTCAGACAAAATTCTGGATCTGGATTATTCCATCCAGAAAATCATTATTTATGGCGCGGGCGTCATTGGTTGCGAATATGCCTCGATCTTTATCGGTCTTGGACATAAAGTTGATTTGATCAATACCCAGCACAAACTCTTAAGCTATCTGGATGATGAAATTTCTGATGCACTGTCTTATCACTTGCGTGAACAGGGTGTACTGATTCGTCATAATGAACAGATCGACTTTTTAGAAACATTTGACGACCATGTCGTCATGTATACGCAAAGCGGCAAGAAAATCAAAGCCGATGCAATTTTATGGTGTAATGGCCGTTCAGGTAATACCGATGGTCTGGGGCTGGAAAATGTCGGCCTAAAACCGAACAGCCGTGGTCAGTTGACTGTAAATGATCAATATCAAACCGAAGTTGAGAATATCTATGCTGCCGGTGATGTAATTGGCTGGCCTTCGCTGGCCTCTGCTGCCTACGACCAAGGTCGTTGTGCGGGTGCAAACATGAGCGGTGAAAAAGATGTTGCGCCGGTCACTGATATTCCAACAGGGATTTATACCATTCCGGAAATTTCTTCGATTGGTAAAACTGAACAGCAGTTGACTGAAGAAAAGATTCCATATGAAGTGGGTCAGGCATCTTTCCGTCATTTGGCACGTGCACAAATTACCGGTGATACCATGGGCGAATTAAAGATTCTGTTCCATCGTGAAACGCTGGAAGTTTTGGGTGTACATTGCTTCGGTAATAATGCCTCTGAAATTATCCATATTGGTCAGGCGGTCATGAACAGCCCGAACAATACGATCAAGTACTTTGTAGAAACTACGTTTAACTATCCGACGATGGCGGAAGCTTATCGTGTAGCGACATTAAATGGTATGAACCGTTTATTCTAAACCAGATATTGGGCTTAGACAGAAAAACCCGTAAGTGAATGCTTGCGGGTTTTTTAGCTGGATGGTTTAAATCAGAGGGATATTACAAGTATTGACCGGTTCAATTTAAGACCAAGAACAAGTGGATTAAATTGAATTTTTAAGCAGCCATTTTGCGGCATTGTTCCGCACAGTGGCGGCAAGCCTCGGCACATTGCTGGCAGTGTGCATCCTGATGATGACCACATTCTTCAACACAGTAATCACATGCTTTCGCGCAAAGTTCACACATCTCATGCATGAATGGAGACTGCTTTTGTTCCATACGGGCACAAAGCTGACAGATATCGGCACACTCCAGACAGCGCTGGATACATTCCCGCATCATCTCCAGATCCTCTTCTTTAAGACAGGCACTGGCACAGTTGGCACAGGCCAGTGAACAGCGCATACAAGCCTGCACACAATCTGAAAATTGAAGCTCATTCATCTGCTTATCCTCTCCATATTGCTATTGCTGATTTTCTAATACGTTAAGCAGAAAAAGGAAAATACACTAGGCAGATTAGGTGAGGAAAAGTAAACAGGCGCTCTGTTATGTTAAAAGATTTACTGAATCAAATGTTGTATTCAGAACCAGGCACTTTTATCAGAATTCTTTTATAAATCATTTTTTATAGCCTTTCCCTCATCTTCTTGCGAAGCGGGGTTTCTCATCCCAGGGGGAGAAGGAACTTTAAATCTGCATTTAAATATGAATATAACGATCATTTTTTGATTTATGAAAGATAATTTATTGTTGGGGAAAATAAAAAACCATTGAGCCGGTCAAAGTCTCAATGGTACAAGATCCACATTCTAAGTCATTATTATTGAAGGTTTTAATGACCTTTCTTGTTGTTTTGATTTCTTGTTTTTTAAAAAGGACGGCTGCCTGCCAGACTGATGCGTTTTAACAAGCGACGCTGCTCGGCCGGGAAAGGTCGGCGGGAGTGTAAAGTCACCTGGTTGTCCCAAAACACAATATCGCCAATTTCCCAATGATGTTCATAAGCGTACTCCGGTTTGGAGACATGCTCACGTAATCTGGAAATCAGTTCGCTGCCAGCCTGATCGTCATAATTGACCAGCTCGACTTCGGTATGCGTGTTCAGCCATAAAGCTTTACGACCGGATTCAGGGTGAGTGCGTACCAGTGGATGCGGATAGGCGTGACTTAATACTGGCTGATCTTTAAAGCGGTATAGCGGGCTGTTCCCATAGCCTTGATCATCAGCATGATCTCTGGTTTTTTTACGGCGTACGAAGGGGTTATAGGTAATCAGTTGCAGTCCATTAATTTGCACCTTGGTTTCTTCATCAAGTGCATCATAGGCTTTAATGGTATTGATCCAGCTGGTCTGGCCGCCGTCCTGAGGCAGTTCAATCGCATACAGGAAGGAACCAAAAGACGGTAAGGGTGTCCATTGATGATCGGCATGTGGATTGAGTTCACCATGCCCGGTGTAATCTCCTTGACCGACGGCATTGGAAACCGCAACGACATCAGGTGGAACACCGCTATCCGATTGCGCAGCCAGTACCGGCGTATCTGCACCTGGGCGGAAAATTGATCCGAAATAGGTGGAAAACGCCAGGTACTGTAAATCATTCAGACTTTGGTGTTTAAAGATCAGAATCAGATGCTCGGCCAGTGCCTGTTTTAATTTTAGAATGGTTTCAGATGACTGGGCTTTACGTGCATCCAGACCATAGACCACTGCGCCCAAGGCTTGGCCGGTTTGCGGCACAATTTTGATTTCATCCGGATGTTGCAATTGATCTGGCTGATGCCAGCGTGGAGCATCATGAATGGCTTGCGAAAGTTGGGTTAAACTGGTCATTATAAAGTCTCAAAGTTTTCTTGTTGATGAGAATCTAAGAAAACTCCGAACTGAAATAAAATCAAAAGAAATGATAAGTTTATGAATAGTCTTGTATTTTTATTATTTTATTGATTTTGAAGCATTTAACTTATTGTGCGATAGATTGCGTCTTTTTTGCTGATGCTATTTTAGCAGTTTAATGGGCGCAGAAAGCCTGATTAAAATATTCAAACAGCTCAGGTGTTTGAAACCACAGTGCAATCGACAAAGCGAGTAAGAGCAACAGCGTCACAGCAATCGAGATTTTGAGTTTCAGTAGAGAATCAGTCATGGACGATTTGCTCCTCATTGACCCAGAAATGTACCAGTACACCAAAAATGCTGAGGACAATTGACAGCATCCACACCACATTATAATTGCCACTCAAGTCATGGTTGACTCCGCCAAGCCAGCCACCAAAGAATGAGCCAACCTGATGGGCAAAGAACACAATACCACTGAGCATGGTCAGATATTTAACACCAAACATATTTGCGACAATGCCATTGGTCAGCGGAACGGTCGATAACCAGAGTAATCCCATAATGACACCAAAGGCATAGACTGTCCATGTACTCAGGGGCAGTATCAGAAAGGCAATAATCGCGATCCCGCGCAAGCCATAAAGGCCCATCAGCAGATGCGGTCTGGAATATTTTCCACCAAGCCAGCCGGCCGTATAGGTGCCCACCACATTAAACAAACCGACTAGCGCCAGAAAAATCGTGCCTGTCGTGGCATTAAAACCATGATCAATCAGATAGCCGGGCAGATGAATGCCAATAAACACCACCTGAAAACCACAGACAAAAAAGCCCATCGCCAGAAACCAGAATGGTTTATGATTTTTCGCCACCACCAGAATCTGTTTAAAATTGAGTGAGGCCTTATTTGGTGTAAGGCTTGCATTCGGGGCAACATACATCGGTGCTTTCAGCATCCAGGCTAAGGGCACAATCAGCGCAATTAAGATAGCACTGACCACTAGTGCCCCTGACCAGCCGAAATTCTGTAATAGCAGCAGAGTCGAAGGCAGCATGATAAACTGGCCAAAAGATCCGGCCGCACTGGCAATTCCCATGGCCATACTGCGTTTTTCTGGCGGTGCTGCACGTCCGACGGCAGATAATAAAACCGAAAATGAGGTGGCTGAAAGGGCCAGACCTAAAATTAACCCCATACTGAGATTGAGTAGCAGCCCGGTCGAGCTGACTGCCATCAGGAGCAGGCCGATTGCATATAAGGCTCCGCCTACAGCAACGACAATCTTGCTGCCATATTTATCAGCAAATGCTCCGGTAATTGGCTGAACTGCACCCCAGATCAGGTTTTGCATGGCAATGGCCAGGCTAAAAACATGATGTCCCCAGCCAAACTCTTCACTCATCGGTACCAGATACAGGCCGAATGCATGACGTACGCCCAGTGACAATGCCAAAATAATGGCAGAGCCAATGAGCATAAAAACCAGAGATTGGGAAAACTGACTGTCAGCCATACATCATTCATGCCTATAAATTTGATAGGTATAGTATTCGATTCGAGCAATAGAGACGATTAAATAAAAATTGATCAAAAGATAAATTTTTTTTATTAATATCATTCGCGAAAAAAAACGGCCGGAGCCGTTTTCTCTAAAAAGTAGAAATTAACTTAGAAGCGCATTCCAAATCCGGCATAGGCCAAAATCGGATTAATTTCTATATCAGCTTTGGAACGAATCAGCTCACCCAAAGTGGCGTCAGTCACTGTAATGGTAGTGTCATTTTTTAGATGCGCATAAGAAATAGAGCCGACTGCAAACCAGGTGTCATTAAAGTCATAGCTAAAACCAAGGGTCGCGACAGGTGCAAAGGTGTCTGATGCTTCCAGGTCTACTTTTGGATTGGCTGAACTTGGTGTGCCATCCAGGGAAGCACCTGCTTTGCCTTGTTTAATATTGGCAATCATATGGCCAGCAGCGATCAGGTCCTGCTCGGTACGTGAGTTAATTTCCAGTTCATTGAAGTAGGCATACATGACACCTAAGCCGACATAAGGCCGGAATTTATTGACCCCAGTTTTACCAAAGTGATACTGGAATTCAAATGCCGGTGTCCAGGCGCGAGCCGAAGCGGTTGGGCCATAAGCTTCCAGATCGGTAATCAGAATATCATTTTTCAATTCAATGGCGGGCAGGTCGATAACTCCTAAATTTGGTGTAGCAAGCGCAGAGAAAGGCGCATAGATTTTACCACTACCTTGCAGATCTACTTTTGGTGGAATGCCGGCTTTGATTTCAAAAGAAATATGATCGGTAAAATAATAGTTGGTCAAAATACCGAGGGTAGTCACATCATCTGCTTCCAGACCTGTACCGGGATTACTCCAGCTTTCCAGTCCATAGATTTGAGCTCGCCCACTAAGGTCTTCTGACAGTGTTTCTGTACCGAGTAAATCCAGAAAATTGACAAAAACAGAGGATAGATTTGGATCCATGTTTGGATCAAGATTATTTTTGACTGAGTTAATTGAGATGTTACCAACTCGTGATGTTTCACCATTCTTAACGGCTGTATTGACTGCAAATGGTTGCGCTTTGCCTTGCGGCATCACATGCAATGCACCTACTGATACCGAAAAGCGCTTAAAGCCATCGCCATCCTGTAGGCTAAAATAAGGGGAATCTGCATGCGCAACCATAGGTAAAGTGGCCAGGCCTGCCATACATGCCAGTATTGTTTTCATTGATTTGGAACTCCATGTCCAGTGTATTTATTCGTTTTTCTAGTTCATTAATTATGTGAATTACATTTAAAAGTTCAGTTGTAGAACAATAGGCCGAAAGTTAATCGATCGTTAATATTGGTAATAGATGTATATTTTTTGTTTATAGGTATTGAGTTTTAAAAATAGAGAATGAAAAAAAAGAATGGTTTTAACCTTTCGCTTAAATATAAAAGTGAAGAAAACTTGCCCTTGAAAGCGGCAAAACTTTCATGGTGTGAAGTTTGATTACTAAAGATGGATAGTTGAGTTGAGCTAAATTTCAAGCTGAATTATTTCAAGCATTTAGCGTAATTGGCTTATGTGGTTTTTCCTAAAAACAAGATCAAATGAATTTATCCAAGATCCAACTACCCAGTTGACTGAGTTTTTTTGTACAATAGCTGCATATATTATTGAGTGAATCACATGAGCACCCAAACGACTCCCAAAAAAAAGCCCCTGGTTAATTTACCTTTCCCGATCAAACAAGCGGAGCAAAATGCTGCAGAAGAAGTTCTGGAAGATTTAAGACCAAGACCGCAGCGTTATGCTGACCGTACCTGGATGCCACCACGTGGTACTCGTCGTTCAATGGGCAAACGCTAATTGATCAGACTCAAAAAGCTATGATAGATCATGGCTTTTTTGTGGAAATTTTCAGGGAGTTTGCGATTAATATTTTCATCTTTCCATCGTCCTGATCACGAAAAAATAGAATTCTGATTTATCCAAATCTTTTGCAACTTTATTTTTTTGATCGAGCAAATGAAATACTAGGCTCTCTAAACAACAATCAACATAAAACTTCGGCTTGATCTATTTCATATTCAATATTTTAGCTGATCAAAAAAAGAGCCAATTCAGATATTGGCTCTTTTTGAAAGATATTTCGATAACTTAACGAATGCTTTTACGTGCTCTATTTTCTGGTTTCGGTGGGGCGATTTCTCGCTCACCTTGCCAGACATCTATAAAGTCCTTCTCATTGATATTATAAAGTTCTAGGAGCGCTAAAATTACGCCCCCAAACAGCATGGAACCATCTGAATGGCTCTGGAAGTCGACCAGCTTGGTATTCAGGTTGTGCAGGATGTCTTCAATTTCAAAAACGCGTTCCCGGCCATTACTGTCGGTCGGATAGAGCTGGGTGTTTAAAATAATTCTCGCCAGGCTTTTTTCATTTTCGCTCAATGGCAGTTTTTCAATCAGCTCATCGGTGGCCGGATTTAAAATGACCGAATCGCGGAATATGGTATGCAAGAAATTTGCGGTTAATTTTGGCAGGGGTTTTTCGACAAAAGGACGGAAAGATTGCGGGAAAATGACATTGCGCGAGATGCCTTTAAACATTGGGGCAATTTCTTCGACCTTATAACCTGCGATTCCACAGCCTACTGAAGTAATAAAATATTTATTTTTAGGATGGTTTTTGGTGTAAATCTTAAAGTCATCGATATAGTGCTGGATTTGTGACAGCGGCATTTGCTGTAAATGCTCATTCATCGTCGGAATTGCGTAGCTTTGACCGGCCCAGCCACGACCCACACCCATTACTGCACCAAAGTGTTCTAGCGCAGTTCTTGCGGCACCTCCACCATGCTGTCCAGCCAGGTTGCTGCCAAAAACAAAAACCGTATTTTCCGGAAGGGATTTAACAATACTTTCATCGTGATAGTGGTAAGTCATAATTGTCTATTCTAGGCTATCCTGATCTTCATGTTGCCTTTGAAATGGATAGGGGTCAAGGCATTATTCTGCAGCGCTAGCCAAACAGATAAGTCAATATTCCACCCCTGAGCAAAAACATGATGCCGAGTACGCTCAAATAAAGTTGCTGCCTGAAAATGCTTAATTTATTCTTCTGCATGAGCTAGGAATCTTTTATAAAAAGCACGGTTGAATAAGAAGGTAAATCACTGTTACCAGATAGAAAAGCCCTATACAAAATATGATGGTGCCCATATAGCGAAACTGATTTTCAAAAGCGATTTCTCGATATTCTTTATCTTTTGTTATTCTGTCTATTCTTATGTTTTGTAGATATCGCTTTTATAACTTTATATTTTTTTTTGATGATTTTTCAAACTAGATAGTGATTAAAGCGCTAGCAAATAATGAATAGTAATATTGTTTTATTTTACCAAACAGAAACCTAAGCAGGGATTGAGTAATTCAAATTTACCCTCATAATAAATCAAGTCTATATCCGCAGCGAAGTCAGCGAAAGCTATGAGTGATAAAAAGCCCTTTGAACTAGTGACCAGTTATCAACCAGCAGGCGATCAGCCACAGGCCATTGAAAAGCTGGTCAAAGGCATTGAACAGGGTTTTCATGATCAGCTTTTACTGGGGGTTACCGGGTCTGGTAAGACTTATACCATGGCCAATGTGATTGCACAGACACAGCGTCCGACCATTGTCATGGCACATAACAAAACGCTGGCTGCACAGCTTTATGGCGAATTTAAAGCATTTTTTCCGAATAATGCCGTCGAGTATTTTGTCAGTTATTATGATTATTATCAGCCGGAAGCCTATGTGCCATCTTCCGATACTTTTATCGAGAAAGATTCTGCAATTAATGACCATATTGACCAGATGCGTCTTTCTGCAACCCGTTCACTCCTAGAGCGTCGTGATGCGATTATTGTTGCATCGGTATCTGCAATTTATGGTTTGGGGGATCCGAATGCCTATATGAGCATGTTGCTGCATGTGGTGGAAGGCGATCGCATTGGCCGTGATGACATTATTCGCCGGCTGGTTGAAATGCAGTATTCGCGTAACGAACTGGAATTCCTGCGCGGTACTTATCGTATTCGTGGCGAAATTATTGATATTTTTCCGGCTGAATCCGATCAAGATGCCATCCGGATTGAACTGTTCGATGATGAAGTCGACTCTATTCGCTGGTTTGACCCGCTGACCGGGAAAATGGTTCGTAAAGTACCTCGCGTCACTATTTATCCTAAAAGTCACTATGTCACGCCGAAAGAAAATTTATCCCGCGCGATTGAAACCATTCGGGACGAACTTAAAGAGCGTCTGGTGTTCTTTCGTGAAAATGACAAACTGCTGGAAGCACAGCGCATCGAGCAGCGGACACGCTATGATCTGGAAATGATGCAGCAACTGGGTTATACCAATGGTATTGAGAACTACTCACGTCATTTATCTGGACGTCCTGCGGGTGAAGCACCGCCGACCTTGTTCGACTATATTCCTGATGATGCCCTATTGATTATTGATGAATCGCATGTGACGGTGCCGCAGATTGGCGCGATGTACAAGGGTGACCGTTCGCGTAAGGAAAATCTGGTAAATTACGGATTCCGTTTACCCAGTGCGCTGGATAACCGGCCGATGAAATTTGAGGAATGGGAACGTATTGTGCCGACGACCGTTTATGTCAGCGCAACGCCTGCCCACTATGAACTGGAAAAATCCCAGCAGATTGTCGAGCAGGTGGTACGTCCAACGGGTCTGATCGATCCGGAAATTGAAATCCGTCCTGTACTGACGCAGGTCGATGATGTGCTTTCCGAAATTAATCTGCGTAAAGATATTAATGAGCGGGTACTTGTTACAACCTTGACCAAGCGTATGGCCGAAGATTTAACTTCTTATTTGAAAGAATACGGGATTAAGGTCGCTTATTTGCACTCGGATATCGATACCGTCGAGCGGGTGAAAATTATTCATGAGCTGCGTACCGGGGTACATGATGTATTGGTCGGAATTAACCTGCTGCGTGAAGGGCTGGATATGCCAGAAGTTTCTCTGGTCGCGATTCTAGATGCGGATAAAGAAGGTTTTCTGCGTTCCGAGCGTTCTCTCATTCAGACCATTGGGCGTGCTGCGCGTAACCTGAAAGGAAAGGCGATTTTGTACGCAGATCGAATAACTAATTCGATGCAGAGAGCCATTGATGAGACAGATCGTCGTCGTGCCAAGCAGATTCAGTTTAATGAAGAGCATGGTATTACGCCGCGCAGTGCAGTCCGTCAGGTGATCAAGGAAATTGATACCGGTGAAATATTGAATGATGATTCAATTGAATTGAAAGCTTCGGATCAGGCACGTGCGATCAGTGCAGATGAACGGCATATTATGGCAGATCCGAAAATGTTCGCGAAACATCTTAATAAGCTTGAAAAGGAAATGCTGAAAGCTTCCAAAGAGCTACAGTTTGAGCAGGCTGCACGTATACGTGATGAAATTTTGCGTTTAAAAGCCCAAATGTTTGATTGATTGGGTTTGCGTTAAATATTATTTAAATGACGTAAAATCAATCACAAAGCAAACATAATGTAACAAATTCTGACCTTGGATAAAGCTATTGTAGGAACAGAAATCTTTTAAATAAATATTTTGTGAACATGCAATAGGTATCTTTATGACAACTCAAAAATCTTCACTAACTGGATCGAAGCTGGCAAAAATTGCGGTAGGTAGCGCGGTTCTTCTCGGGTTGGGTGCAGCCACAATGGCCTATGCGCAAAAAGAGCCATTACCGACCATTGATAAAGTTGAACTGGACCGTTATTTGGGTACTTGGTACGAAGTTGCACGCAAACCTATGTATTTTCAAAATAAGTGCGATCGTGATGTCACAGCGACTTATACGTTGAATGAAAATGGAAATATCGTGGTCGATAACCGCTGTATTAAAAAAGATGGCGGACAAACCCAGTCGCTGGGTGAGGCATTTGTGCAAGATCCACCGCAGAATACCAAGTTAAAAGTCAGTTTCTTGCCAGACTTTATTCGCTGGATTCCAGTCGCTCGTGGTGATTATTGGGTATTAAAACTAGATGAGAATTATCAAACTGTTTTAGTCGGTGAGCCTAAACGTAAATACATGTGGATACTTTCACGTAATCCACAATTGGATAAAAAGGTTGTGAATGAATATTTGCAATATGCACAGTCTGTGGGTTATGACCTGAGTGATGTGATTTATACCAAACAAAGTCAAAGATAGAAATATCTTCTTAATAGAAACCATGCTTAGGCATGGTTTTTTATTTTATGGCTAAAAATACACTTTAAAATTAAGTAGTGACTTTATTTTCAATAGATGAAGCATCAAGCTTTCTATTGTACTAATCGTTATAATGCCGGCGAATCAAAGTAGAGTTTGACTATGTATAAAGGCATCGCGTTATCTGTATTGGCCTCCGTGGTTTTTGGAGTGCTATATCTGTTTACGCCTTTTTTGCAGCCTTTAGATAGTGAGCAGACCTTTGCCTGGCGCATGCTGGCGACCTTGCCATTTCTGACTGCATTTATGTGGTGGTCAGGCGATCTGAAATATATCAGCAGTATCTTTAAACGGGTATTAAATCAGCCTTCGTTTTTGATCTGGCTGCTGATCAGTTCATTGTTGTGTACAACACAGTTATGGCTCTTTCTGTGGGGACCCATCAATGGTCGTGGCCTCGAAGTATCACTCGGCTATTTTCTCCTGCCTCTGGTGATGGTGCTGGTCGGCTGTGTGCTCTACAAAGAAAAATTATCATCCTTCCAGATGGTCGCTGTCGCTTTGGCGGTGTTGGGGGTAGGACATGAAATCTGGCGAATTGGTTCAATCGCATGGGAAACAGTGTATGTCGCTTTAGCTTACCCACTTTATTTCTTTATGCGGCGTAAATTCGCTACAGATCACTTGGGTGGATTCTGGTGGGATTTATTTCTGATTTTGCCTGTCGCATTTTATTTAGGCTTTATCTATAGCGACTCTATGCCGTTAATGTTGAGTCATTCCCACTTGATACTCGCCGTCCTTGGATTAGGCTTTTTGAGCGCATTGGGACTCGGTAGTTATATTTTGGCCAGTCGATATTTACCCTTTGTGATCTTTGGGCTATTGAGTTATCTGGAACCGGTACTACTTGCTTTTGCTTCTATGGCACTGGGTGAGCGCGTGGAATCAGGTGAGTGGCTGACTTACATTCCAATCTGGCTGGCAGTCTTGTTGCTGGTTGTGGAAGGAATATTGCATTTAAAACAGCAGCAGCTGAAAAAATATGAGCTGGCAAATAAAGCTGCTCAGCTGGGAAAACTCAAAAGAAAGAATGAATAGCTATTTCTGAATAAGTTGATTATTTGTCAGACACTACTGATTTAATCGTTGACTAAAGTGTGTACAATTTTATTCAGACAATAATTAAAAGAATATGAAAGATATTTTAAGGGGATAGAACATGTCAGAGGTCACGATTCCATATCAGTTGCGTGCACGCTTGTCTCAACTGGAACCAAGCCTAGATTTAAATTGGGAGCGGGAGCTTAAAACAATTTTGGCTGATGTCTCACCTGAGCTTAAGGAAACTGTCGACTTTCAGATTTTAAAGCCCAAAAAAATTCTTTGGGATCGGGAAATGGATCAATACCGGTATCAGGCGCAGCATTCGGTAGAACTGCTCAGCCAAAAATTTCTCAATGACCAGATGCGTTACTATGCCAGTACTTTTGGTCTATCCTTAAAAAGCTTGCAAGGTCTAACTGACAGCTTGCAAATTGCCAGATTATCTGGAAAATGTCTTAGAGCAAATTGATAAAATTGACGTCAATGAAAACTTCCAGATGCAGCGTGAAAAGCTGGAACTGCGTCGTACATTTTTATTGAATGCGGCTGAAATTATTCGCAGTCTTCGCTTACAACCACTTGAAGGGGTGCGCCAGCTCACTGAACAGCAAATCAAATGCTTTATTATTGAAGTATTTATCAAGCAGCAATTGTTGGGTTATTGGTATAAGCCTTTATTGAAAAAACAGACTGCGGAAATGAAGCACCCACTTTTCCGTTATTTCCTGGTTAAAGAGCAGAAAATTCGTCATTTTGATATTGTCCGGACGTCGCAATTCCTGTTCATCGTTGCACCGGTGATGGATGTGCAGCAAAACCCGTATTCAATTCGCCGTTTCCTGATTGAAGAAAAAGGTGCGCTTGAAGATCAGGTCTATCTGAATATTCTGGTTTTGGATCTACAGGATGACATGGATGAAGAAGTGGTAGAAACACTAAAGTCACAGATGCAGCGGATGGTGACTTTACAGAGCCAGATTCATTTGGATGTGATCGACATTGTGCATACTCTGGAGCAGGTGTCTGAGCAAAAGTTATTACCTTTACTGGTAGAGCCCATTCAAGTCGTAGAGAAAAATGCCGATGTGGTGGCACAGCGTCACCTGAAGCAGTTTGAAGAAATTATGACACGAGAATTGCTTTTGCCGATGCGGGATGCCATTCGTGATCATTTGTCTCATGTTGAAGAGTTTGCTTATCTGCATGTACATAAAATATTTACAGAAATTCTGGCCTATTACTGCGATTTCAAGGCCCAGCCGGGGTTTATGTTTAATCAGTATATCCAGAATTTTGAATATAAATTGCTGGCTTTTATTCGTTTACTGGAAAAGCGTAAAGGGGAAACCTTTATTCCTACACACCGAAATGAATGGCAGATCATGCATAAGCGTTCACAGCAGGCTGTTCTGGATATTCAAAATACGATTTCTGAAAATGTACAGCAATACCGGGATCTGAAAAAATATATTAATACACTGCAGCGACAAAAAGCGGATGAGGCGAAAAAATCCGTATTTAAAAAGTTTTGGCATAAAAATAATTTCGATGAGGTGATTGAAACCGCGCTCAACCAATTGCAGCAGTTAAAGCGCGGTATGTTTCTGGAAATTATTCAGGTGCCAAGAACCCATGAAAACTGTAGCGTATTTCTGGAATTTGAAAGTTTGCAGCATTTACAGCAGATAGATCGCCATTATGCATTTCCCTCTGGAGATAACGGTCTGACCCGTTTGCCTGTACTGATTCATTTGCCCGAAACCTATGATGATTTTGATATTGAACACTTCAATGCCTCCATGAGTCTGGACATGAATTTTTCAGCAGGAAGTAGAATTCATTCAGATCCGGGCAATGTGTTAAATTTTGAACTTTAGCTCTGTTCGAATAAACAACATTTAACAAATTTTTGCTAAATATTTAAAAATGGCTGTGTTTAGAATTTTTCGGATGCAAAATCATCCTACTAATAACGACTATTTTTGAAATTTATAGTGAATATACGTTAAAAACTCCCCGTCTCAACGAGCTTTTGATTCAAACTTGCGGCCAATTCCATTACAATTGTCGGGTTTAGAAATTTATACCTAGATTTACAATTAATTAGAGGACGTATCTGTGAGCAAAGACACTATCGTTGCCCTACATGCAGAGCACCAAGGTCGCTGGGAAAACCGTGAAGAACTTGCGGAACGTATGATTGCGCTTGTTGGCCAGTTATATCGTGAAAAAAATATTGTAGCTACAGTTTATGGTCGCTCTTTAATTAACCGTTCTGTGATTCAGATTTTGAAAGCGCACCGCCGTACTCGCGTACTCGACGTTGAACTTTCAGTGGTAAACACTTTCCCTATTCTTGAAGCATTGGCGAAAGTTGAAAATATCGGTTCTGCTGAAGTTGATCTGGGTAAACTTGCTGTTGAATTTAAAGAAAAAGGCGGCGATATTGATGCATTTGTTGCAGACGCTGTTAAACCTATCGAAGGCAATGCTGCTGCTGTAGAACATAAAGATGTAGTTCTTTATGGTTTCGGTCGTATCGGTCGTATCCTGGCACGTTTGATGATCGGTCAATCAGGTCTGGGTCGTGGTCTTAGCCTGAAAGCAATCGTGGTTCGTAAATCATCTGATGGTGATTTGGAAAAACGTGCATCTTTACTGCGTCGTGACTCTATTCACGGTCCATTTGCAGGCACAATTTCTGTAGATGAAGAAAACGAAGCAATTATTGCGAACGGTAACTTCATTAAAGTGATCTATGCATCTAATCCGTCTGAAGTGGACTACACTGAATATGGTATCAACAATGCACTTGTCATCGACAACACCGGTAAATGGCGTGATGCTGAAGGCCTGGCTCAACACCTTAAATGCCCGGGCGCTGCTCGTGTCATTCTGACTGCGCCTGGTAAAGGTGACATGAAGAACGTGGTTTACGGTGTAAACCAGGCGGACATCCTTGATGAAGATACCATCATCTCTGCTGCAAGCTGTACCACAAATGCTATTACACCAACACTGAAAGTATTACATGACAAATACACAGTGTTGAATGGTCACGTTGAAACAGTTCACTCGTTCACAAACGACCAGAACCTGATCGACAACTACCATAAAGCTGACCGTCGTGGTCGTGCTGCTACTTTGAACATGGTGATTACTGAAACTGGCGCAGCGAAAGCAGTTGCTAAAGCGCTTCCAGCACTGCAAGGTAAACTGACAGGTAACTCTGTACGTGTACCTACACCAAACGTATCACTTGCGATTCTTAACCTGACTTTAGGTCAAGATGTTGATCGTGATGAAGTGAACGAATACATTCGTCAGATTTCAATCGGATCTAGCCTGCAAGGTCAAATTGGCTATACCAACTCGACAGAAGTGGTATCTTCTGACTTTATCGGTTCACGTACTGCAGGTGTATTTGACGCGCAAGCGACTATCACTTCAGGTAACCGTTTAACTGCTTATGTTTGGTACGATAACGAAGTAGGTTATAGCTGCCAGGTATTACGTATTGCTGAACAGATGGGCGGCGTAAGCTATCCTAAAATTCCTGCCGAAACTAATGCATAATTAGTATTCAGCTAATAAAAAGAGTCTCTATTGAGGCTCTTTTTTTATTAAATCAAATAGATGTAAGTAATGATTTAACAGTCGTTTCAATTGGGGTGGTCGGGTGTTTTAGTAAATTCTCTAAATCTTTACTCTCACTGAAAAACGCTCCACGAGTTGCTTCAACATCTGCCTCAACCATTGCAACAGCTAAGCTTTCAGGTAATCCGGCCTGTAGAAGCATTTGTTTGTAGTCTTGTGTACTCAAGTTCTTATAAACGACAGGTTTTGAGCTAATTTCAGAAATTGTTTTAGCCATAGCGTCCAGATTAAATGCTTTAGAACTCGCCAATTCATATGTTCTATTGTCATGACCTGAGCCAAGAAGTACATTTGCTGCAGCTTCTGCATAATCCTCACGTGGAGCAGCGCTGATAAGCGCATCCTGAGCAGCGCCATATAAAATACCTGAGTCAATGGTGTGTTGAATGTCAGCAAGATAGTTCTCGATATACCAGTTGTTTCTTAATAAGGTATAGCCTAAGCCACTGTTATGAATCAATTGTTCTGTTTCACGATGTTCCTGTGCAAGACTAAGCCGGGAGGTATCTGCACGCAATAAACTGGTATAGGCAATATAGGGAACTTTAGCTGCAACAGCAGCATCAATTACCGCTTTGTGTTGCGGTGTACGACGACCAATTTCATTGGCAGAAATTAAAAGTAATTTATCGATCCCTTGAAGTGCAGGCTTAAGAGACTCGATCTGGTCATAATCAAAATGGCGAACTTCAATACCTTGCTTTTGAAATGATTCAGCTTTTTCTACATGACGCACCAAAGCAACAATATTGTTTGCTGGTGTTTGATGAAGTAGATGTTGAATAACCAAGTGACCGAGATGACCCGTTGCGCCAGTAATTGCAATTTTCATTTTTTTAATCTCGCTTTTTTTTATGAATAAATATTAATTTGATAACTTACTCAATTTAAGCCCATACTAAAAAGTAAGCTTATTACTAAAAGGGAATATTTTTATGTCTGCTTATGAAACCAGTAAATTATTGGGGCAAGTTTTATCTACTGATTGTCCTTCTCGAGAAATATTAGAGCATATCGCCAATAAGTGGTCTGTTTTAGTTTTGCGCTGTCTCAGTGAGGGTGTGCATCGTTTTAGCGAGTTGAAACAGCGAATCGAAGGGGTGAGTGAAAAAATGCTCTCCCAGACTTTAAAAATGCTGGAGCAGGATGGTTTTATATTAAGAACAGTTTATCCGGTCGTGCCGCCAAAAGTGGAATATCAGTTGACGATTACCGGTTCACAAGCAGCTGAAAAAATTATGTATCTAATTAACTGGATTGAGAAAAGTCTGCCAGATATTGTAGAGAATAAAGCGCGCGTTGCAAAATAGAAGCTAAATTGCTTTTGGGGAAGCAATGACATGAAAAAGTCAGAAAATCTGGTTGCTACTTTGTTAGCAGTGTACGCAATCATTTTAGTTTTATGCATTGCGATTTATGCAATCTTTAAACTTTTAGAAGTTGATATTACTTTAGCGACCAATCTCTTGCTTTGGTCAGCAGCGATCTTTGCTCCTATTGCTGTGCTCATGACGTATACGAGTTGGCGAGAGCAAAAAAGTGCTGAAAGAATTGCTGAATATGGTAATGAAGTTTATAAAATCAATATTCAATACTGTAGGATTCTGGAAAAATACTCATTAACATGGCCTAAAAATGAAGATATGGCTCTAATAACTAAAGAACTTGAAGTTTATTTGGATAATTTTTATTCATCTTTGATTTTATATTGTGATTTCTTAAGAGAATTAAATAAGCACGATTTAGTTAAAAAATTTTAGAATTAGAGAGAGCACATTACCATTTATTGCAAATCATGGAAGCAATTGATGAAGAAGATGATTTAGAAAGATGGTCTGAATATTCAAATGAATATCCTGGATATACCAGTAATACAATAGATATAATTAATAACATAAACAGTCATTTAGTAAAAATTATACTTCATAAAACTTAAAAATTTATCTTAGGAAAGTGCTTGCAGTATTTATGAAAGAGAAATTAAATAAATGTTGATCGCAGTCGAAATAAATGTCAAATCATCTATAAGTGAACCAAATTCTTGTAAAGAGGAAGCATCTTCCTGGAGTAGTCCACAAATATAGTCGAGAAATTCTTTAAAATATGGCAGAATATGGGGTTTTAAAGTTTTTAGAGGATTGGCATTATGCGCTTTGTTGATGAAGCAGTCATTACCGTAGAGGCTGGCGACGGTGGCAATGGCGTAGCCAGTTTTCGCCGTGAAAAATTCGTGCCATTTGGTGGTCCAGATGGTGGTGATGGTGGTCGTGGCGGCAGCATTTATATTCAGGCTGACAACGACACCAATACGCTAGTTGATTATCGTTATACACGTAAATTCCGTGCAGAACGAGCAAAAAATGGCCGTGGGGCGAACTGTGCTGGTCGTGGCGGTGAAGACACCGTATTAAAAGTTCCAGTAGGAACAACAATTGTAGATGTTGAGTCTGGCGACATTATTGGCGATTTGATCGAAGACGGTCAACGCGTGAAAGTGGCAGCAGGCGGTGACGGTGGTTTAGGAAATACACACTTTAAATCATCGACCAACCGTTCACCACGTAAGTGTACGCACGGTCAAAAAGGTGAATTCCGTGAAATCCGTCTAGAGCTTAAAGTTCTGGCAGATGTTGGCTTGCTGGGTATGCCAAATGCGGGTAAATCAACCTTCATTCGTGCGGTATCTGCTGCAAAACCAAAAGTTGCAGATTATCCATTTACTACCATGGTGCCAAACCTGGGTGTGGTCGATGCCGATAGCCACCGTTCATTCGTGATGGCAGATATTCCGGGTCTGATTGAAGGTGCATCTGAAGGTGCAGGTCTTGGGATTCGCTTCCTGAAGCATCTGGCACGTACCCGTATCTTATTGCATATCGTTGACGTACAACCGATTGATGGCTCAGATCCGGCGCATAATGCCAAAGCAATTATGAAAGAGTTAGAGAACTTCTCCCCAACACTTTCAAAACTGCCGATCGTATTGGTGCTCAATAAAGTCGATCAGTTGGCTGAAGAAACACGTGAAGAATGGTGTACTCATATTGTTGAAGAATTGCAGTGGGAAGGCCCAGTTTTTGAAACTTCCGGCTTAACGGCTGAAGGCACCAAAGATGTAGTTTACTACCTGATGGATCAGATCGAGGAACAGCGTGAACGCGAAGCTGAAGATCCAGAATATGCAGCAGAAATGAAAGCATTCCGTGATCAGCTTGAAGCTGAAACACGTGAACAAACTATCGCTGCAAAAGAAGCGTATCGTGAGATGCGTCGTCAGCAACGTCTTGCCGGTATTCTGGGCGATGACGAAGATGATGAAGATGGCGATGATGATAGTGATGTGGAAGTGTACTACGTACGCTAATCTCTGAGAGAAGAGTCTGAGGACAAGATGATAGAAGTGGTAGATGGGCAACGTCAGCTCAAGGGTTGTAAACGAATCGTTGTTAAAATCGGATCATCTTTACTCACAGCAAACGGGCAAGGTCTAGATTTAGATGCCATCTCGCACTGGGCGGGACAAATCGCAGATCTACACAATGCAGGACACGAGATTATTCTGGTGTCTTCCGGTGCTGTGGCTGAAGGTATGGTGCGAATGAAACTTGAGAATCGACCCACCGATCTACCCAGTCTTCAGGCTTGTGCTGCCATCGGTCAGATGGGCCTGATTCATACCTGGTCGAGCGTACTGGAAAAACACCAGATTCGAACTGCGCAGGTATTGTTAACCCATGATGATCTGGCGGATCGTCGTCGCTATCTCAACTCATGTGATGCCTTGCAGAACCTGATTGACTGGCGTGTGATTCCGGTAATCAATGAAAATGACACGGTTTCTACTGACGAAATCCGCTTTGGTGATAACGACACGCTTGCTGCGATGGTGGCTGGTCAGGTGCATGCAGATCTTCTGATTATCTTAACTGATCAGGAAGGGATGTTTGATTCGGATCCACGTTTTAATCCAAATGCAAAGCTGTTCCATACGGTACGCGCGATGGATGAAAGCCTGTTTGATATGGCAGGTGGTGGCGGTAAATTTGGTCGTGGCGGCATGCTGACCAAAGTTCGTGCTGCACGTCTGGCTGCAAAGTCAGGCTGTCCCACCTTAATCGCAAGCGGTGACAGTGATGGTGTCCTATCACGCCTGATGTCTGGTGAATTGTTAGGTACTTTGTTTGTGACTGACAAAGACCGTATAACCGCGCATCAGCAATGGTTAGCAGCACACCTGCAGACTGCAGGCCGTCTGGTGATTGATGATGGCGCAGTAAAAGCGATTAAAGACAATCATCGTAGCTTGTTGCCTGTAGGCGTCAAAGCGGTTGAAGGTCACTTCGAACGCGGTGATGTGGTGGAATGTGTGGATACACAGGGACACCGAATTGCGGTCGGTCGTGTCAACTTTAGTTCGCGTTCGGCAGATATTGTTCGTGGTCTGGCGTCAGATAAAGTGCATCAGGTTTTAGGTGAAGCACGTTCACTGGAGATGATTCACCGCAATCATATGGCAATTTACTAAGTCATTCAGATTCAGGTCCATAGATTCAAAAAATCCCGCTTTCGAGCGGGATTTTTCTGCATAAGTGATTTAGAACTACATTTTTGTTGGGCAGTGAAGAATAAATCAGCCAGGATATTATTCTGAATCAGTTTCAAACTATGGAAAATATCTTAGAAGAGATAGATGGTAATAAGAAAAATTTAAGAGAAACTATTTCTAGGATTAATACACTGAAAAGACCTTCAACGTTTTGGGGAAAACTTTAGAAGAATAGGAAAATCAAACGAAATTATAAAAATTGGTCTGATTAATCCCCATCATAGTGAGGATATTTTTCAAAAGAGTTACCGAATCCATTCTCTACGAATAAATACTCCAAATATTTGGTGATAAATTCATAAAATGCTATTCATCAAGGCAGCCTGATATTTACACCACAGCGGTAATCCGGCTAAATTTACTGTTATTGCAATCAGGAATGCACCCAGCATATCCATCGGGAAATGCACGCCAACATAAACACGCGACCACGCCACTAGCCAAGCTGTCCAGATTAGAATTTTTCCCAGATCACGTTGTGATGAAAAATAATAAGATAGGGCAATGCCACTAAAAATACTCATATGGTTGCTGGGGAAAGAACCTGTAGGTGCATGTTCAATCAGGGTGCGACCCACGTCCATCACAAACGGGCGTGGAGTATTAAGGATCGCGGACAATACCTCACTTATCGACAAGGTAATTACTGTAAAAATAAATGCTTTAATAATGCCAGTTTTTACTTCATAACTGCCACGGAACCAGGCAGTAGCAAAAATCAGAAAAAAAAAGATAAACCAGATCATGCGCAATCAGGGAGGCATAATTGATCATCCAGGTCGAGGCTTGGTCGGGTACATTTAGAATATGAAACAGGTAAAGATTCAGTTGGTGAAGGGACATGAGCAGAGAGGACTGGCACAAATGTCCGTTACTCTAAACCGGTCAAACTTCAATTCCTACCCGAGTTTGTAGGATTCTGTAGTCTTGATTTTTTAAAGAATATTCAAATGATAAAAAACCACCCCAAAAGGTGGTTCTTAAAAATCCGAATAATATGATGAAGTCTTATTTAAACTGAATCGCACCATTGGCACTGACCGTCATTTGCGTTTCACCTGCAGCAACTTCCTGCTCTGGAACTGCCATAACTGCCGATGCAGCTTTCATCATGGCTATACGCGGTACTGGCTGGGGTGAATAGTTATTGGTATTCAGGTTTAAGTTTACCAGTTGATAACCAGCTTTATTCCAGGTTTGGGTTAAGGCCTGCGCACGTTGCTGAAAAATTTTGCTTGCTTCGATCATGAGTTCACTTTCGACTTTTTTACGTTTCTCATCTGAGACCTTGAAGTTAATAGACTGCGTTTGGAAGTGCTGCTGTAACTCGGCAATCAGTTGTGAAGTGGCTTTAAAGTCTTTTGATTCCAGACGAATCTGGGCGCGGCCACGCCATTCTTTCAACTTGCGGTTGTCATTGTCATAAACAGGATAAGTACTTTGTGCGCCCGTCTCGATTTTCACAGTCGGATATTTGCGTGCTGTGGCAATCGCCTGATTCATGAGCTGGTTGATTTGGGTGGCCAGTTCAGCCGGCTGTTTGTTGGATTTTTCAATATAAAGTACAGCATGCATTTCATCATTTGAAATTTCACGGCTGGCCTCTGCTGAAAGATTAACAACATTATAATTCATGGATTCAGCAGGAGCTGCAAATGCGCCTGTGGCTAGGGTGCTGGCAAGGATAAAACTGGTAAGTGCTAAGAGACGCATGGAATTGTCCTGTTTTTCTTAAAATTGGCCATCTAAGCCGTTGTTAAAATATTAAATCTCAATTGTGATTCTTTTACGAAATATTTGTCGTAAGAGTGTTAAATTTTCTTTAATTTTATTCTATTATTTGATTTATATTTATTGTTAATAATTAACCACTTAATAATAAAGTTTAAGATTTATTTCCGGAATGCTGGTTGTGCTACAAAAAAGCATAAAAGAACAAGCTTTTCTTTCTGCTGCCACACTGTAAGATGATGATTCAGGGGATGGATTGGCATAATGTTTTTTTTCGATAAAGATTAGGACAAAATGCGACTAAAAGTTGTTTATTTTCCTGGAAAATTCGGTATCATCCGCCTCCTAGTTATTCGAATACAAAACTGCTAGCTAGAACCTTATAAAGCGCCGAGTCAAAGGACCAAACGTCACCAGACTTATTTCTTTCACCCATATCAGAGATGGTAATTCGATATGAGCGTTACTTCTGTAAACCCTGCCACCAATTCCACAAACGAATACTACTTGACTCGCCAAAGTCAGATGGAATCGAATGTGCGTAGTTATCCACGTAAATTACCGTTAGCGATAGCGAAAGCACAAGGGTGCTGGGTTACCGATGTTGAAGGTACAGAGTACCTTGATTGTTTAGCTGGGGCAGGGACCTTGGCATTAGGTCATAATCATCCTGCAGTCATTCAAAGTATCCAGGATACAATTGCAAGTGGTTTGCCATTGCATACACTGGATATTACTACTCCTTTAAAAGATGCTTTTACTGAAGCGCTTCTTTCTTATCTTCCTGGTGGCCAAGAAGAGTACTGCTTGCAGTTCTGTGGTCCATCAGGTGCAGATGCAACAGAAGCTGCGATTAAACTTGCGAAAACCTTTACCGGTCGTAGTTCGGTAATCAGCTTCTCTGGCGGCTACCACGGTATGACCCACGGTGCATTGGCAATGACAGGTAACCTGTCTGCGAAAAATGCAGTGAATGGCTTGATGCCGGGTGTACAGTTTATGCCATACCCGCATGAATACCGCTGCCCGTTGGGTCTTGGTGGTGAAGCGGGCGTTGATGCCTTGACTTACTTCTTTGAAAACTTCATTGAAGATGTAGAAAGCGGCGTAACCAAACCTGCAGCTGTAATTCTTGAAGCGATTCAAGGTGAAGGCGGTGTGGTGACTGCGCCAGTCAAATGGTTGCAAAAAATTCGTGAAGTGACTGAAAAACACAACATCGTGTTGATTCTTGATGAAGTTCAGGCTGGTTTTGCCCGTTCAGGCAAAATGTTTGCATTTGAACACGCGGGGATTGAACCTGATGTGGTGGTAATGTCTAAAGCCGTGGGTGGTAGCTTGCCGCTTGCAGTGCTTGGTATTAAGCGTAAGTTTGATGCCTGGCAGCCAGCAGGTCATACCGGTACGTTCCGTGGTAACCAGTTGGCGATGGGTACTGGTCTTGCGACAATTAATACGATTACAGAACAAAACCTGGCGCAAAATGCACTAGAACGCGGTGATTACCTGCAGTCTGCATTGAAAGAGTTAGCCAATGAATTCCCATGTATTGGTAACGTACGTGGCCGTGGTCTGATGATTGGTGTTGAAATCGTAGATGAACGCAAACCGGCAGATCATATGGGGTCTTTACCTGCTGATGGTCAATTGGCTGCTGCGATCCAAACTGCATGTTTCAACAATAAGTTATTGCTTGAGAAAGGTGGTCGTAATGGTACAGTAATTCGTTTACTTTGCCCGTTGATCATTACTCAAACAGAATGTGAAGAAGTCATTGTCCGCTTCAAGAGAGCGATTGCTGAAGCACTTATAGCAGTTCGAGGCGTATAATTCATGGTAGATTTTGCAGAACATCGTAAAGCTTTACTCTGCAATGATGCTGCATCCATCGCTGACTATCAGTCAGCAATGGACCAGGCGACCCAAGCGGTTGCAGCATGGTTGCAAAACGACAAGATGTATACTGGCGGCAGCATTAAAGAGTTGCGCAGTGCAATTACATTTAATCCTTCAAAAGAAGGTTTGGGTTTAGAAAAATCTCTTGAGCGTATGGTTGAACTTTTTCTCAATAAAAGTTTGAAAGTTCATCATCCGCATTCACTTGCGCATCTTCACTGTCCAACGATGGTGACCAGCCAGATCGCAGAAGTACTGATTAACGCAACCAACCAGTCAATGGACTCATGGGATCAAAGCCCGGCAGGTTCATTGATGGAAGTTCAGCTGATTGACTGGTTACGTCAAAAAGTGGGTTATGGTCCAGGTCAGGCAGGTGTGTTCACTTCTGGTGGTACACAGTCTAACCTGATGGGCGTACTGCTTGCGCGTGATGCCTGCATCGCGAAAAACTGGAAAGATGAAAACGGTAATCCGTGGTCTGTTCAGCGTGACGGTATCCCTGCGGATGCGATGCGTAATGTCAAAGTCATCTGTTCTGAAAATGCACATTTTTCTGTGCAAAAGAACATGGCGATGATGGGCATGGGCTTCCAGTCAGTAGTCACTGTTCCTGTGAATGAAAATGCACAGATGGATGTTGATGCTCTGGAAAAAACCATGGCGCATCTTCAGTCTGAAGGCAAGATCGTGGCATGTGTAGTGGCAACTGCGGGTACGACTGACGCCGGTGCGATTGATCCATTGAAAGAAATTCGTGAAATCACCAACAAATATGGCGCGTGGATGCATATCGATGCGGCTTGGGGTGGAGCACTGATTCTATCCAATGAATATCGTTCTATGCTGGATGGTATTGAGTTGTCAGATTCGATCACGCTTGATTTCCATAAGCATTACTTCCAGACCATTTCTTGTGGCGCGTTCCTGCTGAAAGATGAAGCAAATTACCGTTTCATGCATTATGAAGCTGAGTATCTAAACTCTGCTTATGATGAAGAGCACGGTGTTCCTAACCTGGTGTCTAAGTCACTACAAACAACACGTCGTTTTGACGCGTTGAAATTGTGGATGACCGTTGAAGCACTTGGTGAAGAGCTGTATGGTTCAATGATTGACCATGGCGTGAAGTTAACCCGTGAAGTGGCAGACTACATTAAAGCGACTGATGGTTTAGAGCTTCTGCTTGAACCTCAATTCGCGTCTGTGCTGTTCCGTGTGGTTCCAGCGGGCTATCCGGTTGAATTATTGGATACGCTTAATCAAAACGTAGCAGACGAACTGTTTGCGCGTGGTGAAGCGAATATTGGTGTGACGAAAGTGGGTCAGGTTCAATCTTTGAAAATGACTACTTTAAGTCCGGTAGCAACGCTGGATAACGTGAAGAACTTGCTGGCACTGGTGCTTGCAGAAGCTGATCGTATCAAGGATTCAATTGCTGACGGTACTTATACACCGCCAATCGCATAAGCGGTTATGGTTTGAAAAAGGAGATCGAAATGATCTCCTTTTTTTATGATTAAATTTTAGTTTTAACTGCCCTGAGCAGACTCATTGCCATATATAAAAATATACCTTTTAAATCTTTGCTGCATTTTTTTTAAAACTATATGCTATTTAAAATAAAATGGAAAACTCAGGAATATGGAGCAAAATTTACAAGAAAAATCACTGATCAAAACAGTGATTGATCAAGGGATTTCTAAATATCAGTGGATGGTTATTGCATTTTGTTTCCTGATCGCATTATTTGACGGCTTTGATACTCAGGCTGTTGCATTTACAGCACCCGCTTTACTCGTACACTTTGATTTAGAAACAGGCGCATTAGCCCCGATTTTAACGGCAGGCATCATTGGAATGACGATAGGTGCAATGCTCTTAGGATTAATAGGAGACAAATTAGGGCGTCGGAAAACCTTAATTATGTGTACGGCCATTTTTTCTCTAGCCACGTTATTGATTGCCTATGCGACGAATGTTGAGCAAATATTGGTATTGAGATTTATTGCTGGATTAGGGATGGGCGGGGCAACACCTGTATTGCTTGCCTTGGCTGCTGAATATTCTCCGCAACGTTTCAAAGGTACAGTCACGACAGGTGTATTGTTGGCATTGCCAGCAGGAGCAATGTTAGGTGGCTTACTTGCTGCCAAGATTTTACCAGTGCTGGGTTGGCAAGGGATTTATTTGATTGGTGGCGGATTCCCATTATTTTTGTTGTTTGTCTTGTATTTCTTGTTGCCTGAATCTTTAGAATATATGGCACAAAACAACAAAAGTTCTTCTTTGTCCTCAATTCAGAAAATTCTCAACAAAATTTCTCCAGGAATTGGTGAAATTAAAGCTAAAGATCTACCTCAGCCAATCAAGACCCAACAACAAAAAGCCAAGTTGAGCATCTTGTTTCAGAATAATTTAGCACGTACCACAATGGGCGTATGGGGTACCTATTTCTTTAACTGGATTGCATGGTTCATGTTGTTGTCGTGGTTACCGACGGTCTTGAAACAGGCAGGACTTGCACCGGAAAATGCCCCTTATGCATCCGTTACGGTGAATGCAGCCTTTATCTTATTTGCCTTGCCGCTGGCTTATTGGTTGCCGAAATTAAATACAGCTAAAATTCTTAGTTTTATGTTAGTCACAGGGTTAGTGATTGTGGCAGGTTTAGGCCTGATTATTGAAAGCAATCAATGGGTTTATATCTTCACTTTGATTGCTTTAGCAGGATTTGGAATTGGCGGTCAACAGCTGGCTTTAAATTACCTGGTGATTGCGGCATATCCTACTCAAGTTCGTGCAACGGCAACAGGATGGGCGATTGGAATGGGACGTATGGGGGCAATTTTAGGATCGGCTATTGGCGGGATTATACTCACCCAATATGGTGTGTCTGGTTATTTTTATGCGCTCGGCATACCTTTGCTATTGGCACTCTGCTGTGTATTCCTGATTAAATATAGAATGCCACAAGTTCAGGTAAATGCATAATATTTGTGTAAGTGGCTAAATTAAAGTTCTATATTTAAATCAAAAGGAGATCGAAATGATCTCCTTTTTTTATTTTTGAGCAATGAGCAGATCAATTATCCTGTATAGATTCATCAGAAAAATACGGAATATCTGCCTCTATTTTAGCCTGTTATGAAACCGTCATCTGATTATGTAAAGCTGGGGAAGCAAGATTTTTCTTCAATTTGGTTTTATAAAAAGTGTTACATGTCCCTGATCTGATTGTTGGCTTCAATAAAATAATGAAAATAATTTATTTATTGAAATTTATAAATATTTTATAAGGCTAAAGCTGCCAAATTAAAAATCACCAAATCGTAATAAAGCTGTAACTTATTTGTCATATTCTAAAATCAAAATGCAGGTATCGAAAAAAGTACAAAACTGAATAAAAAGTGGCGTACTCCAAATTTGCATAAATGAGAGAGATCCTAGAATGCGCTTTACAAATATAGCTTTAGCATTAGCAGTAACCGGGGCAACTACCATAACAACCGCACACGCAGCTCGTGACACCATTCAAATTGCAGGTTCTTCAACGGTACTTCCATATGCCAGTATCGTGGCGGAAGAATTCGGTAATACTTTTCCACAGTTTAAAACCCCAGTGGTGGGTTCTGGCGGTTCTTCAGGTGGTCTAAAGCAATTCTGTAATGGTGTGGGCGATAACACGATTGATATCGCAAATTCTTCTCGTCAAATCAAAAGTACTGAGCTGGCAGAATGTAAAAAGAATGGCGTTAACCAAGTATTAGAAATCAAAATCGGTTATGACGGTATTGTATTTGCTTCCAATGCCAACAAAGCTGCTTATAAACTGCGTCCTCAGCATGTTTTCGCTGCGCTGGCTGCAGAACTTCCGTCGAATGGAAAAATGGTAGCTAACCCATATACACGCTGGAACCAGATTGATAAAGCACTTCCGAATGAACCGATCACGCTGGTCATTCCTGCTTCGAATCATGGTACGCGCGAAGTGTTCCAGGAGAAAATGGTGGATGCAGGTTGTGAATCGTATGCTGCAATTAAGTCTCTAGACAAAGATGCCAAGAAAAAAGCCTGTACCACCTTCCGTAAAGATGGCCGCGTAGTTGAGATTGCAGGTGACTATACCGAGACACTGGCACGTTTAAAAACCTCTCCAAGTGCAGTCGGTGTGTTTGGTTTGGGCTTTTATGACCAGAACCGTGACCGCTTGCGTGTTGCGACTGTGAACAATGTAGCACCTTCTGAAAAGACCATTCTGAATGGGGCTTATCCGGTATCACGTGCATTGTTCTTCTATGTCAAAGGGGAGCACCTGAAATCGATCAAAGGCTTACCGCAGTTCACAGAATACTTCCTGAACAAGAAGGTATCTGGTAAAGGTTCTAAGCTGGAAAAAGCGGGTCTGATTTCCATGTCTGATAAAGAACGTGCAGCAGTCCTGGTAAATTTCAAGGCTGGTAAAGCGGTTGTTGTGAAGTAATCGAAGATTTTGAAAACGCTGGTGGTAGGGGTAGCCTACCATCGGCTTTTTGCGATAAACAAGTTTTTTCAAACCATGAAAATTGAAAAATAGTGGAGAATACATGAATCTGCTACTTATAGGTGTGTTATTGGCCATCATGGCCATAGCCTATCAACTCGGATTAAGTAAAAGCCGTAGCTTAGCAGGTAAGGGCAGTAATTCTGCAAACTTACATTCGCGTCCTGGATATTATGGTGCCCTGGTTGCGCTATGGTGTGGTATCCCTGCATTTTTAATTTTGATTGTTTGGAATATGGTAGAGCCAAGTTTTCTGGAGCAGGTGGTACTCAACCATTTGCCGCAGGATATTTCGGCCAGTCTGGATCCGGCAAGTCTGAGTGTCGTTATTGATCGCGTTCAGGCACTTGCCTCAGGTTTCGGGGTCAGTGACACACCTGCAGCTTATGAAGTCGCAGCTGCAGAGCAGTTGGCTAAATTTTCGACCATTGGTACGTTTGCCAAATTGGCAGTGGTGATTTCGGCCGCACTGGCCGGTCTAGTCTGGGCGAAGAAACATATCAGCCAGGAATTCCGTGCACGCAACCAGGTCGAGAAAATAATTAATATTGGCCTGGCATTGTGTTCAGGAGTAGCGATTCTGACCACTCTCGGGATTGTGATGTCGATGTTTGGTGAGGCAATGCGGTTCTTCAGCTTTGTCAGCCCACTGGATTTCTTTTTTGGAACCGAATGGAACCCGGGCTTTAGTACCTCTGGCAGTGCCGAAGGCAGTTATGGTCTATTACCACTGCTGTGGGGCACGCTCATGGTCAGCGGTATCGCACTTTTTGTTGCGGTTCCGGTTGGTCTGATGATCGCGATCTATCTGGCAGAGTATGCTTCCCCACGGTTCCGCTCTTGGGCAAAACCCACCATTGAAGTATTGGCGGGTATTCCAACCATCGTCTATGGTGTTTTTGCCTTGATGATCATCGGGCCATTTCTTAAAAGCATGGGTGCTCTGGTCGGACTCGAAATTAATGCGACCAGTGCACTGACTGCAGGTCTGGTGATGGGCATCATGATCATTCCATTCGTATCTTCCCTGTCAGATGACATTATTACTCAGGTGCCACGTGCCTTACGGGATGGTTCTTTAGGTCTGGGGGCGACCAAGTCTGAAACAATCCGTCAGGTGGTTTTGCCCGCAGCCTTGCCCGGTATTATCGGTGCCTTCCTGCTGGCGGCTTCGCGTGCAATTGGTGAGACCATGATCGTGGTACTTGCAGCGGGGAACAGTCCGCAGCTGCATGCCAATCCGCTTGAAGCAGTGTCTACGGTCACAATCACCATTGTGAATCAGTTAACCGGTGATACCGACTTTGCCAGTCCGCAGGCGCTAGTCGCCTTTGCTTTAGGATTGACGCTATTTGTGATTACCCTGGGTTTGAACATTGTTGCACTGATCATCGTGCGTAAATATCGTGAGCAATACGACTAATGAGTACTTCAAATACAACGCTTGTGGATCAGCGTATTGATCCATCCATCGCTGCCGAGCTGCGTGAAAAGCGTAAGAAGACCATTCAAAGCTCTTTGGCACGACGTCATCGTAAAGAAAAAACGTTCCGTCTATTTGGTTTCACTGCGGTATTGGCAGGCCTGTTCTTTGTGGTATTGCTGTTCGGTAGTATTTTATCCAAAGGTTTGCCTGCATTCTGGCAAAGCAGTATGAGTTTGCCGATTCATTTCGATCCGGCCATTATAGATATTGGTCCAAAACCGAAGCCGATTGCAGGAGAATCTCCAGCGCAGTTTGAAGAGCGTATGATTGCCTGGCAAATGGATGTCGGCATGGTGGATTGGGATGCGCTGATTATCAACGGCATGATTGCCAAAGACAGCAAGCTGGCCAGCCAGCGTGATGAACTGGGTTCTTTATATACCAGTTCTGAGGCGTACCGTTTACGTGACATGGTCATAAATGATCCAGCTCTGGTCGGTCAAAGCAAAGAAGTAAAAATTCTGGCTGATGCCAATGTCGATGTCTGGCTGGCGGGAAATATTAACCGTGATCTTCCTGCTGAGCAGCAACAGCTCAGCCCGGAAATTCGTCAGGTGGCAGACGAGATGAAAGCTTCCGGTGTGATTGAAAACAGTTTCAATACTAATATTTTCACCAGTCCTGATTCACGCAGTTCACCGGCAACTTCTGGCCTGGCTGGCGCCATCATGGGCTCACTGTTCATGATGATGATCGTGATCTTTATCTCGATTCCAATTGGGGTAGCATCCGCGATCTATCTGGAAGAATTTGCACCGAAGAACTGGATTACCGATGTCGTAGAAGTCAATATCAACAACCTGGCAGCAGTTCCATCGATTGTGTTTGGTTTACTGGGTGCAGCGATCTTTATTGGCTGGATGCATTTGCCACTGTCAGCACCTTTAGTGGGTGGTTTGGTTCTGAGTCTGATGACCCTGCCAACTGTGATCATCACCACACGTGCATCACTCAAAGCTGTTCCACCTTCGATTCGTCAGGCAGCCTTAGGCTTAGGTGCTTCCCGTATCCAGATGGTATTCCATCATGTCTTGCCTTTGGCTTTTCCGGGTATTTTAACGGGTGCAATTATCGGGGTTGCACAGGCTTTGGGTGAAACCGCACCATTGTTATTAATCGGGATGAGTGCTTTTGTTGCCAGCGTTCCGGCTACACCATTTGATCAGTCAACGGCTTTACCCGTGCAGATTTTCTTATGGCAAGGCAATGAGTTGCGTAACTTCTTTGAAGGGCGTACCGCAGCAGCAATTATTGTACTTCTGGCCATGATGATCAGCTTGAACAGCCTGGCCATCTGGTTGCGTAAGAAATTTGAAGTCCGTTGGTAATAGGGGGCAGAATCATGAACACAAATGTTATTCAAAATTCCTTAGAAAAGGATCAATCCGTGAATTCACAACAGATACAATTCACCTCGGATGAGGCAACACATAAGCCAACAACTCCGTTTGTTTCCCAGTTCGATACGCAAAGCAGCAGTAAAAAAGATGCGAAGTCGGCGAATGTGAAACTTAGTACTTCTGATGTACATGTGTACTATGGTGAAGCGGAAGCGATTAAAGGCATTGATCTGAACATTTATGAAAATGAAGTGATTGCTTTTATTGGCCCGTCAGGCTGTGGTAAATCAACCTTTCTGCGCACCTTAAACCGCATGAACGATACCATTGATAGCTGCCGGGTAACCGGTAGAGTCATGCTCGACAATCAGGATATTTACGATCCAAATCTGGATGTGGTCTTGCTGCGTGCACAGGTTGGTATGGTATTCCAGAAGCCGAATCCGTTTCCGAAATCCATCTTTGACAATGTCTCCTATGGTCCGAAACTGCATGGTTTGGCGCGGGATAAATACGACCTTGAAGAAATTGTCGAAGGCAGCTTGCGTAAAGCCGGTTTGTGGGAAGAAGTGAAAGATCGTTTGAACCAGCCGGGAACAGGTTTGTCGGGTGGTCAGCAGCAACGTTTATGTATCGCGCGCACGATTGCAGTCAGCCCGGAAGTGATCTTGATGGATGAGCCGTGTTCGGCACTTGATCCCATTGCAACCGCCAAAGTGGAAGAACTGATTTCTGAACTTTCGACTCAGTACACGATTGCGATTGTGACGCACTCCATGCAGCAGGCAGCACGTGTCTCTGACCGGACTGCGTATTTCCATCTGGGTGATCTGATCGAAGTCAACTCGACCGAAAAGGTCTTTACCCAGCCGGATCATCAACTCACTGAAGCGTATATCACAGGGCGTTTTGGTTAATGACACTCATGAAATAAATATTTTAAAACAGAGACTTAGGATTCTGTTTTTTTATGTTATATGTAATTTTTAAAACTATAAATCACATACGCATGCGCAATTACCATTTGACCAAGAAAGAGGGAATACTTGTTGTTGAAACAAAGCAAGAACTGTACAGCGCATTATTCGGTTCGGTGAATTTCCCGCGAAATTTGAGTATTTTCTTTGTCTGCTTAAGCTTAAGTCTTGTCATGGCGACATTGTTTGTTCATGAGTGTTGGTTTCCAACCTCTCAAAGTCGCGGTATGACCAATTATCATCGATGGTTATATGATGTCTATGTGGTGATATCAATTTTGATTGTGCCTCTTGTGTATCTACGTTTTAGAAAACAAATAACCAATATCACATTCCGACAAAAATGGAATGCATACATTCGAGCCTATGCACAGTATCAATTTAAATTAAAAGAGGTGGTAGAAAATATAGATGATGACAGAACAGGACAGCAAAAACGCACTAATTCTATGCTACGGTATTTTTTGAAGCATAAATGGTTTCAATATATTTTGATTGTGTCATGCATTTATGGCTGTATTGCCATGTATATTTGGGTAACACCATTCGTAAGTACAAGAGGATCTAGTTTTTGGATTCTAACGTGGTGGCCCATAAATGCTTTGATTATTGGTGTACTTTATTATATTCAGTTTCCATTGTTTCTGCATTTGTTGTCCATTAAAGAAGTCAATCAGCACTATAGGATTTTACATCAAAGGGCATCTCGAGATAATTCCACAAATACGGTTGAAAAATTAACACATTGACCTAATCTAAGAGTATAAGCCGAATTAAATAGAGAATAGATTTTTTATGTTATTTCATAGTCCGAAACTGCCCGCAGAAATCCGTGTCAGTCATTTAAACGCGCGTATCAATGAACAACGGAAAAAAATAGCGCAAACTACTGGCTCCAAACTGGAGCTTTTGCAGTTGTCTCAACAGCTGTCAAAAGAAGCTCGTGCGCGTAAAAAAACCAATCAAAAAGTCTATGTACTCGATTTTAAAGGCGATATGGCAGCTTCTGCAGTAGAAGGCTTACGTGAAGAAATCACTTTGATTCTGGCCACAGCTAAAGCGGGTCGTGATCGTGTGGTAGTGCGTCTGGAAAGTCCGGGTGGTATGGTGCATGGCTATGGACTTGCAGCAGCTCAATTGGTGCGTTTGCGTGATGCCGGCTTCCATTTAACCATCTGTGTCGATAAAGTAGCGGCCAGTGGCGGTTATATGATGGCATGTATTGCCAACGAAATTATTTCTGCACCATTCGCGATTGTGGGTTCAATTGGGGTGGTTGCTCAGGTACCAAACTTTAACCGTCTATTGAAAGACAACAAAATTGATTTTGAACTCTATACGGCAGGCCAGTACAAACGTACCGTGACCATGTTTGGTGAAAATACCGAAGAGGGCAAAGCCAAGTTTGAGGAAGAATTACAGCAAACACATGCTTTATTCAAACATTTCGTTGAAAAGTATCGCCCGCAGCTGAATATTGAAAAAGTGGCAACCGGTGAACATTGGTATGGACGAGATGCGCTGGATCTCAATCTTGTTGATACACTGCAAACCTCGGATGAATACCTGCTTAGTTTATTGTCCCAACATGATGTCTATTCCATTCAGACTCGCAAGAAACCAACTTTAGGTGAAAAATTGGGCCTGCAAGCAGCACAAATTGCTGATTCACTTGTCCCTACTATAGTGAATAAAGTCATGGAAAGCTTAAGCCAAGCTAATGCAAACTTGGTACAAATGCGCGATCCAAAACTGTAATTATTGGCTATAAAAGTTAGTGAATAAAAAAGCTCACAGAATGTGAGCTTTTTTATTTGTGTAATAAAAGTTCTCAATCAAAAGAAGAACAATTTTGGCATATGGAGTCATTACAGGATGTCTTTTCTGATTTGCTATTTTGACAGATGGAAGCGGGATTTAAGAGCTTCCCATTTTGCTTGGCGTCTTGCTTTATGTTCAGCCTTTTTTTGCTCTTTTAGGGTTACATTGGCGATACGCTGCGATTCATGCCAAGCTTCAACACTCGCTTCAATTTCTGATTGCACATCATCAAAACTCCAGCGATAAATTGTTGCACCGGTTTTGTCAAATAAAGCATCAATAAAATCTTCAGATTCTTCATAAGCATCAATGAGCAAGCCTGTACTTTCTTCAGGTAAGGCTTGGCTGATTTTTGTCAATACAGCCATATCGTCCTGCTCATGATTAATGTCATAAGACTCACCAAGTAATGCACCAGCGGTAAAACCTAGGACAATCCCGAGTGGGCCACCTAATATTCCAATTAAGGCTCCCAGCAGACCTCCACCTACAAGTCCACTATCCTGACGAGGATCAAACTGTTCCTCAATTTTAAAATTTCCGTTTTCTTTACGTTTGAGCAGTGTAATTTCATTAAGATTTTGAATAGGTGAATTTTTTAACTTATTAAAACCTTCAAATGCTTTGGATGATTCATCCCATGTGATTAGGATAATATTATGAGCCATTTCTTATTACCTTTTTTTTTGATTATTCGATATTAAAGATCATACAATTTCATATTTACTCAATGGGTTAATTTTTGTTGATGTTAGGGTGGGTTTAGTTATATGGGGTTGCCTGGACTTAAATCAGGAATGATGTCCTGATTTTGAATTTTTGGCTTGTACAGAATTAGATTTAATTAATAAAATAAAAAAGTTAGGAGGGTGTTTTATCAGGTCGTATTAACATGATAATACCTGTGATGATCGCACCAATGGTAGCCAGTAACATATCTTTATGGGCATCCCATATATCGCCTTGCTGCCCATTATAGTTTTCAGCATCTTCTGCGGATAGACGAATGGCAATGAACCATTCAAGCCATTCATAAACCAGGCTGCTGGCCATTACAAACTGGATGACTAACAGAAAAATAACCACAGGATTTTGCTGCGGCAGCCAGACCTGAAACAGGCGATAGAAAATTGGATAAAGTAATAATCCGTAGGTCAGATGGACAAAACGGTCAAACATATTGCGTGACCAGTGCATCGTTTCATTCAGATTAAAGCCAAAAATTTGCTCAATCCACTGGTTATAGGGCACATAAGAATACAGGTAGTGTGCAGCAATCACATGAATAATCAGAAAAATAATACATAAATTAAAACTTATAAAGTTCAGGCCGATTTTATACAGGCAGATGAGGAGCATGATGATCATGAACACGGTGCCAGCCTGATGCAATACATAAGCTTCCAGCTCTAAAGGATGGATACTGGCAATCATAATCGCAAGAATTAAGATGCCCAGGCTCACATAGTGTTTGGCAGAAAGTTGATAATCAATCATGTCATTATTGTGAAAGAATCTTTTTAGAATAAAATGCATTATAAATAAAAAAGCGAAGCCTGAGCTTCGCTTTTTCGTCTTATTGCAAATTAGATTTTAGCAATCAGCTCAGCCACCTGTTTGGCCTGTTCAGCTGCATTACCTGTATAAGATGCAGGGGTCATTTCTGCTAAACGCGCACGGTCAGCAGCAGGAACAGCTTCTAACTCGTTACCGTTTACGAAATCAACCATCATGTCGCGAGTCATGGCTTGACCACGAGTAAGGGCTTTTAATTTTTCGTATGGCTTTTCTACATTGTAGCGACGCATTACAGTTTGAATTGGTTCAGCCAATACTTCTTGAGCATTGTTTAAGTCTTCATTAATACGTGCAGCATTGAGTTCAAGTTTGCCAATACCTTTAGCACATGCTTCGAAAGCAATTAAGCTTTGTGCAAAACCAACACCCATGTTGCGAAGCACAGTAGAGTCCGTCAGGTCACGCTGCCAGCGAGAAATCGGCAGTTTTTCGCCAAGGTGAGCCAATACAGCATTGGCCAAGCCCAAGTTACCTTCAGAGTTTTCAAAGTCAATCGGGTTGACTTTGTGCGGCATGGTTGAAGAACCAACTTCGCCTTCTTTCAGTTTTTGCTTGAAGAAACCTAGAGAGATATAACCCCAAACATCACGGTTAAAATCAATCAGAATGGTGTTGAAACGACGAAGCGCATCAAACAGTTCTGCCATATAGTCATGCGGCTCGATTTGTGTGGTATACGGGTTGAAGTCTAGACCCAAAGATTCTACAAATGCTTGTGAATGCGCAGGCCAGTTGATGTCTGGGTAAGCAGAGTAGTGTGCATTGTAGTTGCCGACCGCACCATTGATTTTGCCCAGAAGTTCAACATTTTTAAACTGTTTGATTTGACGTGCAAGACGATAGGCCACGTTCGCCATTTCTTTACCTAACGTCGTTGGACTTGCAGTTTGACCATGTGTACGTGACAACATGGGCTGGTCTGCATGCTTTTCTGAAAGCGCTACGATCGAATCAATGATTTGCTGCATAGATGCAACCAGTACATCACGACCGTTTTTCAGCATCAAGGCATGCGACAGGTTGTTAATATCTTCAGACGTACATGCAAAGTGAATGAATTCACCGGCATTTTTCAATTCATCGATATTGGCGATTTTTTCTTTCAGGAAATATTCAACCGCTTTAACGTCGTGGTTGGTGGTGCGTTCGATCTCTTTGATGCGGTTGGCATCATCTTCAGAAAAATCACTCACAATCGCATCAAGCGCTGCATTCGTTTCGCCTGAAAACGCCGGGACTTCATTAATTTCCGGGTGGTTTGCAAGCGCTTGTAACCAACGCACTTCAACAGTCACACGAGCATGGATTAAACCAAACTCAGAAAGAAAGGGACGTAGAGCATCACATTTGCTCGCGTAACGTCCATCTAATGGAGAAAGTGCAGTTAAAGCGTTCATATCGATTCCTTAGATTTTGGAATTAAACGTAAAACGAAACACGTGCAGCATCAGTTAAACCACCTGAAACTGTAAACGCGCTAGATTCTGAATATCTTGTAGCAACTTGCGTTTGCCAAATACCATGCCCCAAGAGCTGCCACCAAGCTGACGCCACAGGTGTGCCATTTGCAAACCGGTAAATAGGGAAGCGCGGATGCGGTTGGTGTGTCCGGCATCTTTAAAGGCTTGGGCATTGCCACGTACCATAATGCGCGGATTAATCTGTCCGGCAGTATCAACATAGGTTTGAGCGAGATTGGCAAGGATGCTGGGGTGCAGGTAATTATTATCGAAAAAGGAGAGCTGTCTGAGAATTTTCTGTTGGGACTGTTCAATAATCTCAACAAATTTGGGATTGCTATAAACCTTCTTTTCTAATTGAAGAAGTGCCATCGCATAGGACATTGGAAGTTTGGTGCTGGAAAGTTTTGGAATTCTAGATTTTGGTGAAGTATTGAAAGGTTGAATAATACTGCTTTCTAATGTTTTTAAACCTAGGGAAATATCGGACAGTTGATTAAAAAAGTCTAGCGTCTGGGCATTCTGATTAATACCAGGACGGATATTGAGACTGGCTCTAATCAACTGTTCAAAATAAAAGTTACCACTTTCACCAATACTTTGCTGACCTGTCACTGCGGTCATATGGGTCAGCTGGGTAGCCTGAAATACACCCGCTAATGCCAAAGCACGATTTTGACGAGTATTCAACGTTGTGGCTGGTTGAAATGGTAACTCCGTCATGCCGAATTCATCCTTTTATAAAATCAGGTTTAGGCGCATTGGTATGATGAATCACACCACCCCCTAAACAAACTTCACCTGAATAGAACACCACGCTTTGACCTGGGGTCACTGCACGTTGAGGTTCATCAAATTCAACACGAACACCATTGGGTGATTCTGAATCCTGGTATACAGTACATGCTTGATCAGTCTGACGGTAACGGGTTTTGGCCGTGCAGCGGAAACCTATTTCAGGAATATCCTGCTCACCTGCCACCCAGTCAATCGCCTCACTCCAAAGTATGGTGCTTTGCATGAGTGGGTGTTCATGGCCTTGACCTACCACCAGACGATTGCCTTCGATATCTTTATGCAATACGAACCAGGCACCTTCAGCGACGCCTTTCATGCCACCAATGCCGATCCCGCCACGTTGACCGAGCGTATAGTACATTAAGCCGTGATGATCACCAACCTCTTTACCGTCTTCCAGTACGATTTTTCCGGGTTGAGCGGGTAAATATTGCTTCAAGAAGTCATTAAAACGGCGTTCGCCAATAAAACAGATGCCCGTCGAATCTTTTTTCTTGGCAGTGACCAGATCTAATTCTTCTGCAATTTTACGGACTTGCGGCTTTTCAATTTCACCAACAGGGAACAGGGTCTTGTTAATTTCACGACCATGTACGGCATGCAGGAAGTAAGTCTGGTCTTTATTACTGTCTACGCCACGAAGCAGCGGTGCATATTCTTCACCACGAGAATTAGTCATGGTTTCACCGCGACGGCAGTAATGACCTGTCGCAATAAAATCAGCACCTAGGTTTACCGCGTGATCCAGAAAGGCCCGGAATTTAATTTCTTTATTACATAAAATGTCCGGGTTTGGAGTACGGCCAGCTGCATATTCCGCCAGAAAGTGTTCAAAGACACGATCCCAGTACTCCATGGCAAAATTGGCAGTATGCAGTTTGATCCCGATTTTATCGCAAACGGCCTGTGCATCGGCCAGATCATCCATGGCCGTGCAATATTCCGTGCCGTCATCTTCTTCCCAGTTCTTCATGAAAAGGCCCTCAACCTGATAGCCCTGTTGAAGTAAAAGTGCAGCAGATACAGACGAATCTACACCACCTGACATACCGACGATGACACGTTGTTGCATAGGATTAGGCATCCAAATTTGAAATTAAGGGAGAGTTTTGGTGCTCGTAAATGAGCGATAAAGGATAGCGTTTACCCGCTTGGGCATCCTGCACGGCTTTAATCACCAGTGGACTACGCGCACGTGCAGTTTCAACCAGTTCGTCCAGCGTCATCCAGACTGGGCCGATGATGCCGGTATCCAGTTCAGCAGTTTGATCATAACTCCTCACTTCTGCCTTAAAGCAGAAACGGTAATATGTGCGATCTGGAAACATGGGTGGGGTATAGGTATAGATCCCGATCAGGTCAGTAATCTGGACCTGATAACCGGTCTCTTCCATGGTTTCGCGAACTGCTGCTTCAATGATCGTTTCACCTGCTTCGACATGACCGGCAGGCTGATTAAAGACAGGATGGGTCACAGACGCCGCATGTTCTTCGACAAACAGGAATTTTCCGTTTTGTTCGACAACGGTAGCGACAGTGACATGAGCAGTCCAAGCGGTCATAAAACAGCACCCGGGGAAAGAAAGCACTATTCTACAAAATTTAGGGGGCGGTGGCTATGTGGATGGTAGGATTTCTTTGATTCTGTAAATAATTGAGATTTTGAAAATAAGCAGAGGGAAATATAAATAAGGAGGCACATTAAACGTTTTGCTATTAATAGGTAGTGTACTGACATCAGTCAGTAATATAGGGAAAAGTTTTTGGAAAAAAGCCCCTTTCAAAGAGGGGCTTTAATATGCTTTTAATTCATTATAAAAATGAATAAATTTTATTGTTCGATGCAATTAGACCTGACTAAACTGCTAAATAGTCTAGACTATTTTACATTACAGTTACTTTGAAATTTCCCTTGATCCACCGAACTGATAAAGTTTCCAATCAGAGTTGGGCTTTGTCTCAGGGAATCACGATGATCTCCACCTTTAACCACATGGAATTCGATAGGTTTTTTCATTTTGCAAATCTGCTGAAAATAAGCATAAGTTCCACGAGGATCGACCAGCTGATCTTGATCACCCTGTACCAGCATCACAGGTACCGTAGGTATCATATTTTCAATCGACTGTTTTTTTAGATAAGTAATCAAAGGGGTCAGATTGGCATCTGGTTTGAAAACTGTTTTTGGCGCTTGTTTTAAGTCCTCTTGCAATTCTGACAAACAACGACTACGCGCAAAAGTAAGAATTTTATTCATTTCGGGAGTCACGAGATTCGCAGGGTTAAGACTTGGCTCTGCTGCTTCAGCACCCAGAAGAACGATAGGAAAAAACGAGGCAACACTAGGTGAAATCTGAGGATGAGTTTTTACATATTCAGCAATTCCCTGATATTGATAACCTCCCGGCGCAAGGGCAATTGCCCCCCGAAGTTTGAACTCTGGCGCATATTTTTGTCCATTTGCTGCTACCATAATAGTGGCAGCACCACCTTGGCTATGTCCCATGACATACCAGTCTTTACTAAACTGATAAGGTTTTAAAAAATGGGCTGCTCTTACAGCATCGACTACAGTGTGCAACTGGCTCTGGGCATTCATATAGGGATGTAAGGTGGGCGTACCCAAACCTTGATAGTCGGGCGCAACTACTGCATAACCACGCGCAAGCCAGGCATTTAGAGCCTTGGCTGCGATTTGCTGGTAGACATGTACCGGCCCGCCGACATAATCCTCGGAGGGTGCACAGGTATCTGCCACACCAGTTGTACCATGAGCCCAGGCTAGGACAGGCCAGCCACCTTTGGGTGCCTTGCCCTTAGGCAATAAAATGAGTCCAGAAGTTACGATAGGCTCGGAATAAATTCCACGACTGCGATAATTAATTAAAAACCGTTGTGAAGCATTGGTAAACAGATCGGGAGTTTGCTCTTTTATAGACAGTAGCGTACCTGGTGTTTTTGCTGCAATATCAGATAACTGGGTTTTGTCTTGATTGGTAGGGGCAGGAGAGGCGAACACATATGCAGAACCCAAGCACAGGCAGCCGACTATAATTTTTGAAATAGGATTTTTTATTTTCAACATGGAAATATTCTCCACTCTTACTTATATAATCTTAAATGTTCTAAATTTATATTAGACAGATGATCTAAATAAAAACTATAGATAATTTTATAATAAATTCAGAGAGGTAAATAGTTCTTTTTGTAAATTGAATACCTTTAAGTTGTATGAAGGTTGTTTTAATTAACTACCTGTAAATTAATAATTAAATTTTAAAAAAATCGATTTTCATCAGGCGGTAATTTCTTCTGAGGAAGTATATTTTGTGATTTAATATTTTACAAAAAATGCATTAGAAATATTTTAACTGCTTTGTTTTAATTTTCTTAAAGGTCTAAGTGCAAGAGTAGATTTGAAATTGAACCTCTCTCTTGGCTTCTATACGTGTTGCCTTTATTCCCAAGCAGCTACTTGATAGATTAAAAGATTATACTGGCACACCTCAGGCATGTTCTATACCCAATGAAAATCTCTAATTTTCAATGATAGGAAATAGTATGAAGAAGCAGGGGGTACTCTAAATATTAAGTTCAAGTATTATATTTAATAAATTGATTTTTTTGAAAATACATGGGCTCTATCTAAATCAAATTTTAATGATATAGAGCTATGGGTATCCTGTTTATAAGAGGAGATATTTGATCTCTCCTAGAAGATACTTAATTTTTCTATTTGATTTAGCAAAATTTAATTATAAAAAATTAATTTTTATCTGAGAATTAATGATGAATTGGCTAAAAAACAGTAATTAAATTTAATTACTGTTTTTTAAATATAGAAAGAGTTAGTAAGGACTTATTTTATTTTTGCCCACTCTTTAGCCAGCCGTTGTCTAAAACTTTGTTTTTTATCTTTTTTACACTCCTGAACCATAATAGGTGTGACTTTTTCAATACCTTTTGTGTCTATGATCTCATTTTCCATACCTTTATTCTTCATATTTAAAGCTATAGATACTCCGACAGCAGTTGGTTGGTATGTGGTATCTAACACAAGAAAGTCTTCACACGTCCAGCGGCTTAGTGGTTTATTTGCGGGAGCAGCATTCACAAAAACTGGAGTTAATGCTACACAAGATAGAATTATGATAGATAATTTTTTCATTTTAATTAATCTCTTATACCGGTTATGAAATTATTTTGGATTATAATATTTAATTATAATCTTATTTAATAAAATTAACCGATGCTTTAAAAAATGTATATTAATAATATGTATCTAATTTTATATAAATCTGAATAAAGAACGTTAACTATTTAAAAAACAAGGTATTCAAATATTTTTATAAAAGGTCTTTTAAAAAATTAATTAACTAAAGTTATAAATTAGCTTTATTTTACAAAGAATATGTTTAAAAAGTCTTTTTTAAATTTGGCAGGGTGAATGCTAAGAAAATGCATTAAAATTAATGCCAAAGACGTAGAAAGAAAATAAATTAAGATTAAGTGATGCAGTCAAAAATTTTTAGAGAATTTATTTGTTTTATAAAAGAAAAACAATTAGAGAATTTGATCTATGTCATAAAAAATATAAAAAATATGAAAGGCTTAAATATTTCACATCACCCATTGTTAATTAACCTGAATCCTGCTTAAGCCGATGATTTCATAATTTGAATTTTTGGCTTATTTCGATGGGTTAATTGATATGCACATAGCGAAGCATAAATTCCGCTGAGAAATCCATGAAGACTACGTGC
>NZ_JAGFXZ010000014.1 GCF_019038395.1 Acinetobacter sp. BY419
TCTTTGCCCTGAACTGCATCAAAGTAAGCTTTCTGGATTTGAGTCGTGATTGGACCACGGACACCTTCACCAATTTGGCGGTCGTCATATTCACGAATTGGCGTCACTTCTGCAGCAGTACCGGTAAAGAAGGCTTCATCTGCAATATAGAACTCATCACGGGTAATACGGCGTTCAACCACGTCATAGCCAAGATCCTTGGCAATGGTAATAATGGTTTGACGAGTAATACCATCCAGTGCACCACCTGCGACATCTGGAGTATGAATCACACCATCACGTACCAGGAATACGTTTTCGCCTGAACCTTGGCAAACATAACCTTGTGGGTCAAGAAGCATTGCTTCGTCATAACCCGAATGCGCCACTTCTTGATGGGCAAGAATTGACAAGGTGTAGTTACCTGATGCTTTGGCTTTACACATGGTCACGTTCGGATGATGATGGGTAAATGAAGAAGTTTTTACGCGAATACCCTTCGCCATTGCTTCTTCACCTAGGTAAGCACCCCAGCTCCATGCAGCAACCACTGCATGAATGGTGTTATCTGTTGCAGCAATCCCCAGTTTTTCAGAACCGATAAAAATGATTGGACGTAAATAGCAAGATGCCAGTTTATTTTCACGCACCACATCAATTTGGGCTTGCTCTAAAGTCGCTTGATCAAATGGAACTTTCATTTGATAAATTTTTGCAGAATTCAGTAACCGCTTTGTATGTTCTTTAAGACGGAAAATAGCCGTTCCATTCGGGGTTTCATAAGCACGGACGCCTTCAAACACACCCATGCTGTAATGCAAAGTATGTGTTAATACGTGAGTTTTCGCCTCACGCCAGTCTACCAGTTGTCCATCTTGCCAAATGAAACCATCACGATCAGCCAAATTCATGCCACAAACTCCAATTTTTCACAATTATTCACTATCCAGTGCAAAGTCTGCACCTGGATCAATTAGTCTTTGCCATAACTTGCAAACGGTCATTCGGGTATCGTGCCAGTCGCTTGCAGACACTTGCATGGATTGATTTGCAAGGGCTAAGCGGTGGCTCTCGGCGCGTTCACGGAGATAAGCTTGAATCAGAGCAGTCGCATCGTCGCTGGATAAGCAACCTGATTTTGCGGCATCCTCAAGAATTCGTACATTGTCGGAGAAATGGGCGAGATCTTTATTCGTCCCACTCCAAGCCAACACCGCATACTGTGCCATAAATTCGATGTCTACGATACCACCTGCATCTTGTTTTAAATGAAAAATACCATCTTTTTTCTGCTCTTTGGATGAGCCCAGATGCTCCTTCATTTTCTGGCGCATTTTCAGCACTTCTGCCCGCACATAATTTTCATCGCGGGGCTGAATCAAAATATTCCGGCGCAAGACTTCAAACTTTTTACGCAAACTCATTTCACCCGCAATCGGACGGGCTCGTACCAGTGCCTGATGCTCCCATAACCAGGCACTTTTGAACTGGTATTGTTCAAAGGCTTTTAGACTGGTCGCCAAAAGCCCAGCTTCGCCCGAAGGACGCAGGCGGGTATCGACTTCATACACACGCCCATCCAGAGTTTGAGTGGTCATGAGTAACATGAGTTTTTGTGCCACCCGCATGGCAAACTCAAAACCACTAATCGGCTTGAGTCCGTCAGTATCCGCCTGTTCCCCCATAAAGTGAATAAAGACCAGATCCAGATCTGAACCATAACCTAATTCAATTCCACCGACCTTACCATAACCAATCACTGCAAAAGCAGTATGTTCAATTGAACAACGGTTGCCTTCAGCATCAAGTGGGAAGCCATGCTTTTTCGCGACAATCTGATAGGCCAAATGCAGGGCCGCATTGACTGATACTTCAGCAATATCGGTTAAAGCATCAGAAACTTTCATCAGTGGACTTTCAGCCAGAACATCACTGGCTGCGACGGCTAAAACATTGGATTTTTTAAACAGGCGAAGTACCCGCATCTGATCTTCCACCTGATCAATTTCAATTCGCAAGAGTTGCTGGCGTAAGGAATCTTCCAGATCTTTACGTTTGGGCAATTCAAAATCCATCGATAAGAATTCATCCAGCAGCACCGGATAATGGGTGAGTTCTTCACAAATCCACGGACTGACCGTGGCCATCTTGACCAGACGCTGTAATGCACCTTTACTCTCGATTAACATCACCAGATATACCGTACGGCGCATCACTGATTCGACCAGGGGCATCAAGCGCACCAAAGCCGTCTGAGGATCATCTGACTGTAAAATCGCTTCAATTAAATGCGGCCAAAAGGTTTTTAAACGTTGCATGGCTTTGGCCGGCAGTTTTTTCAGGGCATGACCATGCCAGAACTCATGTATCAGATTCTTCGCAGCCTCATCTAATACATCATTGAGCTTCTGCTCCAGTTGGACAAAGTTTCCTGCCTGAGCTTCCGGTTCATTTTCCTTAATTAGATGCTCAAACTGATAAATCACTTTGGCCCGCTTCTGGTTCAGAACCTGCATAAATTCAGACCAGTCGGCAAAACCAAAGGTATCTACAATGCGTTGACGCAAATCCGGCTCTGTCGGCAGTGATTGCGTTTGTTGATCATTGAGTGCCTGAATCGCGTGTTCAACCCGGCGCAGGAACAGATAGGCATCTTCCAGATCCTGTACCGCCTGTTCATCCAGCAACTCGGCATCATCCAGATGATTCAAATTCACCAGACACTGGCGATCCTGTAATTCTAGTTTGGCTCCGCCATAAATCAACTGAAACACTTGCACGATAAATTCAACTTCGCGAATACCACCGGCACCAAGCTTGATATCATCTTCAATATTACGGCGCTGCACTTCGCGCTCGATCATGGCTTTCATTTCACGCATGGCTTCAAAAGCGCTGTAATCGACATACTTGCGAAATACAAATGGCCGGGTCATCTCCAGCAGTTCATCGCCTTCCGGACTCGGATTGACAATACGTGCTTTAATCCAGGCATAGCGTTCCCATTCACGCCCATGCTGGCTCAGATATTTTTCCAAGGCCACGTGGCTAATCGCCAGTGCTGAACCATCGCCCCAGGGACGCAGGCGCATATCGACCCGGAATACAAAACCGTCGGCAGTGATCTGATCCAGCAAATGAATCAGTTTTTGTCCCCACAGGATGCAAAACTGCTGCACATCAATACATTTACGCCCATCAGTTTCACCCTGCTCATCGAAGGCAAAAATCAGGTCAATATCACTGGAAAGATTAAGTTCTTGCGCGCCGAGCTTCCCCATGGCGATAACAATAAGGTCCTGAACTTTGCCGTTATACCCAATCGGCTGGCCATACTTGGCAGCAATCGGAATTCGGGCAAAATCTTTCGCTGCACAAATACAGGCATCGGCAAAATCGGAGAGTTCTCGGGTGAGGGTAATGACATCTGTAAGTTGATTGGCATCCTGCCAGATCCAGCGAAACATCAGACGGGCCCGCAGAATACGCATTGCGCGCATCCAGGCGGCTTCATCTGTAATATTCAGGATGCAGTGCTGCACCAGCTGATCAATATATTCCCGACTGAGTGAGCCTTGAAACTGGTCAATTGCATAATCCTGTTCCAGTAAGTCCTGGTGATTGGCCAATATCTGTTCAGCATATTGGCTTGCTCTTAAGGTTTTCTGCAATTGTGCCGCATTCATTACTCAACTCTTCCCCTGAAATATTCTGCTTAGTTATAGCAGGAGTTTTATCTCAGTGGGAATGTTTTAGTTCGAAATTTACTTTTTAAGATTGTTCGGCCTGCAGATCTTCAAGTACCAGTGCCTGATGATCATTGGTAACCATAGGCAAATGCACAGTAAAGGTCGTACCTCGACCCTCTTTAGAATCTACCTCAATTTGGCCATGATTCAGGTCAATAAAGCGTTTGCACAGCACCAAGCCTAAACCGGCACCCTTCTCTGCAGCCGTACCTCTGACACTCACACCCAAAGTCGGTTTAAACAGATTCTGCATCTGCTCTTCGGTCATGCCCAGACCTGTATCCTGAATCGTAATTTTGACCTGTTCGTCTTCCATTTCTGCTTCTAAAATGACTTTACCGCCTTGATCAACCGGAGTAAATTTCAGTGCATTGGACACCAGGTTCTGCAACACTGAAGTTATCATATTGATATCCGCATGGACTTTAATGTCTTCAGGGATATTGTCGATTAATTCAATCTTTTTCTTCAAAGCCAGACTTTTCAATACACTGCAGACAATTTTACTGGATTGCTTGAGTTCATAATTAATCGGATGATAAACAAAGCGCCCACCCTCTGCCATCGCCCAGGTCAGCAGGCTTTCCAGCAGGTTATAGGTAGATTGCGCATTATCATATAAATAATCCGCAATACTCTGGATACTGGATTCATCTAAAGTGTCGCGTTCCTGCGCCAGAACTTCGGAAAAGCCCAGCAGGCCATGAAATGGCGCCCGCAGATCATGCGCGATGATCTGGAAAAATTTGGTTTTACTAAAGTTTTGTGCACACTGCTGTTCATATAACTCTTTCAATTGAGCATGTTCTTGATTGAGCTTGATTCGCTTTACTAAACTTTTAGCAAATTGCTGAACAGTGCTAATATCATCCTGATCAAACAACTCTGTCTGATCATCAAAGAAAACCACCTGACCCAAAGACTGGCCTTGACTCGATTTTAAATTAAATGCAACGAGTCTCTGATGCGCCACGCCAAGACTTTTTACATGATTTGACAGTTCTACATAGGCGGGATGATTTTGATCTACCACATCTGCCTGCTGCAGATGCGCAGGTAGATTGACATCCTGTGGAGTGTGCAAGGCTCGAAAACCGTGCGGACAGCTGTACCAGATATAAGGTTCCGTGTGGAATCCGATAATACTGGTTTTAACGTCCAAGACTTTACGTGCGACCTTACAGAAGGTGTCTAATAAATTGTCAGAGGTATAGACACCTAAAATGAGAGATATACGGCACGAGCTTAAGAGCTCCGGATTCTGACCGATCTCTAGCAGTTTTAGTTCCATGTCTACCTCTTTGAATGTTTATGGAATATAGGAAACACAGCCGACTAAATTTATACAATCAATAACAAAGATTCTATATTTACTCAACGATGAAAGCTCATATATAGGTTAAAGGATTTGTTAACCTGTTTCTATCCAGACACACTCATAACCGCAAAACACTGATATTTAATTCATTAAGAATAACTTGAAAAGTTACTACTCAAAAAAACCCTATATAAGTATTTAAAATTACTATCTGTCACCTAAAATAAGCCTGTTGATTTTTATACACTTTAACATACTATCGAGCAAAAAATACCCAATATCGCTTTTTACAGTACTTAGAGTGAAAGCTAATGATTTTTCAATTATATAGGCTAATATTTCGCTTAAATTAAAAACCTATAGCATGCTTTATCTACCCCTTAAAGCTCAGAGTTAACTTTTAATTTTTTAAATTATCTTAACAATTGTAAAATATAAAATCTTTCAACCTTAGAATGTCGATGAAAGAAAATCCAAAAAACCAGCCTGGAATTGTAAAAGAATTACATTTATTAACAAATTAATTGCAGAAGTTTTATGATTTTCATCATCAATACCGTTTTAGAAACTGAAATATTGAAGTCGATAGACCTTAGCTATAGGTAATTCATATCCAAGTGTGTTGGATCAAAAACAGATGCAAAAAAAGCGGCCAAAAAAATGACCGCTTTTTTAAATAGCGATTAATTATCTGAAATCAACGCCACTTGCTGTACATAGTTAAACAGCTTTAATTTGGAAGCAGCCACATCTTCTTCAGATGCCTGATTCTTTAAATCACGGTGTACCCGAAGATAATGCTGACGTAAAGTATGACGCTCTGTCGCATTATAGGTTTTGGTAAATTCATTGATGGCTGGATCACCATCTTTGACAATTCGATCAACCCAACGCTGTAACTGGGCTGTCTTTTTAAGACCTTGTTTGGGTGTTAAATAAGACAAGATCACCGTTTCATTTTCATTGCGGAGTAATTTACCAATCCGTGAAAATTGACGACGACGTGCTTCATGTGAACTAATTTCCTGCACATCAAGCAAGGCATCAATCAAGCGCTCATCTACGGGTAAATTTTTAATTTGTTTAGCACTCAGCTCTGCAAGCTGTGCACCTAAAGCAGCCATACGCTGGACTGCTTTTTTCTGTTCGGTTTTACTTGCGCGTCCCTCTAAAGAATCAAAATCTTCTTCAGTTAAACTGTTCGGTCGACGTGCCACGATTAATCTGCCTCATAAAATTTTGCTGCAAATAGTGCCTGAATTTCAGATAAGGCTTTGTCCTCATCCGCTCCTTCAATCACCAAGCGTAAAGTTGTTCCTTTGCCTGCACCGAGCATTAGCAAGGACATGATATTTTTTGCATCTACCAGCTTTTCAGCCTTGCCAATATGGATATTGGAACGAAATTTGGTGGTAACTTCTATAAGTTTACCAGATGCGCGTGCATGTAAACCCAGTTTATTAATTACGTCAACTGTCGTATCAATCATGACCAGTGCTTCATTTCTCGATGGAGGACTTGAATAGACCATTTTGCCTCAAGGGCTTTTTTTAGTCTATCCACAATATAAACAGAACGATGCTGACCACCGGTACAGCCAATCGACACGGTCATATAATGACGGTGTCCTTCGGCAAAGGTCGGCAACCACTTGTCCAGAAAATGATACAGATCATTGAACATATCTTCGACCTGATCGCTCTTTTCTAAAAACTCCTGCACCGGCTGATCTAGCCCTGAAAATTTGCGCAATTCCAGTTCCCAATGCGGGTTAGGCAAGTGCCGGACATCGAAGACATAATCCGCATCCAGTGGAATTCCATGCTTATAACCAAAAGATTGCAAAATCAGGATCAGGTTGTCGGCCTGTCCAAGCTTGGACAATAAAGTATGTTTCAGGTCATGCACGCTTTTATCGGTGGTATCGATATGCACCGTAGAACGCAACTGGATAGGCATCAGCAGGATTTTTTCTTCCTGAATGCATTGATTCAGACTTTTAAAGCGTGAAGCCAGCGGATGCGGCCGACGTGAAGCACTAAAACGGGCAATCAGTTCCTGATCCTGTGTGGTCAGATAGATAATGTCGACCGAACCATGCTGTTGCAGCTGTTCAAATACATGATCGAATTCTTGTAAATCCGCCCGGGTGCTACGTACATCGACGCCCAGCGCCAACTGTTCCAGATTATTTTCACTGTCCAGTTTTGCCACGATTTCGGGAAGCAATGCCAAAGGCAGATTATCAATACAGTAATAACCCAGATCTTCAAGTACTTGCAATGCAGATGATTTACCTGAACCAGATTGCCCTGTGACAATTAAAATACGCTTCATGCATGCTACCCTTTCATCTTATCCGGCAGTGTATTTGACCTGCAGGTTATCAATCAGACGTGTATTCCCCAGCTTTGCAGCTACGAATAACACAAGATCTTGATTAAACATGTGAATTTTCTGTAATTCTGGCGTTCGAGCTTCAACATAGTCTACGACAAACCCGACATCTGTTAAAGTCTGGCGAATCTCTGCCAATACTGCTTCCAGTTCCACACCCGCATGTAACTGCTGTTCAGCCTTTTGCAAGCTTTGATAAATCGCCGGTGCAATTGCCCGATGCTCTTTGCTTAAATAACCGTTGCGCGAACTTAAAGCCAGACCGTCTTCTGCACGGGCAATCGGCACGCCAATCACTTCCAGCGGAATATTCAGGTCTTGTACAAACTGACGAATGACAGCCAGCTGCTGATAATCTTTCTGGCCAAAGAAAGCATAATTCGGCTGTACGATGTTAAATAATTTAGTGACCACCACCGCCACACCATCAAAATGACCAGGACGCTGCAAACCACATAAGTCATCGGTAATGTCAGAGACACTGATATTGGTCAGACGTGGCTTTTTGCCATACATGTGCTCAACTGTCGGTGCAAACACGATGTCACAACCGACTTCTGCCAGAAGCTGCTGGTCCTGCTCCAGCGTGCGCGGGTAATTATCAAAATCTTCATTCGGTCCAAACTGGATTGGATTGACAAAGATACTGACCACTACCACATCACATAACTTGCGCGCTTCACGCACCAGGTTTAAATGTCCCTGATGCAGATTGCCCATGGTAGGTACAAAACCAATAATCTTGCGTTTCGCCCGTGCCGGATTTAATGACGCTGCTAATCCCTGAATGGTGGTTTCTGTTTTCATCTTATAATTCAACCTGAAAAGTTTGTGCTGGTGCCGGAAAAGATCCATCTAAAACTGCAGCATGGTAAGCTTTAAAAGCATCCAGAATGGCAGTAGCACCCGATTGTTCCTGCATAAAATTACGTACAAATTTTGCGGTATGACCAAAGGTCAGACCGAGCATGTCCTGAACCACCAGTACCTGACCATCGGTGGCTGCACCCGCGCCAATGCCAATGACCGGAATATGCGGAAACAGTTCCGTGATTTCCTGACCTAGCTGCGCAGGTACACATTCAAGAAGCAATAATGCCGCGCCAGCATCGACCACTGCTTTACAGTCCGCAATGAGCTGATCAGCTGCTTCACGAGTACGGGCTTGCAGTTTGTAACCACCAAAGACATGTACCGACTGAGGGGTTAAACCTAGATGCACACATACAGGAATACCATTACGGGTCAGCACCTGCACGGTTTCTGCCAGCCATGCACCGCCTTCCATTTTCACCATTTGTGCACCGGCCTGCATCACGGTTTTCGAACTTTGCAAGGCATCATTCAAGGTGGCATAACTCATAAAGGGCAAGTCAGTCATGATAAAGGCATGCTGGTTACCACGGCGTACTGCGGCAGTATGATAGGCCATATCTGCAACCGTTACCGGCAAAGTCGAATCACGGCCCTGAATTGACATTCCCAAAGAATCGCCAATTAAAATGCTGTCTACATCTGCAATTTCCATGGCTTTGGCCATACTGGCATCATAGCAAGTCAGGCATGAAAATTTGCGTCCCTCTGCTTTAAAGCGTCTTAAATCACTCAGACTGACCATGAAGATATTCCTCTATGATTGAAGTTCTCGCGAACATACCAATAATTCAAAAATTAAATATTTGCCCAGTTGGTATCATCAAGTGTTGCTAAGGTCGATTGCTTGACGATATCCAGGTCTTTTAAGGATGTTCCATTGACTTGTAGTTCGGAATCAATATCCAGAAGTGGAATCAAGACAAAATCACGCTCTAATACCCCGACATGCGGCACGGTGAGACGTTCATTCTGAATCTGCTCGTCTCCGTAGATCAACAAGTCCAGATCCAGTGTACGTTCGCCCCAGTGACGTAAACGTACCCGCCCTGCATCCTGCTCAAAGGCTTGCAGACGATCTAGAAGCTCTAACGCTGCCAGATCAGTCCTTAACTGCACCACTGCATTCAAATAGTTCGGCTGATCCTGTGGCCCCATGGGTGGGCTTTGATACAGATGCGAGATTTTCACCTGTCCCAATGTCGCCAGTTTCTGTACAGCTTCTGCCAGAATCTGGCGTGAATCGCCCAGGTTACTGCCCAAGCCAATATACGTCACGATCATTGTGTTGGTCCAAACACCACCTGGCTAAGATCACGTTTCACCCGCTTACGTTTCATAATCGGATGATCTGCACCAATTTCCCCACTGGCACTGGCTGCCACATGCGACAGGGTTTTCGCCTTGTCTTCAAACTTGGCTTTGCGTGGACGGCGGCTACGTGGTTCAGGTTCATTCACTAACGGTTCAATCTCGGTGAGATCTTGCTGTGGGGTAAGTTTCTGTTCCAAATGCTCTTCTTGAGTGGCCTTACGACGGCTCTTGGCACGCTGACGGTTATACTGGCTAATAGCCCGTTCTTTCTCGTCACCGCTCATTTGCTGGTAAGCATCCCACCAGCTGCCCATGCCTTGTGCAGTTGCATCGCCTGATTTTTCACGCAACAACAAAAAGTCAAAGCCGGCACGGAAACGCGCATGACTAGACAAGGCCTCAATTTGCTGTGGTTTTGGATTCAGCAACCGGGTCTGCATTTCCCAGACTTCACGAATAAAGGTTTCCGCAAAGCGTGGAATAATGGTGCGGGTCGCCTGACGCTTTAATACATCCAGGCCAGCCTGAGCACGTGCTTCTGCTGCCACGACACCTTTGCTCAGATAATATTCACAACGTTCTTGGAATGGTTTCCATAACAACACTGCATAGAAGAAAGCAGGGTTGATGGTCTTGCCAATCGAAATACGCTGATCGGTATTTTTCGCAGCACGCTCCATAAACGGCGTAATTTCAGGCGGGATATCTGCAAACAACTGCTGCCAGATCCCGAAATCAACCAGCATCGGCAAGACCCGATTCAGGTGTCCCATGGTGAACAGTTTCTGTGATTCATCATAGAGTCGATGCGGAGAAACATCACGCAGCAACTGGGTCATTTCCGGAGTAAAAACATCCAGAATGGCTTCATCGATATTGAAATTCAGTTTGGCGGCAAAACGTAAGGTTCTTAGCATCCGCACCGGATCTTCTTCAAATCTTAAAGCCGGATCACCCAGTAAGCGTAACGTTTTACTGTGAATATCATCCACGGCATTGCAGAAATCTAGCACAATGCCCTTACGTGGCTGGTAGTACATTGCATTGATGGAAAAATCACGACGGGAAAAATCCTGCTCGATGCTGCCCCAGTTATTATCACGCAGAATCATTCCCGCGGCCGAGGTGACTGCTTTTTTGGGTGGCGCGCGGAAGGTGGCAACTTCAACCAGTTCCCGCCCTGAATAGACATGCGCCAGCTCGAAACGCCGTCCGATAATTCGACAGCGTCGTCCGAAAACTTCCTTGACCTGAGCCGGGGTTGCATTGGTAACTGCATCGTAATCTTTAGGATTCAAACCTAACATCAGATCTCGAACACCACCACCCACGATATAAGCTTCATAGCCTGCCTTGTTTAAGGCATCAATCACATCGAGAATATAAGAAGGTAATTGAGCGGTTGATAAACCACATTTTGACGCGCGCAAAGTTTGCAAAAGACGCTGTCTCCTACGTCTGAACGTAAAATTCTAAGATGACGCTAATCATATCGCTTACACGACTAAAGGGCAATTTGATTATGTCAATCCTGCGAGTCAAATCAATCCGCTAGTCATGACCAATTTTGTCGCCTTACAAGGCGAGTTTGGCCTTGTTTTTAGCAAATAACCCCGACCCAATGCCTTTGACCAGCTGGATCTCTTCAATGCTTTTGAATTTACCGTTTTTTTGTCTATGCTCAATAATGGCTTCAGCCTTCTTTTGACCGATGCCATTTAACTGCTGTAATTGTTCAACAGTTGCACTATTTAAACTGATTTTATCAGTAGCAGAAGACGTTTCTAATGCAGGCTTGGCCAAATAGTGATTGCTTTCTGATGAAGCGGTTGTGGCAGATTTTTTCTTCAGACGCGCATCATGTTGCTGCTGTTTGGTCTTCCATTCCATATAATCGGTCGCGGTTGCATGCGCAGTGCCGAGAGAAATATAGCCTAGCCATAAACCCAGAAGAAGATTAATCCATGTCGGGCTGATTCGATAAAGTATTTTTTTCATGTGCAGCTCTTTGTTTTATTTTTAATTTAGCCTGTTCCCAGAGCTGATCAAGTTCAACCATTGACAGCTTTTCCAGGTCTAATTGTTGTTGTTCTGCCTGATCTTCCATCAGGGCAAAGCGGGTCCGGAATTTATGGATCGTCCCCAATAATGCCATCTCGCTGGAAATGCCAAGTTTACGACCAACATTCACCAGAGAAAATAAGCAGTCACCAAATTCTTCCTGTATTTCATCGGAATTTTGTCCGGAAACAGCTTCTTTAAGCTCAGCCAGCTCTTCTTCTAATTTGCCATACGCCCCCGCTACATCGGGAAAATCAAACCCGATTTTGGCGACATTTTTTTGAATCTCATCTGCCTGCACCAGAGCAGGTGCATGCTTGACTTCATCTAAACGTGAACGTGGCTTGCCCTGCTTTTCTTGCTGTTTAATTTCTTTCCATAACTGTGACACATCTTCCGGACTAAGCTGCGCAAATTGTTCAGCCTGAAATACATGTGGATGACGACGAATCAGTTTCTCGGTAATGGCCTGCACCACATCCTGAAAATCAAAAGCGCCCTGCTCGCTATACATTTGCGACTGGAACACTACCTGCAACAGCAAATCGCCCAGTTCATCACGGACATCATCGGCTTTTCCGGAGCGTACCGCAGCTTCTACTTCGTAAGCTTCCTCAATCGCGTATTTGGTCAGTGATTCGGGGGTCTGCTGCTGATCCCATGGACATTTTTCACGTAATTCGCGCATGACCTTGAGTAGTTGTTCCATTTTCAAAAACCTCTTTTTTTTACCAAATAGTCGCGTCAACATGCCTGTTTCTTGTTATGCTCAAAAAAAAACACAATAAGGAGATCAAACACATGCACAGTATATTGATTAGTGGGGCAGCACAAGGAATTGGCGCCGCGACGGCCGCCCTGTTTTACCAGCACGGCTATAAAGTCGGTATTTATGATATCAATATGGCACAGGCTGAACAGCTGGCCCAGCAACTGGGCGAACATGCCAAAGCCGGTTTTCTGGATGTGGCAGATTATGCTTCCTGGGAAACAGCCTTGTCTGAATTTTCAGTCTGGGCGGGTGAAATTAATATTTTGGTGAATAATGCTGGAGTTTTATATTCGGGACCTTTTGAACAGACGCCGATTGAAGCCCACCAGCGCACCATGCAAATTAATGTCAATGGGGTCATAAACGGCTGTCATGCAGCTTTTCCCTATTTAAAAGGATCTTCTTTTGCCCGCGTCATCAATCTATCTTCGGCATCGGCGATTTATGGGCAGGCCGAGTTAGCCAGTTATTCCACCAGCAAGTTTGCAGTGCGTGGCCTGACTGAAAGTCTGGATATCGAGTGGCAACCCCATGGGATCCGGGTATTAGATGTGATGCCGCTTTTCGTCAGTACTTCGATGGTCAAAGATATGCAGGCGGAAAGTATTAAAAAAATGGGCGTGCATTTAAAAGCAGAGGATGTCGCACAAGACATTCTGAAACTGGCACAGCTCAAAGATTCAATCTGGCAAGCGACTCATCATCCGGTCGGATTCAAAAGCCAGTTTTTATTTCATTTATCGCGAATGAGCCCGCAGTTTGTTAATCGCCTGAGTAACCTGCTGATTGCCAGAAAATAGAAAGGACTTGTTTCGATAAATGGTTTTTAAACGGACTGATGAATCTGAATCTGAGGAAATTCGAAACCTTGACCATCCTGCTCACTTTGCCAGGCCACAGTGAGCATACAGCCAGCAAGTGTATAATTTTGATAGGCATAGAATCCAATCTCTGGATGCTGACAGCATCCGCCATCCTGCTCAGGATGGATATTGGTATTGAGTTCATTTAGGTTGATCCGGATTCCCAGACCCGAAGCCTTTAATACCGCCTCTTTGGTGGTCCAGACCTTGAACCAGTATTCAGGTGCATAGTCTAGGGCCTGCCATTGCCTAAGTTCTTCAGAATGAAAAGCGTGTTGTGCCAACGCTTCGAAACGCACTTTACGGCTCAGTTCTTCAATATCGACCCCTAAGTGCTGGATATTTCTGCTTGTGGCCAATGCATAGAAGTTTTGACTATGGCTATGGTTAAAGCTGAAATCAGGATGCGCAGGGAGATAAGGTTTGCCAAAACTCGTCCGCACAATCTGATGGTCTTCAATGAGAGATTCAAAATAGTGGGATAAAAGCTGATTGCGTAAACACGCTACTTCCCGTTTCCTATCGGCAACCTGAGTTTTTCGGTCTGATAACTGAGGATAGGTCAGATCAGAGAGTTTATGCAGATGAATTTGAATCAGCCGAGCCACGTAAATCCATTATGAAAGATGTCAATTGATTTGAGTGTAAAAGAATTTACATTCTTATAGGGAGAGAAATTCTATTATTTCTCCAAATAAAAAGCCTGCATCAGCAGGCTTTTTATCAAAAACTTAAAATAAGCAATTAACGTTTAAATTTCTTCTCGGCTTTTTTGAATTTCTGAACATAACGACGTTTACGCGCTGCAATACGTTCATCCATTTCTGTCTTACGGCCTTCGAATGGATTTTCAGAGGTTTTGAATTCGATCCGCACCGGTGTTCCTTCAAGTTTGTAGACTTTACGGAATACGTTTTCGAGGTAACGGCGATAATCAGCAGGCGTTTTATCGACCTTGTTACCATGCACAACGATCGTTGGTGGATTTTGTCCGCCGATATGTGCATAACGCATTTTAATACGACGACCCTGAACCATCGGTGGCTGATGCGCTTCAGTCGCATCGTTCAAGATTTGCGTGATTTTTGCCGGTGATACTTTCAAGCGAGATGAATCATAGGCACGGTGAATCGATGGATACAGATCACCCACACCTGTACCATGCAAGGCAGAAATCAAATGCACTTTTGCCCATGGAATGAAATCGAAGCGACGCTCTATATCGAGCTTACATTGCTTGCGATCATATTCAGTCATGTTATCCCATTTGTTGACTGCAATGACCATCGCACGGCCAGCTTCAAGCGCATAACCAATCAGGTGCAAATCCTGCTCAACAATACCGTCACGTGCATCGACCACCACCACAATCACGTTGGCATCTTTAATCGCCTGTAAAGTTTTAACAATCGAGAATTTCTCAATCATTTCATCCACTTTACCTTTACGACGCACCCCTGCAGTATCAATCAGGGTGTATTGACGGCCATCACGCTCGAATGGAATATAAATCGAGTCACGTGTTGTACCTGGCTGGTCAAATGCCACCACACGCTCTTCACCGAGCAAGCGGTTCACCAGCGTTGATTTACCTACGTTTGGACGACCAATAATTGCTAAACGCAAACCAGTATTTTTGTCATGCTCTTCTGGATTTTCATCTTCCGGCACATCGGCAAGTACGTCTTCCAGCATTTGCTGAACACCACGGCCATGGCTGGCTGCCACTTGCAGCGGCTCACCCATACCCAGTTTGTAAAATTCAACCAGGGCAGCTTCAGCATGTACGCCATCGACTTTATTGGCCGCAAGGAAGACTTTTTTACCTAAAGTACGCAGTTCACGTGCAATCTGTTCATCTGAAGCCAGCAGTCCGGCACGTGCATCGACCACAAAAATGATGATGTCGGCTTCATGAATGGCAGTCTTGGATTGCTCTGCCATGTACGAGTCAATCCCACCTTCATTTTCGCCAATACCGCCTGTATCGACCACAATAAAAGATTTATTTTGATAGGTTGCATCGCCATATTTACGGTCGCGTGTCAGACCTGCAAAGTCTGCCACCAATGCGTCACGGCTCTTGGTAATCTGGTTGAACAGAGTTGATTTTCCGACGTTCGGACGACCAATGAGCGCAATTACGGGTTTCATAGAGTAACCTTTATTCAATATCAGGCGTCAAAGTGGCCTGAACATCAGAAAGTATAGGAAGATATAAGGGGTAAATACCCTAAATAAAAACACGGGGCATTGATTTTTCAATCACCCCGCGTTCACAAAATACGGTTATGGCTAGTTTAACATAAGGCTCGTTAAAATTAACGGTTCTGCCAAATGCTTAATGCGCCCTTGCGTGTAGAAACATAAAGCTGGTTGTCGATGACGCGTAAGTTACGCACTTCCCCCGAAGTTTTCGAACGGCCAGTAATCTGTCCAGTACGCGGGTCAATCAGGTGCAAAACGCCATCCAGATCGCCTACCACCAGGTCCGTACCCAGCATCACCGGATTACTTAACTTGCGATTCAGCAGTTGGTCATTTTCCCAAAGCAGTTGCCCCGAGCTAATCTCAAAAGCCTTGATTTTGCCATCGGTTTGCGCCACAAATACACCATTGCCCACGACTTCTGGACGCTGGATACTGCTGGCATCTTCACTCCAGACGACCTGTTGTGAAGCTAAATCCAGTACAGTGACCTGACCTTGATAACTGGTGGTGACCAAAAACTGGCCTGCAACGACCGGTTCACCATCAATATCGACCAGACGCTGGATATCGGAGCGTCCATCAGAAACCGCCACACGACGCTGTAATTTTGGTACACCACTTAAGGCATCCAATGCATAGATATAAGCATTCGAAGATGCAATCAGTACATTACGTGCATCTAATGCAACAGGTGCAGCCATACCACGCAGACTGAATTGTACATTAGGTAAGTTATAAGTCCAAACTTGTGTACCGGTCGCGATTTCATGTGCATACACGGTGCCGTCATTGCTCACGCTAATGACACGACCCGCATGAATCAAGGACGGAGCCAGTAAAGCACCGGTTAATTGTGCAGTCCATTTTTGCTCACCGGTTTGTTGGTCGAGCGCAAAAAGCTGACCTTTCTGATTGCCGACAACGACAATTCCCTGAGCTGCTTCAACACCAGAACTTAAACCATCTTTGCTGACTTTTTTCTGCCAGAGACGTTGATTGCCCTTAAAGGCAGACACTTCACCTTTTGGATCTATCGCAAAAACCACGCCATTGTCCGCATCAAGACGTAAACGCAACGGATCTGCAGCATCTGTCGACGCCACACTGGTGGAAAATACAGGGACCAGTGTTTTGGCTTGAGTCAGTTTTGGAAGTGGATTCGGTTTTACTTCTGGAACTTTAGTGGTTTTACCTGCACAGCCAGCCAGTGCAAGCGTTAAAATAGTCAAGGCACAGGTAATTTTGTATTTTCTATTCATGCAGCTTCTTCCGCTTGTGTTTCTATAATTGGGCGTTCGATTTCCGGATCATCGACCAACACGCCTACGCTTTCGAGCTTAATTTGTAAAATCTGACGTTCTTCTTTACGTTCAGTCAAAGCATCCCATGCACTTTGATATAATTTTTTCGCATTTTCAATATCATTTTTGGCAACATAGATATCGCCACGCGCTTCATCGGCAGTTGCTTTGAATGCAGGATCATTGACTGCTTCTAAAGTTTTCAGAGCAGCATCATATTTTTTCTGTGCCAGTTGCGCATAAGCCAGACGAAGTTTAACCACCTGAACCAGGCCTTTATCATCTACTTTCGAATTTTCAACTTTCTGTAGGGCTTTTTCGGCCGCAGCATAATCTTCTTTGTCATATGCCAGTTTAGCCATGACCAGCTGAGTCTGAATCGCCTGAGCTGAATCAGGTGCTTCCTTGACAATTTTATCTGCAGTTTCAGACAGCTTGGCAAAGGCATCACCCTGCACCGATTGTGCATCATCCATCAACTGCTGAACCTTGGCAGTGTGCATTTGCGATTCTGCCAGGTTTTTCTTCTGCCAATATTCCCATCCGAAAAAGGCAATCAGCGCAATTAAAATCCCTGAAATGATCGAAGAACCATACTTCTTCGTAAAGGATTTTAAGCTTTCAAATTGTTCATCACCCACTGCGCTCATGAGATTACCCTTTTCCTAATGTTTTATCGATTATTTTGAAGAAATTTTAGTACTAAAAAATGCAACGAATTCCGTAAATGGTACATTCGATTGCTCTGCGGTTGCCAGCTCTTTCACGGTAAAAGTCTGAGCTTCCAGTTCACGTTCACCCAAAATCGCCGCATACAAAGCACCGGCCTGATCGGCCTTTTTCATTTGCGATTTCATTGAACCCTGGGAGCCAACTTTTAAACGAATGCTGCTGCCTGCTGCTTCAAGCTGGTCACGAATCTGCTCGGCAATGACCAAAGCCTTACCTTGAGAAGCCGGTTCAGCCACCAGGAATACTTCACAATCACGGGTTGGCTTATTGTCTTCAACCAGTTCAAGCAGAAGCAATAAACGCTCGATCCCCATGGCAAAACCAACAGCAGGGACAGATTGATCAGGCTTGCCTTTAAGTTGCCCCACCAGACCGTCATAACGACCACCTGCACATACGGTTCCTTGGGAACCCAAGTGTGTGGTTGTCCATTCAAAAACCGTTTTGTTGTAATAGTCCAGACCGCGTACCAGTTTTTGATTGATTACAAAGCTGACGCCTGCCTCGGTCAAGTACTGTTGTAGCTGGGTAAAATGCGCCAGAGTTTCTTCACCCATGAAGTCATGAAGTTTCGGTGCATTTTCCAAGATACTTTGCGTTTTGGCATCTTTTGAATCCAGAATACGCAGTGGATTCGTGGTCAAACGGCGCTGTGAGTCTTCATCTAAATCACCTTTATGTGATTCTAAGAATTCAACCAAGGCTGCACGATAATTCGCACGTTCATCCGACTCACCCAGTGTATTTAATTCAAGTTGAACCTTGTCTGCCATACCCATACGTTTCCACAGACGCGCTGTCATCAGAATCAGTTCTGCGTCCATGTCGGGAGTCGCCACACCAAAGGTTTCTACACCAAACTGATGGAACTGACGGTAACGGCCTTTCTGTGGTTTTTCATAACGGAACATTGGCCCGATATACCAGACCCGAGGAGTCGCACCACGAAGCAGGTTATGCTCCAGCATGGCACGTACACAGCCTGCGGTTCCTTCAGGACGTAGCGTCAAAGACTCAGGCGGATTACCTTTGTCCAGAAAGGTGTACATTTCTTTTTCAACAATATCGGTGGCATCACCGATCGAACGTTTGAACAGGTTAGTCTGTTCTACGATGGGTAAACGAATCTGTTGATAGCCATAAGCATCCATCAAACCGGATAAATGCTGTTCAAGACGTCTCCAAGCTGGGGTTTGCGTTGGGAGAATGTCATTAAAACCTTTGATTGCGACGATTGAACTCATGATCTACTCAGGAAAACTTGTGCGAATAATTTCTTTAGATTTAGCTTCTTCAAGCTCGGTAACACGTTGACGAACCATGGTCTCGATTTCATCAACCAGTTGATTGGTATCGATTAAGTGGCTTTTTTCACCATTACGGTACACCAGTGAACGCGGACTTGCACCCACCACACCAATATCCGCTTCTTTGGCTTCGCCCGGCCCATTGACCTTACAGCCAATCACTGACACATCCATCGGGGTACGGATATCTTCTAAACGCTCTTCAAGTTGCTGCATCACGGAAATTACATTAAATTCCTGACGTGAACAGCTTGGGCAGGCAATAAAGTTAATCCCGTTTGAACGTAGACCCAGCGATTTTAGAATATCAAAACCGATTTTAATTTCTTCTTCAGGTTCTGCCGCGAGTGAAATACGCATGGTGTCACCAATGCCTTCCATCAACAGGCCGCCCAAGGCAATCGCAGATTTGACCGAACCGGTACGATAGACACCAGCTTCAGTCACACCCAAATGCAGCGGATTATCAATTTGTTGTGACAGCAAACGATAAGCATCCATGGTGAGGAACACATTGGACGCTTTTACTGAAATTTTAAATTCCTGGAAATCCAGACGGTCTAAAATATCGATATGGCGCATCGCAGATTCAAGCAGCGCCTGACCGGTCGGCTCGCCATATTTCTTTTGAATATCTTTTTCGAGTGAACCGGCATTAACCCCGATCCGCATCGAAATGTCGTTATGACGTGCTGCAGCCACCACTTCACGGATTTTTGCTTCTGAACCGATATTGCCCGGGTTAATCCGCAAACAGTCGGCACCCAAGTCTGCAACAGCCAGTGCGATTTTATAATCGAAGTGAATATCAGCCACCAAAGGCACACTTACCTGCTTTCGAATTTCACCAAATGCCGCCGCCGCTTCCATCGTTGGTACAGACACCCGCATGATGTCTGCACCGACATCTACACAGCGCTGAATCTGCGCAACCGTGGCTGCCACATCGCAGGTTTCAGTATTGGTCATGGACTGGATACTGATTGGTGCATCACCACCCACATAAACTGAACCCACACGAATTTTACGTGTTGGACGACGTTTAATTGGATTTACGATCATTGTTCTGCTCTACTCTTGATCTATTAAGGTGATAAACGGAATTCTGCTTTTCCGTTCACAGTGTAGGGTGACAATGAAATATTTTCATTATTTAAACTGAGTGCCACAGCCGATGCATCATCCAGACGAATCTGGAACGGTGCTTCACCATTCAGCTGCAAGCTCGAGGCCTGACGACCAGTCGCCAAGACATTGCCCGCCGAGTCAACAATATGGACAGAGGTCGGACGATTAAACTCAAGTTTCAGCTGATTGCCAGAACGTGCAGCACCTGTATCCAGATTCAGAATCTCGACATTGGAAGCGCCTACGCCAGAGCCTTCACTGCTATTTTGTGAATTGCTACTTGACCAGTTCTGAATCATGGCAAACAGTGCGCCTAAAATCAGCAATAACACCAGCGTAATAAAAATGCGCTTTAACCACTTACGATTGCGGTCACGCTTGGAACCTGGCAATTTCCCCATAATTTTGATGGGGGAATTATTCAGGGCATGATTGGGCAACAACCCCGTATCATTGGTATAAATTTCATCAAAACGCTGAATAATGTTCGAAGCATCTACACCTAAGAATTTGGCATAGATCCGATAATACCCTTTGATAAAAGTTGCTTCAGGCAAAGACTTATATTCATCCTGCTCAAGAGCAGTCAGGGTTTTGACCGGAATATTCAGTTCTTTGGCAACCTCTTCCAGATCGCATTGCTGATTGATACGAATCTGGCGCAAGTACTCGCCCGGACGTTGAATATTTCCTAACGCATTTGGAGCTACGCTCGAATGATTCGAAGGTGAATTAGGATTTACTTCCATACGGCCTCAGTACTGTACTGTAATTGCAAATAACGTTGGTATTCCTGGCTTTCAGGGAACAATGCACGTAACTGGTTAACCAATACCTGCATACCCAACTGATCACCACTGGCACGCGCAGTGCGAATGCCAATCCAGAGTGCACGAGCACCCTGGTTTTTCTGTCCCACACCACGCGCAAACTGTTGATACAGTTGTGTCGCCGCCGGGAACTGCTGGTTTAAATAAAAAATCTCTGACAACTCTAACATTGATATATATGAATCGCGATTAGCCTGAAGCGCCTGTTTGAATGATTTTTCAGCATTCACTACATCGCCCATTTTCAGGTAAATACGCCCCATATTTTCCAGTGCACGGAAGCGCTGGTCATAGCCTAAAGTCGCACCGGCAATTTTAAACTGCTCGATCGCATCATTATAGCGTTCAAGCTGATATAAATACGTGCCATAGTTGTTTCGTGCCTGTGCATTTTTCGGATCTGCCGAAATCGCACGCTTGAAATAAGCATCTGCTTTCTCAAGATTGAGTTTACTACCTTCCTGTTGCAGCAGCACACCCATCATCATATTTGCTTGAGAATCACGCGGAGTCGTTTCAAGTGCCTGATCCAGCGCACGTTTGGCTGCATCCAGATCACCTGTTCTTAAATATTCTGCCGCCAATTGGGTACGGACTTTAGTGGCTTTTTCAGGATCTTTCTGACCCAAATCTGGCGTTTGACATGCTACCAAACCTAAAGACATACATACTGTTGAAATCAAAGCAATTTTAGATGTTGGATTTCTCAACTGGCGACCTCTTATTATCCTTGTGAACGCATAATCTCATTCGACTGCGCAATTTTCTTTTTCCACTGTTCCGCACGACGCGTACGGTCAGCTACTTGACCTACAAGCTGTCCACACGCCGCATCAATGTCATCACCGCGTGTCTGACGAATCGTACACACAAAACCGGCATCAGACAAAGTTTTTTGGAAAGAAATAATGCGGTTCCGGCTTGAACGCCCATAAGGCGCATGCGGAAAAGGATTAAACGGAATCAAATTAATCTTGCTAGGTAAGTTTTTAAGCAGTTTAATCATTTGCTGTGCATGTTCCGGATGATCATTCACACCATCCAGCATGACATATTCAATGGTCACATGCTTACGCGAACTTTCATTACCATCTTTGGCAATATAACGCTGACAGGCCGCAATCAACTGTTCCAAAGGATACTTTTTATTAATTGGCACCAGTTCATTACGCAGTTCGTCATTTGGTGCGTGCAATGAAATTGCCAGTGCAACATCAATGTCTTTCACCATTTGATCAATCTTCGGCACTACACCAGAAGTCGATAAAGTCACACGACGTTTCGACATCCCGTATGCAAAGTCATCCAGCATAATGCGCATTGAATTTAATACTGCATCGTAGTTGAGCAATGGCTCGCCCATGCCCATCATCACCACGTTCGTGACTGAACGTTCACGCTCAAGTACCGGCACATCTTCCATATAGGAATAGTTGGCCATCCAGAGCTGACCGATAATTTCTGCCTGGGTCAAATCGCGCTGGAAACCCTGTTTACCGGTTGAACAGAATGAACAGTCCAGTGCACAGCCCACTTGTGAAGAAATACACAAAGTGCGACGTAAACCACTGCGATGCTCAGCAGGAATCAATACAGTTTCGACGAGTGAGCCCTCACCATCGCCAACACGGAATACCCATTTTCGGGTACCGTCTTTAGAATAGTTTTTATGCACCACTTCGGGCGCTTTAATTTCACAAATACGTTCCAGTTTTTCACGCAGTTTGCCCGAGATATTGGTCATCTCGGCAAAATCAGTCACAAAGAACTGGTGAATCCATTTCATAACCTGCCCGGCACGAAACTTCTTCTCACCCATATCCTCAAAGAATTTCTCCATTTGCGGACGAGACATGCCGAGTAGGTTCACTTTTTCCACAGCATTCTGCTGTACCGGAGTGGACGGAGATGGTTGCTGTGCAGCTGAAACTGCAGATACAGCGACGACTTCAGTACTCATGTGTATATTACCTAAACCATGCCTAAAAGATGAAAGGAGAAGCTCAATATATGAGCAAAGAATTATTCAGAGAATAAAAAAACCAGATAAGTATAATAACACTTATCTGGCTTGAATACTGCGAATTAACGAGTACGTGGAGCAATCTCAGTTTGAGCGAAGAAGTAGTTAACTTCACGTTCAGCTGATGCTACAGAGTCAGAACCGTGAGCAGCATTTTCGTCGATGCTTACAGCGAAATCTGCACGGATTGTACCAGGAGCAGCTTCTTTAGGGTTGGTCGCGCCAAGGATGTCACGGTGAGCAAGAACAGCGTTTTCGCCTTCAAGAACTGAAACAACAACTGGACCAGAAGTCATGAAAGCAACTAGGTCAGCAAAGAAACCACGTTCTTTGTGCTCAGCGTAAAAGCCTTCAGCTTCAGCTTGAGTCAAGTGTTTCATTTTAGTTGCAACGATTTGAAGACCAGCTTTCTCAAAACGAGCAAAGATTTCACCAATGTGGTTTTTAGCAACTGCGTCTGGTTTAACGATAGATAAAGTACGTTCGATAGCCATGATAGGCTCCTTAAGTCAATTGTTGACATGAAAATTTGGCGCATTATACCGAGATAATGCGCATTTTTCTGCTTTTACACTGTAAAAATATGCTTTTTTCAATCGGACACTTAACGTGCTTCGTCCATCCATGCCATTTGAATGGCTTCCAGCAAACCTTCCGTAGACTTGGTCGGATCATCTTCAAATTCAGGCAAGGCACATACCCAGGCATGTAAATCAGTAAAACGAATCCACTGCGGGTCCACATCCGGATGCGCTTCGTAGAGTTCAATCGCGATATCGAGAGTGTCAGTCCAACGTAAACTCATCTCTATTTCTCACCATAATTGCTTTGATGCCGTACTTTAACAAATCTGTAAAAATCTGCGAGCCTTTGCCCCGGCTTTCACTTGTTTTTTTTTACAACACAACATTCAGATAAGGTGCGGTCAGTACAATGGCAATTGCCATCATTCCACCCAGAATTGCACCCACTGCTACATCACTTGGATAGTGCAGGCCCAACACCATTCTGGACACTGCCACCAGAACCGTAAATGGCAACATTAACATCAGCAATAAAGGTGCAACATAGCCTAAAACAGTTGTTGCCATTACGGCATGTAAGGTATGTCCCGAGGGAAAACTGAAATGATCCAGTGGATGTTCACCCAGACGGATCACCTGATGCACCTGATAAGGGCGTGGTCGTACAGTTTTGATTTTAAGAATTTTATAAATAATGGTACCTAGGGTACTACCCAGAATCAGATAAACAATCTGCAGGGTGTAGATCAAGCCCTGCATGATCCAAACCAGTATCAGCATGAAATACCAAAATGCACCATTGCCCAAACGACTAATAATTTTAAAAAAAGCAGCAATACGGGCTGAATGCGAAAAATGATTCAGATAAACACAACCTTTTAAATCAATTTCTAAAAATTTAATTTTTACATTCTGGAGTTTCACCCTGATGCTCCTTTTTTGTTTTATATGCTGTATTCCTGATGCTGTACCAGTGAATACAGTGCTGGTTCAAATTGCCAGACTGGATATTGCCAACCGACTTTTTCGGCCTTTTTACGTGCTTGTACGCCCATCTGCCACAATCTTTACAGATCAGGCAAACCGAGCATCTGCTGGATAAAATCCTGCCGATGTCCAAGTCTGCTCAACCATCCCATTTTCACCATGCTGTATATGCAACACGCATCATCATAAGCAATTACCGGCAAGCCACTGGCCATCGCTTCCAACACCACATTTCCAAAGGTTTCTACCTGACTGGCGAAACAGAATAATACATCGGCACTGGCATAAACCGCTGAGAGTTTCTCTCCTGTCAGGCTACCGGTAAAACAATGCTGCCATCCTGATTCAGCTGTTGCAGTCGAGTTCGATCGGGCCCCATCTCCGATGATAATCAGATGTATATCTTGCTGACGAACTTGGCGCAGGATAAAATAGGTTTTGATTAGCACGTCAATTTCCTTTTCAGGAGAAAGCCGTCCAACATACAACATCACGCGGGTATCGTTTGAAGCACCTCAAGCATAGCGCAAATCTGCTGATCGCCACTTTGGTGAAAATGTATCTGGATCGACTCCCCTACCCACGACTGCCAAGGGACACGTTACCCCAAACTGATTTAAGGCTTGAGCAGTGTATCGACTCGGGACACAGGTCAAATCAGTATTATTATGAAACCACTTTAAATAGCTCTGAATCGGTTTAAGCAAAAAAGTTAAATCGAAAAAACGACTAAACTCCTGGAATGACGAAGGAAAACCGCTAGAAACTGGACTTTTATGGAATTTCGCAAGCTGCTGAGCTGCCAAACCCAAAGGGCCTTCGGTGACGATATCGATAACATCCGGTGTAAAGGCCTCAACCGCTTGATGAATCTTTAGAAATTGCGGTCTGCCAAACTGCAAATTGTTATATTTAGGAATGCAATGCACTCTAACCCGACATTCGCTATGCGGTTTAAATTCGGTACAGGCTTCTCGCTGTTCCGGATGAATTAATAAAATCTTATGGCCCTGTTTTTGTAATCTTTTGCAAAGCTGTAATAAATCCTGTGCGACACCATTGATTTCAAGAGACCAAGTTTCAGCAACTATTGCAATTTTCAAACGGGAACGTATCAGACCGGCTAAGACTATTTTGTTATGAAATGCCTGCTTGCGTTGTTCTTTTAAATCAAACTGGAGTTTATGAATAACAGGGCGTTGCTTTAATAATTCCGAGATGGAAATCTGTTGCATCTCGCACCTATCTACTTATATTTTCAATATACTCTAAGGAGAATATATGACCAACTTATGAATAATAAAAAACAAAAGGAATAGCGGTTTTTCAAATTATTAATATATCTCTTGCGAAAGTATGCTTTTACCTAATTTTTGAATCAGCTAAAACCTTATAAAATATAGCTTGCGGCTGTTTAAATTTTGACTAACGCAAGAGGTCTAATCTAATAAATAAATCTCTATTAAAGTCATATAAATCAAAACAGAGATTCATTTTACACCTCAATTTATATTTCAATCTGATATCCATCTCAAATCAGTTGCACGAGTTATTAGCTTATTTCTAAGAAAATAACCTGTTAAAACTAAAAGGAAATATCTATCGAAACCCGATCACTATATCTGCCTGCCGGGACACCATTGAGGGGATTGTCCTCAAGTTGAACAGAAACAATGTATTTTTGTCGCTGGGCAGCCCCCTGATTGAGCCTCACCCCCCACAAGTTATTATTTGCACCGGTCAAATTTAATTTGGTCCGCAATTTATAAGGACCATTGGAAACATAGCTGACACCACTTGAACTGACTAGATTCTGACTATTAAACAGGATTGAATAGCCTGTATCACATGAAATATTAAAAGAGGTTGCGGATTGACTACGCTGGTAACTTGCCAGACGTAATTCCGGGCTCGTAAAACCATCAATTGAGCAATACTGAGCATTTGCTATCCCCGTCATGCCAATTAAAATAAATAAAAAAAGTTTTTTCATTTCTACACCTATCTACATATGGTTTCCAAAATTTGATTTTCTGAATTTTGAAATTGATTTTGATTAAGAGCCAATTGAGCTTGGCATTGCTGTCCACCTTGTGTTTTTATTTTAAGCGTATATGGACCAGGTTTAATCAGATATAAATAGACCATCCCTTGACTGTCTACGAAAGACGAATCAGTACTTAGACCATCAACAACCACTTCTGATCCTGCTATTAGATTATTTTGCTTGAAGTCTTTTATTCTTAATGCAATACGCTTTGTTTTATAAATAGGGAAATCTAGCTTATATCCACGTTGATCCAGGCCAATTATTTTCTTAGAAGAATGCTTAAAAGTTTCTTCCATCGCCAATTGGTTATGATCAAAAGAAATATCATAATTAATATAAGGAATTATATTATGTATAAACATGTAGCCATTATTATTGGTACTTCCTACTAAACTGGCTGAACGATAAATATCTAAATCTGAATGCTGATCTACATTGACCAGTGCAAAGGCATTATCCGCATATTTCGTCAACGCCACTTTGCTCCCTAGCCAGACTAAGGCACCGTCAAACATGGCCTGTGAATTGCGGCGGTCTTCAAACTCATCGTGTGAAAGCTGTAAATTCCCGATACTGGTTTTCCATAAACCATAGGCATTATAATTAATTTCATCATCACGTTGATTTACCCCTAGGACATAATCAAAACCATTTTGAGTCATGGTTCTTCGACTATAACTTAAGCCAGTTTCGTTATTATCAGTATCATGATCTAGATAGACCTGACCTTTATCTCCCCAATCATAAGAAAAAGCGACATTAAATCCTCCATCATCACCATCGCCAAAATCCTTAAAAAAACCCAAACTTGTATATAAATTATCTGTTATTTTTTTTGATGCTCTAATGTCTAAAATTTTACGATCATCTTCCAAAAAATCTTCAGCCAAGTAACTTGACTGCTGCACATAACTAACATTTAAACTGTCAATAATTTTTAAATCAAAAAAATTAAAATAGATAATATCTGAAGTTTTAATATTGGAGTTATAATCTTCCTGACTTAAATATTCATATTTTTTAGTGAAATATCGGCTATTCAACCCAAATGACCAATTTGTAAAATCCCGTGTTATGGCAATGGATCCCGCATAGCCCTGCTGGTCTTCTTTATCGGCTTTACTTACCGAAAATACAGTATCCAGCAGAAAATACTTACTCACCCCTTGGGTCCATAATAAGTCAAAATTACTTACTTTCTCACTGTATAAAAGATCCCCGCCCATGGTAGTCGAAGAGGTGAGTCCTCTCCGGAAAAATAGTTTAGTAAAAAAATCACGATAGTCATCATCAACATAATCATAATTATATCTTAGCTTCCCTAAGGAGATATTATATTCATTCAATTTTGGCTTTAATAAACGATTATTAATATATACCGGGAAACTTCTGACTGTTTTATTCCCTAGAATATCTTCCACCACAATTTGCGCATCACCTGCCTGATTTACGATTGAACCTGCGGGCAGATTATAATTACCCGGCACAACCGAATCCTTATATAAATTTATGCCATTGATATACAAATCTACAGTCGAAGGTAGGCTGGCACTGCCATTCAGAGCAGGAATATTCCAGTAAATAAAATCTGGACGATCTGTATAAATTGTACCGAGACTTAAACCACCAAACCGGAAAGAACTATTTAAAGTACTATAGGGGCTAGTGGTATCCCCTACTGTTAATCTTAAAAACTTATCAGGAAATTCAAAATCCAGGCTGCTGCTCACCCGCAATAATTTCTGTTCATTTCCTTCAGGTTCATTACGATATAAAAAGGCATTTTTAAATAGCCAGTAATCTTTAAATATTCCCACTTCTGAAAATGTATTAAATTCATGATCACGACTATCTCGACTGTAGAATAGACTGTAGTTAACGAATCCTCCAAAATCTGCCTTTTCAGGCTGCAGTACTTCCAGATCATAAGCCTGATCTTCAAAATAACTTACCGGAAAATTAATTTTAATCGCCTGAAGACTATAATCATCCTCTACTGTAATTCCTGTTTGACTGATTAAACAAAAATCATTTTTCTTTAAATGACGGTGAAACTTTTCTACTTTGATTCCTAAATTATGTAAGGGTTCACATTCAATAAATTTTTTCCCCTCCTCAGTAAAAGTAATTGCTTCAGTTTTATAATCTAGGCCGTTTATCCATATATTCACGATTAACATCTCTGGATCTTTTCTTTGGCTTTCTGCCAGGTTCGTATTTGCTTTTCCAGGCGTCACACCAATACCACATACGATCATCATGAGAATTTTAGTGGCTTTCATAGCACATCCTTTGACTATTTTTTATTCTTCTTACAATCCGTTCTAAGCATTGATAGGGTATTCTAAATATTCCCCATATTCTTCCACTTTTATTTTTAACTTCAGGTTTCCAGTAGTTTTTATTTCCCCAATTTCAAATTTGATTTTATTTCCGCTCAAAACATATTGAGTCAGGTCTTTTTTTAATACTTCATTATTATTGCTGTCTAATACTATGACTTCTACAATCTTCGCATGTGATTTGGCTTTATTATCCACTTTCAAATAGGCCAAATCATTTACTTTCTCCAGATTCACATTAAGCTGTGGAGGTAATTGTTTTCCCGCAAAAAGTGGCAAGGAAAAATTAAATAAAAAGTTGATCGTTGAGGTGTCATCTACAGGCGTAACCTCTTTAAAAATAACTCTCCATGCTTGCTGCTTTTCAGTATCCATAAGTGGCTGACTAAATCCGATCCGGACTATTTGTTTGCTTTCCGGCTTTAATTCGAAGGTTCTTGGATTAAATAATAATGTGTTATCTTCGACTAGAATATCTTCCCCCCTTTCATCCTGCTGCCATTTAAATGCAGAAATTTCATATATTTTTGAAAACTTCACCCCTGTACTCTCAATATTGACTGTCGTACTTCTCTGTTTTTTAAAATCCTGAATATACAACTGGATCGGACTAAACTTTATTCCTGCAGAGAGGGTAGCACTACATAGCAATAATAAAAAAAATCCGATTATTTTTTTATGCATTTTTTACTCCCAAGATTTATATAGTTATTATTCAATAAAAAAATATTAAAATAGGAGATGATTCACACATCTCCTATCCATTCAGTGCTTATAAAGAATGAATTTCTTATTATTAGAATCGAACTTCGACATTATATGTACCAAGATAAGTTCCAGCATCGGCTGCTGCAATCGCACTACCCGCCACTGTAGCTGCTACATCCCAACGATGAGCCTGTCCTTTGGTACTTGTTTGAGTTCCAGAATAAGCTTTTCCACCACGTGTAGTAGTCATAGATACAGGTACAGTGTTCTGACCACTACGCAAATTGTTTGGTGCATTAATATTTAATCGATAAGGGGCATTTGTGCTTACATTAAAGAAACCCGCGTCACTCCAATTCCCCCCCGTTGTTTGGGCAAGTGTTAATTGGGGTGTCTCCACATCCAAATCACAATGTCTTGGAACATCTAACACAATGTCAATTTTTCCATCACACTTATCCCCACAACCATGTTTACCTGGTTTATGTGAACCTGGTTTTCCTGCAACCTGATTCGCATAAACTGCTGTGGAACCTAAACCAAAGCTCAATACTACAGTTGCCAATACGGCTTGAGTCATTTTATTCATGAGTATGCTCCATTCCTTTTTGGAAGAATATATTTATTAAGTTTTACGCTTACATTATGAACTCTTGTTATTATGAGTAATGTTATGTAGGCGTGCAGCCATCTTATTATTATTCCTAAAAAAACATACAGAAGCTCTAATATTCACAATATATTGACTTATACTATATTTTTTATTTTTTATTAAAAATTCTTTATTTTATAAATATTTATTTAAAAAATCTTTAATGTTACCAAATATTAATGAGCTTATATTTACCATTAATATTTATATATAAACTTTGTCCAAAACCTCAATACAAATATAAAATATTGATACTTATATTATTTTCAACAAACTTCAATTGTTCTAATTTTTTACATTTTTATTTTTACAAAGCCTTACAATTTACAATTAAATCCAATATAAATCATAATTACATCGATATTTTTTTGTTATTTTTCAAATATACCCTACTTTTAAAAATTTCAACACCTCTCTTCCCAAATACATTTAATTACTTAATTTTAAATCTTACATGATTCTTTAAATAAAAGTTTATTTATATCCAACCACTATTCCCTCCTGGGAATTTTAATTATTATTCATCTGAATTATTTAAAATAAATATCACTTTTTAATTAATATAATTATAATATTAGTCCTCTTGCGTTAGTCAAAATTTAAACAGCCACAAGCTATATTTTATAAGGTTTTAGCTAATTCAAAAATTAGGTAAAAGCATACTTTCCGCAAGAGGTCTATTATTTACCCATAATATAGTTTATTTAGACTTAAAAATTAATTTTAATTTGCAAGTTTTCTGGAGTTTTAATTACATTTCCTTTTTCTTACTTCACACTTAATGAAGCGATCAAAAACTTACTTATCATGATAATTATAAAAGCAGAGATAGGACATATATCAACAAATCAAAAAATATTTTCTGCCATTAAAAATCAGTAAATTACCCATAAAAAAACCCACTTGCGCAGGGTTTCATAGCATATAATTCAGAAAATCAGTTTTTCTCTTTCTCACCGATTTTGTTCGCTTGAATCTAAGCCACGAAAAGAGAGGAAAACACAGCTTTAAACGAAGTACCAAATAGGAAAGCCCCACTTTGTATAAAAAAAAGCCCCTGTTAAAAACAAGGGCTTTTTGACTTAGAAATTAGAACTTAGTTCTTTTCTTTATCTACAATCTTGTTCGCTTGAATCCAAGGCATCATAGCACGTAACTTGTTACCCGTTACTTCGATACCGTGAGCAGCGTTTTGACGACGACGAGCAGTCATAGAAGGGTAGTTTAAAGCCCCTTCGTTGATGAACATCTTCGCGTATTCGCCAGATTGAATACGTTTAAGCGCATTACGCATCGCTTCACGAGACTGTTCGTTAATTACTTCAGTACCCGTTACGTATTCGCCATATTCAGCGTTGTTTGATACAGAGTAGTTCATGTCCGCGATACCGCCTTCGAACATTAAGTCAACGATCAATTTAAGTTCGTGTAGACATTCGAAGTACGCCATTTCTGGAGCATAACCCGCTTCAACCAAAGTTTCGAAGCCCATTTTAACCAGTTCAACCGCACCCCCACAAAGAACTGCTTGCTCACCGAAAAGGTCAGTTTCAGTTTCTTCACGGAATGAAGTTTCGATAATACCTGTACGACCACCACCTACGCCTGAAGCGTAAGAAAGCGCAACGTTACGTGCATTACCAGACGCATCTTGGTGAATTGCGATTAAGTCAGGCACACCTGAACCACGTTGGTATTCTGAACGAACCGTATGACCTGGAGCTTTAGGTGCAACCATGATCACGTCTAAGTCAGCACGTGGCACAACTTGGTTGTAAAGAATTGAGAAACCATGAGCAAACGCTAAAGTTGCGCCTTGCTTGATGTTTGGCTCAATCTCGTCACGGTAGAGTTGAGATTGGAATTCATCTGGAGTCAAGATCATAACTACATCAGCTTGTGCTACAGCAGCAGCAACTTCAGCAACTTTAAGACCTGAATTTTCAGCTTTCTTCCAAGAAGTAGAGTTCGCACGTAGACCTACAGTGACATCAACACCAGAGTCTTTAAGGTTAAGCGCATGCGCGTGACCTTGTGAACCGTAACCAATGATCGCTACTTTCTTAGATTGGATGATAGATAAGTCACAGTCTTTATCGTAAAAAATTTGCATTGCTGTCTCCGCTTGAATGCTTGTTTGTCTGTTTAAATCAGGCAATGGTCCTTGAATTTACATTGCCTGATCCCCCTTCTTATTAAGATGAGGAAATACTTGAAATTTAGATTGTTAGTACTTTTTCGCCGCGCGCAATACCTGAAACACCCGAACGCACAACTTCCAAAATGGTGTGTTCTGCAAGTGCATCAATAAATGCATCTACTTTCTCGGTCGTACCCGCAATTTGAATGGTATAGGTCGTGGGCGTTACATCGACAATCTGACCACGGAAAATATCGGCAGTACGCTTGATTTCGTCACGAGATGAACCCAATGCCTTGACTTTGATCAGCATCAGTTCACGCTCAATATGCGCACCTTCAGACAGATCAACCACTTTAACCACTTCCACCAGTTTATTAAGCTGTTTGGTGATTTGCTCGATCTTGTGATCATCGCCATAAGTGGTCAACGTCAAACGTGAAAGTGTCGGATCTTCAGTCGGTGCCACGTTCAATGTTTCGATGTTGTAGCCACGCTGTGAGAACAAGCCCACTAAACGGGAAAGCGCGCCTGCTTCATTTTCAATAAGGACAGAGATGATATGTCTCATGCTGTGCGCTCCCCTTTTGCTAACCACATATCTTGCATTGATTGGCCTGCAATCAACATCGGATAAACGTGCTCAGTACGATCAATCATCACGTTAATAAATACGCACTTATCGTTAATCGCCATTGCCTCTTGAAGCTTAGATTCAAGCTCATCGGCATGGTCAATCTGAATACCGACGTGACCATATGCTTCCATCAACTTGGCAAAATCAGGCAGTGATTCTACATAAGAGCTAGAATGACGACCTTCGTAGTTCATGTCTTGCCACTGTTTCACCATACCCAAGGAACGGTTGTTTAAGCACAAAATTTTTACGTTTAAACCGTACTGCTTACAGGTTGAAAGTTCCTGGATACACATCTGAATCGATGCTTCACCGGTGATACACACTACTTGCTGATCAGGGAATGCGAGCTTCGCTGCCATCGCATAAGGTAAACCTACACCCATGGTGCCCAGGCCACCTGAGTTGATCCATTGACGCGGACGTTTGTATTTGTAATACATCGCACCAAACATCTGATGCTGACCTACGTCAGAGGTAATGATCGCTTCGCCATTGGTTATTTTGTCCAATGCCTGAACCACTTGTTGTGGCTTCATTACACCATCAACACCTGCTTCAAAACGACCGCCATGAACCTTGCGCCATTCATTGATCTGTTCCCACCATGCCGCAATCGCTTCAGGATTTGGCTTGGAAACATCGAGCTGTTTCAGCTGGTTCAACATCTCATTCAACACAGGCTCTACAGCACCTACGATTGGAATATGGGCCATAATGGTTTTTGAAATCGTCGCTGGGTCGATATCAATATGAATCACTTTGGCATTCGGACAGAATTTTGCCGGATTATTGGTGACACGGTCATCGAAGCGCGCGCCTACACACAAAATCACATCTGCATTGTGCATGGTCATGTTGGCTTCGTAAGTACCGTGCATACCCAACATACCGATGAACTGTGGATCATCGCCCGGGAATGCACCAAGACCCATCAGGGTATTGGTTACTGGATAATCCAATAGATGCGCAAGCTCTGTTAATTGTGCAGATGCATTACCTTGAACTACACCGCCACCCGAGTAAATCACTGGGCGTTTGGCATTGATTAATTCTTCAATCGCTTTACGAATTTGACCTGAGTGACCACGGAATGGTGGCTGATACGAACGCATCTTCACTTTTTCCGGATATTCGTAAGCAAATTTCTCTGCAGGATTGGTGGCATCCTTCGGAATATCGATCACGACAGGGCCAGGGCGACCAGATGAGGCGATATAGAATGCTTTTTTGATGATTGCAGGAATTTCGCTGGCATGACGTACCTGGAAACTATGTTTCACGATTGGGCGAGAAATACCGACCATATCGGTTTCCTGGAAGGCATCTTCACCAATCAGATGACTCGCAACCTGACCTGACAAAATCACCATCGGGATTGAGTCCATATAGGCCGTTGCAATTGGCGTGACCGTGTTGGTTGCGCCCGGACCTGAGGTCACCAGCACCACACCGGTCTTACCTGTTACGCGTGAGTAAGCATCTGCCATGTGACCGGCAGCTTGTTCGTGACGTACGAGGTAATGATTGATTTTGTCTTGTTGAAATAGCGCATCATAAATATGAAGAACTGCGCCGCCTGGGTATCCAAAAACATGTTCAACGCCTTCGTCCGCTAATGCACGAACAAGCATTTCACCACCAGATAGAAGTTCCAACGTGATTCACCCTAATGTTATTACACTGCACAAATGGGAGGCATTTGCAGTGTTTCATTTGTTAACTGTCTGCACTGTTATAGCACAATAATTTCATAGTTTTCATAGCAATAGGAAAAAAATCTGATCTCTTTGCTGTTCGAGCAATACAAGACCTAAAACATGTTGGGATAAACATATTTTGCTTAGCTTTGTTCAATTTCTCGGCTAGAGAAATCGCCCACTGCATGAAATGACACTTAGTCGAAGGGTGATCGATCTAAGGCATATAAAACTATTGCAGCATTCTTGTGTTTTCAGGCTTTAAAGTCAAGTTTAAAAAACAGCCAATTTATGCTTATAGTGTCCAAATCTGCTGTTTTTAACAGCAATCTCCGCTTACAGCTCTGCATTTACCCTCTGGTATATTTATCTAATTCAATAAAATTCATAGGGTTATTCGTTTAATTTTATAAATTTTTAATATGTCTTATATAAAAAAAATGAATGAATTTTTATTAAATTAAAGGAAATTGTTTATCAATAAATTTTGTATATGAAAATTTACCCCTTATTTTCTTAAACTCCAGGCCGAGCTTATATAAGCAGTTAACCTCGAATAAAGCAGATAAAAAGCCATCATTTTTACTTAAAAAATCACTACAATAATTGCAGTATTCCATGCCGAGAAAGCCGGGACCCAAGAACAATGAAAATATCTTTTTTATCTACCTTCAGCTTAAGTTGCGCTGTTACTGTAAGTCTCTTCAGTATGAGCGCTTCCGCAATTCAGTATCATAAATGGGTCGATGCCAAAGGCATCACACACTACACCAAGACGCCACCACCGAAATCTGCGAAAAAATCCACGACAGTGGACACCTATGGCTGGAAAAATTCGGCACCGACACCGTCTAGAACTACTGAAACTGAAATGCAAACCGAGAATACGTCTCAAGAACAACTGCAACAAACACCTCAAGTTCCTGCACATCAGGACCAGCAGCAACGTGAAGCAAACGAAGCCTTGCAGCAATCTAAAAATCGCGCGGTAGCTTTATAAGGCGCCTGTAGATAGAACAGCGGTTTTTTCTTCGGGAAATGCCGGTGCAAAATTCACTTTTAGGTACATTTTGCGCTATGCTGTGCAACAGACTTTTTCACCGTAATTCACTGATACGTTTATGACTACTCATATTGATTCCGAATATCAAGCCAGTGCGATTGAGCCTCAAGTCCAACAGGATTGGGAATCTCGCAAAGCCTTTAAAGTTGCCGACAAAGTAGAAGGTCCACGTCGTTATATTCTCTCGATGTTTCCTTACCCAAGTGGCAAGCTGCATATGGGTCATGTGCGTAACTATACGATTGGTGACGTGATCAGCCGTTTCCACCGTCTCAAAGGTGAAACCGTTCTGCAACCGATGGGTTGGGATGCTTTTGGTCTACCTGCTGAAAACGCAGCGATTGCACACCAGGTTGCTCCGGCAAAATGGACATTTGAAAATATCGCCTACATGCGCGACCAGTTGAAAAAACTCGGTCTTGCGGTGGATTGGGATCGCGAATTTGCCACCTGTACCCCTGAATACTACCGCTGGGAACAATGGCTATTTATTCAGCTTTATAAAAAAGGCTTGATTTACCGCAAGCTTTCAACTGTGAACTGGGATCCGGTTGATCAGACTGTACTTGCCAACGAACAGGTAGAAAATGGTCGCGGCTGGCGTTCAGGTGCACTGGTTGAAAAGCGTGATATTCCAATGTACTACTTCCGCATTACCGACTATGCGCAAGAATTACTTGATGATTTAGACACACTGAAAGATGGCTGGCCACAACAGGTCTTGACCATGCAGCGTAACTGGATTGGTCGCTCACAAGGGATGGACATTACCTTCCCTTCTGCAAATCCAGAAATTTATGCCGATAGTTTAACCGTCTTTACCACCCGTGCCGATACTTTAATGGGTGTGACGTATGTTGCGGTTGCAGCAGAACACCCAATGGCGCTGAAAGCGGCTGAAACAAACCCTGAATTGGCTGCATTTATTGAAGAATGCCGTATGGGTTCTGTGGCTGAAGCGGATCTGGCCACTGCCGAGAAAAAAGGCATGGCAACCGGTTTGTCTGTTAAGCATCCTGTCACAGGCGAAGAAGTTCCAGTTTGGATCGCCAACTACGTGCTGATGTCTTATGGTTCAGGTGCGGTAATGGCTGTTCCTGCCCATGATGAACGTGACTTCGAATTTGCCAACAAATATGGCTTGAGCATCAAACAAGTGATTGATGCCAAAGGCGCAGACGATGCAGATTTTGATGCTGCAACTTGGCAAGAATGGTACGGCTCGAAAGAAGGCAAATTAGTAAACTCTGGCGAGTTTGACGGTCTAGATTTACAAGGTGCTTATGATGCTTTCCTTGCAAAATTAGAACCAACTGAACTTGCGAATTCTAAAGTTCAATTCCGTTTACGCGACTGGGGTGTATCTCGTCAGCGTTATTGGGGTTGTCCAATTCCAATGATCAACTGTGAAAAATGTGGTCAGGTGCCGGTACCGGAAGAGCAACTTCCTGTGGTATTGCCAACGGATGTAGTTCCAGACGGTTCAGGTAATCCGCTGAACAAAATGCCTGAATTTTTTGAGACCAAATGTCCTTGTTGTGGCGGCGATGCTCGTCGTGAAACAGACACGTTAGACACCTTTGTAGAATCATCTTGGTACTATGCCCGTTATGCATCGCCAGACTTTACTGATGGCATGGTGAAACCAGAAGCTGGTCAAACCTGGCTACCTGTAAACCAATACATCGGTGGTGTTGAACATGCGATTCTACATTTGTTATACGCCCGTTTCTTCCACAAATTGATGCGTGATGAAGGTGTCGTTCAAGGCAACGAACCATTCACCAATCTGCTCACTCAAGGTATGGTACTAGCAGATACCTTCTACCGTGAAGCTGAATCTGGCAAGAAAACCTGGTTTAACCCGGCAGATATCGAGCTTGAGAAAGATGAAAAAGGCCGGGTGCTTTCTGCCAAATATAAAGAAGATGGCCAAGAAGTTGTGGTCGGCGGTCAGGAAAAAATGTCCAAATCGAAAAATAACGGTATCGACCCGCAATCGATTATTGACCAATACGGTGCAGATACCGCACGTGTATTTATGATGTTCGCTGCGCCACCTGATCAGTCACTTGAATGGTCTGATGCCGGGGTTGAAGGTGCAAACCGCTTCCTGAAACGTGTCTGGCGTCTGGCAACTGGCTTTCTTGAAAAAGGTAACGCGGCATCAAACATCGACAAAGCTGCGCTTTCAACAGCTGCTCAGGACTTACGTCGCAAAACACATGAAACCATCCAGAAAGTGGGTGATGACATTGAACGTCGTCATGCATTCAACACAGCGATTGCCGCATTAATGGAATTATTAAATGCGAACAACAAGTTTGAAGCAAAAGATGATAACGATGTTGCCGTTGCACGTGAGTCGATTACCACGCTGTTAATTCTACTTGCACCATTTGCACCGCATTTAAGCCAGACTTTATTGGCTGAATTTGGGATTGAATTGAATTCAGCCCTGTTCCCTGCTGTGGACGAGTCTGCACTGACACGTAATACGCAAACGATTGTGGTACAAGTGAACGGTAAACTGCGTGGCAAGCTAGAAGTATCAGTCGATGCTTCTAAAGATGATATTTTGGCTCAGGCCAAAGCGTTGCCTGAAGTTCAGCAATTCTTGATCGGTCCAACCAAGAAAGAAATCGTGGTACCGAATAAGTTAGTGAATTTGGTGGTTTAATCCCCCTACCCCCTCTTTTAAAAAGAGGGGAATTTAAGGATTTCACAATTCCCAACCAAAGCCCGTTGCCAGCCAACGGGCTTTGACTTTACAATCCAGTTCAGGATTTTAAATATTTCCCTTCGGGAAGCATAGAGGGCAACACATGCATTTGGGCAAACGTTTAGCAGCAATTGTTTTAACTTGTGGTCTGAGTGCAGGCTTGGCCGGCTGTGGTTTTCATCTGAAAGGAACCAATCCGAGCTCCGCTCCTATTGCCTACTCTGTCATGAGCCTGTCTTTACCACCCGATACGGATGAGCTGCAAGAAAAACTGGCAGTTTACCTGGGGGCTGCAGGCATACAATTGAGTAATGCACCAAATGCATATGTGCTTCGTGTACTCGATTACACGCCGCGCCGTTTAGAATTGAACGGTAAACTGGTCGAAACCTTGTTACGTTTAAATGTGACATTCCAGATTGAAGATGCACAAGGCAATCCGATCACTGAACCACGGACTGTGGTAGCCACACGTTCTTATCAATATGACATTGAAACAGTGAACACTGATGACCAGGAACAAAAGTTTCTGGATCATGTGATTATTGATGATGTGGCGCAGCAGATCGCGCGTCAGATTTCATCGAACCGCTTACCATTAGTCAAACAAAATACCTCAGTGCAACCTGCCCAATAAGACCGCCTTATGAAACTTGATTATCTGCAAGCCTTAAAACGTGTTGATGAAGCTCGCGGTGCCTGGGTATTGCATGGTCAAGAGCCTTTGCTGGAACAGAATTTAATTGACGCCTTTCGCAGCAGCTGGCAAAAGCAGGATATTGAGCGTCAGCGCTATGACATTAGTTCGGTCGCTGACTGGAAAACTGTCTTTAATGCCCTGAACAGTCTGTCGCTGTTTTCAACCCAACTGGCGATTGAAGTACATGGCAATATCAAACCGGATGCCAGTGCGATCAAGCTACTGAAAAGCTATTTGCAGCATAATGAACAAAACCTGCTGTTGGTGGTGATGCCCAAACAGGACAGTAATAGCCTGAAATCCAGTTTCTTTCAGCTGATTGATGCCAATGGTGTGAATGTCTCGCTGGTAGCAAATTACCCCAAAGACCGTCAGCAGATTCTGAGCGTTGAAGCGGGAAAACTTGGGATTAAACTGGCTAATGATGCCTGGCAATGGCTGGAACAACATCATGAACACAACTTGCTGGCAGCTAAAAACAGCCTGATGCGGGTCAGCGACACCTTTGCTGACATCGATGTGATTCAGGTTGATCATTTATATGCATGCTTACAGGATCAGTCACGCTATAGCACCTATGATTTAAGTGATGCCCTGCTGCAAGGTAACCTTTCCCAGTCCATTAAGATTTTTCAGTATCTGGTTGCTTCAGGCGAGCCAATGAGCCTGATTTTATGGAGTCTCAGCAAGGAAATGCGTCTGCTGATGCAGCTGTTTGAACAGCCGCAGAATGCCTTGCAACTGGGGATCTGGAAAACCAAAGTCGGGCTGTATCAGCAAGCTTTACGCCGTCTCAGCCCACAACGCTTTTTGACCTGGCCACAGCTGTTAATCCGTATTGATGCAGCCATTAAAGGGATGTCCAAAGAGAACCCTGAACATCTCATCTTACAGGCCATTGCTGAAATGTGCGGTCAAAGCTTGTTTTTAACACCGAGCGCTTAACTAAAGAAACGTGCAAACCAGCCTTTGCCCTTTTTGGTTTCCTGGGCACGTAGACAACTCAACATATTATCGCGCACTGCATCGACATAATCCTGGTCATCATGTTGAATATGATTAATCAGCCATTTGGACAATAAACGATATAAATCGTTTTCGATGGATTCTCCCTTCTCGAATTTTAGGCGATAATCATTTAATCGTTTCACAAATAATTCATGTATACCGCGATGCGAAGGTAGATATTGATAGCTGACTTGTTCCAGCAGGTTTTCTTCAAAGCTGAAATGTGACACTGGGTATAATCAATTAAATCATTCAGAATTTCTTTGATTCGATCACGCTGACCGGTGCTTCGGATCTCTTCTAAGGCATTAATATAATCTAAAATTTGACGGTGCTGATTATCAATTACGTCAATCCCAATATTATAACTTTCATTCCATTCCACTTCTAAACCTCATCAATTCTGATTTAAATTTGTATTATTTCTGCACAATAAAAGTGCGTTTTCTTCTTAAGTGATATAACCATTATTTTCATATTGAATTAGATCTTACAAGTTTTATTTACTTAAATCCATATATAAAACATGGGTTTTTTAAATTTTTTTTCTAGTTAATTTTCAATCGGTTTTCGTTACCACGAATGGAAAAATGAGAATTCAGCCAAAAATACCCTAAGAACAAATATCACATAACAAATCCAATATATTTTTTTGGTTTGATGTCTTTATTGATTCACAATAAATTTTATCTTTGCAGCGCTTTTATTTGAAAAATACTATTGGAGATAGTTATCATTTTATTCAATAGCCACATGATTAATCTTTTAAGCGATATCGGTGTTATCTTTAGAAAATCAAAACCCTGTCTTCAATATGAGAGACATCTATTCATTGATCATCTTAAAATGGTCTGTAGGGGCTATATTTTTTAAACTTCAGTCAATAGAAAATAATTCTCATTATAAATTAAAAAAATTCACGATTTATCCCAGTTTCGCTTTTATAATCAAACCCTATCTTTGATCCGAATTCGTATTCAATATGCCAAAAATAAAACCGACGAAATTAATTATGGCAGCCGTGATTGCCATTGTGTTAGTCGCTGCAGGGTGGTATTTCCTCAAACCCAAAGAACAGCCTCCGCAATATATTACCACTGAGGTGACTGTGGGAGACATTGAAAGCTCAGTACTGGCAACCGGAATTTTAGAAGCCACCAAAATGGTCAGTGTCGGAGCGCAGGTTTCTGGTCAGGTCAAAAAAATGTATGTGCAATTGGGAGATCAGGTCAAGCAAGGCCAGCTGATTGCCCAAATTGATTCTGTCCGCCAGGAAAACGAGTTAAAAACAGCAGAAGCCAGCATTAAAAATCAGATGGCCCAACTGGCAGTCAGACAGGCCAATCTGGCCAAAGTTGAAGCTGAGTACAAGCGTCAGCAAGCCATGTATGCACAAGATGCGACTTCACGTTCTGAATTAGAATCTGCATTGGCAAGCTATAAAACTGCCCAGGCTGATATCACAGCTATTAATGCACAGATTGAACAGTCACGTTTGACCCTGGCGACTGCCAAAGAAGACCTCGGCTATACCCAGATTGTGGCACCGATGGATGGCACTATTGTGGCGATTGTGACCGAAGAAGGTCAAACAGTGAACGCCAACCAGAGTGCACCGACTATAGTCAAACTGGCCCAACTCGACACCATGACCATTAAAGCTGAAATTTCTGAAGCAGATGTAATGAAAGTCCACAAAGGCCAAACTGTTTATTTCACGACTTTAGGCAATAACGATAAAAAGATTTACGCCAAACTGCGTCAGGTCGAGCCTGCACCAAATTCGATTAATACCGATTCAAATGCCTCTGGTTCATCTTCAAGTTCTGCGGTGTATTACAACGCTTTATTTGACGTACCGAATGAAGATGGCAAATTGCGTATTGATATGACTGCGCAAGTTTATATCATACTGGATGAAGCTAAAAATGTGCTGACCATTCCAGCCGCTGCGATTCAAAGCTCAAATCGTCCGGCACGTGCCAATCGTGGTGAAGGTTCTCGCGGTGAAGGCGGTCCGGCATCACGTCCTGAAGCTGAATCGGCTCAAGGCAACCGTCCTGCCGATGAGCGCCCAGCGCGCCTAAACCTGTCTGAAGCGGAACGTGCGCTGATTGAACAAGGTAAAGCACAGCGTGCCATGGTTCGTGTCTTGCAAGCCGACGGCACTGCAAAACCAACCCCGGTACTGATCGGTTTGAATAACCGTGCGACTGCACAAGTGATCAAAGGCTTGAAACGTGGTGAGCAGGTAGTGATTGCCGATGGCTCTGATACCTCCAATGATGCAGCAAAACGTGGTGGCAATAGCCGTGGCCCAATGAGAATGTAAGCATGAATTCACAACAGCAACCTCTCCTCGAGGTGAAAAATCTGGTCCGTGAATTCCCTGCGGGTGAAGGCACTGTCCAGATTTTAAAAGGGGTCAATCTGGAGATTTATCCAGGTGAACTGGTGGCGATTGTCGGCCAGTCCGGTTCGGGTAAATCGACCCTGATGAATATTTTGGGTTGTCTGGATAAACCGACCACTGGCAGCTATAAGGTCAAAGGCCGTGAAACCCGAGAACTGGAAGCTGATGAACTGGCACAATTACGCCGTGAATATTTTGGCTTTATTTTCCAGCGTTATCACCTGCTCGGGGACTTAAGCGCAGCCGGCAATGTCGAAGTTCCCGCAATTTATGCCGGTGAGGATTCATCGGAACGGCGTGAGCGTGCGGTCAAGATTCTGACCGATTTAGGTCTGGGTGAAAAAACCCAGAACCGTCCGAGTCAACTGTCAGGCGGGCAGCAGCAACGTGTCTCGATTGCCCGTGCGCTGATGAATGGTGGTGACGTGATTCTGGCCGATGAACCGACAGGGGCTTTGGACAAGAACAGCGGTATTGAGGTGATGCGTATTTTGCGTGAACTGAATGCCAAGGGTCATACCATCATTCTGGTCACGCATGACCATAATGTGGCAAAAAACGCGACACGAATCATTGAGATTTCGGACGGAAATATCATTTCCGATCAGCCAAATGTTCCTGAAGTCGAAGACGAGCTGGAAAAACAGCCGCTGATCCGTAATGAAAAAAAGAAGATTTCTTCATGGCGTTCCGCGGTTGACCGTTTGGGTGAAGCCTTCCGTATGGCCTTGCTGGCCATGAATGCGCACCGGATGCGAACTTTCCTGACCATGCTCGGGATTATTATCGGTATTGCTTCGGTCGTCTCGGTCGTCGCACTGGGCAATGGTTCACAAAAGCAGATCCTGGAAAATATCAGCAGTCTGGGGACCAATACCATTACCGTATTTCAGGGCCGGGGCTTTGGAGATAATTCCCGCTCCTCACAAGCCAAAACCCTGATTCCAGCCGATGCCGATGCGCTGGCCGAACAGCCGTATGTTGATGGTGTCAGTCCGTCGGTGAATAGCAGTGTCACGGGCCGTTATAAAGAAATTGAAGCCTCAACCACGATAAATGGCGTCAGTGAAGATTTCTTCTATGTGCGTGGTATGACCTTTCAGTCTGGTCAGCCCTTTGACCGCACTAGCGTCATGCAACAGGCACAGGACGTGGTGATTGATACCAACACCAAAAACACGTTCTTTAAGGATGGCACCAATCCGGTGGGTCAGGTGATTTTACTGGGTAGCGTGCCGAGCCGGATTATTGGGGTGATCGACGCGCAAAAAGGCATGATGGGCAATAATGACAGCCTGAATGTCTACCTGCCCTATTCCACCGTGATGAGCCGTATGCTGGGGCAATCCAATGTTCGAAGCATCATCGTGCGAATTAAGGATGAATACCCAAGTGCAGCAGCTGAAAATGCAATTCTGAACCTGCTGGTACAGCGCCATGGTGCGCAGGATGTGTTTACCCAGAATGCCGACAGTATCCGTGAAACCATCCAGCAGACTACAGCGACCATGACCCTTTTGATTTCAGCGATTGCCGTGATTTCACTGGTCGTTGGCGGGATCGGGGTGATGAATATCATGCTGGTGTCAGTGACTGAACGTACTCAGGAAATTGGGGTACGTATGGCGGTGGGTGCACGTCAAAGTGACATTTTGCAGCAGTTCCTGATCGAAGCGGTGCTGGTGTGTATTTTAGGCGGTATTTTGGGTGTACTGCTCTCGCTCGGGATCGGCCAGCTGATTACCCATTTTGCCGGCGATACATTCCAGATGGCCTATTCTACGACCTCTATTGTGGCTGCATTCGTCTGTTCCAGTCTGATTGGGATTGTGTTTGGCTTTATCCCGGCACGTAATGCCGCTCGTCTGAATCCAGTCGATGCACTTTCTCGCGAATAAGGAATCTGAGATGCAAATGAATTTAACCAAGCTTGCCAGTGCCTTGTTGCTGGGAAGCTCATTGGCCGGTTGTGCCGCCGTGGTAAAAACCCCCTATGAGTCACCTGCTCTTCAGGTGCCTAACAATTTTCAAAATAACCAGGCTTTAAGCCGGCAGATCCATGCCGACGTCCTGACAGATCAGTGGTGGACTTTATTTAGAGATCCACAATTGAATAATCTGGTGAATGAAGTTCTGGCAGCCAATAGTGACTTGGCTGTAGCCGGCATTAATTTACAGCAGGCCCGGATTCAGGCCAGACAAACGCAGAGCCAGCAAGGGGTGCGTATTGGCGATGCCGGACTGACAACACGTAGAAGTTTTGATTTAGAGGATGGTGGTAGTTCATCTGGTTTTGGGATTAATTATCCAGGTTTAAGCTATGAGCTGGATCTGTTTGGCAAACTGGCCAATCAGACCGAAGCCGCTCGCTGGGAAGCCTTAGCCTCTGAAGAAGACTTGCAGGCAACTGCACAAAGCCTGATCGGCACCACGGCGCAACTCTATTGGCAGCTGGCTTATTTGAATGAGCGTTATAGTGTGGTGCAACAGAACCTGGCGACTGCACAGCGTACTTACGATCTGGTGAATGTTCAATATCGTGCCGGTGCAGTATCTGGCCTCGATCTGACTCAGGCCGAACAGGCAATTCAAAGCCAGCAGACCACTTTAAGCCAGATTGCACAGCAACGGGTAGAAACGCGTACAGCACTTGCGGTGCTGCTGAATATGCCAGTACAGCAACTCTCGATTCAGGAACCACAACGTTTACCCAATATTGCCTTGCCTGCGATTGAAGCCGGCTTGCCTGCAAGCCTGCTGTCTCGCCGTCCTGACCTGAGAGCAACCGAACTGCGTTTACGCAAGGCCTTGGCCAACAAGGATGCCAACAAAGCCAGTTATTATCCGTCTATCAGCCTGACCGGCAGTTTAAGTACCGGTGTGGGCAGCAGTACGTCATTGTCTGATGCACTTAAAAATCCGGTTGCAGCCTTAGGTGCCGGACTGAGCTTGCCATTCCTGCAATGGAATGACATGAAGCGTGATTTACAGGTCAATGAACTGGAATATGAGAAAGCGATTATCCAGTATCGCCAGACCATGTATGAGGCTTTTGCCGATGTAGAAACCGCCCTGTCGAACCGTACCGAGCTGACCAAACAGGTCGCATTACAGCAACGTAATGTCGAACTAGCTGAACGTACAGAGCGTCTGACTGAAGTGCGTTATCGTAATGGTGCTATAGCTTTGAAAAACCTGCTGGATGCACAGGAAACTACACGGAATGCCCGGTTGTCTTTGGTGCAAACCCGACAAAACCAATACAATGCCTATGTGACTTTAATGCAGGCACTGGGCGGGAGTCCCCTCCGGGAATTGCCTTGAATCCAGCTAGACTCATAAAAAACCGCTGTTGAACAGCGGTTTTTTTAGTTCGTGTGATTCGAGGAAAATTATTGCATTTGCAAATAAGCATTCACATTTTTCAATAATTCATTTGATCGCTCATGCCCAAGCAAACTGCCTTTTTCCAGCCAGTCTCGCGCGATCCCAATATCCCGTTCCACCCCAATGCCTTTGGTATATAAACGACCAAGATGACTATAAGCATCCGCATTCACCTGCGCGGCCGCCTGCTGATAATACTGCACGGCTTGCTCCATACGGGCTTCAACACCTTGACCCTGTTCATAGGCTTCACCCAAAGCATTCAGTGCCACACTATTCTGCTGAACGGCTGCCTTTTGCAGATAGCTCAAGCCTAAGGCAATATCCTGTGCGATCTGCTGACCTTTAAGATACTTCAAGCCCAACTCCGCCTGTGCCTGGGCATGCCCCAATTGTGCAGCCTGATGCAGATAGCGGTTTGCCAGCTCTGCATTGTTCACAAAGACAGGATAAACACCTGACAGGGTTTGATAAAGAAACCAGGCAGCTTCTTTCGACCCTTTAGCGACAGCCTGATTCAGATACTGAATGGCTTTGTCGCGTGTCGGTAATGGATATTCAGCCAGACTACAAAAACGTCCAACTACATAAATTAAATCTGCCTCAGACTGGGCATTGATCTGCCAATATTGCTGTGCCACGCGCTGAATCATCTGGGTAGCTTTGGCAGTGTCTTTCACTGTACCGACACCATTTAAATAACACAGTGCCAGACCCATCTGGGCATAAAAATAGTCAGGACTGAGCTGGTGGGCAGCCTGATATAACTCAAATGCCTTTTGTGGTTCATTGGCTACTAGGTGCTGTTCAAAATACAGTGCAGCAATCATGCATAGTGCAGGTATATGCTGGCTATTGGCTGCTTCTGACCAGTAACGAAATGCCATGGTTTCATTTTTTTCGACATACCAGCCATGAAAATATGCCAGCCCGATTAAAGTCTTGGCATGCGCATCGGCCTGTGCTTTGGACTGCTGTAACAAATGCTGAAACACACGCTGTCGTTGATCGGTATCTATACGACCTTGCAGTACCCCGGCATAATAATCATAAAGACCTTTCTGGTCGCCGAGACGGATACAGCGCTTAATAAATTGCAGCGACTGAATCTGGTCATGGGGCAGAATCAGTCCACGCGCATAATAGTCGGCAATCTGCTGATTGGCAGCCAAATGGTCTTGCTGTGCAGCCAGAAACAGATAATGAATCCCTTGCACTAAATCTTTGGACGCTGAATCTGCCAGATAATACTGGGCCAGCTGATACTGCGAATTGGCATGTCCCTGCCCGGCATTTTGAATCAGCAATGCCAAGCGCTGTTGTTCAGCCGTCATATCTGTTTGATGACTATCTTTATTATCTTCACTAGAAGAAAGCTCGGTAATACGGTACTGCGCATCCAGATTGCCGCGTGCTATGGCATGGCGGTACCAGTACAGTGCTTTTTCCTGATCAGCAGACTGATAGCGATGATCATCATGAATCTGCCCCAAATGATAGGCTGCTTCATCGCTGCCCAGACGAAAGGCCGTGTCCAGATAACTGATGGCTTTTTCAGTACTTTGTTCATGTCCAAGACCTTGCAGATGCATCAGGCCCAGACCCACATAAGCCTGTGGAATTTCCTGTTGCTGGGCAAGACCCTGATAAATCTGATAGGCACGTTCATAATTCGGATGCTCCGGATCCGAACTCAATCGTGCTGCATGTTTGAGCTGCGCATCAATCTGCTCAATCCATAAATCATGCTGCACGGCTTTGGCCTGATCACGTTTCACCGGATCCGGACGTTTCCACATCCAGATACCTAAAGCCCCTATCCCCAAAACCAATACCAGCAAAAACCACATAGCTGCTCCAAAACATTATTTTTGTTCTGTGAATGAATCCGTTCATTCTAAACGCCACTTGAAAAAAAGCACAGATACTGTGCTTTTATTTTTCAAATCAGGCTTTTGCTCTTTTACTATCCAGCTTTTTCAGCCCTTCTGCCACGGCAACCATGGCAAAACTGGAGGTCACCACCACAGCCGAACCATACCCCCCACAGCGCAAACCGGCACTGGCACAGACATCGGCGCTTGAGAACGGATTATCAATTGAATAGACACAGGTTATGCCGAATTTTTCTTTAGGCTTTTTACAGATGCCTTTGCCGCGTAACTGAGCACGCAATTTGGCCAGCATCGGGTCCTGTTCGGTTTTAGATAAATCTGCAACACGAATTTTTAGCGGATCCAGTTTACCCCCTGCCCCGCCAGATACAATTAAAGGAATCTTGTTAAAGCGACAATGTAGCATCAGGGCAAATTTGGCTTTCACATCATCGATGCAATCTAAAATCAGATCCGGTGTCTGAGCTAAAATTTCTTTGATATTCTCAGGCGTCAGGTAATCATCAATCAGATTAATTTTAATCCGCGGATTAATTGCACGGCACCGCTCGGCCATAACTTCAATTTTTTCGTGACCTAAGGTCGTGCTCATGGCAGGCAATTGACGGTTAATATTCGATGCCGCGACAACATCCATATCGACCAAGGTCAGCTCGCCAATTCCGCTACGCGCCAGAGCTTCTACTGCCCATGAACCTACGCCCCCAATGCCAATCACCATCACATGACTTTTTTCATAATGGCTAAAGCTGTCTTCTCCATAAATTTTGGCAACACCCGCGAAGCGGCGCTCATATTCATCGTCTTGAAGCAGATCAGTCATAAGTCATCAATAGCAGTTAAATCACGGTTTATTTTAGCAAAGTCAGCATTGTTTTACTGCTTCTAAAATTTCGATACAAAATCCATCAGGAAAATCAGAAAGATAAATTCAGGAACACTTTATAATTGAATAAAATTTATACATATAATTTTAAATATAGGAGTCAAACCCTGTGCTCATCAATGCTCTTTTGACTCTCAATTTCATACTGATCGCGTTACATTTATATTTCTACAGTAGCCAAAAACAGAAAAACTATGGGTTGAGTATTTTTATTCGTTTGCTGACTTTAGGCTTGTTTGGCTTTGTGATTCTGGATCGCTATGAAACCCAGACCCATTTGATTTTGGTGCTTGTATCATGGGCTATATTTGAAATCATAGAAGGCCGCTATAAAAAGAAAAAAACATCAGCACCATAAAAAGAGGCTTACGCCTCTTTTCCATCTATCGGAATTAGTCTTTATTCATGATAAAGAAATATTGACGATAATATTTCAGTTCGGCAATTGAATCACGAATGTCATCCATCGCCAGATGCGAGGCATTTTTCTTGAGTCCACTCATGATTTCTGGACGCCAGCGTTTTGCCAATTCTTTGACTGAAGACACATCCAGATTACGGTAGTGGAAATATTGTTCCAGTTCAGGCATCAGGCGGTGCAAGAAGCGGCGATCCTGACAGATCGAGTTGCCACACATTGGGGAGGATTTTGGATTGACCCATTTTTTCAGGAATTCAATGGTTTGCTGTTCTGCATCCTGAGCCGTCAATTTACTACGACGCACACGTTCAACCAGACCTGACTGGCCATGTTGACGGGTGTTCCACTCATCCATTGCATTTAAAAGACGTGCAGGCTGATGCACCGCAAGCACAGGACCTTCAGCCAGAATATTCAAATTGTCATCGGTTACAATCGTCGCAATTTCAATAATTTGGTCATTGTCTGTGTCTAGACCTGTCATTTCAAGGTCAATCCAAATCAGGCGGGTATCAGCGGTACTGCTCATAAATGTGCAATCTTATTGGGTTTAAAAAAAACTATAGTAGCAAATTAATTACATCTTGGGTGTCATTCTAGGGCTGCTTCATGCTATTTTTGCCATCTGATTTACCCGTTTTTTTTAGGATATGAATGGCCTTAATACGTAAGCGTCGTCTGACAGAGCAACAACAGCGCCGCATTCAGAAACAACAGAAAACACGTCAAGAAGATCTCGATACCTCCAGTGATCTGGAAGGTTTAGTGGTGCAACACTACGGCCGCCAACTTGAAGTGCAGGCTTTGTCTACTCCTGACATTCATCCTGAAAAACCGGTGGTACAAGATGGCGAACCTGAACCTTTCTGGAAAGAAATCGAGTTAGGCAGTGTCTGGCGCTGTCATACCCGAACCAATCTGGATTTACTGGTCACCGGTGACCGGGTGAAATGGCAAGCCGATCCGAATACCGGTTTGGGAATTATCACGGCGATTCATCCTCGCAAATCGTTACTGACCCGTCCTGACCGCTATCACAAGGTCAAACCAGTCGCAGCCAATATTTCACTGATTGTGATTGTATTTGCGCCGCTGCCTGATCCTGCACCCGGTCTGATCGATCGCTATCTGGTGGCCTGTGCCGATGCTGATATTCCTGCACTGCTGGTGATGAATAAAGCCGATTTGCTCAAAGAAAATGATCCTCTGGTGAAGCTGCTACAAGAATATCAAGACCTGGGCTATGAAGTGATGCAGACCCAATCTGATGGTGATCTGACTGCATTATCTAATCGTCTTGCAAATGAAACCGTGGCCTTTGTCGGTCAATCGGGTGTGGGTAAAAGCACCTTGATTAATGCAATCGTGCCGGATGCAGCGCAGAAAACCAATATTATTTCGGAAAACTCAGCACTGGGTCAGCACACCACTACATCTACACGCTTGATCAGTTTTGGTGAAGGCGCTGCCCTGATCGATTCGCCGGGAATTCGTGAGTTCGGCTTGTGGCATCTGAATTCAGATAAGGTACAAATCGGTTTTCCTGAAATTGAAAACCTGCTTGGACATTGTCAGTTCCGTAACTGTACCCATAAACATGAAAAACAATGTGCTTTGCGCCAGGCCGCCGCGGCAGGTGAAATTTTACCGCGTCGACTGGACAGCTATTTACGTTTAATCGACGAAATCACTGAAGCACAGCAAAAAAATTAATTTTCTTAACCCCTGGCCCTTGAAGCGGTGATTTTGATCACCATATTTATGAGCTATACTCTTGGCAATTTTAAAATTGTAATTAGGTGAATTGTGGAACGTTGGTTCGAGTTTATGGGGAATCACCCCTTCTTATTTGGAACACTCGCGGTATTAGTGGTTTTGTTCTTCATTGTCGAAGGTCAACGTAACGGTCGCAAAATTTCTCCGCAATCGCTGGGGATTTTAGTCAAAGCAAAAAATGCCATGCTGATTGACTTACGTGATGCAAAAGACTTCCGTGAGGGTCATATCAGTGGCAGCCGTAATATTCCATATAGCCAGATTACAAAGCATGTTGAAGAGCTGAAAGCATCTGATCGCCCTCTGGTGTTCATTTGTAACCTTGGACAGGTGGCTGGTACTGCGCTACAGCAAGTAGGTCATGCCGATGCCTACCGTCTTGATGGCGGCATCAGCAACTGGAAAGCTCAAGGTTTACCTTTGGTGAAAAGCAAATAATCCACGAACAGGAGATTGATCATGGCTGAAGTTACTATTTATTCGACGACTGTGTGTCCTTATTGCGTGCGTGCAAAACAGCTGCTTGAACGTAAAGGTGTGGCATATAAAGAGATTAACCTGTCGCAAGAAGCACCTGAAGTACGTCTTGAATTGATGCAGCGTACCAATCACCGTACCGTGCCACAAATTTTCATCAATGATCAGTTCATCGGTGGTTTTGACCAGCTTTATGCTTTAGAGCGTGAAGGCAAACTTGATGAATTGCTGGCTTAACTTTTACTAAAATTATCACTTCATATTAAGGATCAAAAAATGAGTGAAGAACAACAAGCTCAACCACAATTGGCATTAGAGCGTATTTATACCAAAGATATTTCTTTTGAAGTTCCTGGGGCGCAAGTTTTTACCAAACAATGGCAGCCTGAGTTAAACATCAATCTTTCTTCTTCTGCAGAAAAAATTGATGAGACCCATTTTGAAGTGGCTTTGAAAGTCGTGGTTCAAGCGAACAACGAAGGTGATACCGCGTTTATCGTAGACGTAACTCAAGCCGGTATTTTCCTGATTGATGGCGTAGAAGAAGAGCGTCTTCCGTATATTCTTGGTGCTTACTGCCCGAACATCCTGTTCCCATTCCTGCGTGAAGCAGTCAATGACATGGTTACTAAAGGCAGCTTCCCACAGTTACTGCTGACACCAATCAACTTCGATGCTGAATTTGAAGCCAACATGCAACGTGCCCAAGCCGCTGCTGTGGATGGTCAAGCTTAATCGCTGCCCTTCAAATCTAAAAAAGACCGCTTAAGCGGTCTTTTTTATTATCTTGAGTAACCTCCCCCTTAATCAAAGGGAGAAAGAGGGGGGATTTTAATCATTCCCTCACCCTGGCCCTCTCCCAGCAGGAGAGGGAAAATGAAAAGCCTCTCATCCCTGCCGTCTCCTAAGGGAGAGAACAGGCTTTTATTCCGCATCTGCCATTAAATCAGCGCTCATACCCACCGTATTAAAACCGGCATCGACATACAGGATTTCACCGGTAATTCCGTTGGCCCATGGCGAGCACAGGAATAATGCAGCATTCCCTACATCTTCAATAGTTACATTACGTTTTAATGGGGCAACTTTTTCATTTAAGTCGAGCATTTTACGGAATGATTTAATGCCTGAAGCTGCCAGGGTACGGATTGGACCCGCAGAGATGGCATTCACACGGATACCTTCCGGACCCAGACTAGATGCCAAATAGCGTACGCCAGCTTCTAAAGAGGCTTTGGCCATACCCATGACATTATAGTTCGGCATTACACGCTCAGAACCCTGATAAGTCAGCGTTAGCAAGCAGCCTTGACGGACTTGCAGCAACGGTTTTGCCGCACGTGCCATTGCGATAAAGCTATAGGCACTAATGTCATGCGCAATATTAAAACCTTCACGATCCGTGATCTCGGTAAAATCACCATCCAGCGTATGTGCCGGTGCAAAACCAATAGAGTGCACCACGCCATCCAGACCATCCCAGTGTTTGGCCAGTTCAGCAAATGCATTGTCAATTTCAGCATCTACTGCCACATCACAAGGAAAAACCAGTTTAGAACCAAACTGTTCAGCAAAGTCATCTACCCGCTTTTTCAGCTTTTCATTTGGATAAGTAAAAGCCAATTCAGCACCTTCACGATGCAATGCCTGAGCAATACCAAAAGCAATCGATAATTTACTCGCAATGCCCGCGATCAAGAAGCGCTTACCCGCCAAAAGTCCTTGTGCCATGTGAATCTCACCTAAAAGAATGTATATGCATGATGCCAAGTCTCAAGCATTTTAGAAATTGCATAATGCACCTTTTTTCTATTTATGATGAATTAACAATCCAAAACCCAGTGAAAAGCTTTCAATTAAATGGCCAAATGCAGGGCCTGATGGGTATTTTTCCAGAGCTGTTCTGCCAGTACCTCTTTGTTCATATGCAGGCTCTTTGCCAGTCCTTGCAGCACATAAGGTAAATTTGCAGGCGTATTGCGGGTACGCTGCTCGGTCGAGCTTTGACAACAAAGGGGCGTCATATCCGGACAATCAGTTTCCAGCACCAGATGCTCCGGACCGACATACTGGACCACCTGGTGCAGTTTTCTAGCATTTGGATTGGTGATTTGCCCGGTAATACCCAGCTTGAATCCCAGCTTGATAAAGGCCTTGGCTTCTTCGACACCACCACCAAAGGCATGTGCAATGCCACCCTGTTTAAACTGCTGCTGTTTTAAAATATGCAAAACCTCCGCATGTGATTTGCGGATATGCAGTAAAACCGGCTTATCGAATTGTTGTGCCAGTTCAAGCTGTGCAGCAAAAAAATCTTTTTGCTTCTGAAACATTTCAGCCTGTTTGTGCTGTTTTAAAAACGTATCCAGACCGATCTCAGCAATGGCAATACAGTTTTGATTTTTAAGCAGCTGCTCCAGATCCTGTAAATGCTCAATTTGATGCTGTTCAATATAAAACGGATGCAAGCCCGGCGCTAAATGACTTTGCGGTGCATTTTCCAGGTGATTGATAAAGTCGTGAGTTCCTAACAGGTCGGCAAAGCGCTTTTGCAAGAAACCAATTAAGATCAGATGCTCTATCCCTGCCGCTTTGGCCGCATACGCCAGTTGTTCCCGATCATGATCAAAATCGGGAACATCAAAATGGGTATGCGTATCAAACAGCTTTAAGGTCATTTGGCTTTTGCAGCAGACGCTGGCTGTGCCTCAGAGGCAGCCTGTTCTGTGTGTGGCAGGTATTCAGGTTTCAGCACGCCTTGCAACTGCTCATAAGGAATCATCAAACGCGGCAAACCGGCCACATAAGGCCCAATTTCATATTCAGCATATTGCAATACCAGACCTTGCTGGGCCAGATAGAAATTATCGGTAAGCTTGAACTTCCAGGCCTGTTCATACTCAGCTACATCTTTGGCTAGCTTGGATTCTAGCACCCAGTTTTTAAATGCATCATAAGCACGCGCTTCGAGTTTGGCTTTTTGTTTAGCCGCAATAATGTCGTCCAGCTTGACCAGTTTTTGCTGCTCCAGATCAAAATTATAATAAGTCTGTGCCGATGAGCCGTGTGCCCCTCCCAGATAGTAACTGCTGTTCAGCACTACAGTCGCCAATGGATCCCCTGAATTCAGAATCTTGGGTTTAATCATCAGGCTGATGCTATGACTGGCACTCAGGGCTTTGAGTTCTTTATCCAGATTTAAAAAAGTCTGTATATAGGGCTGGACTTGCTGTTCAAGCTCTTGTTTTGGTGTCGGCACCATTGTCAAAGCAGCGTTGGGTTCAGAGGCAGCAACTTCTGCTTCGCTGGCCGTGGTCACTTTTGCCGGTTCAATCGCATCCACGGACAGGATATTTTTCAACTGTTGCAGAATCTGCTGATCGATCCATTCATTAATAAAGCCCTGATTACTGTTCAGACGTTCAATCGAGATTTCTGGACAGCTTTTATCTTCACATTCAGGAATGGTCAGTTTAAGCTTTTCGGTATCACCGCTGAGTTTAAGTACTTCAGGTTCGGCTTGTACCACTTCAGGAGCAGTTGACTCTTTCGGTTCATTGCCCTTGGGCTGGCAGGCGCTCAGCAAGATCGCTGATGCCAGTATGGATAGACAAAAAATATTCTTATATATTGGCATTCACTCACCTGTTTGGAACCTATAATCTTGCGAAATCATCAGCTTTAAAACATATGCTGATAGATCTCAGCTTTCAAGACCTGTTGTGTTTGTTGTTTTGTTAAATAAATATCCAGTTGTTTGGCGTCTTTGCTGATTTCATGACTGCGAAAATGCAGACCAATACCTTCCTGATCAAAGAACCAGTCCGCCTGCCCCCAATAGAGTTTTTTGGGTGCTTTGTGCTGAACGTCCTGATCGTTTTCTTTGAGCCATGTCTGATAAGCTTGCTGAATGATCTGATCCATCAGCAGTTGCTGCTTGGAATCGATAATATCGAGTGGGGTCAGCATTTTCTGCTGGCGACGATCGGCTACAAAAAAATAATAACGCTCATGTACGCTGACATTTTCCTGTTTGGTATCGACCCCGATCTGCAGCAATACATATTGGTTGCGCTGGTAGGGAATGCGGGTATACAGCGACAACTCATAAGCCTTGTTTAAATCAAGCTGAGCCTGCCAGGCATCCGATTTTTTCACATAGGCATTAATGGCCTGCTGTAAATTCATGTCCTGTTTCAAGCCGATTTGATCCTGAATCACTTTGGCCTGCTGCTTTTCAATCCATTGATTCATCCATGGATCAACCGTATGCAAAGTCTGAATATCCAGATTAATACAGTTTTTATTTTCACAAAACGGCAAGGCAATTTTGGCCGGCTGCTCTTGAATATTCAGATAGGGCAAAACATCTGCAGTCTGCTGAGCTGCGGTAATTTTCTCGTTTTGCGGGCTAATAGCGGACTCTTTTTCGCTTTTATCACAGCCGCTCAGGACAAGACTTAAACCAATCACAGAACCGAGGACGACTTCCTTGCTGAGCTTCATTCTCTTTGCTATATCTATCAAGTTATTAGTTGCTTAAATGTAGCATAAAATAAAACAGCTTCCGGAGAAGCTGTTTTATATTTTTAAACTTTAGCCCTAAAGCCAGAGACTTTAGTGTTCACGCGTATTGTGGAATACGATGTCCGGATAACGCTCTTGCATCAACTGTAAATTCACTCGGCTTGGCGCAAGATAAGTCAAATGACCACCGCCATCGATGGACAACTGGTCATGGGCTTTTTTCTTAAATTCATTGAATTTTTTCTCGTCATCACATGACACCCAGCGCACTGTATTAATGCTGACCGGTTCATAAACACAATCAACTTTATATTCTTCTTTCAGACGGTAAGCCACCACTTCAAACTGCAGCACACCCACAGCACCTACGATCAAGTCGTTATTGTTCTGCGGCATAAAGACCTGGGTTGCCCCTTCTTCAGAAAGCTCTTTCAGACCTTTTTGCAGCTGCTTGGATTTTAGCGGATCTTTCAAGCGGACACGGCGGAACATTTCAGGTGCAAAATGCGGAATACCGGTAAACTGAAGTTTCTCACCCGAGGTAAATGTATCACCGATCTGGATCGTGCCATGGTTATGCAGACCAATAATATCACCTGGCCAAGCTTCTTCCAGATGCTGACGGTCGCCGGCCAGGAAAGTTAAGGCATCGCTGATACGTACCTCTTTATCCAGACGTACATGCTTCATCTTCATGCCTTTTTCATACTTGCCTGAACAGATTCGCATGAAGGCAATACGGTCACGGTGTTTCGGGTCCATGTTGGCCTGAATTTTAAACACGAAACCAGTAAAGCCTTCTTCATCCGCTTCCACCACACGGTCCTGGGTCGGATGGGCTTTAGGCGGCGGCGCATATTGACCGAATGCACCCAGAACATGGTCAACCCCAAAGTTACCCAAGGCTGTACCGAACAGGACAGGTGTTTGACGTCCGGCCAGGAATTCTTCATGGTCTAAAGGCTCATTGGCCATCTGTACCAGCTCAAGTGATTCTTCAAATGCCGCCCAAGCCAGCTCACCGACTTTCTCACGAAGATCAGGATAGTCATAACCATCACGAACTTCGATCTGAGGAATCGTTGAACCGAAACCAGTTTTATAAACGTAGAATTTTTCTTCGATTAAATTAAATACCCCCGCGAAATCACGACCAGTACCCAGCGGCCAAGTGAGCGGGACACATTTAATTTTCAGAACGTTTTCAATTTCATCCAGAAGCTCGAGTGGCTCACGGATTTCACGGTCCATTTTGTTGACAAATGAAATGATCGGTGTATCGCGCATACGACACACATCCATCAATTTAATCGTCCGGTCTTCGACCCCTTTTGCACCATCAATCACCATCAGTGCCGAGTCGACTGCGGTTAGAGTCCGGTAGGTATCTTCCGAGAAGTCTTCATGTCCCGGGGTATCCAGAAGATTGATCATCTTGTCTTTAAACGGGAATTGCATTACCGACGTCGTGATCGAGATACCACGTTCTTTTTCCATTTCCATCCAGTCCGATGTAGCGGCCCGGTCAGATTTACGACTTTTTACCATCCCAGCAACCTGAATAGCCTGACCCCATAACAGCAATTTTTCTGTCATGGTGGTTTTACCGGCATCGGGGTGGGAAATAATAGCGAACGTACGTCGCTGGGCGACTTGTGCCGCCAGTTCTTGCTTAAAGCTCATGAAATACACCTACTGCTCAATGCACAGCATTCGAGATCAAATTCGATCAATATGAAAAAATTGGCAATATTGTAGCAGAGTTTCAGGGTGGAGTTCCGTGAGCCATGTTGTCTATCCTCACGCTCAATAAATTAGAGCTGTATTAATGGAATTGTAAATTTTCTAAACGTTGTTCATCTACCGGAAAGCCCAGCAAAAAGCCTTGTAACTGTTCACAACCCAGTCGGGTTAAAATTTCCGCTTGCGCTTCAGTTTCAACCCCTTCTGCGGTCACCACCAAGCCCAGTTTCATGGCTAACTGGATAATGCTTTCCAGAATTATTTCTTCTTTGGAGCCGACTTCCAGGTTTTTAATAAATTCACGGTCAATTTTTAATTCATCTACGGCTAAATTCTTTAAATAGAGAAAACTTGAATGTCCGGTACCAAAATCATCAATGGCCAGACGGATGCCCATTTTCCGTAAGCGCTTAAAGCTGCGAATACTCACATCAATATGGTGCATGGCAGTCGATTCAGTAATCTCGATCATTAAATGTTGAGGACTGATTTTGTATCGTTCAAATAACTGTTCCAAGGTACTAAACAGTTGCTTATGTTCAAATTGTACCGCAGACAAATTGACTGCGATAGGGAAAAATTCAGCATGGGTGTGTTGCCATTTCTGAATCTGCTTACAGGCCAACTCCAGTGCCCAATAGCCCATTTGAATAATCAGCCCGGTTTTTTCAGCTGCATTGATAAACAGGTTCGGGCCAAGCAAACCAAACTGGGGATGGTTCCAGCGAATTAATGCTTCTACACCGCATAAGCTGCGATCTTTGGTTCGAAACTTTGGCTGATAAAACAGCACAAACTGCTGTTCTTCCACTGCTTTATACAAGTCATTGATCAGTGTGCTCTGGCTCTTGTTTTCATTCTGACCGGTAGAAAAATTAAAGACTGAATAGGTATTACGTCCCTGATACTTGGAACTCAGCATCGCGGCATCGGCATTGACCAGCAGATCCTGTAAATTCTTGCCATGTTGCGGATACATGGCAATTCCGATACTGCCCGAAATAGTAATGCTCTTGCCTTCAATCAGGAAGCTTTCCTGAATCAGCTCAAGAATCTGTTCTGACATTTTTGCAGCTTTGGCAACCGAGGTATTTTCCAATACCAGCAGAAATTCATCACCGCCAATTCTAAGCAACTTGGAATGCTGGCCTAATAACTGGTGAATCCGCATGGTTAATTGAATCAGCAACTGGTCGCCCACCAGATGACCAAACACATCATTGACTGCCTTAAAACGATCCAGATCGATATATAAAAAAGCAATTTCACGCTGCTGTTCGGATTGCTCCGAGAATAACCCCTGCGCATATTCAGCGAGGTATAAACGGTTGGGTAATTTGGTCAGATTATCCTGAATGGTCTGATTTTCAATTTGTTGATTGGCACATGCAAGCTGACGATTGCGTAATCCCACACGCAGTTCGGACAGGACAACACCCATGAGGGTGACCAACAGCAGCCCACTCATTGATCCTACAGCCAGAGGCAGCTGATCATATGCCTGAGATAATCCTAGTGCCTGTTGGCCATTGGTGGCAGTAAAATCGAAAGACATGAGGCTAATATAGTGCATGCCAAAGATGCCGAGTACGATGATGCCTGCTACGAGAACTGCCCGGGAAAATGACCAGGTACGTCGCGTACTTAACCAGAGGGTCAACATGGAGGCAATACATATCACCAGACCAGACAGGAGCAGCATTCCCCACCCCATCTGGTAATTATTCAGCACAAAACCTGCTGTCAGCCCGATGAGATGGATCAGCCAAATGAATACTCCCAGTAATATAGCGACTTGCATTAAACCGGGCGTACTAAAGTTTGGCGAAGTGCCTAAAGCTAATTTTTTAATCCGTGTGATGATATAGCAAGCGACTAATGCAGAAAAGATAGAGCCGATGACCAGACTAATATCATGCTGAATATGAATCATATAAAATGTTCCCCATCGGTGATCATTTTTATTATTCTCTGCACTGGTATTTCCATTTTCACCTGATCAAATTTGAACTTTTTAAAACCGCAAGGCTGACCATCATTGCAAGCGAACTCATCGATAACAGCATCAGTCTTAACTAAAACTTAGAATTTATATTTCTTTCATAAAAGGTTGAGAATTTCCCTTAAACAAGACTCAACAGAAAAATAAAATACGACTTATATATTAAAAGTGTTTCAAATTTAAGCAAATGTTTAGATCGGTTTTTTTGGTTTATTTATTCGACCACCGTCACAATTTTTTTCTTTTTATTTAGACAGATAGCACTTCATAGGAAAAGCTTATCTGGTTTTTTGAGTCGTCATGCAGGATAAAAAAATAGCCTGTCGAAACAGGCTATTTTTATAAACGGTGAATGAGGCTAAAACTTAGGGTTTCGCCTGTAACTTGGCATAGTCCAGTAAAACATTTGCCGCTTCAATCACAAAGGCTTCCTCTTCAGGCAGAGCCGGACGCTCTTTGACCTTCATCTTGGCGCGTGTTTCAATCAAGGCATCCATCGAAGCCTGATAACTTTCCCAATTCGGATAAGGTTTTAGACCTGTTGCAATCCGGCGAGTGTTTTCTGCATCCAGAGTTTTTTGCTCCATGGCAATCAACTCGGCTTTACGCTGTTGCAAGTCCAGTACCTGGCGCTTTTCTTCCTCAGCTTTTTTCATTACGGCTTTACGCTGTTCTAAATACTTGAACTGAGAATCCTGTGAGACCCGTTGCTGAGAAAGTTTATTCAATTCAGGGACGTATTTCTGTACTGCGCCTTCACGTTTAAATGGTGCGGTCGGAATAGTATCCCACTGCAAGGCATTTTTGGCCTTACGCTCACCGAACTCTTCGTTATAAATATCGACCAGTTTAATGTCTGGCACAACCCCCTTATTCTGGGTACTGCCACCGGTTACACGGTAGAATTTACGCTGTGTCAGTGTCGCCTGACCATGTGCCAGACTATCCAGTTGTACCTGTGCTGTACCTTTACCGGTGGTGGTACTGCCAATCACAATCCCGCGTTCATAATCCTGAATCGCAGCAGAGTAAATTTCACTGGCCGATGCAGATGCCAGATTCACCATCACGGCTAATGGGCCAGCATAGGTTTGGGCACCGCCATCATCATCTTCAAAGACACTGACATTGCCATTGCCATCACGGATCTGCACCACTGGGCCAGACTTGATCACCTGTCCTAGCATACGTGCTACTTCTTCGAGTGAGCCGCCCGGGTTATTCCTCAAATCGACGATAATTCCGGCAACATTTTTTGCCGCCAGTTCTTTCAGGGCCTGGTTGGTATCCTCAGACACCGAACGATAATCTGTACCGGCACGGCGTGCACGATAGTTCAGGTAGAATGACGGGATTTCGATCACACCATATTGATATTTCTTGCCATCACGCTGAATGTCGACTATACGCGTACGCACACCCGCATCTTCTTCCTGAATCACATCACGGGTAATGGTCACATTACGAGCCTGCCCCATGGCAGCACCCGCACCGAGTAAACGTAAAGTGACTTTTGTTCCTCGTTTACCACGAATCAGACCGACAATTTCATTACTTGGCCAGCCAATCACATCGACCATCTGTTCGCCGTCTTGGGCTACACCAATGATACGATCACCTGATTTGACCTGACCGGATTTGCTCGCTGGCCCACCTTCAACAATGGTTTCAATCTTGGTGTAATCTTCATTACCACGTTCCGGACGAATCGATACGCCTACCCCTTCCAGCTGCAAAGTCGTCTGACGATTCAGCTCCATTGCATCTACAGGGGGGAAGTAATTACTGTGCGGATCATAAGTCAGCATCATCGCGTTCAGTGTCTTGTCGAGCACATCATCACTCTTGATCCGGCTTAGACGTTCAAGCTGACGGGTATAGCGCTTGGTCAGGGTTTCCGCAGGTGTCAGATCTTCAGGACCGGTAAGGTCTTGTCCATTGGCCAGCTCTGGATTGGCTTTCAGTGCTTTCTGTTTAGCCTGTTCTTCTTCTTTGCTGATGGTCAGATTGATCAGCTGGGATACCAGCATTTTTGACCAGTGCGCGCGCTGTTCGGCTTCAGTTTTAAAGAATGGCGCTTTTTCACGATCAGTCTCAATATAGACATTCGGCTGGTTCAGATTCTGCGGTTTCTTCAGCTCATTCAACATATAGGTGTAGAACTGGGTCAGACGCTGACGATATTGTTCATGTATTTCATAAGGACCAGACAAATTGCCGGCTTTCAGGTTGGCACCGAAATTGGCAGCATAGCGTTTCTTGTAATTTTCAACTTCTGGAGCGAGAAACAGGCTATGTTCCGGATCAAGACTATCGATATAAAAATCAAAAATGCGCTGCGAAGTCTGGGCATCCAGACGCATATTCAAATAGTGCTGACGATCTACCAGTGTCGCCAGCTGACGTGAAACCAGTGCCTGTTCCTGGGATGGCTGAATCGCCTTGCTGACCACTTCTGTACTATTGGCCGCAATCGCATCATTCACTACATGGGTAAAAAAGAATCCACCTGTCGCAATCGCAACGGCGCAAGCTATCGTTTGAAATTTCATAAATAATTCGTACTTCCTTGGCCTAGAGACCAATGTGACCGCGTTGCTTTTCGACCAGAATTTAAAGTATTCAGCATCTTAAACAACTTAATATGTTTATGTCGTGTAGTTTTATCATATTCTGTGCTGACAAAGTGTAGCAAATCATTGCAGAAATCAGGTATTGTTTCCCCGAAAAATTCAAAAATGGAATCCGCATATGATTGGCGCATTGATGCTCGACATCGCAGGCACAACCCTGACTCAAGAAGATATTGGACTATTAGGTGCGCCGCAAGTCGGTGGAGTCATTTTATTTGGGCGTAATATCGAATCTCCAGCTCAAGTCCGTGCTTTAACTGATCATATGCGTCGAATTCGCCCTGATATTTTGATTGCAGTCGATCAGGAAGGTGGACGGGTACAGCGCTTAAGACAGGGCTTTACCCTGCTGCCTGCCATGGGAAAATTTGGCGAACTTTATAGCCATGATCCTGAGCGTGCCCTGGAACTGGCGGAAAAATGTGGCTGGCTGATGGCGATTGAAGTACTGGCTGTCGGGATTGATTTCAGCTTTGCTCCTGTGCTGGACTTAAATGATATCAGCGATGTAATTGGTGACCGTAGTTTTGCCAAAAATATTCCAGATATTATCGCTCTGGCCAGCGCATTTCTGAAAGGGATGAAACATGCGGGTATGGCGTCAACCGGGAAACATTTCCCCGGTCATGGCTCGGTCAAAGCGGACTCGCATGTTGCTGCAGCAATTGATACGCGCTCCTATGCAGAGATTCAGCAAAAAGACATGCAAACCTTTATCCAGTTACAACCACAGCTGGATGCCTTAATGCCAGCGCATGTGATTTATAGTCAGGTTGATCCAAATCCGGCCGGATTTTCGGAATTCTGGATTCAGAAAATTTTACGTCAAGAGCTTGGCTTTGACGGCGTCCTGTTCTCGGATGATTTAAGCATGCAGGCTGCATGTGTGGCAGGCGGTGCCGATGCCCGACTTCAGGCAGCACTCAAAGCAGGCTGTGATATGGGGTTGGTCTGTAATGATCGTGCAGCACAATGTATTGCACTCGAAGGTATTGCAGACCTGCCACTCCCGAATCAAGAACGTTTAGAACGTATGCGAGGGAAAATTCCGGCCATTCAAATTGGTCAAGAGCTGGATCTGGGTGAGGAATGGCGCGAGATCCGTGATGAAATACTGGCATTTAAACAGCAGACCAGCTAAAAATTTCTAAATTCTATCAATATCAAAAAGGAGCGCGACAATGTGCTCCTTTTTTATTATAGTAATGAAAAGGTTACACTATGATGTAATCAACTTGAATATAACAATAAGGTCAGAATTATAATGTCAAAATCACTTTCGCAACATCGCCATATTTCTTTTACGGCACATTATACCGGTTATATCTGGTACCAAATGGGGATTTCACATCCGGTATTTGCCACGACTAAAGGCAAGTTTCTAGCCAAACTTCTGCACCCCCTCGAATTATGGGCGGAACGTTATGTGGGCGGCAGTATGCGTACCACACTCAAACAGCGCCATCAGATGATCGATGAACATCTGGGTCAGTTAATCGAGCAACATCCACAACTTCAGGTTCTTGAAATTGCATGCGGTTTATCTCCGCGCAGCTGGAATTTCAGACAAAAATTCCCGGATATTAATTATCGCGAACTCGACTTACCCGATATGGCCAGGATCAAGACCCAAGCCTTGCAGCAGATTGACCAGCATGCCCCCGAAGTTCTGACCGCAGATATTTTTAGTGAAGAGCTGGACTGTATCTTTCAGATGTTTGACCCCGCCCAACCTTTAATTGTGATTAATGAGGGACTGATTAATTATTTTGATCAACGCATGTTGCGTATTCTGCTGCAAAGCATTGCAGAAAATGCACGACATTTTCCAGCATTACATTATCTCAGCGATATTTATCCTGAACCGGTCCAAAATAAATTGGCGAATTTTATCTGGAATTGTAGTCGCCTGCTTAAATTCATGTCACGTAGTGCTTTTACCTTTCACTTTAAGTCACCACAAGAACTTCAGCACTTTTTTCAGCAGAGTGGATTCGATCAAGTTCAGGTAAAACAACCCCAACGTTATTTTACTCAGCTGCCTCAGCAACACCCTGGCCCGGAGCAAGATGAACATCTGGGTGATCTGGTCTGGATGATTCATGCAGTGAAAAAAAACAGCGTTAAATGACGCTGTTTTTTTATTATGCCAATATTCTAAATGGCTGTCTCTAAAACAGCTGCATGCTGCAGGTTTTTCTGTTGTTGCACAAAACCTAATAAACGTTCTGCCACCTCAAAACTGCCATGTTTGAATAGTGCACGTACTTGGGTTTCACTCTGTTCAAAGATCAGACATTCAATCTTGAACTCTCCCTCTTCATCTTCCAGATGTAAAGCCAGATCACGTGGATAGGCTGCTGCACGCGCTGCATGCCCTATATCTAACTCAAGCAATACACCAAAGAAATTCATATCGATGATTTCTACATTCAGGAGCAGATCAGAATGACGATGACTTAAATAACGTTGGGGGTCTTGAACACAGATCCGCTCTTCGCCACGACGTTCAATCTGCTGTATCTGTTCACGGCTAAACGGAATAATACCTGGAAGTTGATCTATAGGCTCATCACGCAAGAAGGTCGCAAACAGGTGCATGGTTTCTTTACGGCGTTGCAACTGAGGGACATGATCCGCACCTGCAATTTGCACATACTGCATATTCGGACATTGCAGGGCAAAATTGGCATTTTCATGGGGCAAGGTAAAACTGTCATATTGGCCACAGGCCACCAGAACTTTGCACTGTGGAATTGGTACATTGGTCAGACGCAATAAACGATTGCAATTAATCTCATAACGATCTTGCTCGGTTGCAGTAAATTCTGACATCTGCTTGAAAAACAGGCGCTTTGCGGTTGGCGACATGCGGGTTTCAGTGAGACGGGCATGGTTCACCAGATATAAAATTACCGCCTGACCAAATTCATCCATGCGCTGTTCTTTCATCAGATGCAAGGATTCTTCCAGCAGCATGCGCCAGCTTTTTCGGGTTTTTTGCATGACACCCATCAGGATCATCCGGTCTACCAATTCAGGGCGCTGGTCTGCCAGACAGGAGGCCACCACTGAACCTAAGGACATGCCTAGAATTGAAACTTGAGGAAGCTGCATCTGCTCCAGCCACTGCCCCAGCATGGCAGCAAGATCTTCGAGCTCCAGTGTTCCGGCAGACAGGCCGGTATCAACATTGCTGATCTGCTGGTTCGCTCCCATAGAAGGCAAGTCAATCAGAATGATAGGACCTGCATCGAAGAGCTGTTCTACACAATATTTGTAGGAATTAAAATTCTGGAAGGCTCCCCCAATAATCACCATGGGCCTTAAATGCAAAGTATCCGGACGCGCAATCGCCATATATTCTATTTTCCAGCCATCCATCCAGGTGGTTCGTGGCGGCTGCTTAAAACTGTGCTTATCATAAAGATCAAAAAAACCGTAATGGCTCTGTTGGTCTAATACATGGGCATCCATGTGGATAATGGAATTCATATTCCTTTTCCTCCGTCCTTGCCTTATTTTTATTGTGCAAGTCATTATTCACAGATCTTATGTTTCAGGCCGATTCCTGTTGGCCTGAACATGCATCCTGCTGTTTAGTAATTATAAGTCTGACTTCAATGTCTCTTATATTTCATTCTATACAGAGCAGCTTTTCACAAGCAACTGCTTCAGCGACCACTTGTCTGCTTTTAAAAAGAAAACAATTTCAAAATGTTTAGATGTCTACGAAAATGGGTGATTTTTAACAGATGGGCTTCATTGTGAAGCAGCAGACTGTTAATATCGAAGTGAAATTTCTAAGTGATCAAACCGCTATGCAAGAGTCTATTGAACAATATATGCAAACGGTAGGACAACAAGCACGCCAGGCTTCCCGCATTTTGGCTCGTGCGTCCACCCAAACCAAAAACAATGCATTATCCGCTATTTATACGGCTTTGGAAAATAGTCAGCCTGCTATTTTGGCGGCTAACCAGAAAGATATGACCAAGGCGCATAACAACAATCTGGACAGTGCCCTGCTTGATCGTTTAGAACTCAACCCCGTACGCTTTAACGGTATGTTAGAAGGCCTGAAAGATGTGATTGGCCTGAAAGATCCGATTGGTGAAATTAGCGATATGGCTTATCGTCCATCTGGCATTCAGCTGGGTAAAATGCGTGTACCTTTAGGTGTGGTTGGCATGATCTATGAATCACGTCCAAACGTGACTCTGGAAGCGGCTTCACTGGCGCTTAAATCAGGAAATGCCATTATTCTACGGGGTGGCTCAGAAGCCCTGGAGTCCAATCAGGCGATTGCCGCAGCGATTCAACATGGTCTGAAGATCGCTGGTCTGCCAGAATCGGCGGTACAGGTGATCAATACCATTGATCGTGCTGCGGTTGGCCAATTGATTACCATGACCGAATATGTAGATGTGATCGTGCCACGTGGTGGTAAAGGCCTGATCGAGCGTATTACAGAAGAAGCACGTGTACCGGTGATCAAACACTTAGATGGTAACTGCCATGTTTATGTAGAGGCTCAAGCAGATTTATTAAAAGCCCTGCCGATTGCACTCAATGCCAAAACCCATCGCTATGGGGTCTGTAATGCGATGGAAACCCTGTTGGTGGATGAAAAAGTCGCTGAAGAGTTCTTGCCACGCATCGCAGAGCTTTACCAAGAGAAAAAAGTAGAGCTACGTGGTTGCAAGCAAACTCAGCGTATCCTCGGGGATGCAGTGATTGCGGCCACAGAAGAAGACTGGTATACCGAGTACCTTGGTCCGATTCTGGCCATTAAAGTGGTTTCTGGAATAGAAGAAGCTATTGAGCATATCAACAAATATGGCTCACATCATACCGACTCGATCATTACGGAAAACTACAGCCTGGCACGTGAGTTTCTGGCCGCTGTAGATTCCAGCTCTGTGATGATCAATGCCTCTACGCGTTTTGCCGATGGTTTTGAATATGGCCTCGGTGCGGAAATCGGTATTTCAACCGATAAAATCCATGCTCGCGGCCCAGTCGGTCTTGAAGGACTGACTTCCCAGAAATGGATCGTGTTTGGTGATGGTCAGATTCGCCAATAGCTCTTTCAGATAACCACTTTAAAAATCAGCCTTGTTCACAAGGCTGATTTTTTTATAAAGCTTAAAAATCAATTTCCAGCTGAACCGAAACCCTGGAGTTACCGGGTAGATAAATATCTTTATAGAATTGTATGTAAAAGCAATATTTGCTGGTGCAGGCGCTAAACTCAAACTCGATCTGTCCCAGAATAATATTTAAGCAGAATCTTGCACTCTTATTGATCATATTTTCAACATCATTTTATTTATAAATGAAAACTATGAACTGATAAATTTTAGTTATTATTGTCAGTTTGGTCGATAATGCTTAAGTCTAATCTGCTAAAGTCTATCTAGGACAGAAAAAAAACAAATGTTAAAACATCTGTATTGATCTGGATTGCTGCTTCATTTTCCGCAATCAGGTCAAGTCAATGGACGAGAATTTTAATTAAAAATCGGGTAATCAATCGTGTCTAAATCAGTATTAGTTATTAATTGTGGCTCTTCTTCAATCAAGTTTGCATTACTTCTTGAGGAGCAGAATTTCCGTATTCATGGCTTAGCTGAGAACTTAGGCACAGAAAACGCTCGCATCAAAGGCGTGACTGTCGGCAATGAGCCGGTAGATATCCATATTCCATTTGCTGACCACAAAAAAGCACTCGAAGTGGGTCTGGAACGTCTGGCCAACTACCTTCCGGATGCCATCGGTCACCGTGTCGTACATGGTGGCAGCCTGACCAAAGCAGAATTGATCAATGACGAAATTATTGAAAAAATTCGTGAAGCAACGCCGCTTGCGCCATTACACAATCCGGCACATTTGATTGGAATCGAAGCAACCAGACGCTTATTCCCGGAATTACCACAAGTGGCAGTATTTGATACTGCCTTCCATCAAACCATGCCAGCACATGCATATCGCTATGCCCTGCCAAAATTTCTGTATACAGCACATGGTGTGCGCCGCTATGGTTTTCACGGCACCAGTCATGCTTATGTTTCAGACCGTGGTTCTGAACTTGCTGGCAGTTTCAGACAAGGCGGCTGGTTAACGGCGCATTTAGGCAATGGTAGCTCGACCTGTGCCATATGGAATGGCCAGAGTATGGATACCTCTATGGGTCTGACACCACTGGAAGGCATTGTCATGGGCACCCGCAGTGGTGATGTTGATCCAAGCTTGCATAGCTTCCTGGCGAAAAACCTGGGTTGGGACATCTATAAAATTGACAAGATGCTCAATAGCCAAAGTGGTCTGTTGGGTCTGTCTGATCTGTCAAATGACATGCGTACTCTGATTGAAGCATCAGAACAAGGCAATGAAGATGCCAGTCTTGCGATTGAAGTATTCTGCTACCGTTTAGCCAAGTCCCTGGCAGCTCTAAGCTGTGGTTTACCACGTATTGATGGTTTGTTCTTCACGGGTGGTATTGGCGAAAACTCTGCCTATATCCGTGAAAAAACCATGACTTACCTACCACACTTCGGTTTCAACCTGGATAAAAATGCCAATAATGACCTGAAACGTGGTACTGAAGGCCGTATCGATTCAGGTACAGGGCCACAAATCTGGGTAGTACCAACAGATGAAGAAGGTCGTATCGCTCAAGAAGTATATAGCGTTGTAGAACATGAAGTGGAGCAAAACAGCGTAAAAAAGTCTGAAGCTGAGGTAGTGCTGGTATAAGCAAGCAAGGCCACTTTTTAACTGATTTTTATTATTGTGTGACTGACGTAACTTATGAAAACGATTTTATTGGTTCCCACTGGGGAAGGCGTAGGCTTAACTTCTGCATGTTTAGGCCTGATTTATGCACTGGAATGCCAAGGGGTTAAAGCGGGCTTCCTCAAACCTTTTGCGCAGGAATTGAATGAAATCGAAGACCGGACCACGGCTTTGTATCGTCATATTTCTCAAAGTGAAACTGTTGAACCAATCCGTTATAGCAAAGTCTTGCAGCAGATCAATCTGGGTGAACAGGATGAACTGCTTGAAGAAGCGGTCCGTCTGCACCGTCAGATTGCCAGACAGCATGACCTGATTATTGTCGAAGGCCTGTTGCCAAATGCTCAGGACAGTTTTGCCGATGATCTGAATGCTGCGCTGGCGCAGGCCCTGGATGCCAAAGTTATTGTGGTCAGCAATGCCAATATTCAGCTGCCAAGCCAGACAGCAGACAAAATCGAACATCAGCTTCGTAACTTTGGTGGCATCAACTCTACCCGTCTGGCGGGTATCATGTTAATGCGAACCAGAGGCCTGCCTGAAGAATCTGCACAGATTCCTGTCACATTGAATCCGGATTTACGTCTTAAGACTGAAACTGCAGAATTTATCACCGCCATTCAACAGACTCATCCGCATATTGGTTCAGAAAAATTACCAGTGATTGGATTGGTGCCTTTCAGTAAAACTTTAAGTGTGCCGCGCATGTCTGATCTGGCTGCACATATTTCTGCTTACTGGATTAACGAAGGCGAAGCCACGCAGCGCCGTGTGCAAAATAGCAGCCTGATTTCAGCCAATATTGAACATGAATTGCATAAGTTTGTAGCGGGTGAACTGATCATCAGTGCCTCTGACCGGGTTGACGTGTTATTGGCAAGCAGTCTGGCCAGCAGCAATGGCATTCCTTTGGCTGGCCTGGTGCTGACTGAACATCATCAGCCGAATGATCATGTACTGGAGTTCTGCCAGGCCGCCATCAAGCAGGGTTTACCGATCTTGCACTCGCCACTCAGCACGTTTGAAACCGCACAAAAACTGGCAAATCTCAGCAATGAAATTCCGGTGGATGACACGGAACGTGCAGATCAGGTTACGCGCTTTGTTTCGAGTCACATCAATCCGGAATGGTTGGACCAGATCCTAAATGGCTCTTATAAACCACGTCTATCGCCTTCAGCTTTCCGTCATGAACTGGTACAAAAGTCGATTGCCGCAAAAAAACGTATTGTATTACCTGAAGGTGACGAACCGCGTACAGTACAGGCTGCAGCAATCTGTCAGGCGCGTGGCATTGCACAATGTATTTTATTGGCCAAGCCCGAATCTGTTTTAGAAGTGGCAAAAGCTCGTAGTATCGAATTGCCTGAAGATCTGGAAATTCTTGATCCGGACCTGGTGCGTGAAAACTATATCGACAAGATGGTGGAGCTGCGTAAAGGCAAGCTCAATGAGCTTCAAGCACGTGAACAACTACAGGATACCGTGGTTCTTGGCACGATGATGCTGGCGCTGGATCAAGTCGATGGTCTGGTGTCTGGTGCAGTGCATACCACGGCAAATACGGTACGTCCTGCCTTCCAGCTGATCAAGACTGCACCGGAATATTCATTAGTCTCTTCCGTTTTCTTTATGCTGTTGCCAGATGAAGTCTATGTTTACGGCGACTGTGCGATTAATCCGGATCCTGATGCAGAACAACTGGCCGAGATTGCAATTCAATCTGCCGATTCTGCCAAAGCTTTTGGCATTGACCCACGTATTGCCATGATTTCCTATTCGACAGGTACTTCAGGTGCCGGTGCAGATGTGGAAAAAGTCGCGGAAGCCACCCGCATTGCCAAAGAACGCCGCCCTGATCTGCTGATTGATGGACCATTACAATATGATGCTGCATCGGTTGAAAGCGTAGGTCGTCAAAAAGCGCCAGAATCACAAGTGGCCGGGCGTGCCAATGTGTTTATTTTCCCGGATCTTAATACGGGTAATACCACCTATAAAGCGGTTCAACGCGCTGCCAATGTCGTCAGTGTCGGGCCAATGCTGCAAGGCCTGAATAAGCCTGTCAATGACCTGTCGCGTGGTGCCTTGGTCGATGACATTGTGTTTACCATCGCCTTAACTGCGATTCAGGCCGAGCAACAGGAAGCTTAATCTGTCTTGAATTTAAGTTTTCCAGACCATCTGATTAAAAAATCAGATGGTTTTTTATTAATCATTTTATTTTTTCTCATGACTGATCAGATTTTCTATAATCTACCCACTGATTATCTCGAAAATAAAAAATGTCTCCAAATATCATTAAATCTATACCTCACTTAAATGCAGCTCGTATCTACTTAAGGCCTCTAAAAGTTGAAGATGCACCCATTTTCCTGGAAGCTACGCAAGTCGATGAGATTCGCTATATGACAGGCTTAAGGCGGAAATTCAACCTCGCTGAAATTGAAGCACATATTCGACATTGCCTTGATCATCCGCTCCGTTATGATTTTTCCATTTGTCTGCAGGCTGATCACAGCATGATTGGGGAATTATCTGTCTTAGAGATTGATCCTGAAGACCTAACAGCGGAATTTCGCATTGCACTCTCTCAAATCAGGTTTACTAGCCAAGGTTATGGCAGTGAAGCCATTGAACTCATCAAAACGTGGGCTTTTAAGCAATTAAAATTAAAGACACTATCTTTACAAGTTTTTGGACATAATCCACGCGGGATTCGTGCCTATGAAAAATGCGGTTTCCAAGTGATGGAAGTTAAAAAAGATGCTTTTGAATACGAAGGTAAATATTCAGATGAAATCATGATGCAGGCACGAAATCCATTGTATGAATAAAAATAAATGGTATGAATAAAATAAATGCCAACCTATCAGGCTGGCATTTAGCACTTTAACAGATCAATTCTGTCGGCCAAAACTTATAGCTGGTTTTTACTTTCTCGCCTAAACCAGCATCAATCAGACATAAAACACTTTTATAAGGTAGTCCACTGTTGACGTACTTCTTCTGCCGTTTTACTTAGCACTACGCTGTCATCTTTGATTTCACTTACCCAACTTAAGGGAATCAAATGATGTTCATTATTTTCATCATCACTTCTTGTTAATTTAATTGAATCCTGACCTTCTAAATGGTCCACCTTCCCGACTTGAGTACCACATGAAGCAATGACTGAAGCATGTTCTTTAATATCACTTGCATTAAAATTATTCATTCTATTTGCCTGTTTCTAGAAGTTGAGAGAAACAGTCTAAGCAATAAAAAACGCCGCATGTGTAAGGGTTTTCAGGCTTTGGGTTTTGAAGGGTTAAGAATGTAAATAGTCAGCAGGACTTAACTACCCCATAAGAAGGGTACTTTTTAAATTTGAGTTTTCGAATATTTTTATATTGAGATGAATTAGATTTGAAGATAGCTTAATGATTTAGGGTCTAAAAATAAGAAAGAAGATGAAGCTTAGGCTTGATCTTCTTTCTGACCATACATCCAAGTTGCAGCGATATATACACAAAAACCGCCTGCCATTAAAATACCTGTAATCATTGTTAAGATCTCCCGTTTCGATAGCTGCATTATGTAAAAGTTATATGACAGTTATATGACAATCCGGTTTTTTATTAAATTTAAAATAATTATTAAAATTCAAACATTTAATAAAAAATAATGAAAATTATGCCTATTTTCACTCTGAAATATGACACTCAATATGACCAGTTGCTGTCATATTTGATCCGTGAACAGTGAAAGTCCTTCTTCAGATTGCTTAAACTATAAACTTTCGGCCAATGCTCGCCCAAAATGCCCACAACCCGATTCTTTTGTCTTATAATTTAGCCCGCTAGCTATCAGCCCGCTCAAGAGATATTTGTATGACAACTATTATCAAGCAAGATGACTTGATCACATCGGTTAAAGATGCGCTTCAGTTCATTTCTTACTATCACCCACAAGACTTTATCCAAGCGATGAGTCGTGCGTATGATCGTGAAGAGAACAAAGCTGCTAAAGATGCGATCGCGCAAATCTTAATTAACTCACGCATGTGTGCAGAAGGCCACCGCCCAATCTGTCAAGATACCGGTATCGTCAACGTATTTGTTGAAGTGGGCATGGACGTTAAATTCGATTTAACCATGAGCCTGGATGATGCAATCAACGAAGGTGTACGTCAGGGTTATTTAGAAAACTCAAACGTGCTCCGCGCATCAGTTCTGGCTGATCCTGCTTTTGGTCGTAAGAATACCAAAGACAACACCCCTGCCGTGATTTACCACAAGCTTGTGCCGGGTAATAAAGTAGATATCACTGTAGCAGCCAAAGGTGGCGGTTCAGAAAACAAATCTAAACTGGCTATGCTGAATCCATCTGATTCAATCGTGGACTGGGTACTGAAAACTGTTCCAACCATGGGTGCAGGCTGGTGTCCACCAGGTATGCTGGGTATCGGGATTGGCGGTACTGCCGAAAAAGCCATGATGCTCGCCAAAGAAGCATTGATGGAAGAGATCAACATGGACGAATTGCTCCGTCGTGGTCCACAAAGCAAAATGGAAGAGCTTCGTATCGAAATCTTCGAAAAAGTAAATGCTTTGGGTATTGGTGCACAAGGTCTTGGCGGTTTAACGACTGTACTTGATATTAAAATTAAAGATTATCCATGTCATGCTGCGGGTAAACCAGTCGGTATGATCCCGAACTGTGCTGCGACTCGTCATGCACACTTCACACTAGATGGTACTGGTGTTGCCCACATCATCGCACCAAAACTTGAAGACTATCCTGAAGTCACATGGGATTCTTCAACGTCTAAACGCGTTGACCTGGACACCATTACGCAAGAAGAAATGAATGCCTGGAAACCAGGCGATACACTGCTTCTGAACGGTACGATTTACACTGGCCGCGACGCTGCACATAAACGTATGGTTGATATGTTGAACAATGGGGAAGAACTTCCTGTTGATCTTAAAGGCAAGTTCATTTACTACGTAGGTCCAGTCGATCCAGTCGGTGATGAAGTCGTTGGTCCTGCCGGTCCTACAACTGCAACGCGTATGGATAAATTCACGCGTCAAGTGCTTGAAGCAACTGGTCTTTATGGCATGATCGGCAAAGCAGACCGTGGTCCTGCTGCTGTTGAAGCCATTAAAGATAACCAAGCAACTTACCTTATGGCTGTTGGCGGTGCTGCATACTTGGTATCGAAAGCAATCCGTGAAGCCGAAGTTGTTGCCTTTGCTGACCTGGGTATGGAAGCGATCTACAGGTTTGTCGTAAAAGACATGCCGGTCTCTGTCGCGGTTGATGTGAATGGTACTTCTATTCATGCCACTGCACCGAAAATCTGGCAAGCTAGAATTGGCAAGATTCCAGTAGTTGACGCTGCTGCAGGCTAATTTGAAGTGTATAAAAAAGCACCCTCTATGGGTGCTTTTTTAATTCATGAGAGTCAAATACTGCCTCATTTACCAGGTTCTTGGATCCCATAGTTTAAAAGGAGTAGTCAGTTGTACATCTAAGCTTGGATCATAAGCAGCCGGTTTAATCTTCTGGGCTTTTTTACGAATTTGACCGGTTTCCTGGTCTTGTGCTACAAAATTAAAACTGTGCGATTTAAGTTGCGTATAGGCAATTTCATTCAGGCCGACATTCTCCGGCATTAGCATGAGCGGCCCTGAAACGCTACGCCGCGTGCTGATATTTTCCTCATCATATTTAATAAAATAAGACTGCCCTGCTTCTACAGTAAAATCCAGGTATTTGGGCTTCTGGAAATGCAAGGCACCTAGCGGCCGACTGGTACTCAGACGATAAGTCCCTGCAGGAACTTCAATCCAGTAATAATGATTGTGCAATAAACTTGGAATATGCTCTTGATTGATAAACAGGCTGGCAGCGACAATTTCCTGACGGTTCCATCTGGAATCAGGCCGGTATAAATACACGATGGCTGCTTCAGCATGCTGCGGTTTGATGAGCTGAAATTGGTTGCCCTGCTTTTGGTTGACCCAGCCGCCAATGGTAAACATACCAATTCGATGCTGCTCGACAAAGCCTGGTTTTTTTTCAAGATCGAT